>JAYOSV010000030.1:0-42135 GCA_038139415.1 Verrucomicrobiales bacterium | reverse complement strand
CTGCGCGATGCAGTGGCCGAATGCGGCGCGGATATCATCGGCAAACGGATTTGGAACAAGTACGGCAAGTGGCCGGTGTTCTCGAAGTTTTTCGACAACATGGGCCCCATCCCGCATCACATGCACCAGAACGCCAAGCAGGCCAAGCTGGTGAAGCAGGAGGGCAAGCCGGAGAGCTATTATTTTCCGCCGCAACACAACAGCGTGGGCAACAATTTCCCGTACACCTTCATGGGCCTCGAACCCGGCACCACCAAGGCGCAGGTGCGCAAGTGCTTGGAGGATTGGAACAAAGGCGACAACGGCATCCTAGATCTCTCCAAAGCCTACCGCCTCAAGCCCGGCTCCGGCTGGCTCATCCCGCCCTGTGTGCTGCACGCGCCGGGCAGTCTCTGCACCTACGAACCGCAGTGGGGCAGTGATGTATTCGGCATGTACCAGAACCTCGTGGAAGGCCGTGAAGTGCCGTGGAGCATGCTTGTGAAGAACATGCCCAAGAGCAAGCACAAGGATCTGGATTTCATTGTCGACCAGCTCGACTGGGCCGGCAACGTGGATCCGAACTTCAAGGATAACCATTACCTGGAGCCCATCCCCGTGGCCGATACCCGCAGCGAAGGCTATGTCGATCGCTGGATCGTTTACGGTCGCATCAAGAAAGAGCAGCTCTTTACCGCCAAGGAATTGACCGTCGATCCCGGCACCAAGTGCACCATCACAGACAAGGGCGCATGGGGTGGCACCTGTGTGCAGGGCAAAGGCACGATCAACGGCCAACCGCTCAACAGCCCGAAACTGATCCGCTTCCACGAGCTGACCGAGGACGAATATTTCTGCACCGAAGCCGGCGCCAAGGCGGGCGTGACCTTCGAGAACACCAGCGCCACCGAGCCCCTCGTCCTCCTGCGCTACTTTGGCCCTGAGGTCAACAAAGACGCCCCCGAGATGGGCGACTACCGCAAACGCAAATTCGATTAGTCACATGAAACGTTTCCTTAAAATCCTCACATTACTGGCCATCGGCTCATTGAGCTTGTTTGCCGAAGACAAACAAAAGCCCATCAAGGCACTCCTGATTACCGGTGGTTGCTGCCACAATTACGTATTCCAGAGTCAGGCGCTGATCGCCGGCGTGGCGAAGCACGCGAAGGTGGATTGGAAGATCGTCAATGAAGGGGGCCGCAGCACCAAGGCGATGATTCCGTTGTACAAGAATCCCAACTGGGCCAAGGGCTACGACGTGGTGGTGCACAACGAATGTTTCGCCAACACCAACGACAAGGCTTACGTGCAAAGCATCACCAAAGCGCACAAGGCCGGCGTGCCGGCGGTGGTGATCCATTGCGCGATGCACACCTACCGCGCGGCGACCTTTGATGATTGGCGCGATTTTCTCGGCGTCACCAGCAAGAAACACGATCATCAGGCCAATTATCCCGTGAAACAGCTCGTGAACCACCCCATCCTCAAGGGCATGCCCAAAGATTGGAAGACTCCGAAAGACGAGCTGTACATCGTGGAGAAACAGCTTCCGAGCGTCACCACGCTAGCCACCAGCAAGAGTGAGCGCGACGGTAAGGATCACACCGTGATCTGGACCCATCAATACGGCGAAGCCCGCGTCTTCGGCACGACCTACGGCCACTCGGACGCAACCTTCAAGGATCCCGTCTTTCTCGGCTACGTCGCCCGCGGACTGCTCTGGGCCGCCGGCCGATTGGACGAGAAATAGCCTTCAGTCGTACACGACCCAAGCATCCCAAACAGCAATCGGGCCGGCTTTAGGGTTTGATACAGTAGAGGTGCTTCTCTCCGCGGAGGAGCAAGCGGCTGTTTAACGGGACGGGCGAGGCAATGATCCGTTCGCCCATGACGTTTTCTGAGAGCACTTTGAACTCTCCCTCGATCTGCGCCACATACACCGTGCCGTCTTCGCGGGCGGCATATAGTTTGCCATCGCCAATGGATGGGCTGGAGTAATAGCTCGCGCGATCTTTCGGCAAAGCGCCCTGCCAGATTGTCTGCCCGGTTTTGGGATCGGTGCACAACACCTCGCCCCGGTCTCGCACGGTATAAACGCGACCGCCGTGTGCGGCCGGTGTGGGCACAAAACTACTGGCGTCGGTTTCCCAGGCGCGGTGTGATTCGGTTACATCCCCTTTGCCGCCCAGCCGAATACCGGCCAGTTTGCTGCCGCGACCGTATGGCACCACCGCCATGTCGCCCACTTTCACAAACGAGGAAACAACCACCCAGTTGTTTTTCTTTTGCGGATTAAACCCGGCGCAGCTCCAGAGAATTTTCCCATTAGCCGCATCATGCGCCGTCAGGCGTTCCGCGCCCCACACCAATAACGCCTCGCGACCAGCGTGTTGAATCACCAACGGCGTAGAGTAGCTGTGATCGCCTTCGCGCGGGGTTTTATAATTGCGCTCCGCCTTCCAAGCCAACTTGCCGGTCTGCTTATCGTACGCCAACAGCCAGGAATTGCCTTCGCGCATCAGCGCCATCACCACGTGTTTTTCGGTGAGCACCGGTGATGTGCCGAAATCCCAATACAAGGTATCGCGGCCAAGAGTGTTCAGGTTTTGTTGCCATAAAATTTTGCCGGCAAAATCCACTGCGGCGAGTGTCTTGCTTTTGAAGAACACATAAAACGCCTGACCATCCGTCACGGCTGACGAATTACTGCCCGAGCCATTCCGGTGGCGACCGGCGTTTTCCTTGCCGAAAGTGGTCCGCCAGCGTTCCTTGCCTTTCCAATCATACGCCAGCAACGCGTCTTGTCCATCGACCGGGGCGGTGACCACAATGTGATCCCCCCATACCACCGGCGTGGAGCAGCCCTTACCCGGCAGGGCGACGCGCCACTCCCATTTCGCTTCATCGGTCAGCTGCACAGGATACGTGCCCCCAGTGGCGCTGCCGTTTTCATTTGGCCCACGCCAAGTCGGCCAGTTGTCCGCCGTCAGGAAATTGCTGAGGAACAATGTCGCAAATGAGAAGCACGTCACGAATAGTTTCATGTGCGAACTATAAACCCTCGCGGATTCGTGGCCACCGAAATCCATACAATCTGTTGTTGAAGTTTCTTGTTTTCCCTCCGCAAATAGGCATAGTGCGCGGCTCTCCGGGAGGGGGCCACATGGAACATATCCGAAACATCGCCATAATTGCGCACGTGGATCATGGGAAAACCACGCTAGTGGATTGTCTGTTGAAACAGTCGGGCACCTTCCGCGCCAACCAAGCGATCGTGCAAGAGGAGCGCATTATGGATTCCATGGATCTCGAGCGCGAGAAGGGCATTACCATCAAGGCCAAGAACGCGGCGTTCCAGTATCGCGATCATCACATCAACATTGTCGACACGCCGGGCCACGCGGATTTCGGCGGCGAAGTAGAGCGTTCTCTTAGCATGATCGATGGCGTGCTGTTACTGGTGGACGCCAAGGACGGGCCGCAGGCGCAAACGCGGTTTGTGCTACGCAAGGCGCTGGAGAGCGGTGCGCGGCCGATTGTGGTGATCAATAAAATAGATCGCGACCACGCTCGGCCGGACTGGGTACATGATCAGGTGCTCGAACTCTTCTTCGCGTTGGAAGCCACTGAGGAGCAGCTGGATTTCCCCTACGTGTATGCCAGTGCCAAAGACGGCTACGCCACGCACGATCCCAACAAGCTCGGAGGCGACATGACGCCGCTCTACGAGATGATCCTCAAGCATGTGCCGGCGCCACGCGCTGAGGTCGGAGATGGCTATCAACTCGCCGTGGCTAACGTGGATTATTCTGACTACCTCGGCCGCATTGCATTTGGAAAAATCCGGCGCGGCTCCATTCGCCTCGGCGATCCGCTGTACAGTTTGCAGGACGACCGCGAAACGGCCGGCGGCAAGGTGACGGCGCTATTTCAGTTTGAAGGCCTGAAACAAATCCAGATCGAGGAAGCCCACGCGGGCGACATCGTGGGCATCAGCGGCCTGCCCGATGTGCTCATTGGCGAAACGCTGGTGGATAATCCAGAGCGCCCCGCGCTGCCGTTCAAGCCCATCGATCCGCCCACTATCAAGATGGCATTCGCCGTCAACAACGGCCCTTTCGCTGGGCAGGACGGCAAGAAGGTGACTGCGCGCCAGATTTGGGACCGACTCGAGCGCGAAGGCCGCGCGAATGTTTCCGTGCAGGTTGCCCAAACTGACGTGAGCACCGTGTTTCACGTCACCGGCCGCGGCAGCATGCAAATCGCCGTGCTCGTCGAGCAAATGCGGCGCGAAGGCTACGAGGTGCTCGTGAGCCGGCCCGAAGTGCTGAAGCATCAGGACGAATCCGGCCAATGGCTGGAGCCGATGGAGAAGATTTATCTAGAAGTCCCTGAGGATGCCGTGGGCGATGTGATGGAAGCCATCGCCAACCGCAAAGCGACCGTGTCCGACATGGCCCCCGTCGGCGATCGTATGACCATCGAGGCCATCGGCCCCACGCGCGGGCTCATTGGCTTCGAAGTAGAACTGCTCAATCTCACGCGCGGCGAAGGATTGATGAGCCATCTCTTTCACGAGTACGCCCCCGAAATTGGCGAGATTCCTTCCCGCCGCAACGGCATGCTCGTGAGCATGGAAGATGGCGATGTGACCGCCTTCGCACTCGACCAATTACAAAACCGCGGCAAACTAATGATCGTACCCGGCGACAAGGTCTACAAAGGCATGATCGTCGGCGAAAACCTGCGCGACAACGACCTGCCAGTGAACCCTGTGCGCACCAAGCATCTCAATAACATCCGTTCCCAAGGCGACGGCAAGGGCATCATGCTCAAGGCCCCGCTCGTACTCAGCCTCGAGCGAGCGCTGGAATACATTGCGCCCGACGAATACGTCGAAGCCACCCCCAGCACCCTGCGCCTCCGTAAAAAAATCCTCGACGAGCACGCCCGCAAAAAAGCCGAAAAAGCACTCGCCGCACAAACGGCCGACGCCTAGGACCGCTGCGTTTTAGGATTGAACGCGCGAGTGGGCTTGTTAACTTATCCGCCGATTCCGCCTGTTTTGGATACAGCCCTGCTGCGTCTATTGGGCGGGCATCTCAACAAACCAGTCAATTTATGAGCGCACTGAAATTACACAATGCCATGTGGCCCGGGCTCGTCGGCAAAGGCGACGAGGAAGGCCAGGAACCCCCCATCAGCCTCGAGCGCATGCTCGACCTCACCGCCGCCGCTGAAGTGGATGGTCAGAAATATGATGGCATCGATTACTTCCTCTTTCTGCCCCACACCAACCCTGAGGCCAGCGATGATGAGCTGAAAGGTATCGCCGACCTCATTCAGGGCAAGGGCTTCGACATCGGCTCGCTGGTGGCGCCCGTGTGGCCCGGCACCGTGGGCGATTCAGCCATGGGCACAGAAGAACAGCGCGGCAAATTTCTGGAAGCCGTCAAGATGGCCTGCCGCATTGCCAAGGTGTTCAACGAACACGGCGCCCGCAAGCGTGGCGTGATCCGCATTGATTCCGCGGAGTTTGGCGTGGAGAAATGGCGCGAAGATACCGCGGATAACACCGGCACCATCGTTTCCACCTTCAAGGAAGCCGCTAAGATCGCCGCCGACCACGGCGAACGTCTCGCGGCCGAAGGCGAAATCTGCTGGGCCGGCATGCACAGCTGGAAAGATATGCTCGATGTCCTGGAAGGCGTCGGCATGCCCGATGCTCTCGGCTTCCAAGCCGACCTCGCCCACACCTACCTCTACACCCTCGGCTACAACGCCCCCGAACACGCGCTCTTGCAGGAAGGCTATAGCGAAGAGGAATTCTGGCCGGCCTACGAGAAGATGACCGACGCCCTCCGCCCGTGGACCATCGATTTCCACGTCGCTCAAAACGACGGCGAAGTACACGGCGCCGGGTCGCACGACAAGACCGGCAAACACTGCCCGGCCGACGATCCCAACGGCAAACTGGACATCACCCGCTGCGCTAGCTACTGGCTCAAGGACGCCTCCGATCGCGGCATCGAGCACATCTGCTGGGACGGCTGCATGTTCCCCAACGCCACCCTAGAGAACCCTGACACTTGGAACACCATCCTCAAGGCAATGATCGACGTCCGCGACGCTCACGGCCAAAACTAAAATCAAAATTCAAACGATGAGCGAAAAGAAACCCCTCAATATCGGACTGGTGGGCTACGGCTTCATGGGCCGCACCCACTCCAACGGTTACAAGCGCGTCAGCGACTTCTTTCACGATCTCGGCCATCGCCCCGTGCTCAAGGCCGTGTGCGGTCGCACCGAAGACAAGACCAAGGCCTTCGCTGAAAAGTGGGGCTACGAGAGCTACGAAACCGATTGGCGCGAATTGATCAAGCGCGACGACATCGACGCCATCGATATCTGCACGCCGAACGATCAACATGCCGAAGTGGCTATCGCTGCCGCCGAAGCCGGCAAGATGGTGCTGTGCGAAAAACCGCTGGCCCGCACTGCCGAGGAAAGTATGCCGATGGTTGAGGCCGTGGAGAAAGCCGGCGTCCCCAACACCGTGTGGTACAACTACCGCCGAGTACCCGCCGTCACCCTCGCCAAGCAAATCATCGAGAGCGGCAAGCTCGGCCAGATCTTCCATTACCGTGCCAACTTCCTGCAAGACTGGACCATCAGTGCCGATCTCCCACAGGGTGGCGAAGGCCTCTGGCGTCTCGACGCCGCAGCGGCCGGTAGCGGCGTGACCGGCGACCTGCTAGCCCACTGCATCGACACCGCCATCTGGCTCAACGGCAGCATCAACGATGTATCCGCTGTGACCGAGACGTTTATTAAAGAGCGCGTCCACACCGCCACTGGCGAGAAACAGAAAGTCACTATCGACGACGCCTGCATCTTCCATTGTCACTTCGACAATGGCTCGCTCGGTCTTTTTGAATCCACCCGGTACGCGCGCGGCCACAAGGCCCTGTACACGTTGGAGATCAACGGATCCGACGCCTCCATCCGCTGGGATCTGCATGACCTCAACCGTTTGGAGTTCTTCGATCACAGCGACGAGTCGACCACGCGCGGCTGGCGCAGCGTACACATCACAGACGGCGACATGCCGTACATGGACAAGTGGTGGGTGCCCGGCCTGTGCATCGGCTACGAACACACCTTTGTGCATCAGGTGGCCGACTTCCTGAAGAGCCTCGACGAAGGCACCCCGTGCAACCCCACCTTCCGCGACGCCCTTGAGACCGCCAAGGTCTGCGACGCAGTGCTCGATTCTGCAAAGGACCGTGCTTGGAAGGACGTGTAAGCAACTCCAATCTTCACACCGTATCGGCTTCGGCCGGTGCGGTTTTTTTGTGCAAAACGCTACCAAAAACGCCATTTTTAGGCCGTTTCCTGTTTTTTCATTGAATAAAACGCCCCTGTGTGATTTCTATTTCCACAAGCCTTTTTACAACGAATCTTATAAACCATGAAGAAACTGATCAGTAACATACTCGCTCTAACTGCCATGATGGTGGGTTTCACATTCACCCTCGAAGCTGCTCCAGCACAGAAGATTTGCCCTCTTATGATTGAGGATGAAATCGATGTAGAGGAATTCCTCGTTTATAAAGGGGTAAAAGTGTTCGTGTGCTGCGGCACCTGTAAAAAGATGTGGGCAACAAATCCAGACTACTTCGCCGTGGTTTGCCAGGAACAAGCCCCTCAGCTGAAAGCCGTCGCCTCTAAAGACATCAAACCAATGGCGCAAAAATTTTGCCCGGTGTACACCGACACTCGCGTACATCCAAAGAGCCCGTTCATTGAACATGGTGGCAAAAAGATTTACTTCTGCAAAACTCGCGCTAAGAGCCGTTTCGAGTCTAATCCTGAGAAGTACCTAGAGAACATCAAGTAACCCGTTCTCCAACACAATTCCCAAGCCCCGCACCCGCGGGGCTTTTTTTATGGCACGGTCACCAACCGCGGGAGTCGGGCGAACAACAGGCGACAGGTGATGTGCTCGAACGGTAAACCGGTCATGAGCACCAACACGCGCCGGTACCAATCCAGTTGGGATTGATGCCGCGCCACTGCCGCCTCCACATCCACCGCGTCGCGCACCATGTCCGTTTTGAAATCCACGATCTCTGCGCGGTCCGGCCACAGCACCACCCGGTCAAATACGCCCGAACAAAACTCGCCATCCAACACAACGCCAAACCGCCGCTCCCGCCACACAACCGCTTCCGGATCCGCTGTAAAATGCTTCTGGATTTCCGATTCCTCCAAGCACGTCCGCACCATTGCGACGGCTTCCGCATCACCATCCAGTAATTCTTCCGCTTCGTCCGTGTACCATTCGATCTGTTCGAACACCGCGTGAACCGCATCCCCGAATTGCGCCGCTTCCTTGGCTTGTGGATCAAACAAATGCGATCCCTGAATCAGTGCTCCCTCATGTTCGGAAGGCTTGCGACGTTCCAGCTTGGGAAAATCCCGCCCCTCCTTCACCTGCACGCGCGGTTGCTCGTGCTCGGCCACCGCTGAATCCGATTCAAACGCCTCCACCCACGTCCATGCACCGGACTCAAACGCCTTCACGGCTGTCGCCCCACCGCCCTTCCATTCCTCTTCCGCGTTGCCGAGCGATTCATTCAAAAGGTGAACGAAATTCGGCGAAGGTGATTTCTCTTTCGGCCGCGTACTGATCACATACAACCCGTGCCGAGAGCGGCTCAGGGCCACATATAATCGGCACAGATTCTCAAAGCATTCCTTACTGCGCCCCGCGGCCACCGCGCCCTTCAGCACATCATCCGCCGCGCATAAATCCTGCCGCGGCATATCCATCACCCACTCCACGTCGCCGTAGTGATCCGCTTGCGCGTGCAGCGCCTCGCTCCGCCGCGCATCAAGTCGACTCCCCTCGAGGTCCGGCACCAGTGTCACATCAAAGGTCAGCCCCTTGGCCTTGTGCACGGTCATCACCTGCACAACGCCGGAGACGCCACCTTCATTCAAATCCCGGCTCTCAGCAAAGCCAATGAATTCATCCGCATCCCGCAAACCCGCTTCATCATATTGCCGGGCCAACTCAATAAACTGGCGGCGGCGATGGCTTGAAAAATCATCGGTCACCAACCGACGCGACCATTCGCGCGCGGCAACCTCAAACCCCTCGCGGTACAATTGCTCCTGCAACTGCCGCATCACCGGTTCCCACTGGTGAGGCTCTCCTTCGAACAGTTCGCGCAACGGCGTCATGGCCACATGCTCGCGCGCGTATCGATCGCCCGGATGCGCCGCCGCCTTGAAGAGCGACACCATCGCGGCGCCCAGTGCGTTATCGATCGCCGGCCGCGTGGCCGATTCCCCAGTCACCGGTAATTCCGCCACGTGCTCACGCAAGTATTCCACCACCCGGCCCGCTTCCTTGTTGGTTTGCACCAGCACCGCGCACCGCATGCCCCGTTGGGTCGGTTGCAATTCCCGCAATAACCCGGCCAACACCGCATACCGATCGTCCGCATGATCCACCGTTAAATGCATGGTATGCCCGGCCATGTCGGCATGAGCCTCTGCGGATTGATGTTCGTTCCAGACATCCGTCCAGCGTTCTGCCGCCACTGGATCAAATTCACGGAGGAGCGCCGGCTGATCGAACACGGCATTGACCAGTTCCAACACTGCCGGCGCTGATCGCCAGGACACGTCCATGGACTGCACCGTGAACTCATGGCCGGCGCCATGGCGGTAATGCGCCTCCACTCGCCCGAACAAATGCGGATCGCCGCCGCGCCAGCCATAAATGGATTGCTTCACATCGCCCACGCAGAAAAAGGACCGATCCGGATCCTGTACCGCCTCATCCACCAGATTCTCCACCACCCGCCATTGCGCCGTACTGGTGTCTTGAAATTCATCCAGCAGCCAATGATCAAACGCGCCGTCGAGCCGGTATTCCAGCGACAACCGATCCGGCCCCGTCCCGCCCAACACCGGCCGGCCTTCCTCTGGCGCCAACAGCACAGGCAAGTCCGCGAAGGTCAGTAGCCCCTGCCGTCGGATCAATCCGTCATAGCGGCCGTCGTATTCGCGCAACATGGCAAATACCCCACGCGTCCGCTCCAACAACCGGTTAAATTCAGCCGCCAAACAATATCGCAATAACGCGCCTAAGGATTGCTGAAATGCTGCGCCGGGCTGAAAATCCTTGCGGTAAAATTGAAACGTCCAGTCGCCGGATTCCAGCTGGCTCAAGCCGGAGAACGCTTGTTTCAACAGTGTGGCGGAGCCGAGTAAATCCTTGCCCGGCTCCCATTTCTGAAGATGGTCGGCCGCCTTTTGCCACGATTTCCGAGCGCGCGCATCCACGGCATCAAAGCCGGTCTCCGCTTCCAGCGCATCCCGAAAAGCCTGGACTAGAAGCGCCGAATTCCCTGGCTGGACCGACCATGGATTTCCCTGAGGCCAAATCGTTTCCGGTTGCCCCCAAAACCGTTTCTCTGGAGCACTGTGATACATCGAATGGCAATCCCGGAGGTACTGCTCCAGTAAATCATAGATTCGGCGATCCTGCTGTCCGGCAGACATCAGTTCGAACGACTTCAATAACGCCTGACGATCAGGCTCACCGGCTTCAGCCGCCGCAAACAACTGATCCAAAGCCCGCAAGCGCGCGCGTTGAGCGGCGAACTCATCCATGATCTCGAATTCGCCACTCAACCCGTACTCCAACGAAAACATCCCGAGCACCCGATGAAAAAATCCGTCAATCGTCCCGAGTGTCAGCTGCGGCATCCGCTCCAATAAATTGCGCAGCGCGAGCCGATAATCAGCGGCAGTCAATTCCGGCAGCTCGATGTCCCGGGATAATTTCTTCCGTTGAGCTTCATCCGTCACCGACTCCGCCAGTCGCTTGAGGATGCCCTCAAAAAATTCTCCAGCCGCCTTACGGGTAAAGGTCAACGCGATGATTCGCTCAGGCGCCTGCCCCATTAACAGCAGACGGATATAGCGGTTCACCAGTCGATACGTTTTGCCCGAGCCCGCTGAGGCCCGGATCATTTCACTGCCGAGGATAGAGCCAGGTTCACTCACGATGGTTCCCCCTCTCCGGTGCTTGGGCCGCTGCTTCCACCTGCCCGAACAAGATAGGTTCGAACTCGTCGTAGCGCACCTTCTCCCGGGCCGGCCAAAACTCACCGGCCTGAACACGGTCCACAATGGCCGCCGCGCACGCCATCGCGTTGGCGTGTATGTCCGGCGAATACCCTTCCAGCAACTGCACGCCCGTGTCGGCCCCGACCGCGGGTAAATTAAAATACCCCAACTGCAACCCGTTTTCGGCTTCCGTTTCCATGGCCCAATAATACAATGGCAACTGCAGATCGACCCAACCACTGGGGCGTTCCTTGCCCTTCATCTGGACATCCACCGTCGCGTAATCCGGCGTGTCATCCGTGCGCCTTACCGTGTGCACCTCCAAAGGGGATTTGGCTTTCCCGGATGTCTTATAATCCAGCACGCGCAGTGCGCCAGTTTCTTCATGACGCTCCACTCGATCAATCCGTCCGCGCACCGTTAGCCCACTGATCTCGCCATCAAACTTACTTTCCGTGCCGATAATTCGCCAGCCCGCCGCATACTCCACCGCCTGCGCAAGAGCCGCTGCTTTCAGTCGGCGTTCAGCAATTTCTGTCTGCACCTGTACGGGCAACGGCGGTTTTGACCCATAGCGCGTTGCGATCACGAAGCGGAGTTGTTCGGAAAAATATTTGTGAATCGCAGTCGGATCCGCTAGCTCCCGGGCGGCTTCGTCCCGGCCGAAATCTTCCACCACCTGATGCACCAACGAGCCGAAATCCAGCGCATCCAATTCGCGTTTCGAGGTGTCAATCGATTCCATGTGCAAAGCGTGTTTGAGATAGAACCGAAACGGACAGGCCAGATAGGAACGGAACGCCGTTACACTCAGGCGCTCCAACGGCGGCAGTGCACGGGGAGCAAGCGTCCACGGCAGTGTCCAAGCCGGCGTCTGCGCTGGGGTCGGCAATTCCTGAAATAAACTCGCCACGCGTTCCGGCAATTGTTCGTCCGGGCAACGCAACAGGACGCGCGACGGACGAAGAGGATCACCATTCGCGCGTTGCCGACCGAGGATCAATTCCACACGGCCATACCCGCTTCGAGATTGCAGCAGCAATTCGAGCAAATACACATCCCGCGCCAGCCGTTGCGCATTGGTGGTGAGCCCGAGGCGTTCGCGCAACTGCTCGGGTAGAAACCGGTCTCCCACTATCGATTGCGGCAGATGCCCTTCATTGCACCCAGCCACAATCAGGTGCGGCGCATCTTCCCAGGCTAATTCAAGCCAGCCCTGAATGTCCACCGCCGCTCCGCTACGTTCCGGAAACACAGACTCCTGACCCACTGCATCCAGCAACAACGCTAGGGCTTCCCCGGCGGGCACGGCAGATTCGCCCATCGCGGATTCCCATTCGCGCAGGCGATCCATAAAGCTGTGAGCGGTCTCGAGATACACCTTGTCGATCGGGTTCCCCTGCCGAAATTCCCGATTGGCGAACACCGCATTCAGAAAAGTCGCCAACCCACGGCTCAGCCGTTCCCGATCCAACATCCGCAAGGCTTCGGCCAGTCGTTTCAAGGCGCCGCGTGCCACAATGCGGTTTTGAATCCGTTCCCCCTCAAAATGCAACCGCACCGCATCCTCCAAACTCGCCGGCAAATGGTCCTTATGGATTTCATCCAAACCGGCCAGTAATCGAGTCGGGGTAAACTGCTCATCCTCGCCCTGCGCCCATGCCCACGCGTCGGGCAACCGTAGAAATGCCGCGGCCTGCGGAAAGTTAGCCTGCAGGATCAGTGCGTGCAGTGTTTTCAAAAAAACAAACAACGGGGTTCGACTGAACGGTCGGCCATCAGGATTAAACACAGGGATCCCTTCATCCGCCAAGGTGCGTTCGAGATGTGGCAACACCGCTGGGTCCGCCACCCCGACGGCCACACGGTCATGCACCTGTTTACGATACGGTTTCACTCGCGCCACCGCTGCCTCGGCCTGCGCCCGTTCATCCAGTGCGGGCACTAAATGTTCCTCCGTCACCGACAGAGAACGGTTGTTCCAAAATGCCGGTATTGGCCGGCCCCATTCATCCATACCTTCGCCGGGACCAAAACACACAAGCTGCACCAGCATCCCCTGTTCCATTAATCGCATCAGCGCCTGCTCGAATACCGGGGAAATGTCTGTCACACCCAAAATCACCACCCGGCGGATTTCGGCGAGGTTAGGGGCTTCCGCCGCGGCGCGCCGGGCATCATGGCAATCGACCAAGCCGACTTGCGTTAGCCGCTCCCGATACGCCGCCTCCAAGCGCGCCAAATCCCGCCATCGACCGACCTCCTCCTCGCAATGTTCAGAGTCCGCCAATTGCGTGCAATCCCAGCCACCTTCCATCAACGTAGCGCGCATGGCGTGGAGCGCCTCGGCCATTTTGCGGCGCCATCCGAAATCGCGTTGTTCAGGCAAAGCCGGGAACAAATTCGAGCACGTCTCCACAATGCGGCCCTCAAGGGTTTGTACCCAGCACCCAATACACGCAACCTCCGGTGCCACTTGGGTTTCTTGGGGGTGCAACAACTGAAACGGCGTTCCCGTCCGGGGCGGAAATACACCTCCCCGTTCACGGCAAGCCCATGCCAACGCCTCCCGCAACCGCCGGCCCGCCTGGCGTGTGGGCAACAGGACCCAGGTCTCGCTCAGATCCACCCAGCCATCATCCGTATCGCCCACCAACCAATCCACAGCTGCCGCCACGCTCGGCTGATCCCAAGGCAAATAAATAATTTCCGGACGGACTCCCATACAGACCGGCCCACGATGCCATGCAGGGTGGGACATTGACAGTCCCTTTGATTCATTTCCCTTGCCTTGACGGCAATACGTGGGTTTGGCTTGCGAAACTGACGTGGGTTTGCCCGTTCTGATTTTTGCCGATGATCCGGCCTGCGAGCGTACGCTGGCGGGCTTGTCGGTGCTGGAGCGATTGATCATCGCCGCACACGAAGCAGGCGCCACGAAGATCACTGTTCGGTACGCCAACGCAGAACCGAAATTCACGGCCTTGACCCGGCTGAAGATTAAAGCCCTTCTCACCCGCGAGGAACCCGCCTTTCGGGAGCCGACTCTGTTGGCGGCCGGAAACCTAGCCCTGCAACGAGGCGATCTGGAGCGTGTGATGGAACAGCGAGGCCGACTGCATTCCCCAGGTCACGAGTCGTTACCCTGCGGCGTGGCCACGGACTGGGCCGGCTCGATGGAAGCGTCCCTGCCGCGTCGCCCCAAGGTGGAAGCCCTCGGCGTCGCACAACCGGTCAAGGACGGCCTCACCGCGGTGCAGGCCGAAGACGCCTTGTGGGATACCATGGGGTTGGAGACCGACAGTTTCATGGACCGCAACTTCAACCGACCCGTAGGCCGACTCGCGTCACGGCTGTTAATCCACACGCCCGTTTCGCCCAACGCCATCTCAGTGGTCGCCACCGGCATCGGCGTGTTATCGGCCATTTATTTCGCACGCGGCGAAGCACACCTGATGATTCTGGGCGCCGTGTTGTTGCAATGCTCGGCGATCATTGATTGCGTGGATGGCGACTTGGCACGCATGTCGCACAAGGAAAGTCGCACCGGCAAATGGCTCGACCTGGGCGGCGACCAACTGGTGCACCTGTGCCTACTCGCCAGTATCGGCATGGGCCTCTACAGGATGCACGATCAATCCGGCCCGTGGTTATGGCTGGGCATCGCCGCCGCCCTTGGCGTAGTGCTATCCTTTCTCACGCGGTTGCGTGCCGAACAAAGTGAACGCCCACTACCGCAAGCCCAAGCTTGGATTGCCCGCGCAGCCAACCGCGATTTCTCCGCCCTGCTTTTGATCCTCGCCATTGTCGGGCGTGTGGACTTGTTCCTCTGGTTAGCTCTGGCCGCCGTACATGGATTCTGGATCTACGGCGAATGGCTCCGGCAGCAGGATGTGATTGAAACTTGAACCAACCCACTCTCTTCCCGCCATTTACGCCATTTTTTGAAAGGCCGAGCTTGCGTTACAAACCCGTGACGCACATGATACGCCCACTCCATTTGACTTTTAGGATTTAAATGCGTGTATTTATATTGCCATTGCTGATTGCCGCCACGGGTTGCGCCAGCTTCCTGCCGGACCCTGCCTTGGAAGCCCTTCCGGATCCATCGCACCCGGAAGATGCCTCGCTCATGCTACAATCTACGCCGGACCCACTGGAACCTTTGAACCGGTTCAGCTTCGCTGTGGATGAGGTGCTCTTTGGTTACGCGATGGAACCGGCTTCGCGCGGTTACCGCAAGGTGCTTCCTTCCAAAGCCCGCACCGGCATCCGGAATTTTGGCCACAACATTGCCTATCCCGTACGGTTCACGAGCAATCTCCTACAAGGCGAATGGGCCAATGCGGCCACGGAAACCAAACGGTTTCTAATCAACACCACCGAAGGCGTGCTAGGCTTCGGAGATCCGGCGACAAAAAAATATGACATTTATCTCGCGGACGAAGATTTAGGACAGGCCTTTGGCCGTTGGGGATGGCAGCCTTCGGTCTATCTACACCTCCCCATCATCGGAGCCTCCTCAGGCCGCGATTTGATTGGCAAAACCGGGGATATTTTTCTGGATCCCGCCTCGTATGTTTACGGCCTGAACGCGGGCGTTCGGTTCAACAATAAAACTGACCAAGTAGAATCCACCCGGGAATTGCTCGCCACTGAGTTTGATCCGTACGCCTTGAATAAATTATATTTCTCGCGCAAACGCGCCATTGAAGTGAGTAACACGCAGCCAGCCATGAAGGGCGACGACACGGCGCAAACGCAGACGTTGATGACGGTGTTCAACCGCCCGCAAGATCCAAAGTTTGACGATCGAGCGGAGGAAATCACCGTTCAGCCACATGGCTTTCGCAAGCCATTGCCAGCCTCGGTTTGGAGACAGAACAAGGAGGCGCCGGTGGCCTACGTCATTCCCGGGCTCGGCGGACACCGGCTGGGCAGCCGTGCACTGGCACTGGCTGAATTGGCATTTCTTGAAGGTTATCATGTCGTGTGTTTCAGCAACAATCTCAACTGGGAATTTATCCAGGCCGCCCCGGCCAATTATTTGCCCGGTTATCTGAATGATGACCTGCGGTACTTGCGCCAAGCCCATGCGGCCATGGCCGAAATGCTGACCGATCAAACGCAAGGCACGCCGGCGGTGATGGGCTTTTCGATGGGCGGCTGGTATACCCTCAATCTGGCCGCCACCAGTGCACCCGACACCTATTCCGCAGCCCTAGCGATCAATCCGCCGCTGGATCTAACCACTGGACTGAAGGCACTGGACCGTTTGTACCGGGCACCGGCTGCCGCGGATGATTTGGAGTCGGTCAAAAATTCTGCTTTGGTGAAATTATTGGTCAGCCAAAGCTCCACGCCCGACAACGCCACCGGTTTGCCCTTCAGTGATCAGGAAGCCTCGTATCTTATCGGCCTCAGTTATCGCATGACCTTAACTCAGACGATTATGAATAGTCTGGAGATTCGCCCCAACACGCGGGCGTATCAACGGGTCAACGCTCTATGCTGGGAGGATTATTACTCGAAGATTGTCGCGCCGGCGCTTGCCGAACGCAAAATTGATGACAACGCGCTGGCGCAGTCCAGCAATCTCCGCACCCGCGAAGCCGGCCTAACCGCCGCGACCAATCTCATGCTCGTGCTCACGAGCAATGATTTCCTGCTCACCGAAGATGACCTCGCCTGGTTCCGTGAACGGTTCTCTGGCGAGCGCACTGTGTATTCCGAAACCGGCGGGCACATGGGCCAGTTGTGGCGACCTGAAATTCGGGAAGCCATGCGGGCGGCGATCCGGTTTCAGGCAATTACAGTTTCCGCCGAATAACGGTTCATGTCGCTGCTTCACCTCAACGACGTAACCTATTCCTGGGATGGCGACATGCTGCTGGACCAGGTAACCCTCAATCTTGAGGCGGGAGAACACATCGGGCTGGTCGGCCGCAATGGCTGCGGGAAATCCACTCTGCTCAAGTTGCTGGCCGACGAGATAACTCCCGATCAAGGCGTGATGAATCGCGCCCAAGGCCTGCACATCAAACGCCTCGTACAGGAAGTACCCACCGGCGATGCCCAAACCGTTAACGACCTGGTCGCTGGCGTGCTTGATATTCCCGAGGACGAACATTGGCGGCGCGATAAAGCCGTACAACGCGTGCTCGGCCAGATGCAACTCGACGGCGAGGCCGAGTTCAACAGCCTTTCCTCCGGCATGAAACGCCGAGCGCTGCTGGCACAGGCCATTGTGGATCGACCGGATGTCCTGTTGCTGGATGAACCCACCAACCACCTCGATATTGATTCCATCACCTGGCTTGAGGGATTTCTGAAATCGTATCCGGGCACCCTGTTGTTCGTCACCCACGACCGCGCCTTTCTTCAAGCGATTGCCTCGCGCATTCTAGAAATTGATCGCGGCCATCTTTTTGATTGGACCTGCGATTACCAGACGTTTCTCGATCGTAAACAAGCCGCTTTGGAGGCCGAGGAAAAACAGAACGCGCAGTTTGACAAGAAACTCGCGCAGGAAGAAGTGTGGATTCGTAAGGGCATTCAGGCTCGGCGTACGCGTAACGAAGGCCGCGTGCGCGCGCTCAAGAAAATGCGCGCCGAACGCAGCCAACGCCGTAAGCGCCAGGGCACCGTGCAAATGCAGGCCGCGGAAGCCGATCGCTCCGGGCAGTTGGTGGTCGAAACCCGGGAGCTCACATTTGCCTACGACGGGCCACCTGTGGTTCGGAATCTTTCCACGCTCATTACCGCCGGCGACAAGGTTGGAATCATCGGCCCAAACGGCGCCGGCAAGACCACCCTCATCAAGCTGCTGCTCGGCGAACTACAGCCTTCAGATGGAAAAGTGCGCCGCGGCACCAAGCTAGAGACCGTGTACTTTGACCAATTGCGCGAGCAAATCGATGATGGAGCGAGCATTCTGGAGAATGTCGCCGATGACCGCAAAACGGTCATCGTCAACGGACACAGCCGTAATGTGTACAGTTACCTGCAAGATTTTCTCTTCACGCCCGATCAGGCCCGCAAACCGGCCGGCACATTGTCCGGCGGCGAGAGAAACCGCCTATTGCTCGCCAAGCTGTTCCAGCAACCAGCCAATCTGATCGTGATGGACGAGCCCACCAATGATCTCGATGCGGAGACCTTGGAATTGCTCGAGGAGGTCATCGGCGCGTTCAATGGCACGCTGCTGCTCGTCAGCCACGACCGCGCTTTCCTCAACAACGTCGTGCAAAGCACCTTGGTCTTTGAAGGAAATGGGTTCGTGAAGGAATACACCGGCGGCTACGATGAGTACCTAGCCCAACGTAAACCTGACCTCAAAGCCTCCAAGCCAAAACGACAATCCAAATCCAAGCCCGCGGCTGATCCCGAGGAGCCCAAGAAGCTGTCCTTTAACGAAAAGCGCCTACTCGAATCGTTGCCCGTTCGCATCGCTGAATTGGAATCGGAACAAGAGACGCTGCAGCAGCAAATCAACGATCCGGATTTTTTTAAGCGGCCGCACGAGGAAACAACCGCAGTCACCGTGCGTCTCGAGGTTCTGGAAAATGAGTTACTCAAAACCTACGATCAGTGGGAAACGCTCGACGCCCGCGCCTGATCACGTGCCGCGCTTCAATACCGTCGCATCCCGCGCCCTTTTGGCTTCCTCAACCAACACCTGCGCCGACTCGAGAGAGATCACTTCAAAGCATACTGTCGCCCCCGGCACGCACTGCGCCAACTTCCAGCAATCGAGGGACAACACTGTGCCCAGCTTCGGATAACCCCCGATCGTTTGCCGGTCATTCAACAACACAATCGGCTGACCATCCGGTGGCACCTGCACTGCGCCGTACGCGATGCCCTCGGAGAGTCGTCCGCCTGTCGGCGTCGCCATCGCGTTTCCTTCCAACCGATATCCCATCCGATCAGACCGCGGCGAGACTTGAAACGTGCTGCCATAAAACACCCCGAGGGCCTCAACCGAAAACTCCGACGCCTGATAGCTCGCCACCACCCGCAACGTCACCGCCGCCTCATAACGGGGGATCTTTTCCATCGGCAACGCCCAATCCGAATCCGCCGGCGCGCCGCACACAATCTCTTGGCCGGCGTGCAGCAGAGTACCCAATCCTTCCCGCCGGACCACTGCCGTGCTGCCAAAATAAACCGGCGCCTCGAAGCCGCCCGATGCGGCTACATACGCCCTCAGCCCAACCGCCGCATGACCCAACTCCACTACATCACCGGCCGTCATGCGATGGCTTCGCCACAGCGCCTTGGTTTGGCCATTGATCTTCAGCGACATTGCCGCACCCGCCACGGCCACCGAAGTGGCGCCCGTGCATTCCAGTCGCAAACCGCCTTGCGCCACCTCCAAAGTCGTGGCTCCTTCAGCATTTCCAGCCAGCCGATTGGCCCAATAAAACGCCTCGCCATCCATCGGACCTCCGGTCGTCAACCCCAGCGCATGATACCCCAGTCGGCCGGCATCCTGAAAAAGGCTAAACACGCCCGGCTCCAGAACGCGAAAACCGCTCACGGCGTTCCTCCTAATTCAAGGTAATCCGTGCGACTGATCGGCTCAAATTGAATTCGATCCCCCACGGTCATCGGCATCGGGACGGCCGCCATCGGATCAAATATCCGGACCGGACAACGCCCGATCAAATTCCAGCCACCCGGTGATTCGGCCGGATACACCGCCGTCTGTCGATCAGCAATACCCACCGAGCCCGTCGGCACGTGTTGGCGGGGCGTTGCCAATCGCGGCCGGGCAATCGCCTCGTCCACCTCGCCCAAGTAAGCGAATCCCGGCGCAAAGCCGATTGCGTAGACGCGGTATTCCCGTGCATGATGCCGTTGCACCACTTCATCGGGCATCAGCCCGTTGCTTTCGGCCAACGCCTTCAAATCCGGCCCGGCCTCCGCCCCATACCAAACCGGCAACGTCACCAGCCGACCTGCTTCTGTCGACATGGGTTCAGAAGTCGCTTTCCCAAATTCCTCGATGTGTTTGCGCAATTCGTCTGTACTAATGCGGTCGGACCGATAGATCACCAAGATGGACGCGTACGAGGGCACCAGGTCGACCAGTTGATCCGCCAGACATTCGCTCAACTGCTGGCTCATCTGTTTCACCCGGCCGGCCACGGTGGAAGACAGGGTGTTCCCCAGATACACGATCAGCGCATTTTCCCCAGCCACCTTGATGCGCACCGAATCATCCGGCATCGAGTATCTCCCGAATGACGTGGATGACCCTAACTCCGGCCGGATTATCGCCGTGCACGCACAAGGTCGTCGCCTCTAGGGCCAGCGTGCCGCCGCTGTCTGTGGTCACGGAGCCGTCGGAAATCAGTTGCCGGACTTGCGCCAGCGTTTCCGTTTCATTCAAGACCGCCCTGGCTTCACTGCGCGGCACCAACGTTCCGTCAGCCTGATAGCGCCGATCGGCAAAGGCTTCACTCCAGCCCAACCCCTCGGCAAAGGGCGCCGGGCCCATCAAGGGCAGCTCACCAACCGCTCGGCGGATTGCCTCCATCACGGTCGGTTGTTGATGCATATCATGATACAACGCACCGTGCGGTTTCACGTAATCCACCGGACTCATCGCGGCTAGGCGCTCGACTTGTTCGGTAACCCACGCTTGGATTTGGTCCGGCGTCGCGGACAGGCTTTCCCGGCCAAAGTGTTCCCGGTCCGGATAGCCCGGGTGCGCGCCGATGCTCACGTCGTGTTGCCGCGCAAGAGCCACGATGGACCGCATCAATTCCGGTCCTCCCGCATGGGCACCACACGCGATATTGGCCTGATCGAGATAGGGCATCAACGCAGCCTCGCAGCCGGCGCCTTCAGCCATATCACAATTCAGTTTCATGCCTTCTGCAGCACAGCTCCGTAAAACCCATCGGTACCGTGCGTGTGCGGATAAAGCCGGAGATCCTCGTCGATTCGCTTAAACGATTCATGCGCATTCAGAAACGCCTCGACCTGTTGCTCATTCTCCTCAGGCAAAATGGAGCAGGTGGCATAGATCAAACGTCCGTCGGGCTTCACCAGCCGCGCGGCGCTTTCAAGGATGGCGCGTTGATGCGTCTGCACTTCGGCCAATGCCTCGGGTATGGTGCGTCGGCGTAGGTCCGGACTGCGACGCCATGTGCCCGTGCCGGTGCAGGGCACGTCCAGCAGCACCCAATCAGCCGAATCCAGATGCCGCTTCACCATATTGTCGCGTTCGCTTTTCAATACGCGCGCTTGCACATTGCTCACGCCGGCCCGACCAAGGCGCGGCTTCATTTGTCCGAGCCGTTTGCCGGCGGTATCCCACGCGAGAATGCGGCCGCGGTTTTCCATTTGGGCCGATAACGCCAGCGTCTTGCCTCCGGCCCCGGCGCAAAAATCAACGCCCTTATCCCCGGGCTTCGCTTGCACCAGAGCCGCCACGAGTTGCGACCCTTCATCCTGCATTTCAAACCAGCCCGCCCGAAAGGCCTCCGTGGCAAACAACGCCCCGCGCTTGTGCAGGCGCACACCAAGCGCCGAGTGCGGCGTGGGCTCCGGCTCCAAGCCGGCGTCTTGGAGTGTTTTCAACACTTCGTCGCGCGACGATTTCAACGTGTTCACCCGCAGATCCACCGACGCTTCCTCGTTCAGGGCCGCCATGGCGTCGGGCAATTGATCGCCAAAGACGGTCTCCAAACGTGGCATCAGCCATTCGGGAAAATGGTGCCGCACCGCCGACGGCATCGCATCGGCCAACAGGGGTTGACCAGCTTGCTGTTTGATCCAGCCGAGCTCCGGTTCACTAAGGCGCCGCGGACTATATGCCTGTCCATCACACAGCGCCTTCATATCTTCCAAACCAATGCCGCCCAACAGCACCGCTTCGGCCAACACGCGACCGCGCGGATCACTCGGCAATCCGCCCTGATCCAGCTGCCAATTGAGCGCGGCTTCGTTGCGCAATACGGCGTACACCACCCGCGAAACCTCGCCGCGATCCTTGGACCCAATAAAGCGGCGTTGTCGGAAAAATTGGTTAAGCACGGCATCGGCCGGCGCGCGGCCGCCTTCGGCCCAGTTGGTTTCCATCTCTTCCAGCGCCTCCATTGCGGAGGCCATGCGTGCGCCCGGTTTCATCGGCGGCCATTTGACCTGTGAGTTGTGCTAGAACGAAGATTAAAATGCATCGGTTCAAGCTTCCCGTGTTGCCGTACGCCTATTAGCCTTGGGCATGAACCGTCGCACCTTCCTGAAATGCACGGCAACCGGCTCGGCCACCATGACAGCGCCGGCTGTGTTAGCCCGCACGCCGCCATCCCGCTTACGCATCGGCCAGATCGGGTTGGCTCACCCGCATGCCGCCGGCAAATTGAAGGCCATTCAGGCTCTGAAAGACACTTTTGAACTGGTCGGCGTGGTGGAGCCGAATGCCGCCCTGCGCCGACGTGCGCCGAATGTGAACTTCATTTCGATGGAGGAACTGATGAACACGCGCGGCCTGCACGCCGTGGCCATTGAGACGCGGGTGCGGGATTTGATGACCACGGCCCTGCCGGTGGTGCAGGCGGGCAAACACATCCATCTAGATAAACCCGCCGGGCCCGAGCTGGCCCCGTTTCGCAAACTGCTGGCCACGGCTGAGACGAACAAGCTTTGTGTTCAGATGGGATACATGCTCCGCTACAATCCAGCGTTTGAGTTCATGTTCCGCGCGGTGCGTGAAGGGTGGTTTGGCGAAATCATGGAGCTGGACGCGATGATGGGCAAGCAGGCCAACGCGGCGTTACGTAAGGAGCTGGCCGAATTTTCCGGTGGTGGATTCTTCGAGCTGGCCTGCCATATCCTCGATGCGGCGATTACTGTACTGGGCAAACCCGATCGTGTTATGGGCATCAACCTCCGCACAGGTGCCGCCGAGGGCGACACGTTTGCAGACAACCAACTCGCCGTGCTCGACTACCCAAAGGCCACCGCCACGCTGCGCTGCAATCACAATGATCCGTTCGGCTTTCCCCGACGCCGCTTTCACCTCGCCGGCACCCGGGGCGGCGTGGAGATCCAGCAACTGGAAGGCGGCCGCTTCACCCTCAATCTCGATCAGGCGCGCGGTCCGTACAAGAAAGGCACACAAACCGTGCAGCTCCAAGGCGGGCGGAGCTATGTCGCGGAGTTCGCTGATCTGGCACGCGTGATTCGCGGCGAAAAGAAACTCGCCTGGAGCTACCAACACGATCTCACCGTGCACGAGACGCTCCTGAAAGTGTGCGACATGCTGTAAGCCATGGGATTCCGGATCGTCATCCTACTTCTTGCATGGCTTCCCGACCGACTGCTCGCCGTAGATTCGGTAGCCGAGGCGCAGGCGGTGTTCCAGAAATATTGTTTCGATTGTCATGGCAACGGGAAGGCGAAGGCGGGGATTTCGTTTGATGAGTTTTCCGGCGAAGTGGATCTGTGGCGGGATCGTGGCATTTGGCTGCGCGTTCGCGATGCCGTGCGGCTGGGAGATATGCCGCCGGAAAAGGCGGAGCACGCCTTACCCGCGGCCAAGCGCGAGGCGTTGGGCGATTGGGTGGCACACACCTTGCAACATGTGGATGTCACCAAAATCCCAAAACACCCCGGGCACGTGCCGCCGCGCCGATTGAACCGTCATGAGTACGCGTACACGGTTCAGGATTTGTTTGGGATCCCATTTGATGCACGGCCGTTGTTGCCAGCGGACCTCGTGGAAGGCAGCGGCTTTGACAATGCTGCGGCCACGTTGTCGGTGCAGCCGTTGCTGATCGAAAAATACATTGGCGCCGCTCGCCAGGTCACCGAGGCGGTCTGGCGCGATGACGAAGCGGTGGAGCGCCTGCTGCCCGTGCTACCGCCGGGCGCGACGCCGGCGGCCGGCAATCTGCCGTTTACCGCCACCGCCGCGCAATCCAAGCGAACCGACATGGGCGATGGCGCGTTTGCTGTGCTCGTGCGGTTCAAGACCCAGACCGGCGGCGCGTTGTTTTCCAAAGCCCCCGCCACTGGCGAATGGGTGCCGGACGCCAAGACGCTGTACATCAAGCGCGGGCGGCTGATCTACGACATCGGTTGGCTGGGTAATCTGGAAACCCGCACGCGCGTGGACGATGGCGAGTGGCATTACGCCCTGCTCAACGTGGCCGATGGGCGCGCTCAGATTCATGCGGATGGCAAACTGCTGGGCACCCGCCGCCTCACGCGGCCAGACAAGGTCGAGCATCGCTTCCGCATTGGGGTGGCCGGCGATGACGAAGAGTTTCAGCCGTTCTCCGAGGGCACCATTGCCTTCACGCGCTTTTACGATCAACCGCTCACCGCAGCGGAAGCTCAGGCTGCCAGTGGCGGCAAAGCCATCGCGCGCAAGCCGGTGTATGTCTGGGATCCCGCCGCGAAAAAGCCGGCGATCAAACCTGCGGCCACCGAAGCCGAGGCGGTCCGGCGGAATCTCGAGGCGTTCCTGCAACAGGCTTTTCGTCGTCCGCCGACCGCGGAGGAAATGACCCGTTACCTCAAGCTTTTTGCCCACGCCCGCGACCAAGGGGATCCGTTTCGCGAGGCCTTTCGATTGCCGGTAAAAACGGCACTGGTCTCGCCGGCCTTTCTCTTTCGCGCGGAATCCACCGGTGGCACCCAGGCCCAGCGCGTGACCGCGTGGGAGTTGGCCAATCGATTGTCCTATTTCCTTTGGGCCAGCCAGCCGGATACCGCCCTGAGCGAACGCGCCCGCTCGGGCGAGCTATTGCGCGAGGAGGTCTTGCGCGCGGAAGTAAAACGCCTGCTCGCCGATGAGCGCGCGCAACGATTTGTGGAACGGTTCACGCTGCAATGGCTGCGCATTGACGGGCTTGGCACGCGCATCAAGCCAGATGCCGAACGATTCCCGCAGGCCACGCCGGCATTGTTGCGCGCGATGAAGGAGGAGACCGTGCTGTTTGCAGACTCTATCATGCGCGGCAACCAACCCGTCACGCGCCTGCTCGACGCCGATTACACCTTCGTCAACACCGATCTCGCACGGCATTACGGCATGCCCACCTTGTTCACCGGAGCCGACCTCAAACGGCGCCTCACAAAAAACCGGGGTGGACTGCTCACGCAGGCGAGCGTGTTGACCGTGTCCTCCTCACCTCGCCGCACGAGCCCGGTGTTTCGCGGCAAATGGATTCTCGAAGTGTTGCTCGGCCAAACTCCGCCACCGCCGCCCGCCAATGTGCCTGAGCTGAAAACGGAGGGTGATACCGAGGCAAAGACCATCCGCGAAGCGCTGGCGCAACATCGCCGAAACGCCGCGTGTAACAGCTGCCATAAGCGCATCGACCCGCTCGGATTCGCGCTGGAAGCCTTCGATGCCACAGGCAGGTTGCGCCCGGGGCCGGTGGACACCGCGGCGCAATTGCAGGACGGCACACGTTTCGATGGCCACACTGGCCTACGCCGTATGCTGCTCACGCGCGAGCAACCAGCCTTCACCCGTCAACTATCCACACGACTGCTCGCCTACGCGCTGGGGCGCGAGCTGGAGTTCACCGATGAAGCCGCCGTCCAGGGACTGTTGCAGGCACTGCGTGAAAATGATCTACGCGCTGAAGCATTGATCCAAGCGGTGGTTGCCAGTTACCCTTTTCAATACCGGCAGGCACCGGCAAGCGAAACGCCATGAAACCCTTCCGCCAATTTCGTCTTTCACGCCGCACACTCCTGCGCGGCGCGGGCGCAGCCTTAGCGTTGCCGTGGCTGGAGGTGATGACACCTCGCTCAATTCGCGCCGCCGCGGCCAAACCGCCCGTGCGCCTAGGCTGCCTGTACCTGCCCAACGGTTCCCCGCCCGAGGCGTGGAGCCCCAAATCGACCGGCGGTAAAATCACCGCGCTCACGTCGGAGATGGCCGCCCTGCGGCCGTTCATGGGCGATCTGCAAATTATTACCGGACTGCAATCCGAACTGCGCGGCAGCCATCCAGCCGCCGGCGCCACATGGCTCGTGCGGCCCGCCCCGGAAGGCGACCGCATCAGCGCGCGACGTGGCGTGGGCGGGGCCTCGATGGATCAGCTCGTCGCCAAGGCCATCGGGAGCGACACGCCGTTTACCTCGCTGGAGCTCATCACCAAACCCGAGGGTAGTTTCGGCCGCAGCATTTTACGCAATAACATCTCGTGGAGCTCGGCCACCACGCCTTTGCCGCGCGAGACCGAACCGCGCGCCATTTTCAACCGACTCACCGGCCGCAGCCCCGCTGCGGGCGGTCCACGCCGTGACGATCGCCAAAGTATTCTAGACGCGATCGCCGCCGATGCCCGCAGCCTCCGCACGCGCGTGAGTGCGGCCGATCGCGACAAGCTCGACGAATATTTCGAGGCCGTCCGCGCCGTGGAAAAACGTCTCGAGCTTTCGCGCAAGGAATCGCAGGAGCGGCTCGACCAACGTCTTGCCCAAGCCACACCTCCGCCCGCCGGCATCCCAGAAGATCACGAGGCCTACCTGCGGCTGATGTTTGACATGATGGTGCTCGCCTACTGGACCGATTCCACGCGCGTGGCCACCTTCATGCTCGATCATGAGCAAAGTAACCGGTACTTCAATTTCCTACCCGGCGTCAAAGGCATGTGGCACGCCCTCTCGCACTGGCGCGACATCTCCGGCCGCACAGAGGACGACGACGGTAAAACCTCCTGGACCTCGCGCGAGGTGAAGCGCGCCCAATACCTCAAGGTCATCGAATGGCATCACCGGCAGGTAGCGTATTTTTTCAACCGACTCAAATCCATCCGCGAAGGCGACGGCACGTTACTGGATCACTCGCTGATCCTCTATGGCTCGCCCTTTGCCGACGGCCACGAGCACGCCTCCAAGCAACTCCCTGTGATGCTTGCCGGCCACGCCAATGGCCAACTCCAGCCCGGCATGCACCGGTCGCACCAAGGCAAACCTCTTGAGGGCATATACCTAAGTATGATGGATAAACTCGGCGTACGCGTGGAGGCATTTGGCGGCACCGACAATGCGCTGGAAATCTGACCCGAACCCCTGCAAGCATGCCGGTTGACAACCGCGCGTGCGACATGCTCAATGGATTCATGGATGCGGGATTCCTCCACCTCGGGCCGCGAGCCGATGAGCAACGCAACGGGCCGGTTTGATTGGTGCAATAGAGAATTCAGGGGAAAAAAGCCCTGAGCAAAGCGCAAACAGTGCGTTAATCCATGATCTTGAACAAGCCCACCACAAACCCAATTAGAGCCAAAATGGCGATTGCCGCCATGACTTTATCGAATGTATTGTTATGATTTGGGTTCTTCATCTCCTTGAAGGGACGTGGCGATTGCCAAAGCCGTTTCCTTACATGCAGCAATATCGTATCTCGTTTTTAAAAAACTGCATACTGTAAAACCTATTGTATTTTATAGTGGGCTACTTCTGTGGCGGATCTTAGTTTGATCATTGCTCTGTATATGTCACATTCCGTCGTGCTTTTATTCAGGTATACATCATGGGTGTGGCTTGCTTTATCATGCCTTCTTCCAGCAGCTGATCTCGAGCGCATCAAGTATAATCATCAAGGGCTGGTGGTGGACCTTGGCGTGGGGCTTTGGGCGTGGCCGATGCCGGTAGACTGGGATGGGGATGGCGATCTCGACTTGCTGGTTGATTGCCCGTGCAAGCCGTACAACGGTGTTTGGTTTTTTGAAAACCCGGGAGGCGGCAAGGCACCGGTGTTCAGGGCAGGCAAGCGCGTGCACGCTTCTAGGCGGAACATTCAAGTCAGTTGGGTAGACGGCAAGCCAAGGTATCTCACACCCGGCGCGGAAGTATCCGCAGACCTTACTAATACAATAAAGGTCTACCCTACTGCGCGCGTGGAAGAGCATCAAAAGATTCGTGCGAATCAATGGAAGTATGTGGACTATGATGGTGATGGAGCGCTGGACCTTATCGCGGGTGTTGGTATTTGGGATGATTACGGGTGGGACAACGCCTACAACGCGAAGGGCGGATGGACGAACGGGCCATTGCACGGATTTGTGTATTTGATGCGCAACGAGGGCAAGATGGCCAAGCCGAATTACTCAGCACCGACGAAGGTGCAGGCCGGCGGCAAGCCGGTGGATGTGTACGGCCGCCCATCGCCGAATTTTGCGGACTTCGATGGCGACGGCGATCTCGATTTGTTGTGCGGCGAGTTTGTAGACAGCTTCACATATTTTGAAAACTACGGTACACGCAAGGCCCCCAAGTATGCCGCCGGCCGCAAGCTCACACACAACGGTAAAACGCTGACGATGGAGCTGGAAATGATTCTGCCCAGTGCGGTGGATTGGGATGGCGACGGTGATATTGATTTGATTGTGGGCGATGAGGATGGCCGCGTGGCGTTAGTCGAACACACGGGCAAGGTTCGCGATGGGCTGCCGCAGTTTTTGCCGCCGGTATATTTTCAGCAGGAAGCCGATGAGGTGAAATTCGGGGCGTTGTCCACGCCGGTGGGGTTTGATTGGGATGGCGACGGCGATGAGGATATTATTTGCGGCAACACCGCCGGCCACATTGCGTTCATCGAAAATCTCAGTGGTCCAAAAGTCGAACGCCCCAAGTGGGCCGCGCCGCAGTTGCTGGAGGCCGGTGGCCAGACGCTTCGCATCATGGCTGGCCCGAACGGCTCCATTCAGGGTCCGTGCGAACGCAAGTGGGGCTACACCACGCAGACAGTGGCCGATTGGGATCACGATGGGCTGCCGGATTTGATCGTCAATTCCATCCTCGGCAAGGTCGTGTGGTATCGCAACATCGGCACTCGACGCGCGCCCAAGCTGGGAGCCGCGGCGCCCGTGGAAGTGGAATGGCGCGACGCCCAGCCCTCGCTCAAGTGGGGCTGGATGCGGCCGCAAGGCAAAGGCCTACTCACCCAATGGCGTACCACCCCGGTGGCGATTGATTGGAATGAGGATGGCTTGACCGATCTGATCATGCTCGATCACGAAGGTTACCTCGCATACTTCCGCCGTGAACGACGCAATGACCGAGAGGTGCTGGCTCCGCCTCGCCGTATTTTTGAAACCCAAAAATCCGGTTACGTGCGCCTCAACACCCGAACCGCTGGTGGGAGTGGGCGTCGTAAGCTTTGTGTGGTGGACTGGGATGGTGATGGAGCCTTAGACGTACTCGCCAACAGCCCTAACGCCGAACTCTGGAAAAATGCCGGATCCCGTGAAGGCATGACTAGACTCGTTAACAAAGGAACACTCTTCGAGCGCAATATTTCTAGCCACACCACCAGTCCTACCGTAGTGGATTGGAACGGTGACAATAGGCCTGATCTATTGGTAGGAGCTGAAGACGGGTTCTTATACTACGGACGGAATCCGCACACGCCGGAGGGACGCTAGGAATCTTTGTCGTCCTTTTTATCGACGTCCGAGTCCAAATCCATACTGAAGAGCTCCTTATAGGCATCCACACCGGCAGCATCAAGTGGTTCGCCGCAGTTGTGACAGAACTGTGCTTCAAGCCGATGGCCCTCTGCACCGCAGTTGATGCAACTCCGAGCAGTATTAATGTCGCGTTGACTCCCACCGGGAACAGGTAGTTCTGCCCCACAAACATAGCATCGCCGTGCTCCGTAGGCATGACCTTTGGCATCACACTCAAGGCATTTAATTTCGAAGGGATCCGTCTGGGAGCCGGCTCCAGACATCTCTGTTGATACAATTCCGCCAATAGCCACGCCCAAAATACTATAACCTAAAATCATTACCATGGCGGCAATGAATTGCCCTTGCGGTGTGATTGGCGAAATGTCGCCGTACCCTACAGTGGTTAATGTGACGATGGCCCAGTAAACGCCTTTTGGGATGCTGTCAAACTGCTCATTAAATGGTCGATAAACCTCTTCATCGTCGGCGAGCCGGTTCGCTTCGCTCTCGCCACTTAACGTTACCATTACTTCGACCTCACTTGCTGTCGTGACACGGGCATCTTTTGAATCAGGGTATTTCCCAATCCAGATACGATCATCCACTTTAAGCTCTTGCCGATCCTTTACTTTCACCGGCTGTCCCTCGATTACAAACATGAGGGAGCCAAAAATAGTTACGAGAATTAGGATTGCTGTGAGAAAAACACTGATCTTCTTGGAGTTACGCTTCAGGGCTTCAGCAATTTTGTTTAGGCCGGTAACATAAGAGTTCATCCCTAAAATACGGAATACTCTTAAAACGCGGACAAAACGGATCATCAACATCACTTCGGCCCCTTGAAAAACCAGGCCGAGGTAACTGGGCAGAATAGCCAATAGATCGATCACTCCCCAAAAGCTTGTGGCGTACATGCGAGGGGATTTCACACACCAAAGGCGGACAAAATATTCCAGCGTGAACCCGATCGTGAAAGCCCATTCCAAGGTGTTCAACAGATCGCGCTGATTAGGGTGAATCCCCGGAATAGTCTCGATCATCGTGGCCCCTACGCTGAGTAGGATACAAATGATCAATAACACATCGAATTGCTTGCCCGCCGGGGTATCGGCTTCGAAGATTATTTCATGAACCCGCTTTTGCAGGTCAGTTGGCTCGTTCCCTCCTCCGGACATATCCGTGGGATTCCTATAACCGAAACTCACCGAAAAAACAATGTGATTTGCTATGACTCCCGCGCAATGGCACAGTTTGGCGCATGCGCACCGTACTGGTTTTGTTGTGGATTTTGGGAGCAATGACCTTGTGGTCGGCCCCGCAAGACCCGCCGAAGGTGCTCTTCATCATGGCCAATGATTTGCGGTCAGAACTGGGTTGTATGGCGGCGAAAAACACTATGTCGCCGCCAAAAATCTCAAACGCGCCAATACGCTTGCCGAACAACTCCGGCAACAGTTCACCGTGCGGGCGCATCGGTAAAGATGCAAACCCTCCCCGCCTTTGATATCTGGGTTCTGGCACTCTACCTCGCCGCGGTGGTGGGGTTGGGTTGTTGGTTGGCGCGACGGAATCGGACGACAAACGACTTCATGGCGGCCGGCGGCACGTTGCCCGGTTGGGCGGTGGGACTCTCGATCTTCGGCACTTATCTATCCAGCAATACCTTTATCGGAGTACCAGGCAAGGCGTATGCCGAGAATTGGAACGGGTTTGTGTTCAGCCTGTCGTTGCCCTTGGCGGCGTGGGTGGCGGTGAAATGGTTCGTGCCGTTTTACCGGTGCACGGGAGAGATCTCTGCCTATCATCATTTGGAAAAACGGTTTGGACCCTGGGCGCGCACGTATGCCTTGGGGTGTTATTTGCTCACGCAACTGGCGCGGGTGGGCACGATCCTGTTCGGCGTCTCGCTGGGATTGAGCGCGCTCACGGGTTGGAGTGTGCCGATGATCATTGTTGCCGGCGGTATTGCAGTGACGGTCTATACGTTGGTCGGTGGCATTGCGGCGGTGATCTGGACGGATGTCATCCAGAGTTTGGTGTTGTTGATCGGCGCGTTGGTGATTGCCGGTCTATTACTGGCCAATCATCCCCACGGTCCGGGCGAGGCTCTGCACTTGGCCGCGAATGAAGGGAAATTTAGTCTGGGCAGTTTCGGGTTGGATTTGACGCAGTCCACGTTCTGGGTGGTGTTTCTGTATGGCGTTTTTATCAACCTAAACAACTTCGGCATCGACCAGAGCTTTGTGCAGCGCTACCACGCCGCGCGCGATGAAAAGGCGGCGGCGCGTTCGGTCTGGACGGGCGCCCTGCTGTATGTGCCGGTAGCCGCATTGTTTTTCCTGATCGGTTCGCTGCTGTTCAGTTTCTACCACGCCAGCCCGGAATTATTGGAACCGTTGGTGGCGCAATATCCTGATGACCATGCGGACAAGGTGCTGACGCACTTCATCGCCACCCAGCTGCCTCCCGGGGCGGCCGGGCTGTTGATCGCCGCCATCTTTGCCGCTGCCATGAGCAGTATCGACACCAGCTTGAACAGTGCCGCCACGGTCACGCTTAAGGACTTTGTGCAGCGGCACTTGAATCGCGGCAAAACGGAAGCCGACGCGCTGCGCATTCTCCGGAACGCCACGCTGATGTGGGGCGTGTTGGGCACGGGCGTCGCCTTGGCGATGATCGGACAAAAGAGTTTGCTCGATGCGTGGTGGAAACTGTCCGGGATCTTTGCCGGTGGCATGCTTGGCCTGTTTCTGCTGGGGTTGATTTCGCGTCGAGCCGACAACGCGGGGGCCCTCGCGGGCGTGATCGTGGGTGTATTGGTGATTTGTTGGATGACCTTTCCAGCCCACCTGCCTGAAGCGTTGCGCAGTCCGTTTCACGCCCACATGATCACGGTGATCGGCACGCTCACCATCTTCGGCGTTGGCGTGGCGTGCAGCCGGGCGCGATGATTGGCATTACTAACCCTCCGGGTCGGTTCATACTTCAGGTCGCTCGTGATGTAGTAATTGTTGATGCGGTGCGCGGACTCAGTCGATACAGGCGGCGCGGGTATGCCTGATGCCAAGGAAGTTCCGGGATCTGCTCGCGTTTCTCCAATCGAAAAAAAGCCTATACGGTTTCGTTACCGAAGCGTTTTACGAAGAAGCCCCAATGTGCGAGCGTAGTTAAGTGAAAAGTACTGCCTTTTTCTTCTCGATTGACTCCAAAATCGATACACTCGGCCCTTCAATGATGAAGACTTTGTTTTCTGTATTAAGCGTGCTCGTGGCCGCTTCGGTGATGGCCGCGGATTTGCAACCGCCCAAGAGCGTTGAGGTGAAGCCTGCCTCCAACGAGGGCGCCGTTGCCATGAAAGGCTTCGAGGTGGCGCCGGGGTTGAAGCTCAGCCTAGTGGCCGCCGAACCGTTGCTGGCTAATCCGGTGGCGTTCGATATCGACGAGCAGGGCCGCTTTTATGTCGTGGAAAGTTTCCGCCTGCATAAGGGCGTGATGGATATCCGCGGTCACATGAACTGGCTGGACGAGGAGCTCGCTTCGCAAAGCACGGAGGAAATGCGCGCAATGTTTCGCCGCTACAAGGTGTCTGGCCTAACGGATTATTCCGATCGCGTGCGGCAATTGGTCGATCGGGATGGCGATGGCGTGATGGATCACGCTACTGTGTTTGCCGATGGATTCAATGACGAGGTGGACGGCTTGGCCGCCGGCGTGCTCGCGCGCAATGGCAAGGTGTGGTTCACTAACATTCCCCACTTGTGGCTTTTGGAGGATAAGAATGGCGACGGAAAGGCGGATACGAAACAAAGCTTGGCCAGCGGCTTTGGGGTGCGCGTCGGTTTTCTGGGGCACGATCTGCATGGCCTTCGGCAGGGACCTGATGGCCGCATTTATTTCAGCATCGGCGACCGGGCGGCATCGGTCACCACGAAAGATGGGCGCAAATTGCACACGCCGGAGTACGGCACCATTTACCGCTGTGAACCCGATGGGTCCGATTTGGAGTTGTACCACATCGGATTACGGAATCCGCAGGAGTTGGCCTTTGACGCGCACGGCAACCTGTTTACCGGCGACAATAACTCCGACGGCGGCGACCCCGCGCGCTGGGTCAATGCCGTGGAAGGTGGCGATAGCGGCTGGCGCATTGGCTGGCAGTTTCTTGAGGGAGCACCGTGGACCACGCGCCGCGGCCCGTGGCTGGATGAGCGCATGTGTTTCCCCGACGGTAAAGCCGCCCATCGCATTCCGCCCGTAGCCAATATCGGCAATGGCCCATCGGGGCTGACCTATTATCCCGGCGTCGGCTTGGGCGATCAGTACGCTAACATGTTTTTCATGTGCGATTTCAAAGGCAGCCCCGCGCGCAGCGGCGTGCACACCATTCGTAACGCGCCGATGGGCGCGCACTTCAAGGTGGAGCAAACCGGTCGGTTGGTGTGGAAGACGTTGGTGACCGATGTGGAGTTCGGCTTCGATGGGCACGCCTATATTTCTGACTGGGTCAACGGCTGGGCCATGACCGGCAAGGGCCGCATCTATCGTATCGCCAACCCCAAGCAATCCCTGAGCAAAGCGCCGCCGGTGCAGGAGTTGTTCCGCAAGGGCTTCGACAAGATCAACGCCAACGATCTGCGCAATCTTCTGAGTCATCCGGATATGCGCGTGCGACAGGCCGCCCAATTCCAACTGGTGGCCAAAGCCGACACCAAATCGCTGAGAGGCATTGCCCGGCAGGGCAAAGGGCTGGCGCGCTTGCACGCGGTGTGGGGTCTCGGTCAACTGGCGCGGGGGGGGCAAAACCAAGACAGCGCGCTGGTGCCGTTGCTCAGCGATGCGGACGGTGAAGTGCAAACGCAGGCGGCCAAGATGCTCGGCGAAGCGCGGTCCGAGACCGCTGTGCCCGGCCTGATCGAGCTGCTCGGCAGCGACAACGCCCGCGCCCAGGTACAGGCGGCGATTGCGCTCAGTAAAATTGGCGGCAACTACACAGACGCAGTGGTGGCCATGCTGCGGCGCAACGATGATGCCGACCCGATCGTGCGCCATGGCGGCATCATGGCGCTGCAGGCTCTGGGCAAGACCTTGCCCGTGGCGCAATTGAGCCGGGACAAATCGCCGGCCGTACGGTTGGCGACCTTGATTGCGTTGCGACGTGAGGGCAATCCGGCCGTGGCCACGTTCCTGGCTGACGACCAACCGCACATCGTACTGGAAGCCGCGCGCGCGATTGCCGATGAACACATTGATGTGTCCATGCCAACTCTGGCGAAACTGGCGGCGCAACCGAAGCTCGGCAAGTCCGTGATGCGCCGGGCGCTCAACGCTAATTATCGCCTCGGCCAAGCCGATGTCTTGGCGGCTGTGGCAACGGAGGATAAACACGCAGATTTGGCCCGGGGCGAAGCCTTGAACTTGCTGAGTGCCTGGGCCAAGCCGTCCGGGCGCGACCGCATCAGTGGCCTTTGGCGGCCAGTGGCGGATCGGGATAACAAGGATGCCGCGGCGGCCTTACGAGACAAGATCGACGGTCTTCTCCGCAATGCCGCTGGCGTGGTGCAGATGGAAGCCATCGGCGCGGCTTGGCGATTGCGTCTGGAGGAAGCCGGCCCGGCACTGTTGGCGATTGTGAGAAACAAAACGGGCGGCCGCGCGCGGACAGAGGCACTGAAGGCGCTGGGCGAACTGGAGACGGATCAACTGGCCGAAGCGGTGGAGATTGCCAGCGCCTCACGGGATGGCCGGTTGCGGCAGGAAGCCACGCGGTTGACACCCAAGGTGAAGCCGGCCGATGCCATGGGACGCTTGGCTAAGGTGCTGCAAACCGGCAGCATGGGTGAAAAGCAAAGCGCGATTTTGGCCATGGGCGATCTGAAGGACGGTTCGGCGAACAAGGTGCTGGCCGGGCTGCTCGATGATCTGCTGGCCAACAAGGTGCCCGCGGCGTTGCAGTTGGAAGTACTGGAAGCGGCGGCCCTGCGGAAGGACAAAACGGTGGCGGCGAAGCTGGCGAAGTTTGAGGCCAGCCGACCGACCCCGGCGGAGAATTTCTTCGCGCTGGAACCGTATTTGGAAACGCTGGAAGGCGGCGATGTGGCCAAGGGCAAGAAATCCTTCTTCGAGAACGTAGCCATCAGCTGCGCGCGCTGCCATCAGGTGGGCAATCAGGGCGGTGAAGTGGGGCCGCGGCTCGACGGCATTGGCGCGAAGGTAGATCGCAAGCATCTGCTGGAATCCATCGTGAACCCCGGCGCACAGATCGCTGAAGGATTTGATTTCTTTCTCGTGACACTCAAGAACGGCAAGGCCGTGGCGGGCATCACGCGCAAGGAGACCAAAACGGAACTCACCCTGATCTCACCGGAGGATGGTTTGGTGACGATCAACAAGTCAGACATCAAGACGAAGCAAAAAGGCCCAAGCGGCATGCCGCCGGGATTGCAGGCGGTGATTTCCAAACGCGAATTGCGCGACGTAATCGAATATTTGGCGAGCCTGAAACAGGCGCCGAAGTAGGCGGCTTATTTTTCCGCCACGATAATGATCACGCGGCGGTTTTCCGCATCGATCATGAAGGCCTTGCCGAGCGGGGCCATTGGGAGCATGGGTAGAAACTGTTCGCCGACCAAATCGCTGACGCGCTCGGGCAGAGCGCCTTTCTCCGCGAGCCATCGTTCTAGGGCTTCATTCAACACTTCCAGATTGTCCCCGGGATCCGTGCTGATCAGCTTGCGGGCAATGAGCTCGGCTTCGGACAATTCCGCCTGACCGGGCGCGGGCACGCGGGGCGTGGTGGGCGGCTCCACTTCCTTGGGAGGCTCGGGCGGAACCGGCTTCACCTCCGTGGGCGGCTCCACTTCCGGTTGGGTGGGGGTTCCTCCTTCCGGCGACGTGACCGGCGGTTCGGAAATGGGCTTGAGGGTCTGTGGGCTCGGATCAGCTTCTTCCACATTGGACGGTTCAGGCTGTTCCGGTTGAGTACTTGGATTTTGGGCAATATCCTGCGGGCCTTGACCGCAAGCGGCCAAGACGGCGGCAACCATCACTGGACCCAGTTTTTTCATCAGACTACAGACAGGCCGAAGCCAATTCCACTCTACAATAAATCGGCTGAAAGTCAACGGACTGATCCGAACCAATTCGATTAGACGGGATTCTGAGCCGAAGTGCGCCACCGTGAAGGGCAATTTGTTCACGGTTATTCCAACGTTTTTCACAATTCAGAACTCCGCTGGACGGGACGGTCTTTGCCTTTTAGGCTGTCGAGGTGCCGCTGGCCGATTTTCATGCCCAACAGGATGTGGTCACCCTACTTCAACGTAGCTTGGAACGAGGGCGCTTGGGCCATGCCTATCTCTTTACCGGCCAGGATCTTGCCGAGCTTGAAACCGTGGGCCTAACCCTCGCGCAAACCCTGAATTGCGCGCAGCCTCCACAAACCGCGCCGGATGGAACGCCGATGGATGCCTGTGGCATATGCGTGAGTTGCCAGAAGATCATGTCGGGTAGCCATCCGGATGTGATGGTCGTGAAGCCGGAATCCAAGCTGCGCCAGATCAAGATCGGCCAGATTGTTCGCCGCCCCAACAGTCCGCCGCGTGTATTGCATGATTTGGTCAACAACAAACCCGTGGAAGGCGGCTACAAGGTGGCCTTGCTGGTTGCCGCCGATCGGCTCAATGAAGTCGCCGCCAACTCCCTGCTCAAGACGTTGGAGGAACCGCCGGCGCGCACGGTCTTCGTGCTGCTGTCCACTGAGCCGGGGCGCTTGCTGGACACCATTCGCTCGCGGTGTCTGCGGTTGAATTTTGCCGGCGATGGCCAGCGCACTTTCGGCGAGGGGGAATTGGCGTGGCTACGCGAGTTTGCCGTGATGGCCGCCAAGGGCGATAAGGATTTATTCGGCCGGTATAGATCGCTCGATACCTTGATGGTTCGCCTCAAGGCTCTGGAAGCCAAGATCGATGAGGAAGTGGAGGCAGCATCCCCGTTAAGCCAGCACGAGGAGATTCCGCCCGAGTTACGGGAACAATGGGAAGAGGAAAGTAAGGCGGCCGTCATGGCCGAGTACCGTCATCGGCGCGCCGGATTCCTGACCGCTCTGCAAGGATGGCTACGGGATGTCTGGCTGCACGCGCGCGGCTTGGGCGCCGAGCGTGCGCGTTTTCCGGATTTGACCGACAGCGCCGCCACCGTGGCCGGTCGGATCACGGCGCGCGAAGCAGAGGTCAATCTTCGATTGGTGGAACAAACCCAGCGAACGCTGCACACCAACGTCAACGAATTATTGGTGCTGGAGATGGGCCTGTTGAAATTGAAGTTGTGAGGCGTGCGCCCACCCGTTAGCTTCTTGCCCGATGAAGATACTCTTCCTCAACGGCCCCAACCTCAATTTGCTGGGGCAACGGCAGCCGGAGATTTACGGGACGACCACGTTGGCAGATATCGAAGGCGCCGTGCGTGAACAGTCCGAGGGTCGCGCAGAAATTGAGTTTCGCCAAAGCAACGATGAAGGCGCGTTGGTGACGTGGATTCAGGACGCCGTGGGGCAAGCCGATGTCGTGGTGATCAATGCCGCCGGGTACACGCACACCAGCGTCGCCTTGCGCGATGCCATCGCCGCCACCGAGGTTCCGGTCGTGGAAATCCATCTCTCCAACATCCACGCCCGTGAAGAATTCCGCCATAACTCGCTGATCGCTCCGGTGTGCCAAGGGCAAATTTGCGGGTTCGGCCCTGCTTCCTACATTTTGGGGCTAGAGGCTGCATTATCGATAAAGTAATTATTTTATCGGGGTTTTGCGGGTTATTCCGGTATTATCAGGAGGTTTAGTGTATAAAACTCACTTGACGATTTCGGTAATTTCCCCACCCTTGCCCGCGTTGTTCACGTGAACACCCCTAGCCTCAACCAAAACAATTGCGGAAGCCATCGCCGACCGATGTCGGCTGCAGCGAGCCGCTGATCCCCTTTCCATGGACCTCAAAGACATCAAAGTCATTGTCGACCTTATGAAGAAGAACGCCGTCTCGGAATTCGAGATGGAAGAAGGCGACTTCAAGATCAAACTCAAACGCGAATCCGGTAAGCCTCGCAAGGGCGAAACCGTGGTGGTGCAGGAAGCGGCCCCGATGATCCTGCCGGCTGCCGCAGCGGCTCCGGCTGCGGTGCCTGTGGCGGCGGCTACTCCGGCTCCTACTTCCCCAGCTCCTGCGACCCCGGCACCAGCAGCGGAAGGACCAGAGGTGAAGTCGCCAATGATCGGCACATTTTATCGAAAGCCCTCGCCGGATGCCGATTCGTTTGTGGAGGTCGGCTCGGTGGTTGAACCGGAGACCGTTGTCTGCATCATTGAAGCCATGAAGGTGATGAACGAAATCAAAGCCGAGGTGAAGGGTACCATCGCCGAGGTGTTGCTGGAGGATGGCAAGCCGGTCGAGTACGGCCAGGCGCTTTTCCGGATTGAGCCGAATTAACCGAAGCCGCCCACCCGTTTCATGTTCGAGAAGATTCTTGTAGCCAACCGCGGTGAGATCGCCGTGCGCATCATTCGCGCTTGTCGCGAATTGGATATACGTACGGTCGCGGTCTATTCCGAGGCCGACGCCAACTCCATGCACGTGCAAATGGCCGATGAAGCCATCTGCATCGGGCCCAGCCCGAGCAATGAAAGTTACCTGAAACGCGACCGCCTCATCGGTGCCGCGGAGATCGCCGATGTGGATGCCATTCATCCCGGATACGGTTTCCTTTCCGAGGACGCCCGTTTTGCCGAGGTCTGCGAGAGCTGCAACATCACGTTCATCGGCCCGGGCGCGCAGGTGATGAATACCTTTGGCGACAAGCAAACCAGCCGCGAACTGGCCACGCGTGCCGGAGTACCCGTGCCTCCGGGGTCCGACGGAATGGTGGAGGATGAAGACACCGCGCGCCGGGTAGCCAAGGAGATTGGGTACCCCGTGATGATCAAGGCGGTGGCCGGTGGTGGCGGGCGCGGCATGCGCGTAGCGCACAATGAGGTGTCGCTGCTTAAGGGCTTCCACACCGCGCGCACGGAGGCGGAAAAGGCCTTCGGCAATGGCGGGGTGTACATCGAGAAATTCATCGAGAATCCGCGCCATATTGAGTACCAGATTTTGGGCGACACCAAGGGCAACATCATTCATCTCGGTGAACGCGACTGCTCCATCCAACGCCGTAACCAAAAGCTGATTGAGGAAACGCCCTCGCCGTTGATGGCCGAGATGCCGGATCTCCGGCAGGAGATGGGTGAGGCCGCCCTGCGCATTGCGCATGAGTCCAGCTACGTGAATGCCGGCACTGTGGAGTTCGTAGCGGACGACAAAGGCAATTACTACTTTCTCGAAGTCAACAAACGCATCCAGGTCGAGCACCCCATCACCGAGGAAGTGACCGGCGTGGATTTGGTGAAGGCCCAGATCGCTGTGGCCATGGGCGAGACGCTGCGCATTTCGCAGGAGGAAGTCTCCTTCACCGGCCACGCCATCGAGTGCCGCATCAATGCGGAGAATCCCTATGCAGATTTTGCGCCCTCGCCCGGTCGTGTGGAAATGTATTACGCGCCCGGCGGCAAAGGCGTGCGGCTGGACAGCCACGTGTACGCCGGCTACACCGTGCCGCCACATTACGATTCCATGGTGGCCAAGCTGATCACCGTGGGCAAAGACCGCCGCGAAGCCATCGCCCGTATGAGCCGCGCGCTCAGCGAATACATGATCACCGGCATCAAGACCACGATCCCTTTCGAGCTGGCCGTGATGCGGGACCCCAATTTCCGGCGCGGCGTGTATGCCACCAACTTCATCGAGAACATGCTCGCCAACCGTCGCGAGTTGATCGAACGGGATGCCTAACCCGTGAAACCCCTCGCCGACTGCCGCCTCTACGCGTTTGTCGACAGCGCCTACCTGCACGGCCGCGAACCCGCCGAGCTCGCGCAGCAGCTATGCGATGGCGGTGCGGACATCCTGCAACTACGCGCCAAGGACTGGACCGAGCCGGAGGTCCGCGAGGCCGCCGAGGCGATTCTGCCCATCACCCGCGCCGCCGAAGTGCCGCTGGTCATCAATGATCACTGGGCGCTCGCCAGCGAGTTGGGGGCGGAATTTTGTCACCTTGGTCAGGAGGATTTTTTTGAGCCGGACGATGACCCCACGCCGGAGCTGACTTTTCCCGGGCCGCAACTTGGTCTCAGCTCGCATGCTCCCGAACAGGCCGAGGCCGCGCTGGAGGAGGATGCCGATTACATCGCCGTAGGGCCCGTGTTCCCCACTCCCACCAAGCCCGGCCGCACGGGTGTGACGCTAGAGTACGTACGCTGGGCCGCCGAGCATCTGCGGGATTGCCCGTGGTTCGCCATCGGCGGCATCACACTGGAGAATGTCGACGACGTTCTCGCCGCCGGTGCCCGCCGCATTTGCGTGGTTTCGGCCATCCTCAATGCCCCCGACGTCGCTCACGCTTGCCAACAATTTCAAGAGCGCCTAGCCTCCGTGCCTTTGGATTAAGGAGAACACCCCAAACAATTTATGAGCCTCTTAGTAGTCGGCACCACCGCCCTCGATTCCATCAAAACCCCTTACGCGGAGAACCCCCGGTTGTTGGGCGGATCCGCCAGTCATGCGGCTGTGGCAGCCAGCTTCTTTGCCCCGACCCATCTGGTGGGCGCCGTGGGCGAAGATTTTCCACGCAAATATATCAACCTGTACCGACGACACGGCCTTTGCCTTGAAGGCCTCGATCAGTTGCCCGGCCAAACCTTTCACTGGTCCGGCGAGTATGAAGTAAACATGAACAACCGCCGTACGCTCGATACCGTGCTCGGCGTGATCGAAAACTACAGCCCCACCTTGCCCGCCGCATACACGCGGCTGCCCTACGTGTTGCTCGCCAACATCGCCCCCGATCTGCAGGGCCATGTGCTCGATCAAATGAATCGACCGAAATTCATCGTGGCCGACACCATGGATCTCTGGCTCAACATCGCCCGGCCTGCCGTCCTGAAATTATTGAAGCGTATCGACTGCCTTGTCCTCAACGACAGCGAAGCAGCGCAGCTGGTTGAGGAAGACAACGTCGTCGCCGCCCTACCGCGCATCCACAAGCTCGGGCCCAAATATGTGATCGTGAAGAAAGGCGAACATGGCGCCATTCTCTCCGGTCCGAAAGGCCTGTTTGTGGCGCCCGCTTACCCGCTTAAGAAAGTCGTGGACCCCACCGGGGCCGGCGACAGCTTTGTCGGCGGCCTCATGGGCTATCTTGCCAGCCGGAAAGGGAGCCTTGATAAAAACCTGCGCGCCGCCATCATTCACGGCACCGTCACCGCCAGCTACTGCTGCGAAGATTTTGGCCTCAAGAAAACCACCAAGGTTAAGAAAACGGATATTTCCAGGCGAGTGCGGGAATTGACCAAAATGGTCAGCTGGTAAACTGTTGCCATCAGGAAATCCCTTTGCCAGAATAGCCGCCTTCAAACGCGGGTGTCGTACAATGGTAGTACGTGAGCTTCCCAAGCTTGAGACGTGGGTTCGATTCCCATCACCCGCTCCA
>JAYOSV010000029.1:0-44652 GCA_038139415.1 Verrucomicrobiales bacterium | reverse complement strand
CCATGTATTTTGCCCTCCACATAGGGAGTTTCTCTCCACTTGGCCACAACCCGCCACTTACTATCAAGGTATTCAATTTCTATACCGTGGCGTTGGCCTTCCAAATAAGGGGTTTCTTTCTCCTTCGATCCATCTCCCCGGTACATAATCTGCATGCCATGTATTTTGCCTTCCACATAGGGGGTTTCTAACCTCCTCGATCCGCAATTACTGTAGGTGGTTTCCGGACCTTGGCGTTTACCGTTTACGAAGAAGGATTCCCTCTTTATCGATCCGTCCTTGTAGTAAGAAATCTCAGCACCTTGCTTCAATGTGCCGGGTTTTTCAGCCCCGTTTAATGAACCTGCGAGTAAGAGAGGTAGGCATAAGAATAGAATATATTTTTCCATATGTTTTTGAATTAGGAGGAGAGGTTTTATTTATTTCAAAATGTATTGATGCGGATCAGTATTCTTCGTCAGAAATCTTTCTACCGTCTTCGTAGAGGGTTTCTCTTCGCTTCGATCCATCTTCTCGATACCAAATCTGGCTTGCCACAAATATCAATGGAAGGATGTACCTCATTATGCGCCGGTTAAGATAATTGTTACTGAGCGCACGTCAAACTAGCAAAGGGGGAAATCCGTGTCATGATTGCAGGTAAATGCTCATAGAGAGGCTAACGGTATTTCATCGAACCGCCTCGAGCTAATTCTTGTCAGCTGCATTCTCTTTTTTTGCTGCTTCTTCAATAATGTCGATGTCTCTAAACCATTGCAAACAAAGGTCCGGCCAAGTGGAAAGCGGGTACTGTTTTGGCCGAAGGGAAAATCCGTGGCCGCCCTTCTCAAAAAAATGGACACGAATGGATGCACCGGCTTCTTTTAGAGCATTGGCATAGATTGGACTTCCAGGAAAGAAGCCCTTGTCGTCTTTGGCTGATACAATCAGGGTTGGGCTGATTTCACTTGAAACTGTGAACTCCTTACTCAGCTCCCTACCCGTGTTCATATAGGCCGGGTAAAGCAAAACCGTAAAGTCCGGTTTGCAGCTGACACCGTCATGCTTATCTACTGCCTGATAGGTTTGAATATCAAAACCCGTACTAACCCGGGCCGCAAGGTGTCCTCCCGCTGAAGATCCCATTACTCCGATCCGCCTTGGGTCTACGTTCCACTCTGATGCTCGCGAGCGGACAATCCGGACAGCTCGCTGAATATCCTGAAAGGCATCTTTACGTTTTTTGGGGGCCCGGTATATCAAGACAAAGGCAGAGACTCCGTGTTGATTGAGCCACTTGGCAATCGGCTCCATTTTCGTAGTTACAAGATGGCTGTATCCTCCCCCGGGACATAAAATGACCACGGGCGCAGATTTTTTCGTAGCGGGAGCCGGGAAATAGCGCATTGAAGGCTTGGTTACATCGGTGAGGCGTATGTGCCCATCCCCACGATCGGGCTTCGGCGTTCCCATACCTGTTCCATCTTGATTCGCTGTATCCTTGGGCCAGAGCATGATGGTACTGGTTGCCCTCTCCTCGTTCGCATTCGCGATCATTGCAGTGCTCCAAAAAGAAATGCCGCATAAAATAAAAACCAGTGGTCGGACTCTTTTTGAGGTATTCATATATTTATTTTCAGTTTCTCCTTATGTCGAACGCTTGCACTAAGTGGCACACTTCAGACGCGTGCGCTTCAGTGATTTGTTATGATCATTCATGTAGTAGAAAAGCCTTTGCAGTCGGAGACTCATTATCCTTCCAGCCGTAGAACAACAGCATGCCTCCAACGATCCCACCGTTTGGTCGTACAACAGGTTGGATATGATTAAAGCGCCACGATGGATACCGTTTTCTATCCGGCGTGAGGTCGCGATTCATTCGCCAGGTATTACCCTTATCCTCCGAAATCCACTCTTCGATGCTGCCTCCGCCCCGACCGTCCATATAGCCGCCCTCGAGGTAGCCCTTGCCAGTGATGAGGTAGGCGCGGACAACACCGTCGGCACCATGGACGAGATAACCGCCGTTCCAATTATGATTTGAATGGCAGATTCTGGTTTGGAGCCACTTGCCGTTTTCACGGCGCACGTAGTAGTAGCTATGTGTCTTCAGGTCAGTGCCCGATAGAATGTGAAGGAAGGTGGGCTCACCTTTTGGCTCCAGCGCGATGACAGGCGGAATGCCTGCACCACGCCACTCCGTGTTCCATATGAGGCAGTGCCTCATTGAGTAATTGATATCGATGGGCGTCTTGAGGGCTTTCCCGTCGGCGTTCACGACTTCATGGTTCTGCAGATTGATCTTCACGTAATGGAGATTGTACTTCCATTCGTTGTCAACGATTCGATCGTAGCGTGGATTAAAAAGCCGATCTGGAGTTTTCTTTGTTATGTAGTCATCGTAATCAGTGTAGACCATATGCAAGTACTTGCCATCCTCGCTCGGCAAAACGGTCCTATAAGACGACCAGTCTATCCGCCCCTTAGCGTTGAGGTCTGTGACGTCTTTTTTAGGTCCGGTCCATGTCTTGCCGTTATCCTCGCTGATCCGGTAAGTCCATGAGCCCGTGTGGCCAGCTACTCGATATGCCATTACCTCCTTGTCATCGAAGATGCGGTAGACTGTCGGGTACGATATGCTTTGTGCAATCCCGGGGGCCTTCTTCCACTTAACATCAATCACTCCCGCGGTAACAGGTTTGCTTGAGACAAGATGGACACCCGGTGTTCTATGGCATCCATGCAGCACATGCAGGTAATCCGATTCATCGGCCCATATAATTGGGCTGTAATGATGATCGGTACTCTTAGGCCCGATACGCACCGGCTTGGAGAACTTACGCGATTGCGGATCATAGCTGATGAACATCGGAAAGGCGTTACCTCTACCATTTTTTGTCGCACTCGCGTCGCCGTTATAGACGATGTAAAGACGCCCGTGCAGCAAGACAGACTGCGGCCTCTGCCGTGCGTCGTATAGCATATTGCGTTTCCCATTGCTGCCGAATTCCAATATGGCGGATGAGGAGGAAGCCTCACTTGCAGCTATACTCATTGCACCAACTGTGCACACACCAATAAGGATCGTGAGCATTGCCAATTTGGATATTCTTTTAATCATAACATCTAATGCTCAGAGGCGCAGCTTGCCTAGGTTAACTTCAGCACCTTGTCCGGATTCCTTGCCACGCTTTAAAGCGGCAAGCCAACAATCCCAAAGGGTTGAATCTCGTGTTTGTTGCAAGTACAGCTGTGCCGTTCAAGCCCTATCCATCGCCCTGTATTTTGGCGAGCAGTACATGCATGGCCTTCACGCGCTCGGGATGCCGATCCCATAGGTCGGTGGTCTCAAACGGATCGATTTTCAAGTTGAACAACATGCCTTTGCCGGCGGACGGCCGCACGCGATCAGGGCCCTGACCGAATATAATTTTCCATGGGCCATCACGCAGTGTCTTCACGCCGTTGCCGGCCTGATTGACCATCGGCCCGCGCCGGGTGGGTTGGCCGAAAAATGCCGGCAACAGATTTTCACTGTCTTCACCCGCGCCCTTGGGCAACGTCGCGCCGATCAACGCCGCGATGCTCGCCATCAGGTCCACGTGGCAAAAGGTGTCATCATTCACCGCGCCCTTCGCGATTCGGCCGGGCCAGCGCACGATAAACGGCACGCGATGCCCACCTTCAAACGGTCGCCCCTTATAGCCGCGCAGTTTGCCGGCGGATTGATGTCCGTTACTGATCTGTGCGGTGCCTTCGCGTTCGCCGATCTTGACCGAACCGATCAAGGGTCCGTTGTCGCTCGTGACAATCAGCAATGTGTTTTTCGACAGCCCGTGTTTCTCCAACGCCGCTATCACGCGGCCCACGCATTGGTCCACCAGCCACACCATGTCGCCCCGCACGCCGGCCTGGCTTTTGCCCGCGGCAAACTTTGGCACCAAATGCGGCGAATGCGGCGCGGATAACGGCAGATAGACAAAAAACGGTTTCCGCTTTGGCGTAGCATCGGCCGCGGCGATGAAGCGCACGGCTGCGTCGGTGAAGCGCACATCCACCGTCGCGTTATCCCACACGCGCGCCGCCATGCCCGAACGCCAACTGCCGGCCGGATTGCGATAGGTCGTGCCTTCCATGCCGAGGAATTTGCCGTTGGCGATAAAGCAGAACGGTTGCTGATCAGTAGAACAACCCGCGGTGTAAAAGGTCTCCTCAAAACCCAACACTTCTGGGCCACCGAAAGGCGCCTTGGTGAAGTCGATGCTCTCGCTCATCGCACGATCCGGATCCGGCCCGTGATACCACGGCAGCGGTTTCCGAAAATCCATCTGCTGCCCCGGCTTGGCCGTGAAGCCGAGGCCCAAATGCCATTTGCCGAACAGGCCCGTGCGATAGCCGTTTTGCTGGAGCAACGACGCCAGCGTCAGGCGGTTGCGCTCGATCAAGGGTGGCTCGAAATTGAATAGCACACTTTTCTGCAGGCGGGTACGCCAGCAATACCGCCCGGTGAGCAACGCGTATCTCGAGGGTGTACAAAATGCCGCCGAACTATGCGCATCGGTAAATCGCATTCCCTCCCGTGCCAGTCGGGCCATGTGCGGCGTCGGGATTTTCGAGCCCGCATTGTAACAGCCCACATCCCCATACCCCATATCATCTGCCATGATGAAAACAATGTTCGGCTTCTCTACCGAAAACACAGTCATCGTCACCAGATAAAATACCGATACTATAGTGCGAATCATGACCGAATCATTCAGATACTCCTGGTAAGATTAATACGTCAGTTTACTGAGATATTTTTACCCACGAACGAGAGGGGTTGTTTTTAGGCTCTCATATCGGAAATTCTGGAGGCCGCCTTCTTCAGTGTGTAAGCAGATCAGCCTCTTCGGGCCTACGATATACCCATTTTAAAGCGGGATCAAATTGGGCTTTCAGTTCTGCTGCTTGCTGATCAACTTTGGATTTTTTTTGATCATCTCTTTTGAGAGTGCCTCGCCTTTGGTGATTTGATCTGGAGTCATTTCCTTTTCAAGAAGCGATTTGAATTTTGGAGCACCTTTATTCCCATTGGCTTGAGCAATTTTAGCCCAAGCATAAGCAGTCACAAGATCTTCTTGTATCCCATGGCCTACTTCGTACATCCCTCCAAGGTTGTATTGCGCATTTGCGTGACCTTGTTCCGCAGCTTTGCGATACCAATTTACTGCTTGCTTGTGGTCTATCAGCACCCCTTCACCACTCCAGTACATCGACCCAAGGTTATATTGCGCAACTATATCTCCCTTTTCTGCCTTTGCCTTAGTTTCAAAAAACTTCTTTTTTGTCACGGTGGAGCATGCCAGCAATACCATACAAATACAAATGGTCGGCAAAGCCGTCATTATCGTTTTCATATTTGGATTCATGGCGCTTTGTTATTTAAGCTTTTGGTAAATTCCTCAATTTAGACGTCCGATGCATCAGTTTTTAAGAGGGACTTAATGATCATTTTCTTTGAGGAGGTGTAAATTTTTTGGGATCAGCGTTTTCCACCACTTTAACTATATTAAATATCCAATACACTTTGTTGGAATCACGGTAATGATAGCCGTCTCCGATTGGCTCAAAAGTTTCTGGATCAGCAGCTTTAATAATACGACCAGAGAACCACACATTCTTTGCATCTTTCCAAACTCGACTAGTAAAGACTTCGGTTGTAAGAGGATCAGCTTCTTTTACCTTTGAGTCCCTTTGCCAAACATGATTTTTATCCTTTGCTAGGGAGAAGCCAAGAACTTCAAAACTTTTGGAATCGGCTCCATCAATTTCTACGACCCAGAACTGTTTTCCGCCTCTTATCCATTTGTAGTATACTTTGTTTTTGTCCCTACTATATTGATCACTTAATGGCCTGAAACTCACACTATCAACATCCGTTGGGATTGTTAGATTTCGATCAAGGTGTTTCCTTAGAAAGTCAATGTCATGAGGTATAGTTAAATCGATTCTCTTTCCTCTGTAGTAAACAAATTCTTTGTCACGACTATAGTAGTATCCTAGTTCTTCATGATTTTTTGGAATATCAAATGACTGATCATTGAGGCACCCGTTACTTATCAGAGCAATTAATAGGGAAATCGGTGAAAATACTTTTAAGGGTATCATTGAAAAATACTCAAGGTGAGGCTGTAATATCTCATCCGATTATTAATCGGGGGAGATATTAATTACGCTCTTAAGAACGATATTCGTGGGTAAAGTTACTCAATTTCCACACTTATTCGACTAAAAATTAATGGGGTGGTTCTCAAATTGCATCAAGTTGCTGGATTATTTCATCACCAATTGCCAATGAAGCGGTGGCCGCCGGAGAAGGCGCATTCAAGACATGGAGGGACTGATGCCCCCGCACAAAATGAAAGTCTTGAACAAGCGCTCCCTCTGGCGCCATGGCTTGCGCGCGCACCCCGGCGCCACCTGTCTCTAGGTCGTCCACGGTAATTTTAGGGACAAGCTTTTGCAGCAGGCGACAAAAATATTTCTTACTGAAAGACCCCCGCAATTCCTGAGCCGCCATCCCTGGATGTTTCCACAAAAACTTCCACAACCCCGGGAATGTAAGGGCGTCAGCCAGATCACGGAGGTTGACCTGAGTATTGGTGTAACCTTCGCGGGCAAAAGCCAGGACAGCATTGGGTCCGGCCTCTATGCCTCCATGAATCATTCGGGTAAAGTGGACCCCCAGAAAAGGAAACTTTGGATCAGGCACAGGATAGATGAGGTGACGAACCACATGGCTACTGGATGGTTTTAGTTGATAATACTCACCTCGAAAGGGAACGATTCGAACCGATCTCTTGTGTCCGGCAAGCTGACTCACTCGGTCACAGTGAAGTCCCGCGCAGTTAATTAAAAGATCACCTGTGAAATCGCCAGCCAAGGTGGTAGCAACCCACTGATCTCGTTGAATCAAATCAGCCACATGAGCGTTAGTAACAATTCGCCCTCCCCGCTGCTCTATATCCGAAGCCATGGCCTGTACCACAGCCGGATAATCCACAATCCCCTCCTGGGGCACTTGTAATGCACCGATCCCGCCACAGTTCGGTTCAATTTCATGCAATTCATCGCCGGACAATTTTCGGATTCCCTCCAAGCCATTAGCAATCCCTCGTTCCATGAGAGTTTCCATACGGCTTAGCTCTTCAGAATCGGTCGCGACCACAAGTTTACCGCAAATCTCGTGCGGAACATTATGCTTCTGGCAAAACTCTACCATTTGCCGAATTCCATCCACCGCCAATCGAGCCTTTAGTGAGCCGGGCTTGTAGTAGAGACCACAGTGAAGCACTCCACTATTGTGGCTGGTTTGATGTTGCCCCAGCGTCTGTTCCTTCTCCAGAACGGTTACCTCCAAACCGGGGCGGGTATGCAGGAGCTGACGGGCGGTGGCCAACCCCACGATTCCGCCTCCCACAATGATCAAAGATTTTTTCCTGTTCCGCAAGGGCCGTGAATCTAAACGAAGCAGAGGGAATTAGCCAAACTCCAGTTGTACTCAGCGCTCCATCAAAGGATAATGATTTGATCCAAGCACTACATCGCACTAGCCTCCGGTTTCGCATGAAACAACTGCTTCTCTTTCTACTGGTTTGGATGTCGCTTACCGAATCGATGTCGGCTCGTCCGAATCTGGTTTTGATTTTCATCGACGATATGGGCTACGGCGATATTGGCCCGTTCGGCTCCCAGCTCAACCGCACGCCGCATTTGGATCGTATGGCGAAAGAAGGGCGTAAGCTCACGAGCTTTTATGCCGCGCCGGTTTGTTCCGCATCGCGGGCGCAACTGTTGACCGGTTGCTACGCGCCGCGCGTGGGTGTGCCAGGCGTGTTTTTCCCCGCCGGTCGGAATGGCCTGAACCCCCAGGAACACACCGTGGCCGAATATCTTCGCGAGCTGGGCTACGCAACCATGTGCGTAGGCAAATGGCATCTGGGCGATCAACCCGAGTTCCTGCCCACGCGGCATGGGTTCGACGGCTACTTCGGCATCCCTTACTCCAACGACATGGGCCGCACCGCCGCCGCCACGGGCAAGCGCGTGCATCCGTTGCTGCGCGATGACAAGGTGGCCGAGCTGCTGGAGGATGAAAGTCAGCGACGCATCACCCGGGAGTACACCGAGGAGGCTGTGAAATTCATCGAGGCCAGCGCCAAGGCGGACAAAAACTTTTTCCTCTACCTGCCCCACACCGCCATGCATGTGCCGCTGTATCCGCACCCAGAATTTGCCGGCAAATCCAAGAACGGCGTATACGGCGATTGGGTTCAGGAAGTCGATTGGAGCGTCGGGCAGGTGTTGGAGGCCTTAAAAGAGCTGAAGCTCGCCGAGAACACGCTCGTGCTGTTCACCAGCGACAACGGCCCGTGGGCGTCCAAGGGCAAAGCAGGTGGTGTGTCGGGGCCGTTGCGCGGCAGCAAAGGCTGCACGCTGGAAGGCGGCGTACGCGAACCGACCCTCGCCTGGTGGCCAGGCACCATCGCGCCCGGCACGGAATCCGCCGGCATTGCCGGCACCACCGATGTGTTGCCCACGTTCGTTTCTTTGGCCGGCGGGAAAATCAAACAGGACGTGAAAATCGACGGCCTTGATGTCTCCGATTGGCTCCTCGGCAAAGCCGAACAATCCCCGCGCGACACCTGGCATTACTTCCGCGGTACCAAGCTGCAGGCTGTGCGTCAGGGCCCATGGAAACTCGCCCTCACCGGTCAATCGCTGGGTATGGGCATCCGCCAGCGAAACGCTGATTTGGCTAAGGGCGGGCGCCTCTACAATCTGGAAAATGAAATCGGCGAACAAACCGACCTCGCAGCGCAACATCCGGACACTGTCGCGCGCCTGACGCAGCTGGCTGAAACCATGACTGCCGATCTTGCTGCCAACAAACGCCCGGCCGGTTTTGTGGAAAATCCAGTTACTCTATATCCTACCACCAAAAAGGCCCGCCCTTCAGACCCCGTAAACCCAACGAAACCCATTGACTGGAAAAAGGTAAAGCTCGGTCATACTTACTCCACTTTCTCGCTACCGGAACTAAAAGGTAAATCAATCCTGATTAATGCGACTATTGAAATACCGGCTGGGAAAAAAGCCCACGGTACCATTATTGACCATGGGGGCACGAAGACAGGCTATGCGTTGTACGCCAAACAAGGTGTCTTATATTTCTGTGTACGCTACGGCCAAAAATCTTTTCAAAGGATTGCAGCTATTCAAGGGAAGCAATCTAAACTTAATGTAATCGTGCGCTTTAATGCAGATAATCTTTCCCTGCAGGTAGGAGGAAACTCGACTACTGGTGGATCAAATCCTCAGGGATTACTACATACACATCCAAAAGAAAACTTCGCGGTTGGGCATTTTGATAATGATCCCGTTGATTCTGAATCTCCCAAAGAAGCCATTAATGGACACCTTGTCGAACTGAAGATCTCCACCCCATAAACTTTATAATATGAGTAAAACTCACCAGTTTCTAATAATACTACTAACGCCTCTTCTATTGCTTGGAGCTGACAGAGAAAAGCCCAACATCGTCGTGATCATGGCCGATGATGCCGGGTATTCGGATTTCGGATGTTATGGTGGCGAGATTGAAACGCCAGTATTGGACAAACTCGCAGCCAACGGACTGCGGTTCTCGCAGTTTTATAACACCGGCCGATGCTGTCCGTCGCGGGCGGCGTTGCTAACCGGCCTTTATCAACATCAAGCGGGAATGGGGCACATGACAAAAGATCGCGGACTGCCCAGCTACAGTGGCACTATTCTGCCTAACGTACCAACGCTCGCCGAGCGGCTGCGACAGGGCGGCTACCGCACGATGATGACAGGCAAATGGCATCTCGGCACAGAACCCAAGCAATCGCCGATCGCGCGCGGGTTCGATCGCTTTTATGGCACGCGCAACTTCATCGATTCCTACTTCACCGTGCTCGAGCATTGCCCGGTATTTCTCGACGACAAGATTGTGCTACCCGGCACCGAGACGCCCGTGAATCATCTGCATCCCGATCAGGAATGGTATACCACCGATGTGTTTACCGATTATGCGCTACATTTCATGGACGAAGCTTTTGAAAAACATAGCGATCAGCCGATCTTCCTGTACATCGCCCATAACGCGCCGCATTTCCCGCTGCACGCTCGCGAAGAGGACACTAAAAAATATCGCGGCCGCTTTCGCGACACCGGCTGGGACAAGCTCCGCCAGCAACGCTACGAACGGATGATAGAGCTTGGCCTAATAAAAAAAGAATGGGCCCTCTCGCCAGCCGACGTGCCCAAGTGGGACACCTACGACGCCAAGCTACGCGATGAACTCGACCTAAAAATGGCGCTCTACTCCGCGATCATCGATCGCATGGACCAAAACATCGGCCGCGTGATCGAGAAACTCCGCACCGCCGGCCGACTGGATAACACCCTATTCCTCTTCATGGTGGACAACGGCGTACCCGGCACGGGTGTGCATGATTGGCGAGGACTCTTTGCTAAAAACGGTCGTCACCCTGAGACACGCGTGGACAATTACTCCGAATGGGGTCGACGCGGCGGCTGGTCCTCCAGCTCCGGCCGTGGCTGGGCCAATCTCAGCAACGCGCCATTCCGCATGTACAAGCGTTACACCCACGAAGGCGGCGTTGCCACCCCGCTCATCGTCCATTGGCCCGACGGGTTGAAGGACCAGAACAAATTGCGCCATGCCCCCGGCCACATCATCGACATCGCCCCCACCTGCCTCAATGCCGCCGGCCTATCCACTAAAGGTATGGAAGGCCAAACCTTGCTGCCGGTGTTTACCAAGGACAGCACCCAGCCACGCACACTCTTTTGGGAACACGAAGGCAACCGCGCCGTGCGTCAGGGTGATTATAAACTCGTCGCCCAACACAACACCCCGTGGGAACTCTACAACATGCGTAAGGACCGCAACGAACTCCACGACCTCTCCCGGTCTATGCCGCAAAAAACCGCTGAACTCAAAAAACTCTACGAAGCCTGGGCCCACCGAGTGGGCGCCAAACCGTGGGACGAAGTCAGCGTCATCCGGAAAAAGAAGCCGCCGAAAAAGTGAGGCCGAGCGAGGCTACTTGCGCAACTCAATGATCGAAAAGATGGCGCGGTGATCGGACGCCACAGCTTCGGCTAACACGCGCGTTTCCACGAGTGTCCAGCGCGATTTCGGGCGCACGAAAATGTAATCGATTTGTCGAGCCGGTTGACCAACCGGGATCGTCGGCATGATGCGCGCGTTGGCCCGTATCCATGTTCGACCGATTTCCTGCAAAGTCCGGCTGGCAGGCACGTCGTTCAAATCCCCCGCGAAGATCGCCGGTATCTCCGGTTGTTTGGCGGTCAATTGATTGACGAACTTCGCAGAAGCCAACCGCTCCGTATCGGGTCGGCGATGATCAAAATGCGTCGCCAATAAACGCAGGCTTCGATCCTTGGATATCTGGATCGTCGCCGCCAACACGCCACGTTGTTCGCCGGCATCCACGTTGGGCAACAGATGATTCCGATGCTCCGCAATCGGAAACCGCGAAAGAATGGCGTTGCCGTATTGACCGCCCTGAAACGCGATGTTGGCACCGAAGACATGATTCATTCGGGTGAGCCGCGCCAGTTCGGCGGCCTGATCCACCTTGCTCGTGCGCGTTGTGTTCCGATCCACCTCCTGCAACGCCACCAAGTCCGGCTTCACCGATTGAATCACGCGCGCGATGCGCGGCACATCCAGATTGCCATCCACACCCGCCGCATGATGGATGTTGTAGCACAACACCCGCAACCGCACCGGCGCAGCCTTGCGCTCGGCAAACACCACCTGACGCTGGACGCGATGAATGCCGATCAACCCGCCGGTAACCGGATCGTTTGCCAAGCCCTGCCCGGTAAACGGCACCGTGTGTTGGCCGAGGTACTGAAGCTCGGCGCCCTGCTTGGGGAGCGCCAAGCGAAAGGCCACCGGATCATCATGCCCTGTCACCCATAATTCGTCTCCGCGCCAAATGCCGCCGGACAAACTGTAGCGACCCAGTTGGGAAATGACCTTATTAGGATACGTCCAGCGCGCCACCTCGCTCCATTGATCGTCGTACTTGGCGAGAAACGTCTTGGCGTTGCTCGCGCCGTAGTGAGCGAAGTTACACCACCAATGATCCTCCTTGCGCAACACCCACACCAGCGAGCCGCCGGCATTGCCGAAGGCCTTGAAGGTCGACAGCTTCATGGTATCGACATCGAGCACCATGATCTCGCTGCGCTCGGGCTTAAAAGGATAATTCGAATGCGCGCACAGCAGCTTGCCTTTCCAGAAAAATCCGCTGTTCAAATGCCGCGCCGCACCCGTACTCAACGCCACGCGCTTACCCGTCGTCCGGTCATATTTCGCCACCGCGCGACTCGTGATGGCATAAAAGAATTTGGCGTCCGCCGCCGCTGCCTGATGTGCCTCCGGCGCGGGCCACTGACTCACGGACGTCCACCCCCCTCCCATCACAATCTGGGCGAACATGACAAGGCAGCAGCCGAGGCGAATTTTATTTATTGGGGATTTCATTGACAGTGTAATAGGCGTGGCGATGCAACAGCGGTTCCTGCGCCTGCCCGCGTCCGCGCAGGGCCCCCAGATCAAATTCATGCACGTGGCCGCGTTTGAGTTCACTTAAAACAATCTGCGCACTCAAACCGTCAGACGCGAGTTTGGCACTTTTTATTTCCGGCGTGGTCCGATCCACCTCCGGTCCGCCGTAGCCGCCGTGGTAAATGTGCGTGAAAGTGCTGACCTTGTAGCTCTTCGGATCGTCGCCGGTCTTGGTATCGACCGGTTTAGTAAACAGGATTTTGAATCCAGCGGGCGTGATGTGGATGCGCTTGATCTCGAACGGCATTTTTCCGGTCCAATCCAATCGCTCCAGCGCGAAGGATTTAATGCCGCGCACCGGCCAGCCGCGATTGGTGCCGCCGGCCAACAGGCGGCCCTGCCGGGTGAATTGCACATTCAGGATGCCGGTGGAAAGCCCTTCTCGAAACGGGTAACACGCGCCCTGCCACACGCCGTTGATCTGCTCGGTGGTCGCGCGCATAAGGATCGATTGCGTGTAGTCACCGAGAAATATTTGATTTTCAAACGGCCCAAACTTGCCGCCTGTTTGATCGACCACATACCCGGTGATCGAGCGCCCCATGCGGATGTAGGGAAACACCACCGCATACGGCACGAGTTCCTTCACCTTTTCCTTTTCGGTGACAATGCGTGTGCCGCTCTCTGGCGCGATCGGCAGCGGAAGATTCGGGGCGTACGGGTACCAGTTAAAACTCGCCGGGTGCCCCATGAATCCACCGGGCTTAAGAAATTTCAGGCTGCACGAGGAATTCCACGGTCCCTGACTCTCTATGTAAAACAACGCGCCGTGTTCGTTCGGGCCGATGCCGCCCGGACTACGTAGACCGCTGGCGATCGGGATGCTCTTACCCTCCGGCGTAACCTTCAGCGCCCATCCGCGATAGAGCGCACGCGAATGGTACGAACTGGACAACCCCAACGCCACGTAGAGATTGCCCTGCGCATCGAACTTCGAGCCAAAAGCGTACTCGTGATAATTACGATATCCCCACGCGTCGGACACCGTCTCAAACCGATCCGCGCGGCCGTCGCCATTCGTATCGCGCACCCGAGTCAGCTCCGCGCTGTGCGTCACATACAACGCATCCTTCTCGTTCTTGCGATACGCCAGCCCGAAAATTTCATCCAGTCCTTCGGCAAACTTCTCGAAGCGCGGCCGCGGCTTGGCGTCATCTACCCCACTCATCAGGTAAATCTCCCCGCGCCGCGTGCCGATAGCCATACGATTGTCCGGTAGCAACTCAAACGCGCCCGCTTCAATCACCTGCCCTATCGGAATCGGCACACTCACGACCCGATAATATTCCCGCTCCCGCTGCTCTGTCCCCCAACGCGCACCCACCTCCTCAGCAATTGCGCTTGAAGCGATTGCCGAGGCCAGCATGGGGCCCAACCAGTTAACGCAACAACTCATACCGTATTCCCCATTCCGACTTGCCTTTGGGTAGGTTTAATTTCATCAACAATTCCTTCGTCTCACCGGCACCACGAAGGAGGACTTCCGTTTCCGGCAGCCACACTTTTAGTGATTCCGTGCCGTATTGCCGCGGCGCCAACCGCTGCACCTTTCCGGTCAACAACCGCACATAAACCGTTTCCGAATTGGGCGCATCTAAATGCAGCGCGCGCGTCAAGCCATTCAGCCGGTTGGACACCAACGCGTGCGAGCGATCCGCCACACTCACGGCTCCTGTGCGATATAGGAACGTCGGCACACCATCGGCGTCCAATTGATAACCCTCAAACCGATAACCCCGATTGCGCGGATACAACGGATCGGGATTCACCGGATTCTCCTTGGTCATCTGCGGTCGTAACGGCCAAGGCGCATCGGCCTTTACCAAGCGATAAAACGTAACATCTTGCGCCAGCTCGATGGCACGCGGTTTCGGATTAAAATTTCCCGCGCCCTGACCGCCCCAGTACACGCTCACAAACTCGCCCTGCCATAGAGCGCTAAGCGTGCCGTTCTGCGCATTGAAGGCGTAATTCAACCCACCCGGAAAACCGACCGCAATCCCGCGATAGCCCGCCACTCGACTGCGGCCGCGATACACGCGTGTGCGATCGCTCACCACCAGATCCGTGCCCACTGAGCGAATGCCCGAGGGATCGCGCGCCGAGCGGCCCAGCGAAAAGTAATACCACAAGGCCTGCAGTTGCGCCTCCGTTTGGCCCTTCAACACATCCGACCGCACCGCCTTGCCGTCCGGCCAAAAGTTCGGCATCACAATACCCGGGCGAAACTTCTGAGGGTTCCGCATAAAGTGCGCAAACCAACTGGGCTGCAGCCGCTCAAAGGAATTCAGTAAATCCACCCCCTTCAAGCCCGGCGACGGTTTGCCGTTGAAGTTATGACAGGCCACGCAATTCAATCCTTGATCGCCCACCAACAAATGGCCAGCCTCACGAACCCTGCGACGGTCCTCGCGCTTGGGCTCCGATAATTCTACCACCGGCAACGAATCCACTTTCTCGAACAGCCCCGGCAAATGCCGCAGGTTGGCCTCGCCGAATTGCGGCATGCGCGTGTGCATATAAGGCCGCACCGTTGCCCCATCGAACAACACCTTGCGCAGCCATTCCGGCCGAAGCTTCGCGCCCACGCCGTCCAGCGTCGGCGGAATGCGGCCGGGATTGCCCAGCCCCTCCTCGTCCGTGCCGAAGTGCTGAAACATCGCATTGCTCACGCCGCCCGAACCATCGCGCGCATGGCAGGCAATGCAGTTGAAAGCCGTCATGGCATGCTGAACCTGCTGCCGATCCGACAACGGTTTTTGAATCCCTGCCAAAGCCTTACCGATGGCTGCCCGCTGGAAGGCGGACAAATGAAAATTAGGCACGCCGTCCGGTTGCTCGGCCAGGCATCCCCTACCCGCCCGAAGCTCGGCCATCGGCATATTCAACTGCGACTTTTGATTCGGCAACTTATGGCACGACGTGCAGTTCAAACTGCGGAACACCGCCTTACCCGCCGCCACCGTGGCCGGATTAGGGAGAAGCTTTGTGACCTTCAACTCCTTCGTCCCCAGCAAAAATGCCGCGATGGAGCGCGCCTCGTCGCGCGTGAGATTCATATCCGGCATACGTCCCGCCGGCCGGGAGTGATGCGGCTGAAACAAAAACGCCGACAACGAATCAAGTCCGTACTTGGCCGGCACATGCTTTAGCCCTACTCCTTGGCCCGGCGTGTGACAAGTGACGCAGCCCACGCTCTCAAAAAGTTTTTTGCCCGCTCCCATCATCGAGCCATCCACCTTGGCCCGCGAAAATTTATCGGCGGATAAACTCGTCAAATAATGTGTCAGCATATCCGCCGTGGCCTCGCGTTCATCCGCCGATACGGCCGCTAGCACATCCGGCATTTGCGTACCCGGATCTTCTTTTTGTGGGTCCAACAAAAACCGGTGCAGATAACCCGCATCCACCCGCGCGCCTACCCCCGACAAATCCGGTCCCAACTTGCGTTGCACCGGCCCCGCATGGCACCCGGCGCAGCGTAGCTCCTCGATCAACAACCGCCCCTGCCCGGCTGCATCCAATCCATGCCGCTCATGCAACAGCCCCGGCACCACGGGCGGCGCCGCAATAACCGACCCCAGCGACCACCACAATACGACAACCACGATCCGCATCACTTTTTTTTGGCACTGCTTTGCATGGCCTATTTTTTGGGTTTCTTGTCGCCCGCCGCGCGGCGGAGGGTTTCGAACACCTTTTCGTATCCGCCACCGTCCAGTGCGTTGCCGCCCTGAACAAATTCACCATAGGGCCGGGCCGTAAACCGTTTGAGCTCCGCAGCAAGTTTTTGTTTCATTTGAGCCAATGTCCCGGCATGGCGTTTGTGGTCAGCCAGATTATTCTGCGCATCCGGATCCCGGTTCAAATCGTACAATTGATCGCCGGTGTACGCGTGCGAATGTGTGGCAATGGAACGTGAAACACCGCCGCTCAAGCCGGTCAAAGCCTTAAGGTCCCGCCGCTGACGTTTCTGCACGCCAGCTACCTGTTCCTGCGTATACCGCAGGGCGATGTAACTGTGCGTCTTGGTCTTGATGGACCGCGCGGCGCCAATCTCGGCGTATACATGCTCGCGGACCGGCTCGTTCGGCGCTTGGAAAAGCGGAGTCAGACTCACGCCATCCATCCGGTAGGAGGCGGGCTTTTTCACGCCAGCCAACTCAAACCATGTGGGCACAAAGTCAGTATTTTGAATCAACTCATCACTGCGCACGCCAGCCTTCATCCCGGCCGGCCATCGCATAATGCACGGCACTTCCGTGCCTCTGGCCTTGTACAACGACCCCTTGTGGGCCGATCCGTGATCAGCCACAAACAACACGATCGTGTTTTGCGCCAGTTTCAGTTCATCCAGCTTTTTGAGGATCAATCCGAGAGAATCATCCATCCACAGGTATCCGGCTTGATTCGAGGTTAATCCAGCTTGCTCGATTCGTTTCATGACCGAATCTCGAGGCGGCAGCACGTTTAAATCCGTATCGATGATGCCTTCGCCGGTGACCCTAGGTTTATCCAGCGACTTGTGCCAAGAACCATTCGGTCCATGTAACAGTGTAGTGCAGTAGTGCAGATAAAACGGCTCCTGATTATGGCGCTCGATAAACTCCACCGCGGCCGCCGCCGTCCATTCCGGATTATGACTTTGGAACGGCGCCTTAGTATTATCCCAATAAATATTCTTGGCCCATGTAAACCCGAAATCCTTCACGGCCTTCCGATACCCCTTCTCATTTTCAAATTTTTTACGGTTGAGCGCCGGCGTGAAGGGTACGTTTTTCTCAATCTCGTGCAGGCCGTATTTCCGCCGAAACTCCGCATCACTGAGCGACGGCCCTACATGAAATTTGCCCACCATGCCCGTGGCATACCCCGCCTTAGCCAGCAGCGCCGCAACGTTTTGATTATCCGGTTCCAGTTCTACGTTGAAGCCCGGTAGGCTTTGCTGCCCCTTTGGGAACAGCTCCAAAAATTGCGCTGAATAGGCCGACCCCGCATATCGGCCAGTCAGGAATGTGTAACGTGACGGGGTACACACGGTCGAGGTCACGTGCGCATCTTCAAAAGTGATCCCCTCCCGGGCCAGCCGGTCGAGATGTGGCGTAAGCACCTTGCCGCCGTACACGCTCGTCTCGTATTTGTCGTAATCATCGACCATGAATACGATGATGTTCGGCTGCGCAGCGCTCAACAGTCCGGCACCGCCCAGCAACCATACGAGAAACCAACGTGTCATGGGTGAAGCATTGGGCAGTCGCGAATGGAGGTCAAACCTAACCGGTTGCAACTCGATGTTTCCCGCTTGAAGAAAACTTCGTAGGACCAGACACTCAGGCCCATGCCATTTATTTTTACGCACACTGTCTTGGTGTTAATCCTATTTATTGGTGCTGAAGTTCAGGCACAACAGTCTAAAACTACCGAGCCCCTCAACGTGATGGCGTTCAATATTCGGTACGCCAGTGCCACAGGAGCAAATGCCTGGCCGAAGCGGCGAGGCGGTGTGGTCAAAGTGATCGCCGATCAGAAGGCCGACCTCATCGGCACGCAAGAAGGACTGCATCATCAACTGGTGTTCATGGACAAGTCGTTACCGGACCACAAATGGATCGGTACTGGGCGCGAAGGTGGCCAGCGCGGAGAATTCATGGCCATCTTTTATCGGCATGCGCGGTTTGAACCGTTGGAGACGAAACATTTTTGGTTGTCGGACACGCCGGAGAAAGTCGGCTCCGCCAGTTGGGGCAACACGGTGAAACGCATGGTCACGTGGGTGCGCTTTCTCGATCGCCGAACGAAAAAAGAGTTTTATTTCTGGAACACGCACTTCGATCACCGGTCACAGCCATCGCGCGAGAAATCCGCCCAACTGATTCTGCAGCGAGTGAACGCTTTGAAGGCCCAGCTACCAGTCATCCTCGTGGGCGACTTCAACGCGGTCGCAAAGGCCAACCGCGCCTATACCACGCTCACCTCAGAGGGTGCCTTTCACGATTCGTTTGAGGTCGCCAAGGAAAAAGTCAACGCCGGCTGGAACACCTTCAACGGCTTTGGCCAAACCCAGCGCGGCGACCGCCGCATCGACTGGGTTCTGACCCGTGGCCCGGTGCTGGTGGACCGCACGGAAATTGTGCTCTTCAAAGACTTCCCCCAAATCCCCAGTGACCATCAACCCATCACCGCCCGCCTACGCTTGCAGTAGTTCAGGCAAATTTGACGGTGACGGCCACTCGACACAGCTCGGTCAAGAGCAAGAACGGCAGCCCAAGGTGTCAACGCCCGGTCGTCAAGTTGAGGGTGTAAACCTTCGATTTGTTACCGAGGATATCCTCGCAGATCAGGTGCACGGTGGCGCGGCCGGATTGTTTGATGGGCAGCTCGGCCCGGCGCGCGGAGGGCACCATGCTGGGGACCGCGCTGGGCTCGATGCCGTCGTAAAACACCTTGTACGAAAACTGCGGCAGCGTAGCCGGATCGTTTTCCCACTCGACCACGAGAGTGTTGCCGTCCCTCTTGACCTTTGCGGATTTAATTTTTAAGGGCGCATAGCCAGGCTTGGGGGCGGCGCGTTTGATGGCGTGTTGAGATGGATTCTTTGTTGTGGGCTGGGTTGCCTTGCCGCCGGCAGTCATGAAATAAAATTCACCGGCGGCATCCTTGGCCACGCCGCCGTTCCAGTTTGTTTTGAAGTTGAACGACCGCTTGCCGGGATCCAGATCCCAATAATTCACCGAGTACTGCGCGCGTCCGAAGGCGTGCCACTGACCGTTGAGTCGGCGTTTCCAGCCGCCGCGCAAATGGGAGGTGCGCGCGTTTTTACCAGTCTCCAGCCAGTCCTCGATAAAGGCATCCGTGCCGCCCTCGAAAAAAGCCTCCTTGGCGGCGACATCCATGGTGACCAAATGCGTCCATTGCCCGGTCTTGCCCGAGCGACTCCAGAACCCGTAATAAGTGTGATCGCCCATCACCCAGCAACGCGAGACAAGCGTGTACCAAGTGTCGACCTCCCACCCGAGCGTAAAGTTCCACGACTTGAGCCCAGAGCCCTCGCCGCCAAATTTCTCGGTCAACGTCCCTGGCCCGCGATGCACGGCGCGGATCGGCGCGGTGTGACCTTTGTGATCCCAGATGGAGAAAATGTAATTGTGCGCCTTGGGGTGCGCTTGAATGCCCGCATACCCCGCCGCGCGGCCGCGCCAGCCGAGCGTTTCGTAATAGGTATACATCGCCTCCCCCGCTTTTGGCACGCGTACTTCGTTGATCAAAATGTCGCCCGGAAAGTTGTCATCAAACACCATGTGCGACGACGGCGCAGCATTTTGGCCCGCCTGCAAACTGAAACCGAGCACGAGTATTAGGTTAGCAAATTTCACCTGACGAGTTTAGGCAGCCGACTTCGGCGTGTCAAAGCCGTCGGTTGAGGATTGAATGAATGGCAGATTTTTGGATGATACCCGCACATGGCGAAAGGCTCACAACCGGCCGCGGAAAATCCCGAGGAGTTCACCGAACTACGACGTAGTATTCCGTCGCAATCCGCCGCGGGTCTGCCGGCGGTGACTAGCTCCATGAAGCACGCCCTGCGGGAATCGGGCGCCGGTCGCGCGCTGAAGTCCTGGCTGGGTCTGAACCAAAAGGACGGCTTCGATTGCCCCAGCTGCGCCTGGCCGGATCCCGATGAGCATCGGGCCACCACCGAGTTTTGCGAGAACGGCGCTAAGGCGCTGGCCTCCGAGGCCGCTAATCGCAACCGTTGCGACGCGGATTTTTTCAAAACTCACTCAGTCGCCGAGCTAGCTGCGCAAACCGATCACTGGCACGAACTGCAGGGACGCCTCACCGAACCCATGGTTCTGCGCGAGGGCGCCACCCATTATGAACCGATCGCCTGGGATGACGCCTTCAGCCTGATCGCGGAGGAACTGCACGCGCTGGCATCGCCCAATGAAGCGATCTTTTACACATCCGGCCGCACGGTCAACGAGGCCGCATATTTGTATCAGCTTATGGCCCGCCGGTTTGGCACCAACAACCTGCCCGACTGCTCAAACATGTGCCACGAATCCAGCGGCGCCGCCCTCAAAGCCACCATCGGCATCAGCAAAGGCACCGTAACCCTGCAGGACTTCGAACAGGCCGAAGCCATTTTTATCTTCGGCCAAAACCCCGGCACCAACCACCCGCGCATGCTCAGCTCGCTGCAGGCCGCCAAACGCAACGGTGCCGAGATCGTGGCGGTGAATCCCTTAAAGGAAGCCGGCCTGCTGGGCTTTGCTCATCCGCAGGAAGTGCGCGGCATGCTCGGCATGGCCACGCCGTTGGCCGAGCAATATCTGCAGGTAAAAATCAATGGCGACATGGCGCTGCTCAAGGGTATGCAAAAAGCGCTGCTTGCCGCCGAAGCCGAGGCGCCCGGCACGGTGCTGGATCAGGAGTTTATTGATCAACACACCACCGGCTTCGCCGAATGGCGCACCGCACTTGAGGCAGTGGAGTGGAATGACCTCACAACACAGAGCGGCCTGACCCGTAAGGAAATCGAAGCCGCCGCCGACACCTATCGCAGGGCTCGGTCGGTCATCTCCTGCTGGGCAATGGGTCTGACCCAACACATCACTGCGGTGGCCTGCATTCAGGACTTAGTGAACCTTCATCTCCTGCGCGGCAACATCGGCAAACCCGGCGCCGGCCTCTTGCCTGTGCGTGGGCACAGCAACGTGCAGGGCGACCGCACCATGGGTATCACCACCAACGCCCCGTCGGCGTTTTTGAAAGCGCTGGGGGAGGAGTTTCGTTTTACCCCACCAACTAAACCCGGGCTTGACGTGGTGCAATCTATCCGCGCCATGCGCGCTGGCCAAGCCAAGGTGCTCGTCGCCCTCGGCGGAAACTTCCTCTCGGCCACACCGGATGTGAAGGTAGTCGCCGAAGGTTTGCGCCGCTGCAGGTTGACTGTGCAGGTGTCAACCAAACTCAATCGCAGCCATCTGATCACCGGCCGGCAAGCGTTGATACTGCCCTGCCTCGGCCGCAGCGAGCGCGATGGAAAACAATTTGTGACCGTGGAAAACTCTATGGGCATCGTGCACGCCTCGCGCGGCAATCTGGAACCCATCAGCCAAACTGTGCGCAGCGAACCCGCCATTGTCTCCGGCATGGCCCGGGCTGTGTTGACCGATGACGTGACGCCTTGGACCGAGTTTGCCGAAGACTACGCCCTGATCCGGCAACGCATTGAGAAAACTATCTCCGGGTTTGATCATTTCGAACAACGTGTCGCCGAGCCCGGTGGATTTTATCTGCCCAACAGCGCCAAGGAACGCCGATTCGGACAGAACGACAAGGCGCCTTTCAGCATTCATCCACTGGAACCCTTGGAACTCACAGACGATCAATTGGTTCTCATGACCATCCGCAGTCATGACCAGTTCAACACCACTATCTACGGCATGGACGACCGGTACCGCGGCATTCGCGGCGAACGCCGGGTTGTGTTTCTGAATCGCGAGGACATGACCGCCCGCGAACTAGAACCGGAGCAGCCCGTGAATCTTACCAGCCATTGGCAGGGCGAAACCCGCGAAGCCAAGCTCTTTCTCGCCCTGCCCTACGATCTGCCCCGCGGCTGTGCGGCGGCCTATTTCCCCGAGACCAACGTCCTCGTTCCGCTCGACAGCACCGCCCGTATCAGCAACACGCCCACCTCCAAATCCATCATCATCACAGTGGAAGCGGCCAATTGACTTGCCTCCAGCGCCCTCAAGCTTTGTCTCTGCTCGGTCTTAACCTCTGGGGGGTTGCACTCATGCAGACCATGGGCAACGCGGCCTGAACTTCGCCACCGGATCAAATAAAAAAGGGACGAGTTGAAACTCGTCCCCCCTGGAATTATTCCGGATTAATTACACAGCCACTTTCATGGTGCCGGCGGCTTTCTTCGACTTGGGCTCGAGATCATTCACGGTAACACGATCTGGCTTTTGCCGGCCGATTTTCACCGTGTGTTTGCCCTTGCTGTACACGCGCGGCTGGAAGGTCTCACCCTTGGCGCGTGTCGTGTAGAGCACTTCGCCGGTGGCGTCCTCAATCACCTGCACCACCGGGCGCACGCCCTTGGCGAACTGCAGTGTGGGCAGCCAGCCGGCGACCTCGCGGCCGTCGTTGGCGTCCTGATCCACCGTAATCGGCCAGCCGGCAAATTGTGCCTTATCCCCTTGGCTCACATCGCAGAAGCGTGGCCAACACTCGAAGGTGATCTGCCGGGTCTTCTTATTGAACCGCGCAAGGCCGTAGCCGTCGGCGCGTTTCTTTTCGTCACTGCGATCCTCCGGATTGGCATAAGCCATCATGGAGATCTTGTTGCCAAGACCGTCCTTAAAATCGCCGGTCCACGGCAGCGGGCTATTAGGCACAGGATTGGGCCCCGCCTTCTCGTCGAGCGGATGCCACCAGCGTCCGTAAATGGTGTTCACCAGGGCCGGGCCGGTGAAACCGTACGGACCATCGCCGTGTTCCTCGATGCCGTGTTTCACGGTCACCGCAAGATGTTGGTCGCCACACAAGTGCACGGCCCAGGCTCGGCGAATCAACTTGAGCGCATTACGGCTGGGCGTCTGCGGCCAGCCGTTGCAATCCAGATCTGCCAATAACCTGCGGTCCGCCCCTCCATGCATGTGCACCGCGCCACAGAAGGCAGTTTGCGAAAGGACGCCCTTCATTTCGGCATGAGTCCAATCTGCAGACCAGTCGGCGAGAAACTTTTCCTGACGCGGGCCCAGTAACTGTAGGCCGGGCAAATCGATCTTGTTGGGATCGTACTTGGGATCATTGATGTGATCCGGCCGCGGGCCCATTTTCGGAATCTTACCGGCCGGGCCGGTCTTGAATTTACGATCCTCCAGAATCGCGAAGTCCACGCCGCCCACATTGAGGCTCGTGAAGTACACGCCAATGCCGCGATTGACCGGCTTGGGATCCGCCGGGTCCGGCAGACACGAGGTCTGCTGGCGTTGCACCTGATTCACATACTTAACTGGAAACTTGTAGCCGCCATCGGCATCACCCGGGATGGTAGACCGTTTACCGCTCTCGCCCCACACGTTACCGTGGCCCACATCGTGGTCGTCCGGAATGCAGATCGTCGGACGGTCCCGGATGATGTCGCGGTACTGCATGCCAAACTCAATCCAACCGGTCGTGTTCTCAGTGTGGCGATAGTGTTGGTCGCCGCCGAAGAACAACAAGTCCGGATTATGATGCCTGATATTCTCGACAATCTCCTGACGCGGACCGGTGGTGCGGCTGGAATTACATGAAAGATTCGCGACAACAATCTCGTCCTGATTCTTGGGATCCTTGCGAATGAGCCCCTCGAACTTGGCCTTCTCGCCGTGGCACACGCGGTATTTCACATCGTGCGAATCATCCCAATTCTCGATTCGGAAATGCGCGTCCCAGCCCGGGTAATGCACTTCCGCCTTGGCCGCCACGCTCCATTTTTGGCCGGGTAACATTAGTTCCAAACGCGCCTCGCGTTTTTCGCCAGGCATCAGCGGAAACAACTGCGCGGAGAGTTTCAGCACGCCGTTTTGGTGCGTGTACATGGCGAACGCCACCACCTGATCACGTGGGACATTCATGCTCGGCGGCGCGCCCTTGCGGCCTTTCGGTGCCGGCTTGCCGTTGTTGCCCGGACGCGTCCACCACTCGCCGGTGGTCAGGGATTCCAGCCGCGGAAAGTCCGGCCCAAACGGCTGGGCGGCCTCCTCTGCCTTCAGGAATTCCTTGGATATCACCAATGCTCCGGCACTGGCCGCGGCGGTTGCCTTGATCGCCGTGCGGCGATTCATTTTTGGTTCACTCATATTGTTAAACTAGTTGCGTTTTACAGTGCGCTTTGGCTTGTGCTTTTCACCCTTGGGCATGATTGGACTTTCCCAGCCGGCGAGGTCGGCGGGCTTCACGTTTTGCGCTTCGCCATTGAAGGAAAAAGGCGTGGGTTGATACGGGCCGACGAAATCGACGTTCATGTCCGCCTTAATTTCCTTTTCCATGCCCATGCACCAGAAGACGCCGTTAATGATGCAGCGGCGCACGCCTTCGCTGATGATATCTTCCGAACCACCCTGCGTGCTTGCAAACACGCGGCCTTTCTTGCCCTTGGCCGAGGTGTATTCGCGCACCCAAATGCTCGGGCTGGGCGGCTTGTTGGCCAGCGGTTTACCGTCGGGTTTCATGGAATCGAGCACCTGGTTTTTACCGAGAATCACCGAACCTTCAATCGGCACGGCGCTGTAGGCACCTGCCAGAGCGTGCATGTCGGTCACGCCACGCATCACCGGATGCGCCTTGTGTTCAGGCACAACAAACATGCGCGTGCTGAACTTATGATTGCTCCCATAATGGCCCGCCCCTTCGCGTGGTCGCCACGTTTCGCCGAGCACCTGGCGTCCGAAACCCCAGTCATACTTCTCGTTGCGCGAGTTGAAATTGTAATAGGCGTACTCGCCCTTGAGGCCGTTGAAGGCATGCGTGGTGGTGCGCAAGCCAAGCACGGGGCCGCCGCGATCGAGATACGCGGTGAATTGCTTCATCCACGCATCGTTCGGCGCCAGAAAACGCAGGAAGAGAAACATCATGTCCGCATCCTTGAGCGCCTCGATGCCGGGTACATCCGAGGAACCCGCCTTGATGTGGCCGTTTTCATCGAGCCCAAAGAGCACGGTGCACTTGAAGCCATAGCGCTTGGCCAGGATGCGCGCGATGGCCGGGCAGGTTTCTTCGCCGCGATATTCGTGGTCGCTGGCGATGAAGACGATGTGTTTGCCCTTGCCGGGCCCTTCGGTGCCCACATAAACCAGCGGCCCGGCCACGGCGAAGGCGGCCAAATGAAGGAAGAGAGCGAGTACGATATGGATAGTTTTCATTTTTAAAATCAGATTATTTGAGTTGGAGAATGCCGAGCTTGCGGAAGTCGATCGCCATGTTGCGGTTGCCGTGCAGTTGAATTCCGATGGGGCCTTCCGAGATGGCCGAGTCGCTCTTGTAGGTCATCACCTTTTCGCCCTGCAACCACACGGTGTATTCCTTACCAATGGCCTGAATGCGCATCTGGTTCCAATCCTTTGCCTTCAGCAGCTTCTTGATATTCTTGGCCTCCACCGGATAGCCCTTACCGGGGATGTAGGGCGAGCAGGTCATGTCGCGCTTTAGTGAGCCGCTGATGCCGATCTGAATCTGGTCTTTGTTGCGTACGTGCACGCCGCTGTCCACCACGCCTTCACCAAAGCGGAACTCCAGCTCCATCATGAAATTGCCATACGCCTTTTCCGTCCACAGCACTGAGCCCTTCTTTTTCGGGCCGCTTTGAATTTTCAAAACGCCATCAACCGCCTTATACCAGCCGGCCGAGTCATTGCCCGCGGGCACCTTCCAGCCAGAAAGATCCTTGCCGTTAAACAGCGGTTTCAAAACCGGCTCCGCTAAAGCCCCGCCGGCCAACCCGGCCCACAACAACACACCCAAAAGCTTGGAGTACATGCGCGCAGTGTGCCCGATCTCTTCCGCGAATCAAGCCCGCAGGCGGTTTTCCCCATTGACCCTGCCTCGTGCCCGTCCGACACTGGTGCCTTCATCATGAATCTGCGCCACGCCATCCTGATTCTGCTCGCCCTTACGGTCACGCTCCCCGCCCAAAAGGCGCCGTACGATAATCCGCCGGAGGTGAAGCCGCCGTACTATCGCGTGCGGTTCGAGGCTTCCGCCAAACCGGGCGAATTGATTTTTCCCGTGCAATACACGGTCTGGATTCCTGCCGGCGTGAAGCAACTACGCGGCGTGGTGGTGCATCAGCACGGCTGTGGCGAAGGCTCGTGTAAATCCGGCCAGACCGGTGCGTTCGATCTGCATTGGCAAGCGCTCGCCAAGAAACACGACTGCGCCCTGCTGGCCCCTTCATACGAGCAACCGCAAAAGGCCGATTGCCAAATGTGGTGCGATCCGCGCAATGGCTCCAGCAAGGCTTTTCAGGAGGCGCTTGTTGAGCTGGGCAAACTCAGCGGACACGCCGAACTGGCCACCGTGCCATGGGCGCTCTGGGGTCATAGCGGCGGCGGACATTGGGCCGGCGGCATGGTGATGCTGCATCCCGAGCGCGTGGCCGCCGCCTGGCTGCGCTCCGGCGTGCCCTTCCTCGCGGCCAATCCCGATCGGCCCACCATCAAGCCGCACACCCTGCCCAAGGCGGCGCTCGGCGTGCCGATGATGTGCAACCCCGGCACCAAGGAAGGCGTCACCGTCAAGACCGGCCGCTTCGCCCGCGTGTGGCCCATGAATGAAACTTTTTTTAACACCATCCGCGGTCGAGGCGGTCTACTCGGCATGGCGATTGATCCGCTTTCCGCCCACGAATGCGGCAACCAACGCTACCTCGCCATCCCGTGGCTCGATACCTGCCTCACCGCGCGCGTACCCGCCCAGCCCGGTCAACCGCTCAAGCCCATGCCCACGCAGGGCGCTTGGCTCGCTCCGTTACTCGATGTCACGGCTGTGCCCGCTGCGGCGTTTATCGGCGACAACCACAAGGGCACCTGGCTGCCTAACAAAGCCATTGCCCAAAAATGGATGCAGTACGTCACGGACACCAAGGTGATCGACACCACCCCGCCGCCTGCACCCAAGGACGTGAAATGGACTGGCCGCACGCTGACTTGGACCGCTGAAGCTGATTTGGAAAGCGGCATTTCCCATTTCATCATTTTTCAGGGCAGCCGCACCATCGCCACCGTGCCCGAGCAGCCGAGCAACCGCTTCGGCCGCCCGCTCTTTCAAGGCCTGCAATACAGCGACACCCCGACCGTGCCGCTGGCAAAAATGGAATACACCCTGAAAGACACCCTCACTCTCAATAAAAGAGGCTTCAAAGTGATGACCGTAAACACGGCGGGGTTACAATCGAAATAACGACAATGGCGGTCTTGATCAATTACAGGATTGATCGAGCGATCGCTTCAAGGCTAAGACCCGTCCGCAAGATAATGATGGTAAACCAAACAGAGAGCACGCGCCACCTTCGCCCACTAAGAAGTGGGTCATGAAAATCGAAAAAATTAAACCATGAACTTTAATAAAAAAGCCCTGCTCACCATGATTTTCAGCATGGTGATTACAATTAATGTTTGGGCAACCAAACCAAACATCATCTTCATTTTTGCCGACGACTGGGGCTGGGGTGACCTCAGTTGCCATGGTCATCCCTATGTGAAGACCCCTCACATCGATAGGCTTGCCGAAGAAGGCACGGACTTCACTCGATTCACTGTGGCGAGTGGGGTTTGTTCCCCAAGTCGTACTGCAGTAATGACCGGTCATTTCCCTGCTCGCTATAACATCAACGGCCACTTTGCCTGGGTACCCAGCAATGCCAAGCGCGGCATGCCCGATTGGCTAAACACCAAAGCACCCCTGCTTCCACGCATGCTGAAAAAAGCTGGATACCGCACCGCTCATTTTGGGAAATGGCACCTGGCAAATAACATGATCACCGATTCACCGCTACCAAGTGAATACGGTTATGATGAGTATGGAGCATTCAATTGCGCCGGAGAACAAATGCCCGTGCACGAGGACGCCAAGCACACGATCGCTTTCATTGAGAAGTGCAATGAAGAGAAAAAACCCTTCTTCATAAACCTATGGATACATGAACCCCACACACCTTTCCACACCGTCCCAAAATATCGTTGGCGTTTCCGTGAACTTCCCGAGCCGGATAATATCTACGCCTCAGTCCTTTCCCACGCAGACGATCGAATTGGCGAAGTCCTTAACTCTCTAGACAGGTTGAAACTCACAAAAAACACCCTCGTAATTTTCAGTTCAGATAATGGACCCGCTCGAGCAGCTTCCCCTACCGAGCTAACACTAATGCACGATACTGCCACCGGAGCAGGATACGGTATTGGTGCTGCAAAGGGTATAACCGGAGATCGCAAGGGCTACAAAGCAGCCTTATTTGAGGGCGGCATTGGTGTTCCATTTATTGCCCGATGGCCTGGAAAAATTGGGGCAGGAAAAGTGGACAATGAGTCTCTTATCTCTGCAATCGATCTTCTCCCCACCTTCTGCGAGCTTGCTGGGGCTAAGTTTCCAGCAGGCTACCGCCCCGACGGAGTCAGCCAACTCGAAACACTCAAAGGCCGGAAATCACCCACCCGCGAAAAACCACTTTTCTGGAAAGCACAATCCCGATGGCCTGCACCCAAAGACCGACCTCACCATTGGGTGTCTTTCGCCGTCGTTTACAAAAACTGGAAACTCCTATCCAACAATGAATTCTCCCACACAGAACTCTACGACATTACAGCAAACCCCTTTGAAAAAAACGACCTTACCTCAAAAAACCCAGAAATAACCCAACAACTCATCAGACAAATTAAAAACTGGGAAGCCACTCTTCCGACAAAACCAACTGGAAAAGTTTTCTCTGTGGAACGCGGAAAACTGAATCCTAAAAAGTAATTTAGAATAACTTAGAGAAAACATCTGGTTTGCCGTTACGTTCGAGTAAGATTGTCTTCGCCGTAATATGCCAATCCCATCGACAAGCCCAAACCACCACCCTATAATCAGTCATCCATTTACTCACGCAATGAACAAATTATCCCGCAGAGATTTCGTTAAAACATCCGCCGCCGTCAGCAGTTTTTTTGTGCTGCCTTCAGGGTTGAGAGCCAACTCACCCAACAGCCGGATTTGTACCGCCCACATTGGCACCGGCGGCAAAGGCAGAGTAGATACCGGTGAGTTAGTTAAACACGAACGTGTGCAGGCAGTTGGATTCTGCGACGTAGACCGAGAACGCGGTATGATCGATTCGTGGCTTTCAAAGCACAAGAGCGCCAAGTTTTTCCAAGACTACCGAGAGATGCTGGCGACCCTCGGAGACAAGATAGACGTGGTTTCTATCTCCACACCGGACCATACCCATTACCCGGCCACAATGGCCGCGATGAAGCTTGGCAAACACGTCTTCACGCAGAAGCCCTTAACGCACAAGCTTAGTGAGGCACGGGAGCTTGCTGAATTTGCCGCGGAGAAAAAACTCACCACACAGATGGGTATCCAAAACCAGTCCCGCGCTGCTTACCGCTTCACTCGACACCACATCAAGGCGGGTGTCATCGGTAAAATCAAAAAGGTCTACGTATGGAGCTTTAAGAACTGGGGATATGACGGCAAGCCATTCGCCGAAAAATCTGTTGTGCCTGAGTCGCTCGACTGGAATCTCTGGCTCGGCACGGCGCCGGTTCGACACTTCACCGAGAAAGTTTATCACCCCGGTCAGTGGCGGAAAATTCTTGATTTCGGTTGCGGCACATTGGGTGACATGGGGATTCATATCTTTGATACTCCCTTTAAATCGCTCGACCTCAAAGACCCTCTGTGGGTCGAGGCGGAATGCCGCGAGCCCAATGGCTTTGGCCATGCCGAGACGAATAAGGTACACTACGGTTTTGCCCCCACTAAATATACCACCGATAATTTCACCTTCACATGGTGGGACGGTGACGGGGCTCCTCGCCATAATGGAAACCCTGATCTTCAACTGCCCAACGGCGATAAACTACCCAGGCAGGGAGCCCTGTATGTCGGAGAAGCAGGTCGGATGGTGCTGCCCCACGGACCATGGAACGGGCCCACCTTCTATCCCGACACCGTTCTGAATGGCGTTAACAAAAAAGAATTCAAGGACGTCAACCACTACACGCAGTTCCTCGATGCTATCGAAGGTAAGGACAAAACCCTAGCTGGGTTCGACTATGCCGGGCCACTGGCCGAGTCCTTGTGCCTCGGTGTGGTTGCCTGCCAATTCCCAGGCAAACGTCTGAACTGGGACGCTAAGAAAATGCGCGTAACTAACCTCGAAAAAGCTAATCCGCTACTCGAAGGCAAGTACCGGAAGTTTTAGGCAGCAACGCCCAGCATCTCAACGCCTTGCTCCAAGGCAAACGATGGAGCCGGAAAAACCGTGTAGTTCTCCAAACGCCTGAACTGTCACGCATCCTCCGGAGATCTCCTGAAAAAATATGCCTCAATCTCTCATCACCATTACTTCGGCCGAGATCATTGATCTGCGCGTGCCCACCTCGGACCAAATGCTGGGTTCCGATCCCTTTCATAAAGCACCGGATTATTCCTCGGCCGTGTTGCATCTGGAAACTAATTCTGATCTGCGCGGTGTGTCGGTCGTGTTCACCATCGGCGCGGGCACAGACTGGATGTGCCACGGCATCCGCGATCTCTGCCAACTAGTGGTTGGCACGCAGCTCGATGAATTCACCGCCGCTCCGTTCCAACTCTATCGGCGCCTGATCGATCATCATCAACTGCGCTGGCTGCACGACGGCGTGTTTCGCATGGCCGCCGGCGCCGTGTTGAATGCCATGTGGGATCTCTGGGCCAAATCCCTCAATCAACCGCTCTGGAGATTGCTCGTGGATTTGGAACCGGAATTTGTTGCCGACTGCATCGATTGGCGCAACCTTGACGATGCCCTCACTCGCGAGGAAGCTATCGCCCTCCTGCAAGCGCGCCGCGCCGAGGTGCCCCAACGCGAAGCCGCCATGGCCACGCGCGGCCCCAAGGCCTACTGCACCGCCGGCTGGCTAGGCTTGAGCGATGAAGAAATCCTCGCCACCATCCGCAAATTGCAAGCGGAAGGGTTCGATGCATTCAAGCTGAAGGTCGGTCAGGACTCCGCCCTAGACGTGGCGCGAATTCGGTTCATGCGCGACTCCATCGGGCCTGACTCGCAACTGATGGTTGATGCCAACCAATACTGGGGATTGGCCGAAGCCAAGCAACACATCGAGCAATATCGACCGTTTGGCCTGAAGTGGATCGAGGAACCCATCGCCCGCGACGATGTACTCGGTTATGTGGAATTGGCCGAGACCTTCGCCGATGCCTCCTTTGATTTTGCCTGCGGCGAACAGGCGGCGTCGCCCGTGATCTTCAAGCAACTGCTCAAGAGCGGCGCGATTCGATACTGCCAGATTGATGCCGTCCGCGTCGCCGGCGTGAATGACGTGATGGCAATCATTCTGCTGGCCGCCAAATACGGCGTGCCCGTCTGCCCGCACGGCGGCGGCATCGCCCTCTGCAATATGATCCAACATTACGGCATGTGGGATCAGATCGCCGTGGCCGGCCATTCCGACACACAACTGGTGGAGTACATCGATTTTCTGCAGGATACCGTCGAGCATCCCGTGGCTGTCCGCGACGGCTGCTACGTCACACCCACCGCTCCCGGCTGGGGTCTGGAATTCCGCCCGGACTTCATCGCCCAACACCGCTACCCCGAGGGAGCCCAATGGAAAGATCGGCCGACCCATAAAAAAGGTGTTCAGTTCGAGGCAAACTAAACGCGTATCTTATGCTCGCGCCGGCGGCAGTTTTGACCGATTCTCAGCGGATCCAATGAAACACAGCGCGCTCATTCTGTCTTCACTCCTCTGGACCGGATCCATTTGGGCCGATACGACCGAGAAGCCAAATGTACTCTTTATCATTTGCGATGATTTGAATGATTACGTGACAGGCTTTGGCGGACATCCGCAGGCGAAGACGCCCCACATCGCGCGCTTAGCCAAGACTGGCGTTTCCTTCACTCAAGCGCACTGCAACATACCCATCTGCAATCCCTCGCGAGCCAGCCTGATGAGCGGACTTTACCCACACACCTCCGGAGTGTTCGGGTTTGAACATTGGGATGCAAACGAGGTGTTGAAGAATTCCCGCACGATGATGGCGCATTTTCGGGCACAGGGTTACCACGCCCTGGGCACGGGCAAGGTGATGCACAATCGCGACGAAAAGGAATGGAATGAGATTGGGCATCCGTCGGATTACGGCCCCTTCGCCTACGCCGGCGGTAAGGAAAACCTTCCGCATCCCGACGTGCCTGCCCCATTTCGTGATGATTTCGGCGCCATCGACGGTTCCTTCGGTCCTTTGCGAAAACTTCTACCCGAAGAAAAACTAACCTGGCGTACGGGTGGTTGGCGCAAACAACGGGAAATGCGCTACGAATCGGACGATGACCGTGATTCCACAGGGGACGAACTCAACGCCCAATGGGCCGTGAAACGCCTCAAGGAAATCGCCGCTGACCCACAGGCGAAACCGTTTTTCATGGGCGTTGGTTTTGTGCGCCCACACACGCCATTGATTGTACCGCAGAAGTATTTCGACCAATTCCCCCTCGAATCCATCGAACTACCAGACATCCGGTCCGATGATACGAAGGATACTTACAAGCACACCGTGGACCCCGCCGACGGCGACCGAGGCGATAAGATGTATCAAAGCCTCTTGAAGTCCTTTGACGGCCATGGCGAGCTGGCCTTGAAGAAATTCATTCAAGCCTATCTCGCAAGTGTGGCATCGGTGGACGACCTTGTCGGCGAAGTCCTCGACGCGCTCGACAATTCCCGGCTCAAGGACAACACCATTGTCATCTTCACTAGCGACCACGGCTGGGGCATGGGCGAGAAGAATCATCTCTACAAGAACTCACTCTGGCAGGAGAGCACACGTGTACCGCTAATCCTGCGCGCGCCCGGGATTTCGAAAGCCGGTGGAGTTTCCGATCTGCCGGTCAGCCTGATCGATCTCTACCCCACCCTTATCGATCTGTGTGACCTACCCTCGAACACCATGAAGAATGAGAAAGGCAGACCCCTCGATGGTCACAGCCTGAAACCGTTGCTGACCCAACCGGCAAGCGGCCAGTGGACGGGATCGGACACCGCCCTGACCGCACTCTACAAATGGGCTAACCATTACGACCCGGCTAAACAGAGCTACAGCCTGCGCGCAAAAGACTGGCGCTACATCCGCTACAGCAATGGTAAAGAGGAACTCTATCACACTTTCAAAGATCCCCACGAGTGGAAGAATATCGCCCACGATTCTACCCATCGTCCCCAACTGGAGTCCTACCGCAAAGAATTGCTCGCCATGATCCCTTCACGACCCAAGCCAAAGCCTACCGTAACCGACGCTGAATTGTGGAAGGCCAATTATTTCCGGAAATTCCCGCAGGCGGACGCCAACAGCGATGGCAAATTGACTTGGCCGGAATTACAGGAGCACCGGAAAAAATCTAGGCCTTCCTCTACTCCAGACGCCCCATCCGGCAAACGTTCCCCAGTCCAACCGGAAAAACCCTAGAGCTTAAACTAATCCCTCCGCCATGAGCCTTCGATTGACCGCCATCCTGACCGCGCTGTGGATCATCCTGCCCGCGCAAGCGGAGCGCGCCGACCGCCCCAACGTCATCGTCATCATGGCGGACGATATCGGGGCCGAAGGGCTCGCGTGCTACGGAAGCACCATCTACACCACGCCGCACCTCGACCGCATGGCCGCGGAAGGTCTGCGGTTCGAAAACGCCTACGCCACGCCCTTGTGCACGCCCACGCGGGTAATGATCATGAGCGGTCTCTACCCGCCGCGCACCGGTTTCCGCGCCCTCATCGGCAAGGGCGAAGGCGTCCGGATGCCCGCAAGCATCCGGACCTTCGGGCATGATTTCCGCGCCGCTGGCTACGCCACCGCCGTCACCGGAAAGTGGCAACTCGGCAAATTCGACGAATTCCCCGACCAACCCGTCGAGCACGGCTTCGACGAATACTGCATGTGGACCTGGGTGTACGGCGACCAAAAATCCAGCCGCTACTACAAACCGCAGATTTATCACAACAGCAAAGTCATCAACGGCGGCGAACGTGACTTCGGCCCGGATTACTTCCACGACTTCGCCCTGGACTTCATCGACCGCAAAAAAAACGAGCCCTTCTTTCTCTACTACCCCATGGCGCTCGTCCATTCCCCGTTCGTGCATCCCCCCAAACTGGAGAAACTGGCCCGGACGAATTTCAGAGACGACCTCGACAAGCAGACCATCGCCTTCGGCCACATGATCACCTACATGGACCATGTCGTCGGCAGCCTTCTCAAGCGCCTGAAAAAACACGGCCTCGACAAGAACACGCTCGTCCTGCTCACCGGCGACAACGGCACGCACAAAAACATTACCAGCCACCTTCCCGGCCTAAAGCTCAAGGGAGGCAAAGGCACGATGACCGAAGCCGGCAGCCGCGTTCCCCTGCTCGCCTGGTGGCCCGGCACTATCCGGCCCGGCGTGCGCGATGAATTCTTCTGCCTCGTAGACGTCCTGCCCACCGTCACCTCACTGGCCGGCATCCGGCTCAACCGCAAGGTCGACGGCCTCAACCTCGCCCACCACCTCACCGGCGGTCCCGGTAAGAACCGCGAGCACGTCCTCATCAACTACGGTCGCGGCTACTTCGTGCGAGACAAACGCTTTCGTCTCAATCAGGACGGCAAACTCTACGACATCCCCGTCACCTCCAACGTCGCCCGCTACAGCGAACAGGTGACCACCGACCTCGAGCACCAAGGCCACCGCCGACGCCTCCAAACCCTGCTCGACAATTTCATGGCCATCGAAAACGAGTACGCCACCGACAAAGTTCAGCCCCTTAATAATAAGCAATGAAGCCCCTGTTCGCTGCCATCGTTTCAATGCTACTGTTGACCGGTTTCTCTGCCCAATCGGAAGACCACCCCAATTTTGTGGTGATCTTCACAGACGACCAAGGCTATGGCGATCTCAGTTGCTTCGGCGGCAAACATGTCCACACCCCACGCATCGATCAGATGGCCAAGGAAGGAGCCAAGCTCACCAGTTTTTACGTGGCGGCTCCAGTTTGCACGCCCTCGCGCGCGGCCTTGATGACCGGCTGTTACCCGACCCGCATCGACATGGCCACCGGCTCCAAGTTCGGTGTCCTCTTGTCAGGCGATCCCAAGGGGCTCAACCCCAAGGAAGTCACCATCGCCGAGGTCCTCAAAAGCGTCGGTTACAAAACCGCCATCTACGGCAAGTGGCACTTGGGCGACCAGCCCGAGTTCTTGCCAACGCGGCAAGGGTTCGACGAGTTCTTCGGCATCCCATATAGCCACGACATCCATCCGTTCCACCCGCGGCAAAGTCACTTCCAATTCCCACCTCTGGCCTTGCTCGAAAACGAAACGGTCACCGAAATGGATCCCAACGCAGATTACCTGACTAAACGCATCACCGAACATGCGGTGTCATTCATTGAGCGAAACAAGAACGAGCCATTCTTTCTCTACGTCCCTCACCCGATTCCACATAAGCCACTCCATGTGGCACCGCCGTTCATGAAAGGTGTGACGAAGGAAATCACTGAGAAACTAAAACTCGAGGATGGCTCGGTCGACTACAAGACCCGCGATCGTCTCTTTCGTCAGGCCATCAACGAGATCGACTGGTCCGTGGGACGCATCCTCGATACCCTCAAAAAGCACGGCCTTGACGACAACACGATGGTGATCTTCACCTCCGATAATGGTCCAGCCATTGGCAGCGCCGGCCCGCTAAAAGGCCGCAAAGGCAGCACCTTCGAGGGTGGTATGCGCGAAGCCACAGTGGTCCGTTGGCCTGGAAAAATCCCGGCCGGCAAAACTAATCCCGAACTCATGACCACCATGGATCTACTCCCCACCTTCGCCAAACTCGCCGGCGCCAAGCTCCCGAATGACCGCGTCATCGACGGCAAAGACGTCTGGCCGGTACTCACCGGCAAGGCGAGCACTCCGCATGAAGCCTTTTTCTACCACAGCCGCACCAACCTCAACGCCGTGCGCTCGGGCAATTGGAAGCTTCACGTTAACAAAGGTAAACCCACCCAACTATACAATCTGGAAACCGATATCGGTGAAAAACAAAATGTGTTAAAGGCAAACCCTGACATTGTGCGTCGCCTCCAAAAACATCTTCAAACATTCACCAACAATATCTCAAAAAACAGTCGGCCGGCCGCCTTTGTGGAAAACGCTAAACCCCTTTCTAAATAACACATGAAATCTGTCTCACTCCTGAAGCTTGTTACTATCCTAATATTGATGGCTGGCATGACACATGCCAGCGACGAAAAACCCCCGAACATCTTGTTCATCTTCACGGATGATCACGCGCTGAACGCCATTTCCGCGTATGGTGGACCGTTGGCGAAAGTTGCGCCCACACCGCATCTGGATCGCATCGCCAAAGAGGGCATGCTCTTCAAGCATTGTCTGGTGAGTAATTCCATCTGCGCCCCGTCGCGCGCAGTGGTATTGACCGGAAAATATTCGCACCTGAACGGGCAGCTCACCAACAAGGACATGTTTGACGGTTCGCAACAGACCGTCTCTAAGCTTCTTAAAAAAGCCGGCTACCAAACCGCCATCGTCGGCAAATGGCACCTTAAATCCACGCCCACTGGATTTGATCATTTCGAGGTGCTTAAAGGTCAGGGCCAGTACTATAACCCGTTGCTGTTCACCAACGGAAAAAACGTGAAGCACACCGGTTACACGACTGATATTATCACGGATCAATCATTGAAATGGCTCGAGACACGCAACGCGGATAAACCATTTTTTCTCATGACCCAACACAAGGCACCACACGGGCGTTGGGAACCAGCGTTACGTCATCTGGAGGTGTTTGAGGACATGGAAATTCCTGAACCGTCGACGCTTTTCGACAATTACGCCGGCCGGACCACAGCACCGGCTCAGCATAAGATGGGTATTGCCGATCATATGGGCCCTCATCGTTTAATGTTCCAGTACTCCAGCAAGTTCACCCCGGAGCAATTTAAGGTCTTCGATGACCATTTCCGCCCGCGTAATGAGGCGTTCGAGAAACTCAACCTGCAGGGTAAGGCTCGCACGCGCTGGAATTACCAACGCTACATCAAAAATTACCTCCGTTGCGTAAAGGCAGTGGATGAAAATGTTGGCCGACTGCTGGAGTATCTCGACGACAACGGGCTCGCCAATAACACCGTGGTTATCTACAGCTCCGACCAGGGCTTCTGGCTCGGCGAACACGGCTGGTTCGACAAGCGCTGGATGTACGAAGAAAGCCTGCACACACCACTCATCGTTCGGTGGCCGGGCCAAATCCAACCCGACACCACCAATACCGATCTCGTTTCCAATCTCGACTTTGCCCAGACCTTCCTCGATATCGCTGGCACCAAACAACCCGGCGACATGCAGGGCCTTGCCCTCACGCCGTTGCTTCGCGGAAAAACGCCGGCCAACTGGCGCAAAACTCATTACTATCACTACTACGAAGCCGGCGGACACGGTGTGCCCGTACACTACGGAGTCACCGATGGTCGGCACAAACTCATACGTTTCCCCGATGACACTCTTGATGCTTGGGAATTTTTCGATCTAAAAAAAGATCCCAACGAAATGCAAAGCCGCTACGGCGACCCGCAATACACCCGCACCATTGCCGCCCTGAAAGAAGAACTCAACCGCCTGCGCAAACAGTATCAGGTGGAGAATTTCGAAAACCCTTAACCCACTCTCACATCTCAAACATAATGAAAAACTCCCTCACGAATCCTAAATTAAAAAATTGGCTCTGCCTTGGCGCCATGGCGATCGGCTTTAATGCCGCGCCACTTCTAGCTCAGGAAGGGCAGGCGAACCCGCCGCGGGTGAACAATGAAAAGCCCGGCAATCGCGGGCAGGTAAAAAGAGTGCATCCGCATGCGCTCAAGCTGATCCTGCAAGGAAAGAAAAAGGAGGCTATCGCCTATCTGAAGGAGACCTCTGCCTTTGAGGTGAACCCGAAACATACCCAGCTGTTACTGGACATCGCCAACGATAAGCCTAACGCTTGGAAGTACGATGCCACAACTTGGCCATGGGAGCGCGCACTGCCCAACACGGCGTTGAAGAAGGACGAGCCGACGGATAAATTCACCATCGCCTTTGGCGGCGGCTCAGGATACGTACCCGCCAACGAACGTGTGTGGAACACCATCGGCACCCTCGACCCGCGCGCGGTGCTGTTGCTCGGCGACAATGTTTATATCGACGACCCTGAAACACCAGAAATGCAACTGTTCCACTACTACCGCCGCCAGAGCCAACCCGAGTGGATGAAACTTGCCAAAACCGTACCGATCTACGGCATCTGGGATGACCACGACTTTACCACTAATGACGGCTGGGGTGGCCCCGATATCGAAAAGCCCAAGTGGAAGCGCAAGGTCTGGGAAATCTTCAAGGAGAACTACGACAACCCCTACTACGGCGGTGGCGAAAAACAACCCGGCTGCTGGTTTGATTTTCGGATCGGCGACGTCCACTTCGTAATGATCGATGGTCGCTACTATCGCGAATCGCCGCGCAGTAAGGAGAACCCCTCAATGCTTGGCCCAGCTCAGTTGAAATGGCTCAAGCAAACGCTCAAGCAGCCAGCCACCTTCAAAGTGCTCTGCACCAACGTCCCTATGACACCGAAGGTGAAACCTGGCTCCAAAGATACTTGGGATGGCTTTGCCGGCGAACGCCAGGAGATTTTCCAGTACATCGCTGATCAGAAGATCCCCGGGCTCGTCATCCTTTCCGCCGACCGCCATCGTTCCGACGCTTACAAAATCGATACTGGGATTAAGGGCATGTATCCCCTATACGAATGCCAATCCTCGCGCCTGACAAACCAGCACGTGCACGGTCTGATCAAGCACTCGCTCTTCGGATACAACGAAAAGCAATCTTTCGGTCGGGTTGATTTTGATCTCAAAGCAGACGACCCAACCTTCAAGTACACCGTCATCAACATCGACGGCAAACCCATACACTCACTCACCGTCAAACGCAGCGAACTGCAGCTCAAATAAACGACCATCCAATCATGAAACTCAAATCTGGTCTTACCACCCTCACCGCGCTCCTTTTTGGGGCGTTCACCACGCAAGCCGCTCCCGATGGTACCCGGCCGAATGTGATTCTCATCATGGCCGATGACATGGGCTATGAAGCGTTGTCCGCAAACGGCAGTGAATCTTGCAAGTCGCCCAACCTCGACAAACTCGCTGCCAAAGGCGTGCGCTTCACCAATTGTTTCTCCAACCCGATCTGTACGCCGTCACGCGCGAAGATCATGACCGGCCATTACAACGTCAGGAACTACGTGAAGTTCGGCTGGCTCGACCGTGGGCAAACGACCTTCGCCCATCAGCTCAAGGCTGCAGGTTACGCGACCGCCATCGCCGGCAAGTGGCAACTTGGCAAGGACAAGGATTCGCCGCAGCATTTCGGATTCGAACAATCCTGCCTCTGGCAACACACCCGAAGTGGTCGGTCCAACGAAGATGGCAAACGCATCGACCGACGCTTCGTCAACCCACAGTTGGAGATCAACGGCGTGGAGAAGGATTACACCAGCGGCGAATACGGCCCGCAGGTCTGTACCGACTTCATCTGCGACTTCATCGACACTAACAAGAAGAAGCCGTTCCTCGTCTACTACCCGATGATTCTCACCCATTGCCCCTTCGACCCCACACCAGACTCCACCGACTGGGATCCCAAGCGGCTCGGGTCCACCACCTACAAGGGCGACCGCGAAGATCCTCAGCGTCACTTCGTCGACATGGTTGCTTACGCCGACAAGGCGGTCGGACAGATTGTGGCGCAACTCGAAAAATCCGGTGTGCGTGACAACACGCTAATCATCTTTACGGGCGATAATGGTACTGACACACCCATTGTTACTCCCTGGAACGGAACTAAGGTTGTGGGTGGCAAAGGCACCATGAGCGACACGGGCACACGCGTGCCGCTCATCACCAGTTGGCCGGGCGGCATCCAGAAGCCGGGGCGTGTCGTGAACGATCTTGTTGAATTCACCGATATGTTTCCGACCCTCTGTGAAGTCACGGGCGCCAAACTGCCAAAAGGTCATCCAAATGACGGTGCCAGCATCGCACCCATCCTCAAAAATAAAGCCGAGACCCGTACGAAGGACTGGATTTACATCTGGTATCGAAAACAAGTCATGGTGAGAAACAAACAATACTCACTAGTCGCCAATCAGGATGGCACCGGAGCCGCCCTCACTCGGTACAAGGGTTCCTTTGATGGCAAACAACTGAAAGATAATAAACTCACCAAGACCGAACGCGCATTGAAGGCGCAGTTCGAAGCCAAGATCGCCGAACTGGCCAAGACCCGCCTCACCACCGCCAGCGAGGAAGGCCGCAAACAAGGGCTAAAGAACAAGACCAACCGGTAATTCCAATTAACAAATGATTCGTTCATCAATCCTCTCTCTCTTCACCTGTCTCCTGTTTGGCACGTCGCTTGGCCAAGCGGCGCCAGACCGCACCCGGCCCAACATCATTCTCATCATGGTGGATGATATGGGCTACTCCGATCTTGGATGCTACGGCGGCGAGGTGCAAACGCCCCACATCGATGCGCTCGCCAAAAACGGCCTGCGGTTCAAGCAGTTCTACAACACCGCCAAGTGCCACACCACCCGGGCCGAACTGCTCACCGGCAACTACGCCTATGCAATCGGTGACCACCGTATGGAATACGGCGCCACCTTCGGCGAGGTCCTGCGCACGGTGGGCTACCGCACCCTCATCGCCGGCAAATGGCACCAGACCCCGCTCCCCACCACGCGTGGCTTCGACCGCTACTACGGGCTGGCTGACGGTTGTAGCAACTTCTTCAACCCCGGCCTCAAGGCACGCCCGGGCGAAGGACCTCCCGGCCGCAAGGGCCAGACGCGCGTCCGCCGCTGGGCCATCGAGGACAAGGTCATCATGGGCTACACCAGCCCCGACAAGAAATTCTACCACACCGACGCCTTCACCAACTATGCCATCGACCGGCTCGACGAATACAAGGGCGAGGACAAGCCCTTCCTCCTCTACCTACCCTACACCGCGCCTCACTACCCGCTCCACGCCTGGCCCGAAGACATCGCCAAGTACCGCGGCAAATACAAGATCGGCTGGGACAAGATCCGCCAGCAACGCTTCAAGCGGATGAACAAGATGGGTATCATCGGCCCCAACCACAAACTTACCGAGCGGGCCTCCAAGGCTTGGGATGAACTATCCGAGGAACAAAAGGACGCCGAGGACCTCAAGATGGCCGTGTACGCCGCCATGATCGACCGCGTCGACCAGAACCTCGGCCGCCTCTTCGCCAAGGTCAAGGAACTGGGCGAGTGGGACAACACGCTCATAATGTTCATCGCCGACAACGGCGCCTGCCCCGAACAGCCCAACACCACGCCGAATATTCCCCCCGGCCCCGTAGAAAGCTACCGCACGGTCTCCGTCGGCTGGGCCAACGCCAGCAACACGCCCTACCGCAAGTTCAAGTCCACCGACTACGAAGGCGGCATCCGCACCCCGTTCATCGCTCACTGGCCGGGCGTCATCAAGCCGGGCATGACCGATCAGGTCGGTCACATCATCGACGTCTCCGCCACCTTCCGGGACATCACCGGCGCCCAGTACCCAGGGAAAATCAACGGCAACCAGACCCTGCCCCCGCGCGGCAAATCCCTCCTGCCTATTTTCAAAGGCGGAGAACGCGATCCCCACAAGGAACTCTACTGGCACTTCAACCGCGCCAACGCCGTTCGCCAGGGCGATCTCAAACTCGTCCGCGCCGGCAAGGCCTGGGAACTCTACGACCTCAAGGCCGACCCCACCGAGACGAACAATCTCGCTAAAAAAAGGCCCGAGAAAGCCAAGGAACTCGCCTCCCTCTGGGAAGCTTGGAGCCGGACCAACCGACATAAGCAGTAGTGAATTGATGAAACACCCCTTCGCTCTCCTGCCGATCGTCGTTTTGGCGACGGTGTTCACCCTGCCGGCGCAAGGCGCCAAGCGCCAGCGAACAGAGGCTCAAGCAAGGGCTCAAGCATAAAACCAACCGGTAATAGATTATCGGTCAAAAATCACTCCAGTGAAATCGTTGCACCGCAACGAAAACCAGATTTGCGGCGCCAAATTCCGCTGGGCTTTGGATGAGTGATTAGTAAAAGAAGTTTCGTTAGATTTCCCCACTTGCGGCAGCAATAAGGAAAGAGACGAATGAACCCTGATTCTGAAGCATCTGATTCAGCTGATTCGCATGAGAAATTCCTGCGATTGTGGACCCGGCATGAACCTGAATTACGGGCATTTGTGCGTTCTTGTTGTCCACGCGCTCAAGAAGTGGATGAGGTGATGCAGGAGGTCAGTGTGGTAGCTTGGCGGAAGTTTTCATCGTTGGATAATTCGCAAGCCTTTGGCCCGTGGGCCTGCATGATTGCCCGCTACGAGTTACTGATGGCGCGGCGAAGGCATGCACGGGATCGGCTGGTACTGGCGGAAGATGTGGTCAAGCTGCTGGCAGAGGAGGGAAAGGAGGAGATGTCATTGCGGCATCGGCAATTAGAGGTTTTGGATGACTGCCTCAAGAAGTTGCCACGGGAGAGACGCGATTTGGCTTTGGCGGCCTATTCGCGGGATACATCCATTCGCGAATTGGCGACGCAGCTAGGCCGCACGGAGGGGGCGCTTTATCAGTTGTTGTCCCGAATTCGGATGCAATTGTTCGATTGTATTAACCGTTCTTTGGAGCATTCGTTATGAAAGAAGAAGAATTGAATTTGTTGCATCGATACCTTAATGGAGTGATTTCTCCGGACGAATTGAAGCACTTAGAAGAATTGTTACGCACGAACCCGGAAGCACGCAGCACGTTGCGTTCGCTGGCGACAATTGACGCGAAGTGGCAAGAATTGGGGACCAAGGAATTGATAAAGGAACCCAATGAAAAACGGGTGAGTAATGACACTTCTCCTGAATTGTCACACACCAGATTTTCTTGGTTCTCCCTGAAACCTCTAGCCGCCGGTATCGTCGGGGGTGTTTTGACAACTTCGATCTTGTGGGCTTTAGCCACACCGCAAGGTGATGCGTTTACTCAAACCAGCCAGAAGATTGTCTCTGAGGACTTTGAGGATTCAGATATAGAGCTGCCGATACATCTCCCGGTAAAAGCAAATCAGTGGTGTGGACGTTTGGTTTCGGTGACGCCCAAAGGCGGTACTTCGGCTTTTGAAGGTACGAGAGTGGGACGCCTTATTCCGAAAGCTGGCAATCGGTCAGAATCTCTCAGCCGAATAGTGGATTTACACGACTATCCGGATTTGGAGTCGGGGTATGTTAGAAGTCTGAGGGTAAAGGGTTCTTTTACGGCTCCCTTTACCGGGCAAAACCCAGGATTCCACGTTAGAATAGTGGCATTCAGTCAAGCGCCTGAAGACGTCAGACAGGCTTGGAGAGACCGGTGGAATTCTGACGCCATGATCCTGCAGGGAGTGGAGCGAAAGCATCTTCCTGAGAAAGACGAACAAGGCAATTGGCATGAAGTCAGCGCCTCGCTCGAAATCCCTGAAGGGACCCGTAGTATCATGGTTACGTTAGGGGTCTGGCATCTCAATCCTGATATGTCCGTGCCTGACTTATACCTCGATGCCGTTCAAGTGCAGTTGGTTGACACCTATAAGCCGCCAGCCAAACCCAATTAAACTTAAACCCAAGCTACAAAACCCGTTACTATCTAAATGAAGCCCTTTTTACTATTATTCGCTCTGACAGCCATATTTGCTTCTGAATCCGCGGCAGAGAAACCCGTTCATCTTTTTATCCTATCCGGGCAATCGAATATGGCGGGTATGGATCCGGAGACCGGGTTCATGACGGAGGCGAAGAAACTGTTTAAGGATGAAAAGGTCGTTTATATCAAAGTGGCAAAAGGCGGTCAGCCCATATGCAGGTGGCTCGAAGAATGGCAGGATATTGCCAAAAAGAATGGACTTGATGAGAGAGCCATAAAAAGGATTCATAAGGGTGGGAAGGTTGAGTTTTATCAACCGATTCTCGATCAGTACAAGGAGATGCTGGAGAAACACCCCAAGTTTGAGTCCGTCACGTTTTGCTGGATGCAGGGAGAACGCGATGCCAACGGCGGCGGACAGCCTGCCTATA
>JAYOSV010000028.1:0-44739 GCA_038139415.1 Verrucomicrobiales bacterium | reverse complement strand
TCCTAATCCTCCCTGACTTAGGGTTTTCTCCTGTTGTCGTTCGTAAAAAAATTCCTCTTCAGCCACAAACGTTCGTGCATGGATAACTTGAATTTGTTTTCCATTTGCTCGATATACCGAAAACACCCCCTGCCCCTTCGAGTTGCGTCCCAGATTGAAAAACCTCGCATTTTCCGAGAATTGAGGAGCATCAGGAAACAAGCGCACCGAAAAAGGATCTTCGAACGATTCTTCCACTTCCCGCTCTTTCAAAGAACATTCAGGCTGATTTGGCCATTTTTCCCAGTTAAAATCCATTTCTTATACTTGGGCGATTCAATTGACCATCACTAGTCCTTACATAGTATTTACACCAGATTTTCAATATAGCAACCCCTTGGGGATAGATTTCTCGAATTTAAGGGTGATCAGGACCCCAATTTATCCATCATCTTGATGAGAGGAAGGAACATCGCAATCACGATGCTGCCAACAATAACGGCCAAAAAACAGATCATCACGGGCTCCAAAAGTGAGGTTAATGCACTCACAGCATTGTCAACCTCCTCCTCATAGACATCGGCCACCTTAACTAACATCTCGGGCAGTGCACCCGTTTCTTCACCAATATCAATCATGCTCACAACCATGGGAGGGAAAATACCTGAGCCCTCCAATGGCTTCACGATTGTTTCACCTTCTTTAACCGCATCATAAACTTTTTCGATCGCGTTGGTTAAATGTACATTTCCAGCTGTTTCCTTAACAATATTTAGAGCCTGCAAAATTGGAACTCCCGAGGAAATCAATGTACCCAAAGTTCGGCTAAACCGCGCAATCGCGATCTTCCTAACCAATGGCCCCAAGGCCGGCATAACTAGTTTGAACTTGTCCCACGCCCACCGCCCAGCTTTCGTTTTACTGATAATCAGCTTAAAAACAACGAACAATGCGATCATCCCGCCAACTACGGCGACTGCATTATTTTTAATGGTATCTGAAATTTTGAGTACAATTAAGGTAAACTCTGGCAAAGTCTCGCCGGGTCCGAGCATATCCGCAAAAATAGTTTTAAATTTAGGGATAACAAACGTCATTAAAATACCCACAATGATTGTAGCCACAAACAAGACTGCTACCGGATAAAACATGGCCGCTTTCACTTTGCCCTTAATGGACTCAGCTTTTTCTTGGAACTCCGCCAACCGGTTTAAGGCAATCTCAAGAACACCGCCAATCTCACCAGCTTTCACCATGTTCACGTACAGCTTGTCAAAAATCTTGGGGTTCTTTGCGAGCGCCTCAGAAAAAGTAGAACCACCGCCAATAGTGTCTCCAATATCACCAATGATTCCTTTGAAGTAGGGATTAGGCATGGATTTCGCCAACGTGCTCATGCCGCGCATCAAAGGCAAACCCGCATCAATTAGAACAGCCAATTGCCGCGTGAATTGACATAGCTCTTTAGTGCTAACGGTGGGGAGAGCAATACTAATCTCCCCCTTCTTCTTCCCCTTCTGAGCCTTTCGTTTTTTGGATTCTTCCGGGCTATCCTTAAGCTCAGCAACTTGAGTCGGGTAGAAACCCATCTCCTTGATGCGGGAGATCGCCTCATTCTGACTACCGACTTCGAGAGTGCCTTCCTTTTGCTTCCCCTCCTTATCGATCGCGATGTAGCTAAACAGTGGCATGAATATCAGGTATATTTCATCACTTCCTCAAAGGAGGAAACCCCCTCGAACATAAGCCTTAATCCATCCATCCGCAAGGATTGCATCCCAGCCTCCACACAGCGGTCTCGCAACTCCAATGCCGGCGTGCGATTGGCAATCAAGTCGCGCACTTCATTGCTCATTTGAAGCATCTCGTAGATGCCGCGGCGGCCTTTGTACCCCGTGTTTCCGCAGGCATCACAGCCGGTGCCATAAAAAATATCCCCAAGCACTTCGTCATCGTTCAGCTTGAGCATCAACTTCTGATCCGCCGTCATCGGCGTGTTTACTTTGCAGCGCTTGCAAACGGTCTTGCAAAGACGTTGAGCCAACACGCCGTTCACCGAGGAGGAAATCATAAATGGCTCCACCCCCATGTCCAGCAGACGCGTGATGGCTTCGGTAGAGCTGTTAGTGTGGAGCGTGCTCACCACCAAGTGACCGGTCAGTGCCGCTTCAATGCCGATCGAAGCCGTCTCCAAATCCCGCATCTCACCCACGAGAATGATGTCCGGGTCCTGACGCAAAAACGATTTGAGTGCCTTGGAAAAGGTCATACCCATGGCTTCGACAATATGACATTGCACAATGCCTTCCACCGGGAATTCGACAGGATCCTCCGCGGTGAGAATCTTGGTGTCGACGGTGTTCAACATGCGCAAGCAGGCATACAGCGTGGTGGTTTTTCCGGAGCCCGTAGGGCCGGTCACAAGGAACACCCCGTTTGGCTGCACAACGCAGTGACGAATGCTCTCATCCACCTTTGTGGGTATAGACAAGGCTTCGAGACTCATCAGTTCATCGTTCGAGGAATCCAAAAGACGCAATACCACCGACTCGCCGAACTTGGTCGGCAAGGTGTTCATACGGAACACCAATTCACGACCTGCAATGCGCTCAGCAATACGACCATCCTGAGGGATGCGGCGCTCGGCAATGTTGAGCCCAGCCAAGATCTTCAGGCGCGACGCGATGGCCGGGGCCAATTCCTTGGGAGGCGGCGTGAGGATTTTCATCGATCCATCCACCTTCATACGAATTTGGTAGTTGTCCTCAAACGGCTCGAAATGAATGTCCGCAGCTTGATCCTTGAGTGCCTGATACAGCACCATATTTACAAACCGAACAATCGGTGCCTCGTCTCCGACTTCCTCAAGAATCTCTAATGCTTCAGGAGCATCATCCTCGGGTTTGGCGTCCGTTTCTTCCTCAAACCCATCCGCTCCACCCATGGCCTCGATCAATTCGTCAAAGCCTTCGGCATCGGAATACTTGTCATCAATCAGCTTGGAAATCGCCAACGAATCCGCAATGCGCAGCTGCAGCGGGCGTTTGAGTTGATAGGCCAAGTCATCCAGCGCGGTGGGATTCAAGGGGTCGGCCATGCACAGGTGCAGCGTTTCCCCATCCAAACCAATCGGCAAACACTGATAATTCTTCGCCACATCCATCGGAATCAGCTCCAGTAATTCGGAACTGAACTCAATGGCGGTGATATCAATGACATCCGTTCCCAGGTATTCGGCCACGAGCTCCAGTTGCGAAGCGGTGTCCAGCACGCCCTGATCGTGCAGCAGCTTGGATATCGCTGCGCCGGACATGTTGTGCTCACCTTGAATGGCCTCAAGATCCAGCGGATCGGCCAAATGCCTTTCGGCTATCAAATTCAAGAGCGGGCTGGTTAGGATGCCTTCCATAAGGTTTCGTTATATTTTTACCCAGCCGGCGGAGGCGGCGGCGCCCCCGCTGCGGCAGCGTTTGGATCTGAGCCCATCTCGGCCTGCAAAGCCGCTTGTTCTTCGTCATACTCCTTGAGGCGCAACAGCATGCCGTTGTAGTCCTGTGATTTGTCTTGGCAGTCTTCACGACTAACCAAACCCTCGGCGTATTTACCAAACAGCATATCATCCATCGTCACCATCCCGTACTTCTGGCCGGTTTGTTGATCAGACGGAATCCGGAAGGTCTTGTTGTCACGAATCAGCGCCGCGATGGCAGGGGTATTCACCATGATATCGTGAATCGCACATCGGCCCTTGGGAATGCGCTTCACCAAAATCTGGGAAATGACCGCCTGCAGTACCGTGGAAAGCTGAATGCGAATGGTCTCCTGCTGCTGCATGGGAAAGGCGTTCACAATACGATCAACCGTCTTGGCCGCGCCAGTGGTGTGCAAGGTACCGAACACTAGGTGACCGGTTTCTGCAGCAGACACCGCCATCTCAATGGTCTCCAAGTCACGCAACTCACCCACCAGAATCACTTCAGGATCCTGACGCAACGCGCGGCGCAACGCCTCGGCAAAGCTCGGCACATCCTTGTGCACCTCGCGTTGCGTAGTGATGCCCACCTTGTGGGGATGATAAAACTCAATCGGATCCTCAATGGTAATAATGTGCGCGTGGTCCTGTGTCTCGTTAATGATGTTGATCATCGATGCGAGCGTGGTGGACTTTCCAGAACCGGTGGGCCCCGTCACCAAAATCATTCCCCGAGGCGTACTCAATAGTCGATCTACCAAACCAGGATCCAACCCAATCACATCCAGCGGCAGCAGCTCATTGGGAATCTGCCGCAGCACCAGCGCCATATTGCCGCGCTCCTTGAAAGCCGAAACTCGAAAGCGCGCCTTGGTTCCAAAGGCAAACCCAAAGTCCGCACCGCCTTGGGTTCGGATATTTTGCACCTCATCATCATTGGCAATCGCTTTCACGAGATACTCCACATCTTCTTGTTCGCAGGGCGGTCCTTCCACGCGCTTGAGCGTCCCACCATCTCGGTAGCAAGGCGGGATCCCCACGCGTACATGTAAATCCGCTGCGCCTGAATCCACCATCAGGTTCAACAGGTCAGGCATCCGGTATACTGGTTCTTTTTCAGGCATAATTATTAATGTTCATCACTTGCGGTCACCCGCATCACCTCGGCCACGGAAGTCATCCCGGAGGTAACTTTTTTTACCCCGTCATGACGCAACGTCCGCATATGGCCATGCTCAACAGCATAATCGCGAAATTCATTGATGGGTCTTTCCTCAATCACCATGCGAGCGAGTTGATCTTCCATCTCCAAAACCTCGAAGAGCCCCATCCGCCCCTTATAACCAGTATCATCACAGGCCTTACAGCCAGTCCCAACCATTGGCTGCATATCCTTCATCTCATCTTCGGTCAACTGTAGCGCGTTAATTTCATCTTTATGTAGCTCGTGCGGCTGCACGCAGTTCTTACAAAAACGCCGCACCAACCGTTGCGCCAACACACACCGACAGGCTGCCGCCACAAGGAAAGGTTTCACGCCCATATCGATCATCCGCGTCATTGCACCGGGCGCATCGTTGGTGTGCAACGTGGAGAACACAAAGTGACCGGTCAGGGATGCGTTCACCGCAATATTCCCTGTCTCGCTATCCCGAATCTCCCCCACCATGATGATGTTCGGCGCCTGACGCAGCATGGCTCGCAGTGCCGCAGAAAACGTCATGCCCGCCTGGTTATTGACCTGCACCTGATTGATGCCAGACAACACATACTCCACCGGGTCCTCAACCGTGATAATCTTTTTATTCGGAGTGTTCAGAAGGTTCAAACAGGAATAAAGCGTCGTTGTTTTGCCCGAACCCGTGGGGCCTGTCACCAGCATAATGCCATCGGGCATTTGGGCATTGCGTTCGAATACCTCTTGATCCGCCCTCATGAAACCCAGCTGATCTAAACCGAGGTTAAGGCCGCCTTTATCCAAAACACGAAGCACCATGCTTTCGCCGTAAAGCGTCGGCAGACAACTCACACGAAAGTCAATTTCTCGTTCATCAATAACCTGCTTGTAGCGACCGTCCTGCGGAACCCGTTTTTCGGCAATGGACATTCCGGACTCAATTTTCAGACGAGAAATAATCGGCCCGGTCAAACGATGGGGAACGGACTGGTGCTCACGGAGCACGCCATCAATCCGGTACCGAATGCGCAGACGATTTTCGAACGGTTCAATATGAACGTCCGAACAATCCGCGCGAAATCCGTCGGCAATGATCAGGTTCACCATCTTGACCAGTGGCGAGTTCTGTTCGTCACCGGTCGCCGCCACGCCGCTTTCTCCAACCGCGCCGCCCCCCTCGCCAATATCCACCTGCGTCTGGGAAAGCTCGGTAACCAACCGCTCCACGGCCTCATCGGCCGAACCATAGAAACGATCAATAGTGGCCTTGATCTGCGCTTCACTGGCCACCTTGTAAACCACCGAGCCCACCTCGAGCAGACGGTTCAATGCATCGGTAGTGTCAATGTCCCCCGGATCCTCCAAGGCCACCGTCAGTTCGTCATTTTCATAAGCCACCGGAATTACCTGATACCGGCGGGCAATGTGCCGTGGTAGCGCTCCCATGGCCGCATCGTTGGGCTGCAGTTCTCGTAGGTCGATTGGATCGCAGCCGTACTGCATTCCGCGAGCCTGTACGAGCAGATCGGGATTCAGCGTCTTGGAAATCACCATCGTGTCGATCACTCCCGCTCCGGCAGGCTCCGCCACTGCGCGCGCGGCCTCCACTTGGGAAGGGTCCACCGCGCCCATATCCATGAGCGTATCGAGCAGGTAATCGTCTTTTACGGCCATCAGTGTAAACGGCTAGTGCAACTTAGTGCCGGAATCGGCGGCCCGTCAAATCAGAGCTATCCGCAAACCTCAGTTTTTTCGGGCATTTCCTACGCACACGGATAAAGAAAAGGCGGAGCCGAAACCCCGCCTGTTGTAAATTTGATGTGCTTACCCCCTAGTCTTCCAGCTTCACCAGCCAGATATTTCGGAACCGCGTCGGGTTGCCGTGGTCCTGCAACTGGATTGGTCCTGGGCCATGCAGCTTGTATTTCGGCACATTACGATGTCCGCTCGGGCCGTTCATCTCCTGCTTCTCATGAACAACCACGCCATTATGTACCACCGTAACGGTTGCCTTACGCACAAGCTTACCGGCCTTGTCCCACTTAGGGGCTAGGAAGGTGATGTCATAGGTTTGCCATTCCCCCGGAGGACGGCAGGCATTTACCTTGGGCGGAAACTGGCCGTACAACGCGGCGCACTGGCCATCGGCGTAACTAATATTGTTATAGGAGTCGAGCACCTGCACCTCATAACGCCCGTTCAAAAACACACCGCTATTGCCGCGCCCCTGGCTCTCGCCCTTCACCACCTTCGGCGTGGCGAATTCCAAATGCAGCTTAACCGAGCCAAACGAATCCTTGGTCCGGAGCGAACCAGACCTTGGCGTCACTTCCATATGACCATTTTCAATCTTCCACTTTTCATGGCTCCACTTGCTGGTGTCCGTGCCGTCAAACAACACCACTGCTCCCTTAGGCGGCTTCAGACCCAGCGTCTTGGAAGGCCCCACTTCAACCACCTTGGGGCGCGGACGATTGGCATCATGCACGCGCCATTTCTGGCCGGGAATGATGGGAGTATCGGTGTAACCCGGCAGCTTTTTATCTGCCGCATTGGTGTCCGCGCCAGCTGCCAGCAGCACCGCGCCGAGAGAAAAGAGAATCGTTCGTTTCATAAACTCAGGTTCGGCCGTAGCCTAGGCAGGCGCCCATGACCTCGCAAGGCAAACTTTCGCTTGGCCCAGAGCCGTCAGCCCGTTACAAGCCCGTGTGGCCGCAACTCCCATTCTCGATATCCAAGACCTGCATCTACAACGGGGCGACACCCGTATTTTGGATGGCTTAAACTGGCGGATAGAGCGCGGTGAACACTGGGCCGTGCTCGGCCCCAACGGCTGTGGCAAAACCACACTGCTCGCTGCCCTGACCGGCTACAAGTTCCCCACCCGGGGCGACATCCAAATTTTAGGAAACACCTTTGGAGACAGCGACTGGACCGAGCTGCGCAAACACATTGGCCTCGTCAGCTCCACGCTCAACAGACTCATGGCCGAAGATGAGCCCGTCCTGGAAACCATCGTGAGCGGCAAGTACGCCATGATTGATCTCTGGCATAAACCTTCCGCTGCTGACCAACGCGAAGCTCGCGCCCTCCTCAAGCGCATCGAATGCGCTCATCTGGCCGACCGCCCTTGGGCGCAGTTATCTCAGGGCGAACGTCAACGCGCACTCATCGGCCGCGCCTTGATGGCCCGCCCCAAATTGTTGATGCTCGATGAACCCTGTGCTGGCTTGGACCCGGTGGCTCGCGAGCATTTCCTGCAATTCATTGACCGCCTCGGCCGCCAGCGTAATACCCCCGCCATTGTGCTCATCACCCATCACGTGGAGGAGATCATGCCGGTATTTACCCACGCCCTTCTGCTGCGGAAAGGCCGCGATGTCGCGCACGGGCCGGTGAAACGAATTTTGAAAAATGACACCCTGAGCAAGGCCTTTGACTGTGAGGTCGCAATTAGCCGCAGGCAGGGCCGCTACTGGCTCACTGCCCAGCCCTCGCGTGCCTCAGTGATGTGATCAATACTGCGGCCCCGGGAACCACGGCTGAAATTCCTCATCCCCAATGCCATTTAATTCGCTCTTTGTTTTCTCGCCGTTGGCCACAGAAATGATTTTTTCGAAGAGCCGCATCCCCACTTCCTGAATCGTTTCGGTGCCGTCCATAATCGTGCCGGCATTGAGATCCATATCCTCCTCCATCCAGTTGTAGAGCGCAGTATTCGTGGATACCTTAATGCAGGGTGCCGGCTTGCAGCCATACACGCTGCCCCGACCGGTGGTGAACACTCCCACATTGCACCCCCCAGAGATCAAACCGGTCATGCTAATCGGGTCGTAGCCGGGAGTATCCATGAAGCAAAATCCCGGCGTATCTATGCGCTCGGCATAATCATAAACAGCCATGAGCGGCGACTGCCCACCCTTAGCTAAAGCTCCCAAGCTCTTTTCATAAATCGTCGTCAGACCGCCCTCTTTGTTGCCAACTGAAGGATTGTTATCAATCGTACTGTTGTGTCGCCGGGCGTAATCCTCCCACCAACGAATTTGGCTCATGAGTTTTTCCGCCACGGATGGAGTAGCGGCGCGATTGGTGAGCAAATGTTCTGCGCCATAAATCTCAGTTGTCTCCGCTAACACCGAAGTGCCTCCGTGCCGTACCAGTTCATCCGAGGCCACGCCCAGAGCGGGATTGGCCGTGCACCCACTGTTGCCATCTGACCCACCACAGTTTTCCGCCAGCAACAATTTAACTAACGGCTGCTCGGTTCGCCGTGCAGCCGCCACCTTGGGCAGAATTTGTTCCACCGCCTTGACTGCCGCCTCAATGGTTTTCAGAGAACCGCCCGTGCCTTGAATGGTCATGAACTCCGGCGCGATCTCACCTGCCTGCAAGTTATCCAGATGGTAATCCTCACGAATCCCGGCAATCTGATTATCCTCACAACCCAAGCCGATCATCACATAACCGGCAATGTTTGGATGACGCGCCATGTTTCCAAGCGTGCGCCGAATGAGTTGCATCGGCCCACCCAGCTCTACACCGCAACCGCCCTGAGTCTTCAAAGCGATCACACCATCCACCCCGGGGAACTGCTGTTGGAACGCTTCTCCGGAAAACCGTTCGGCCACATAACGCGACACGGAATTCGAGCAGTTTACATTGGAAATCACCGCCACATAATTGCGGGTCCCTGCCCGATCACCCGGGCGTGAAAACCCCTGAAACGTGCGGCGTTCAGATTGCGGATAAAACTCTGTCGGCCGATAATCCGCACAAAACCGATGTTGCCTTTCATAATCCCTGCAAACCAAATTGTGGGAATGAATCTGCTCGCCCTCCGCGATATCGCCCTCCGCAAACCCAATAATCTGTCCGTACTTGCGCACGGGCTCACCATTTGCCACGGGCTTTAACGCGATTTTATGACCAGCCGGAATCGTCGCTGCCGTGGTAATTGTTTCAATGCCGCGAACCAATTCCGTGCCACCTTTCAGGGTCCGCTTCAGCACGCCCACATGATCCCCTTCGCGCAGGCGTAGCAATACCGAATCCATTTTCACAGAAGCCATCGCCGTGACCATAGAGGCGCCAAATGCGGAGAACAATAGAAACCTACTGGCCGAAATCCGATTCGAATTTGCCCCGCACCGAATCTTCGTCGGCCGGCACAACTTCCTCAATCGCCATCGACTCGGCTTGATGACGTCCCCAGCCGAGGTACACCAATAACGCATCAGACGCTAACAACAAAAATGCCAATGCCGCCGCCAGCGCCAGCAACCGTTTTTCGCGCCACGTAAAGGGCCCTGCAAAAAATGAAGGCGCATTCAGCTGACGCAAAGCCGCCGCCAGCGAAGCCGCATCCTGGAACGATTCGCGTTCACCGGCTGAACAGGCCCGCAGCAACAGTCGATTCAGTTGCATCAGTGGATCCTGGGCAGACAGCCCTCGCGCCGCGGGCGGCAAATCAGGAAAGGCATTACGATCCATGCCCGTGCTGGCCTCGTACAACACCTTACCCAACGCATACAAATCCCCGCGCCAATCACCGGCCCCTTCCTCCGGCAAAAAACCCAAGGTCCCAACTTCCCCCGAAGCCACTCCGGAACCGGCCACCAATCCGATATCCGCCAGCTTGGGCCGACCGTTTACATAAACGATATTCGAAGGTTTGATATCCCGATGCACCAGGCCGTGCGCGTGAAGATAGTGTAAGGCATCGGCCAACTCCCCTCCAAGGTAGGCACACTCATCGGCCGGCAAGGATTCACGGGCATTGAGATCCGACTGCAACGTCCGTGCACTGTAATCCGCCGACCGCACCGATTGACCCACCACCTGATCATCGGCTAGTTCCATCACATAATAAAAGTAACCTTCCTCATCATTCCGGCCAACATGCAGCACATCGATCAGTCCTTCATGTCCGCGGGAAATTGCCTCGTAATGCCGGATGCCATTCAGCTCCCGTTGGTAGGGCCGCGAATCTTCGAAGAGCGACCGCTGCACAATCTTCACCGCCCGCCAGGAGCCAAGCACGCTCTGGGCCAACCATACCTGCCCGTAGCTGCCCCGAGCGATCTCGATCACCAGCTCATAATCCGGGATTTGAAATGATTTGCCCATAATCTGGCCCTGCCTCAAATCGTGTATTCACACGTGATTCACAGAACCGCTCTTGCGGATTGTTCCTCACCTCCTTGTGATAACAATAAGTTATCGGGGGTTGTTAACAAAGGGAAGGTTATTCACCTCGCTGGTCGTCGAATAAAAATAAATTGAGAAAAATTGTTAGAATGACTCCGCGCCGGTGGTACCTATTAATGACATGGGGGTATCTAATGATCCAAAGCACACTGAAACTCAAACTGGACAACCGAGCCGCACTGGCGCGTCGGGTGTCCCGCAACCGAAACCACGCTATCGGCCAGCTCTGGTTTCAGCACATCCGCGGCCGGCTAAACAAGGACGCCGATCCGGCCTCCGAGCCATGGCCGCACGCGCCAAAGCAGCAAATGTTTCCGTGGCGCTGACCGTCCATCAATTTACCAGGAAGGCTACATTCGCATGAGGAATCCCGCAGTCATGGTTGGGTTAAGCAAAGACTGCACGCCTCCGCATTCCTCATGCCTCTACCCGCAGCCGGGGTCCCCTCGTCCGTCCGGGCAACCGGACGGGCGTCCCCTCACCCTGAGCGAGCCCCGACCCGGCGTGCCTTCCCCTGGCACGCCGGGCGGGCGCTAACTCTGCCTCACTGCTTCACCATTGCCCATCACGCCCACTTATGATGGAATCCAAGCCCATGAAGCCGGAGGCCCCACTGCTTGAGACCCGCAGCAGCCTCATTCAACGCCTTAAAGCCACCATCAACGGTGAAAGTTGGGAGGAGTTTTTCCACACTTACTGGGAACTCATCTACAACGTCGCCCGACGCGCCGGCTTATCCGAGGCGGACGCTCAGGATATCGTCCAGGAAACTGTTCTCAAAGTACACAACAGCCTCGACCGTTTCGAATACAATCGGAAACGGGGCACCTTCAAAGGCTGGCTGCGCACAGTTACCCGCTCCCGGCTCAATGATTTTTTCAAAAAACAACAACGCCGCCCCGCCCTCAACCAGCCACTCGAATCGGCCGGGGATGAATTGCAAAACTTGGAAGACCCAGAAGGCCCAGAAATCGAGAAGATCTGGGATGAGGAATGGAGCAAAAACCTCATTCAATCCGCCCTGAACCGCACTAAGAAACTCACCAGCCCCAAGCAATTCCAAATCTTCAAATGCCATTACATCGACGAATGGACCGTACGCGAAACCTGCCGAACTCTGGGCGTCAATGCCGCCCAAGTTTACATGGCCAAACAACGCGTCGGGAAAATATTCCGGGAAGCCGTGGAAACACTTCAGGAGCAGGTGTGAAAATGGCACGCCCTAAGGGAGTCGAACCCCTAACCTTCTGATCCGTAGTCAGACGCTCTATCCAATTGAGCTAAGGGCGCAGCCGGAACGGGAGATGTATCGGCTTCATCATTCTGGAGCAAGTCATTTCTTCGTGTTCGCGCTCCAGTCATATTCGGTGTAGTGGATCTTAAACCCTCCACCCCGCAAGGCCTCTGCGATTTTGGGCGGGAAATAATCGGCCACAAATCGAATGATTTCGGCATCGCTCTTCCCGAAATCTTCTCTGTACCATTTGAATATGGGCGAGAGATGCAGCTCCTTCCCACCCAAGTCCACGAAGTTCTTTTCTTCATCCCTCAGAAACGCCCGAGCCTGCTCAGCAAATTGTTCCTCTAATCGGGCTGCAGTGTACGGTTCTTTCCGCAGAATCGGGCATCCTTTGGCACCACAAACCAATGCGAAATGGATGGAGGGAGATTGGAACATTTTACGAATCATTTCATGCTCCAAGTGGTTTAAGGAACACTTCTCACCAAACAACCTCACGACCTTCAGATTCCAAACACTCCGAACGCCGCCAATCATCTTAATGGATGCGATGGGATAATGGTCGGCCATCAATTTCAAGGTAGCCGCATTGTATACATTCAACAGAAACGCCATGCGCTCAGGCTTGGCCCAGCCATCGAATTGAGAACGCGGCACACGGGCGGCGTGGTTCAGATAATCATCCAAGGGCTGAGGGGCCCGATGCAGTGTTTCATAATCTACTACCCCAAAGCCATCGGTCACCTTTCCCAGCACCTTGGCCAATTGAGGATGAGTCGGATCAAACGTAATTGGCTCTTTTGCCGGAATCGGCGGCCGACTATCTGCCTCGTTCTTGCAGCCCCATAGAAGAACGGCTACCAAGAGAAGTAATATGAATCCAGCCCGGCGCATTCAAGGATGTTACCTCATTAAACGCCCAATAAGAACTATTTCCGCCAAACTGGTTGTGAACTAGGTTGCCGAAGCCGCCACCATGAAAATTCGATTTCTCACCAAGCTGATCGTAATGACCACGTTTTCGTGACCTTCTCGGTTGTGCCGACCAATACTACGGCATGGAGCACCTGAGGCTCATCGGCACAAGCAGGCCTTGAATCATCACTAAAAACCGTCATCAAACCCAAGCATTCGGATGGTGAATTTCGCTCACCGAATAAATTTCCGTTGTTTAAACCAAAACATCAACTGGTTAGTCCATGGATGGAGTTTCTCATGATCCATTCCCCCCAGTCCGATACCATGCCGGCCTGCCTCGTAAATGTGCAGTGACACGCGCACCCCTTGCCGTCGGAGCGCCGAGGCAAAAAGCATACTGTTCTCCATTGGCACCGGGCCATCCTCCCACGTATGCCATATGAAACAGGGCGGCGAATCCTTTTGCACCTGCAGCTCGTTAGACAACAGTTTCACCAGTTCCGGCGAAGGCTTTTCTCCCAAAAGGTTTCGCTTCGACCCCAAGTGCGTATGTTTCCCCAAGGTAATTACCGGATAGCACAACACGGCCAGATCCGGCCGAGAACTCACCCGATCTATAGCGTCGCCCTGTTTCGATCCGTAATCAAAATGCGCCACAATTGTTGAAGTCAAATGACCACCCGCCGAGGAACCCATGACCCCAATTCTGTTCGGATCCAGATTCCAGTCTTTCGCCTTAGCTCGCACCTTACGAATGGCGCGAGATACATCCTGCCACATGATCGGGTGCCGGTACCCAGCCGAGCCCAATCGATACTTGAGTACGAAACAATCGACTCCTTGTTTCACCAACCAATCGGCATACCCCTTGCCCTCGTGCCCGGCCAATCCGCCGTAGCCGCCTCCCGGGCAAATAACCATGGCCGATCCGGTCGGCTTCGAGGACCAGTACGGAGTCAGCGTTGGAATATCCTTCGGCGCATCCCCCTTTTGCCCCGGCGCTTTTCCCGGCCACAGCGGAAATTCTTTTTGCGGGCGTTCGGCCCCGAGGACCGTAAGTGAAAGGAACAAGGGAAACCAATATCGCAAACGCATGCGCCAGCCTAGCATGTACCCAGCGGATTGCCTAGACCCAGGCGTCGTTCAGAAAACGTAGAAAGTTACCATGCATCACGTTGGCAATATCCGCCTCGGCATAACCCCGCGTCGCGAGCATTGCTGGAAGGCGTTGCAAATCTGCAATCGTATCCACATCCCCTGGGCTTTGCTCACGGCCATAGCCACCATCGAGATCCGTCCCAATGCCAATGTGCCGGGCGTTTCCAGCCAATTGGCAAATATGATCCATGTGATCGATCACATCCTCGAGCTTTACCCCGGATTCCTCGGGTGTGGTTTGCCCACGCTCCCAATCAGGCACCAGCATCCAAGCATCCAGCACACCGCCAATCACCGCCCCGCGCTCAATTAAGCAACGGATTTGATCATCGGAAAACTGCCGATCATTCGGCACGAGCGCGCGGCAATTATTGTGACTTGCCCAAACCGGTCCTTGAAAAATATCCATCGCCTCCCAAAAACTGTCATCACACAAATGCGTCGCATCCAGAATCATGCCCAACCGATCCATCTCCTGCAGCAATTCCCTTCCGCGAGAACCCAAACCGCCGGTGTGCGCTGTGCCCTGGGCGTAGGTGCCTGGGCCATAATGCGCAGGGCCTAAAGCGCTCAAACCCTGCGCATAAGAACACTCCAGACGCTCCGGTGTGATAATGGAATCTGCCCCCTCAAGACTCAGGATATAACCGATGGGCGTGTCCGCTGGCGGATCATTCGCCCATAATTCCGCATGAGCGTTCAGGGCTTCCGCATTCTTTATCTGCAACAGCTCACCCCGCTCTTCCATAGCCCGGTACCATGACAACTGACCCTGCGTTTGGGCCCAAGCCTGCTCGGGCGAATACCATCCTTGAAGATTATTGCTCGGCTTGACGTATCGCGCGATTTGTGTGGCAACACAAATCCCGATCTTCCCGCGGCGCATATCCGGCAATGCCACGGTCCCCTGCCCGCGATCCGGCTTATCGGTTTGACCATTTTCCCGACCTCGGATTTCCGCCACTGACCGGGTCAAATCCCGGTTCCACTCCATGGCGTTCATGGAAAGATCCAAATGCGCGTCCAGAATCCACATGATATTAAACTCCCAAACTCCGACGCCGCGCCGCTATTTCCCAAAGCCCCACCGCCTTGCCTTCCTGAATCACCCAGGCGTGGTCGTGTAGGGCCACCGTCGGGCAAATATGCGCGGGCACGCCGTAACAACAATCGCCTACCTGCAACCCTTCCATCGAAGCTCCTTCCAACATCAAGTGTTCCTCGCTATGCACAAGGGCCTCGGCGTTTTCATGGCCAAATAAACGGACACGCGGCAATGGCTTATCAGCCGCCACGGCCTTGTGTCCCAGGTCAAAACAGGCACGCTGCATTCCGGGTCGGCTAATCACTCGCGTAAGTAATATGGCCGCATAATCAAACTCCAAATCCGGAAGGCCATCGCCGTAACCGAAATCCCACAAGGTCGTCGTTCCCGGACTACAGGTCCGATCCGCATGCGTCGCATGCACGGGGAATGTCGGAGTTCCGCCGGCAACCAACTCAGGCACTCTCAACCCTTCCAGCTCAAGCTGATTCCGAAACTCCAAGACGGGCGCAAAATCCTCATCACATTGAGCCGTGCGCTTAGCCAAGTCTGGCTCGTGATTATGGCCATCATAGGCATGCAATCCACCGGGCTCCAGACCGGGCGATTGGGGGATAGTCCGGTACAATTCCAATGCCTCTGGGCCGGGCGTCATCCCGGTACGATGCATGCCACAATTCAAATCAAGATACACCGCCAACTTACGTGGGGCATCAGAAAATAAACGACTGAGCGTGTTCACCCAGTTCGCATCATCCGCAATGGCCGCCCAGCGCACCTTGGGATAACGATCCATTAAGAACCGTAACCGGGCGGCGTTCGGCCCTACGGGTTGATGAGCGAGCAGAATATCCCTCCCACCGGAACCAGCCACCATTTCTGCCTCTGCAATGGTGGCGCATTTAAACTGGTTAACCCCTAAGGAAAGCTGCATTCCGATCAGTTCGGGCAACTTGTGGGTCTTCACGTGAGGCCGCAAGCGATCCGGTGCCCCGGCGATATCCACCATGCGTCGGAGATTTTGGACAATACGGTTGGGGTAAACCAATAGCGCCGGCGAAGGAATTTCCGACTCATTCGAAACGCGATACCAGAGCTCGCCCATCGTCAGTCCGTCACTTCGAACACTGCCTCGATTTCCACCGCGATATTGCCCGGCAGCGACCCCATTCCAATGGCGCTCCGCGTGCCCACCCCGTTTTCCGGCCCGAACACCTCGGCCATCAATTCGCTATAGCCATTGATCACCTTCGGGTGTTCGCCAAAATCAGGAGTGGCATTCACCATCCCAAACGACTTCACCAGGCGTTTCACACGATTTAAACTCCCGAGTCGCGCCTTCAAGGTCGCCAAAATAGCCAAACCAGTTTGGCGTGCTGCGGCCCGGCCGTCATCGACATTCAATTCGCCACCCACTTTACCGGTCAGATAACTTTCATCCGGCAACAGCGGTCCATGCCCGGACACATACGCCAACCCGTCATGAATCAACAACGGCTGATACACCCCACCAGGCTTAGGCGCCGGCGGCAATTCTAACCCAAGCTTCTCAATTTGTTCCTCTGCATTCATGAAAAATGGTACCGGCGGCCGGAATCGAACCGGCACGGCTTTTAACGGCCGGGGGATTTTAAGTCCCCTGTGTCTACCAATTCCACCACACCGGCATGAGATTCGTTTTGGGTTCGTCTTAGCGCTTGGCTTGGCGAATGTTGATGCAATCGCCCACCGACTCCGATTCCTCCAATCCGTGCTCTAAGGATTTGGACAACGAGCAATCGTGTTTAATCGCGTATTTCTGCAAAGCCAACCAGGTAACTGGGCGCAAGGTGATATCGAGATTCACGGTTACGGTGTCCTCGCCCATCTTCTCCAGCACGTCAAGCTCGTCGCTGGAGAGCCGGGCATTGGTGAGTCGCTGAGAAGTGGTCGGCTGATTGGAGGTGGCATTTTCCTCGCTGGAATGAGCAATCGTCATGGTGGATACGGTTCGCACTGAGCGTACCCCGTTTGACTGGGCTCTCAAGGTACAGTTATTGAAGGTTTGTTCGCGGGCTATTCACGCCGCGATTATGTAGCCGCCATCGACCTAGAAATCATCAAACGGATCCGCGCTACCTGAGCCTTCTTTTTTAGTCAGGTTAAACTCCAGCAGCGAGAAGGCATCCGGCTGAAATTCCACCCGACCCAGAACGGTACTCAAGCCGGTGACCCGGTCCGCCCCCCAATTTTCCAATAGAAACGTAAATTGACCGCCGTTGGCGAAGGTGACCCGCACATCGCCCAAGCCGAGCTTGGGTTTCTCCAATTCCGTGTCGGCAAGATTGATGCGCGCCACCGTGTCGAGTGTCATCTCCAAGGGCTCCGGAGAAAACGCTGCCTTGAAGCGCACCTTACCATCCAGAATCCCCAGCAATTCGCCGGACAAACTGCCCGCACTGCTCATCACCAGCAAATCCTTTCCTTCCTTTTTTGAGCCTTCCCCGGAAGGCAGTTTCCCATCCCATTGGCTCACACGGATGTTGCTAACTTTGACGTGTGAATTCTGCAGCAACACAAAACTCACATTCCCACCCTTGCCGGCAAACCCTGCGTTGTCCTCCCAGTCTTTTACCACGCGGTTATTCAACACCAACGCAATGGTCCCCGCCTCCTTGTTTATGCGCACGGAAATACGTGCCTTAGTTTTACTCCGCAAATCCTGAAAACTTGCCCGGCCCAGATTATTCTGCACGTTATTAGCCATACGCATCAGATAACAATCATTGGGACTGAACCCAACCATGTAGGAGTTACCCGAGTAGGCATCGAATTTATCGGCAAAAACACTGATACCCAGATTAAAATTACCACGCCAATTTAGATCAAACTCCACGTTCACCTTATCCGTCAGTTTCATCTCTCGACCGATCAGCGAGTTGGACCGCGTGGCCACAAACGACTCGTTGCTGTATTGCCAACCCTGAGCCGCCCCGCCTGGCATAGGAACCTCCTTGCCCGCCCCAAAATTAATACCGGGTCTATTTAAAGGCCTCCCTTGGATGATAACAGGCGGCGGTATACGTGGATCTCGAACAACTTTTACACTCTGGCCCTTCCATCCTTCCATACCGGAGGGCCCTTCATAAATCACCCCTGCCTCTGTAGTCGCTGGCCGAATGGCGAGAATTTTTTCACGGGGAATGCGCAAGGTGTTGCGGCTATACCATGCCTTCAAAACCAAATGCCGGTTGTTCATCTCCAGTAGTTCACCGCTCAATTCCTCGCCAGTCACCAATTCCACTCTTGTGTTGTCACTTGGAGCACCCTTGTAAGGCCGCGGAAAAAGACTAATCTTGCTGAGACTATCGGTCATGAATTCGATGTCCGTTTTCACGGCCGAATGCCGCCACTTGGCCCCGTTTTCGGAATCAAACCCCACAAAAGTCCCTTTGAGCACATCGCCGTCGAGCAACTCAATGACTTGCGGCGGTTGCTCATATGTAATCCCACCTCCATCTGGCCCTGGCACAATGATGCCAGGACGATTGGTGGATATCGAGGGCGTGCGCACCGGCTTGATCACAATTTCGGCGAAAGTCGAAAGGCTAGTGACGCAAAGCGCCGCCACAAACATGAGATGAATATTTTTCATTGATCGAACAAGCCAGCGCCCTGACGCTGCCTTGGTTGGTCGAGGTTGAACTTAAGTGATTCGAACACGGCGGGATCCATCGAAATTCCCCCCAAAAACTGGTGGCGCACCTTGACAGCCCCCTGTTCCCATCCAAAAAACTCCAGCATCAGATTTCCATTACCCACCAGGTCCGTTGAAACAGCCGCCGGGGCACTGCCCGCTTCCTGTGCAGGATTGATCACTGCCATTTTTTCAACTGTGTTCATGGGAACGGGCACCTCACCAAAATTTGTTTTGAACACCAGCTTGTCATCCTCCATTCGAAGAATTTTCCCTGAGAAACCATCACCGTTACTGAACCGCACGTAATCCTCCTTGCCATTGCCCATGACTTCCTTGTCGCCGTTGGGCAGCGAACCATCCCACTCGCGAATACGAATGCGGCTAATCCGCATGGCGCTGTTGTTACGGGACGTAAACAACACCCCATTTCCTTTTCCAGCGAAGGCACCCCGGCCATCCTCCCATTTGTTCACCAAGCGATCATTGATCAATAAAGCCAATGTTTTAGCCGGTTTATCAACCAGCAATGTAACCCTACACTCGGTCTTTCCGGTTAGCTGGGATTGCGCATTACCAAGGTTGGAGGTGCTGCCATTTTGAATGCGATAAAGGTAAGCGTTATTTTGATCAAGACGCAAACTGTAGCTGTTGCCGGAGTATTCGTTTTTGATCTGGTCAGCGAAAATGTTGATGCCCAGATTAAAATAGCCCACATATTGGAAATCAAATTCCAAGGCACACCGATCAGGCAACTCCAGATCTTTTCGGCCGAGGATCGGACCACTAATCATACTCATAAACCCCTTATTTGAATACCGCCACAACGGGGTCTTCTTGGCGCCTCCTTGCCCTCCCGGCGCACGCCGGCCAATCACCTCCAGTGCCCGTTCCTGCGCCGGCACGGCCCCTTGTGCCTGCTGTTGAACTGCGTTGAAGGGCTTGAGAGCTACACCTGTATTTCGGTTACCAGTCATCCAACCATCAGGCCCCTGTTCCGGCCCTTCATAAACGACACGCGCCATTGTGCGACGAGGCTCCACGAGTTGAATAGCTCGTCTGGGAATGGTTAATTCACCAGCATACCAAGTTTCTAATACGAGAGCTTGCTCATTAAACGATTTGAGACTGCCAATGACATTTTCGCCGGTAACCAAGGTTACCCGACAATCGGCTGCCTTGTGTGGCAGGGTTGCCTGTTTGACACGAACAGAATCCACAGCCGCCGCATCCACGGATACGGGGGCGTCAAAAGCCGAATTCGCCCAACGAACACGTCCTTCATGAAAGCCGAGGAATTTGCCATCCAATGAACCTCCGCTCAATAGTTTCAGGCGATCCTCTTGATCTGATTGTTTCTTTTGTTTTTCGGGCGCAACAGGCCGCGTCACTTGGGCGGCGTCAGCGGAGCGAACGGGCTTGAGATCTCGCAGATCCATAGCCGGGTCCTGCTGGGGCGGCGCGGGAATGGGATCGTCCTGAGCACCCGCAGCAATAATCAGACCGCCGAGAACGGTTCCAACAATTTTAACGTTCATAGATCGGAAGATACCGGTAGTTCAATGCCAAGGACAACAACGACGCCGACGTGGCGAAACTGCCGCCAAAGTTTCCGGTCCAACCACCATTCTCCTGTTGACTGGCCATCATCCGTTTGATGTTCGCCGCATTCCATTCTTCCCACAGTTTGGGCGAGGCGTGAAAATATGTTTGGGAGGCATAATACAGAAAGTAATGGTAGTAATGATCGTATCCACCGTTGGCCCCCGTTGAAACCAGGTAATCCATCGCCGACTTGAATCGGTTACTCTCCTTCTTTTTCGCCAAGGCGAAACACAAGGCCCCGATCGCCGTGCGCGGCCCATTGGAACCACCGGCACTGGTGTAGCCAAACCCTCCGTCGGTGGATTGGCAGGCGATGTAAAAACGAAGCGCTTTATCAATGGATTCCTGCGGCACACCTAGGCCCGCATTACGAGCAGCCATCAAAGCCACGAAATTTGCACCGCTAGCGGTCGTATCCGCATCAGTGCTCTCCGGTGAATAACGCCATCCACCGGGGCGACTGCGCTTCTGCGCGTTCAGGATCAACTCGGTTGCCTTTTTCAAGGCTGGCCCTAGGCGCTTGTCATTCACCTGCCCGTAGGCTTCTGCCAAGGCCAAGGCGGCAAATCCATGATTGTACATGGAACTGCCAATGTAACCGGTGGAACTGTTTTGGTTTTTAATTATGAGATTCAACCCACGTCGGATAACCAAGGCATACGGGCCTCGATTTGGGTCATCACCGTGTGCCATCATGGCCACGATTGCCAACCCCACCACGCCCGGTTGCGAGCCGTAACTGTCGCTCCGGCCGGGCGTAGAAAACGTACCGTCCTCCTTTTGATGATCGCGCAGGAAATTCAAGCCCTTCACATACATTCGATCCACTTCCACAGGGATCAATTGTGTTGGACCCTCGAAGATCCCCTGCGCCCGTGCCGATTGTGAAGGAAACAGACCGACCAACAAAAGAATGGAGGCAAACCGAATCACGCTATTTATTCTTCCTCAACTCGTCCACGCCCTTAAAGAAGCCCTTGAGTTGCCCTTGGAATTCCTTAGGTAACTGAGCATTGCGACCGGCCAGTTTTTGAATCTTGTTGTCCGGATTCACTCCACCGCCCGCCACATTGCCCGGAGTAGCCACGTTCGGCTTCTTGGTGTCGCCCCCGGCCGAGCTCATACCGGGCGTATTGCCCTGACCTTGCCCGGGTTTATCACCAGGCTTCATGCCCATCATCTGCATCATCATCATGAGCATCTGGAGCTGTTCCTCGCTCATTTGACCACTGGATTCGCATTGCTGGCATTGCTTCATCAGCGCAGCAATTTCCTGTTCGATCATATGAATGGCATCGGTCTCAGAATTCGCGGCCTGTTGAAGCGACTTGGAGGCTTTGGTGCTTGTCTTCGGCGCATTACGATCAAGCAGCCAACCGGCAACCAACACGCGGGCTTCTAACGAACCGAGCTTGGCAGCAGCCCGCCCCAGATCAATGGCCTCGGCCTCCTCGCCGATCCGGTGTTTTGTCTGGGCGCGCTCCAGAAGTTTCTTTGCCTCGACGAGTTCAGGCTTCTCCTCAGCCACCGCCGGCAGCGCGAGGGCTGCGAGGGTGATCAGGGCTATGAGTTTGTGTTTCATATTTCTTGTTCCCGGTTAGTTGTTGTTTAAAATCTTATCTGCACGAGCGGTGGCATTCTTGATTTGCTTGTCGTTCATATGCGCTTTCAGGCCTTTGAGGGTTTGATCCACGGCCTCCAATTTACCGGCATCGCCTTTGGCCTGCGCCTTTGCCACCAGGGCCCATTGATATGCCTCCATCAATCCCTCAACATCCCCCGGCAGATTCAACTCATCTTCCGCATCGCGCATTCGATAGCGCGCAGCATTCAGGAACTCACCTTCGCCGCGAGCCTCCATCTCCAACTGTAAATCCCCCGAAAGCATCAACTGCCTGAAGCGAAGGTCGAAGGTATCCTCCATCAGTTGCTCCGGTTTGCGTGTGGAGTGCTCAGCTTCGAGTTGACGTGTTTGCTCACGAAGGTCCATCTCGGCCTGGCGCAAGCGTAAGAGTTCCTTCATGCGTTCAATTAAATCTTCGTTCGGCTGGCCGCCTTCCCCGCCTTCCCCACCTTCTCCCCCTCCGTCATCTTTAGGATCGAGGATATCGGCCCATTTATTGAAATGATCGGCCAACTCCTTGGCGGCGCCCATCACTCGGCTGGTTTGGTTCCGCAAGGTTAGAACGGCCAAAAGATCCATTTTTTCCGCGGGCTGCACTTCAGCCATCAGCTTGGTGACTTCGCCAAATTTTTCACTTTGGGTGGCGTCATAAAAACGCGCAATCTCTACCTGCAATTCAGCGGCTTTTTGACTGTTCAATCCCTGATATCCGTAAGCATCGTTAATCATCTTCCGGAGGTCCTCATCCAGATCCGTGATGTTCCGGCCGATTAGGCGGCCGATGTTTTCCAGAAAATCCTTTGCGATCTTTTCTTCAAACTCCGCAATCTTGCGCAGGCGCAGCACGAGGGTGTTGGCGTACATGTCCTGCACGCTTTCATTGGCGTCCTCCTGCATCTCCTTCATTTTATCGAGCGCCTCTTTTTCCTTCTGCTCGGCTTTCTCGAGATTCTCTTTGCGTTCCTGCTGATTTTGTTGCGATTGCTGGGCCTGAGCCAAGGCCTGTTGGGCCTGTTGCATTTCCTGCTGAGACAAATTTTGCATTTCCTGCTGGGCTTTAGCCATCTTGGCCAGATCATTGGGATCCATTTCCTTATTCTTCAGAGCTTCCTTTGAAAGATCCTCTAAGTCATCCGCCAATTCCTTCAGCTTATCAGCGATATCCCGCTGTTCCTGTTCCTGCCGACCGATTTGTTTATCGGTGAGATCGCCCTTCATTTGCTCGGCGTCTTTTTGCTGAGTCTCACGAGTGGCCTCGAGGAGATTTTCCTGTCGGCGAACAAGATCATCCAGCTCCGCCATCTTACTTTCAAAATTCTGCTGAATGATCTGGGCATGTTCTTCTGGACTCAGGATATACACCTGAAACGGCAATGAGCGGCTTGTGCGTTCACTGCGATAATAATCCTGCGCCGCAGCGTAGATGTTCACCATCATCCCTTCCTGTAGCTTCAGTTTGCGTGGATCAAACAGATAAGTGGAATCACCGGCTAGATTGCGCGGCTCAAACTCCCGCAATACCGTGACGCCATTCGCCAGCCGATTGGTCTCTCCACGGCGGAAGGCTTCCCATTCAGCGGAGAGCACTTTCAACCCATAATCATCCTCGGCCATCATTCGAATATCCAAAACCTCCTCCAGCAGAATGGCCACCACCGGTGCTTGGCTCGGGCAATCCACGCGATGCGGCGGATTATCCGGCTGCCGTTCCAGTGAAAGTTTCCAGGGTTGCGCCCCCTCAATCCCATAGGCATCACGCCAGGCAAATTCCAATTCACGATAGTCATCCAATTCCAAAAACTGTGACTTAAATTGATCCCCATTCACATCCAACTGGACCGGCTCGATTTCGCCACCAATATTGGGCACGGGCTTCAACCGCACCTGATTCAATTCGCGGGTGGCTTGGGCGGAAAACTGAACCTGACTGCCTTCAAGATAAGGGAATACCGTGCCATGCACTTCACGGTCTGTATCCTCATATTGCAAGTAGGCCGGGAATTTCACCGTGGCATTAGGAAGTTCCACATTCGGACGGGCCACCGGCTGAATGGTCACGGTGCGTTTGGTGTCGCCCATGCGCAGGGCCAATTCCAATTTCTTGGTACGGCCAGGAATCTGATAGGTCACCTCACCGTTTTCCATGGCAGCAGTCTCGCGTTTTTTCCCGTTGGAGAGTACGGCTTGCGAGGGATCAGGAAGCAGGGCCTCGAAGGTATTCGCCAAGTCGGCCTGCACATTCAATTCGGCCCGCAAAAAATCATCCGCACGGGTAGCCGAGGCGCTCGTGGTTTTCCATTGCCGCTCCAACACCTTCCAAAACGGTTGCTGACTTGCCGCATCCGCAAATGCGTATTTGGATTGCATGGCAAACTCTTCACCGCGCGGCACATAAAACACTCCTCCCACATCTGCCCGGCCATCCACGCGCAGTCCGCCTCCCTCGACAAAGGTGTAACGTTCTTCACTGGACATGGCCCAACGCTTGAGCGCATTCCGGCTGGCATCCGGGGTGTGGTCGACTGTGAAAAATAACCCAGCCAACACAAAGATCGCCATTAGTGAATACATCAACGGCTTGCGGGTCGCGACCGCTTCGTTGAATGAGAACCGCTCGGACTCACGGTCTATCTGTTCAATGGCCGCCCGGCATAAGGCTTCGGAGACATCTTCGGGGCGTTGCTCGTGATCCGCCAATTCCACCGCACTGACCAAGCGATCTCCTAATCGGCGGTGCTTGCGCTGCACAATGGCGGCCAGCACGCGATTATCGCGCCGGTGAATCAACCAGTGATGCACCCACGGCCATGCAAAAATGACGGCCACCGCGACGCCCGCAAGAGCAAAAAGGCCACGCGCCCAGAATGGGGTTTCCCAAAATCGGTCGGAGAAATACACCAGCATCCAGCTCACTACCAAGCCGGCAATCAGACCACTGAGAGCGATGGCCGTGTCGACCACGAACAATTTGCGCTGCAAGGAAGACAGCTTGCTCTTCAAGCCCTCCGGCAAATCCACTTGAAACACGCTCTTTTCAGCCATTTTCTCCTCCGTTTTCCTTAAATCAACCCCAGCACCTTACGGGATACCCAGTAAACTACAAGCAGGAAGACGATTGCGCCTCCCCACCACTTACTACTCCATAGACGGAAACGCTCCTCAATTACTTCGTTTTCTGCCACCAAACTGATTGCCCCGATCAACTTTTGCAGATCAGCCGGGCCGCCGGACTGGCCACCGGTGCGTTCGGCAATCTCGCGCATGACCTTCAAATTCGCTGGTTGTCCCAGCAATTCGCGGGTGATCTTTTCCACATTAATTTCTGTCTCCAGTTTCTGCTTGCCGTTGGGATTGTAAATGGTGAGCTGATGCAGCCCGCCATTCTGCATCTTCAAACGCGCCTTGAATACGCCCCATCCACCTTCCAACGCGGTGAATTCCAAATTGCGCGTTTTGCCATTCGGCTCCTTCAAATCCGCGCGCAGGACGGTGTTCAAATTGTCTCCTGAAAGATCCAACATCGTTGCCTGCAAATACACTTCGTCGCCCACCTTTGGGTTCTCCGGACTGTACGTCAGACGCATGCCCTGCCCTTGGGCCATCTTGCGCTTATGGGCCATCCAGCGCACAACCTGCCCCCAGAATCGATAGTGATATGTATCCTCTACCCCTCGCCGCCAACGCCAGGCGGCGTCCGTCCCCATAAAGAGCACCTCGCCATTGCCTTTAGGCTGGATGGCCAACACCGGCAAATACCCGGTGGAGGTACGCAAGCTCGAATGCGTGGCCAACACCTGCGCTCCTGTCCGCGCCCGCTCGACACCAGCACACCAGAAAAATCCAGGCAGATTTTTCCAAATCACTTCATTCAACCCTTCGTCGGAAGCCAGCATGGTCAGGAAGTGCCCCTTGCCGCTGCTGCTCAGTTTGAAGCTGGCTTCACTTGGCATGAACAACCCTTCCGGCTTATCCCGATCCAACTCCACTGGAATCAGATCGCCCAAGGGATGATCCATCAAAGTCAGCTGGCGGCCGCGTTGCCCGGGCATAAAGATTAGGCCGCTGCCTTGTTGCTCCACTAAGCCGCGCAGCAAATCACACTGTTCGCGAGTCAGTTCCCTATCGCCAATGCCCACGTCCCCCAGAAACACGACATCAAACTTCGCCAATTGTTCACGGGTCTCAGGAAATTTTTGAATGTAATTCAACCCGGCGCCAGGCCCGAGTTCCGGATGCAGTAAAAGCACGCTAACATCCACACCCGGATCGCGGGTCAGCGCATTGCGCAGATAACGGTATTCCCACCGCGGATACGATTCCACCACCAGCACGTTGAGCTTCTCCGTACGAACAGAGAGGTGAAAGGTTTGCGCGTTGTTATCCTCGATTAATTCCTTTTCGTTCCCTCGCTGCCAAATCGGCAGGTCCAGCGTCATGGTGTAATCCCCCAGCTCACGCGGCGCCCAAACGATGGAGTCATTCACCAGGCCATACGCCGGAATGGTGATTGGCTTGGCAATGGAGACCACGGCCCCGCGACGGCTGGTGAGCTTCACTTGCGTGCGGATGGGTTCAGGAATATAGCTTCGCACTCGGAACGGAATAGAAATCTGCTCTCCCAACAAGCCAAACTTCGGCGGATTCACCGATTCGAGCACGAGATCCTTTTGCGCCTGCTCGCTGCCGACCGTCAGCGTAAACACCGGCACTTTCTCAGCGCCCAATTTCATGGCCGCCTGCTGCGGGGGATCGCCAACATTCCAATCGCCGTCACCGATCATAAACACGGCCTTCAGGTTCTTGCGTTTGGTTCGCTGGGATTCCAGCGCATTATATATGTCTGTACCATCGCCCAGCGACACCTCGGCGTTGGTGAAGCTCATTCCGAAATCCTGGACAGTCACCTTGGCCAGTCTTTCCAGAGGCGACCAGAAGTTCGTGACCATCTGCCCTGCAAGCCATTCCTGGCGGGTCACCACATCGCGCGCGCCTAAGACCACATCGCGCGTATCCATGCTATGCGTAGCATCGGTCAGGATCACCACTTCCGGTTGCTCCTCGATTTCTGTCACGCGCAAAAACTCCGGCTTGCACAAGGTGAAGAGGATCAGGCCCATGATGATGAACCGCAACGACTCTAAGGCCGCCACCCCCTTACCGCCGCGCCGCGCCCAGTTGCGATAACTGACCACCGCCGTCGCCATCCAAACCACCAAAGCAAAACCGATCAGCCATACGGGCGTCTGTAGAGGTTGGAATTCCCAGCCGTTTTCCATCAGATTGCCTGTTGAGTCGAAACCTTACCGGTGGCCGACCGTTGAATTTCCACACGTTCATCCGCGCCCTTGGGCAGAATCAATATTCCCTCGATCAAAAGCGCCAAAGCCATGACCACAAGAAATGCTTTCCACAACTCCCGATCATCATCCGACTCGATTTCAATCGTGCTTTCCTGGAACAAAACCAACGGCACCTCCCCAAAAAGCGCCTCCACTTCCTCCTGATCCATCGAGATCAGCACATCCTCTCGTTGAGGCCGGTTGACCGCCACCACCCGTTGCCCCATCCTGTACACCCCCGCTTCGAGGTTAAAATCCTTGGCCGTGTTTTCACCGCTTTCCTCCGATACCCAGCGTTCACCTTCTCCTGCTCGGTCATCTCCTGCAACGCGCAGATGCCCCTGAACGTAACGCCCCGAAAGCATGGCTTCCCCTTCAGTCAACAACCGTTGCAGCATGGGGACGAGAACCAACCCTTCGGTTACACTGCTCCACTCATCGGTGGGTTGCGTGCCACAGAAAATCACCTGCCCTTTTCCAACGGTTTTGGCCATCAACCAAGGCACTCCATCTTCAAAGGAAGCCTGCACCAACCCATCGCCCTGGATCGCCTTGCGTTGATTCACCCGCAAATCATCCACCGGCAAATACAAGCCCTCTTCCGTGCGTTGCAGAGGTCCTTCGCTATCGGAATAGCTGGTGATGCGGAACCCGAGATGTTCCTGCTCCTCCTCAGCCGCCACCAAGGCCTGCCAGTTATCGAATGTCTTTGCGTCCTGTTCAAACCGCTTGAGCTCGCCCCAAGACAGGCCGTTAAACGTATTGTTATCGGAAGCCTCTTCCGGGAAACAAATCACCAAGCCGCCCGCCTTAGCATAATCGGTCAAGCGATCAGCTTCCTCGCCCGTGGGCAAAGGTGCCTGCCACAACACCATGGCATAATCAGTCCAAGTCTGCTGACTCACCGCCGTAGGGGCGATCACCGTGCTCACCTGATTGGTATTGGCCGGATCGGGAGCGGCGGCCAAATCCAAAAAGCGCGTTTCGAAACGGTCCGGCACGCCAACCACCGCCGTTTGTGCCTGGATAGGTTCACCGTAAACAAAGTACACCACATTATCCCGAGCGTTGCCGTCTTCCTGATCTAGCAACTCCACACGGCCCCAACCGGACTGGGCGTCCTTACGCAACGGGAAACGCAACTCATGTTCGTGCGTGACGCCTTCCATCGACACGGTGGCGCTTTTTTCTTGGCCTTCGATTTGAATCGCCAAATCGAGCTCCACCGGCAATGCGGAGCCGCGCGTAAATTCGAGTTTCAAAACCAACTCCACTTGGTCCGCCGTGCGTTGCCGTCCTGCCTCCAATAAACGTACCGAGACATTGGTCGGCATCTCCTCGTCCAGCGCCATCAATCGCACCCCGACTGATTGCGGCAAGCCTTCGATCTTGCCGGATAATTGGCGCCAACGTTTCTCCGCCGCCGGATCCCAGTTGCTCGATTGCAAATCAGACGCCACCCAAATCTCACCAATACCCGGTTTCGTTTCCGCAAACCATTCAACAGCCGACTCCAACAGTGTAGGAATATCCGCAGCCGTATCCGTCACCTCTTTGCTGATCACATCTGGTAGCGCGCTCACGCCTCCCTTCACTTCACGAGGGCGTTCATCGGTGTGCTCCATCACCACGTAGCGCACTTCATCGCCAAATTTCTTAGACGAATCCATGATCACCTCTACCGCGCGTTCAAGCCGCGTCTTCTCGCCTTGCGAAGCCCCCATGCTCGCGGAGCGATCTACAATAATTAAAATAACATCCGGCTTCCCAGAAATCATACCCTTCAAAAAACCGCCCGCCGCGGGCCGACTAATCGCGAACACCAAGGCCATCACCGCCAGCATCCGAAAGAGCAACACCAGCCATTGGCGAACCTTTGCGTACTTAGTCGATTTGCGGTTGGCCATCCGCAGGAACATCATGGCCGCCCAAGGCAGCTTGCGGTGGCGCAGGCGATTGAAGAGGTGGATCAGGATTGGCAATAAGCCAAGCAACAACCCCCAGAGCATCATGGGCTCCAGAAATGTCATCCGCGGCCTTTCGCCAATTGTTCACGCTCAATCAGGAAGTCGGCAATGATTTGATCGTAAGGCTGATCAGTCACCACGCGTCGGTAATCGGCGTTGTGCTTGTTACAACCTTCGTGAATTTTCACGAGATATTCCTGAACCGACTCGAGGTATTGATCGCGAATAATCTCTGGCTCGGCGAGCAACACATCGCTGCTTTCCATGTCCTGAAAACGAATCGGTCGGTCGAGATCCAGATCCAGCTCCAGTGGGTCCAGCAAATGGAACAGCGCGAAATCGTGTTTCTGGAAATGTAAATGCTCAAAGCAATTGAGGAGCTCGTCCACATCGCAGAAGCAATCGGAGATAATGATGACCATCGCCCGTTGCCGAATACGTTCTGCAAATTGATGGAGCTCCTTCACCAAGCCCGTTTCACCACGCGGCTCCGCGCCCGACAGTGTATCGAAGATATAGCGCAAGTGAAGTGGGTTCCGTCGGGGCGGAATGTCCATGGCCACGCCATCATCGAAGATTTCTAACCCCACAGCATCGCCCTGATGCACGAGCATGTAGGAAAGTGTCGCGGCAATTTTGCGTGCGTAATCAAACTTGCGAGTGCCTTTCTCCCCAAATGCCATGCTCTTTGAACAATCGATTACCACATAACACCGCAGGTTGGTGTCGGCCTCAAATTCCCGGATGTAATACCGGTCCGTACGCGCCAACACTCGCCAGTCGAGCAGTCGCGGGTCGTCGCCGGGGACGTATTTTCGGTATTCCGCAAATTCCACGCTGGAACCGCGAAAGGGGCTTTTGTGGTGGCCGACGATGTTGCCCACCATCGGTTGGCGCGCGTGCAGAAACTGGCCCGAAAGCCGCGATAACACGTCTCCGTCCAGAATCTCGCTGTATGCTGAGTCGCTCAAGAAATCTCCGCGTCCGGTTTATTGATCGGCCAGAGCCGCTTCCTTGTCGCGGATATTCTCAAGCAACTTGGCAACCACAAACTGGCTGTCAACACCCTCGCTCTGGGCTTGGAAATTGGTGAGGATGCGGTGCGTAAGCACGGGCGTGGCTACAGCCTCCACGTCTTCCCAGCCAACCACATAACGGCCGTTTAACACTGCGTTGGCTTTGGCGCCGCGGATCAGGTACTGAATTGCACGTGGCCCCGAACCCCACGTCACCCATTTTTTTACCCATTCCGGAGCGTCATCCGTCTTCGGCCGGGTCATCCGCACCATTTCCACCACGTCGTCATACACGTGGTCTGGCACAGGCACGCGCTCGACCAAGCTTTGGTAACGTTGCAGGGCCTCGCCATCGATCACCTCTTCGAGTTGCGCTGCGGTGGTGCCGGTGGTTTCACGGGCAATGCGGCGCTCTTCTTCCACCGTCGGGTAATCGACCGTAATCAAGAACATAAAGCGGTCCAACTGCGCCTCGGGCAACGGATAGGTGCCCTCCTGCTCAATCGGGTTTTGCGTAGCCAACACAAAGAACGGCTGCGGGAGCGCGCGGTGCTCACCACCGGTGGTCACGCGATGTTCCTGCATGGCCTCCAGCAACGCACTTTGCGTCTTGGGCGGCGTCCGGTTAATTTCGTCCGCCAAAATGATGTTGGCAAAGATTGGGCCCTTTACAAATTCAAACTGCCTTCGACCGGCCTCACCGTCTTGCAGAATCTCCGTACCCGTGATGTCGCTGGGCATCAGGTCGGGCGTAAACTGGATCCGGTTGAAGTCCAGGTTCATGATCTTAGAGAGCGAATTCACCATCAACGTTTTCGCCAAACCCGGCACACCCATTAGCAGACCGTGACCGCGTGACAAGATACACATCAGCATCTCATCTACTACGCTGTCCTGACCAATGATCACCTTGGCCAGTTCCTCTTTCATTTTACCGTAGTGCCCGCGCAACTGATCCACGGCCACCTTGTCGTTATCGGATAGTCCAGATCCACTGCCGGCTGACGGGGTAGAGCCTCCGTCGCCACCCGGGGCGTCGGCGTCTAGAAGAATATGATTTTGCATAAAAAGGGGTCTAGTGAGGTCGTTTGAAGAGAAAATTGCCCAAAGCCTCCCACAAGGCAATGATTAAGAGCTCACTTTTGTGTCATGTGTTGACAACTAATCTCATTGGACATTTTTCCATCGCCAAACCCCGGCCACGCACCTAATTTGAATTCAATTTTTTTGGCGGAGCAAAACCCGAGCAGTTTCCGTCCAATGCACAACAAATCGGTCGAGAACTGTTACAGAAAACGAAATGAAAAAGCTCACAGCCTGTCTTGCCCTCGTCGGCATCACCCTCACCCTCCTCTACGCCGTAGAACCTCCCCCCGCCCCCAAGCTGTCCAAGGCAGCCCATTGGGAAGCCTATGAGGCCGCACTAAAAAAAGGCCTTCCCAAGACCGCCATCACTCATCTTGACCCGATTATCGAGAAAACCCTGGCGGACAAGGATTACGCCGAGGCCATCAAGGCCGTGGGCAAGAAAAACGCCCTCGAAGGCACCATCCAGGGCAACAAAGCGCAGGAAAAGATCCGCCGCATGGAGGCCGAGATCAAGAAGGCCCCGGCCGAGATGAAGCCGGTCATGACCGCCATCGTCGCCAACTGGTACTGGCATTACTTCCAACAGAACCGCTGGCGCTTCATTCAGCGCTCACGCACCGGTGCCGCACCCACCGATGATTTCGAGACTTGGGACCTCCCGCGTATTTTCACTGAGATCGACAAACAATTCACCGCCGCCCTCGCCCACGAGGCCGTGCTCAAGAAAACCCCCGTTGCCGATTACGATGAGCTCCTACAAAAAGGCTCCCAACCCGACGCCTACCGGCCCACCATGTATGACTTCCTCGTTTTCAATGCCCTGCAATTCTACAGCAGCGGCGAACAAGCCGGGGCCAAGGCGCAGGATGCCTTCGAGTTGAGCGCCGAAGATCCTGTCTTTGATTCCGAAGCCAAGTTCATTGCCTGGCAGATCAAAACCACCGACACCGAGTCCCGCACCGTCAAGGCCCTCAAACTCTATCAGGACCTCCTCAAGTTCCACGCCAACGACGAGGACAAGAGCGCCTATATCGACGCCTCACTCGGGCGCCTGAACTTCGGCAAGAACAAGGCCTATGGAGAATCCAAGAACGACCGGTACCGCTCCGCAATTAAGGGCTTCATCAACAAATGGGCCGACCACCGCATCAGCGCCCGCGCCCGCTTCCACCTCGCGCAGTCCCTCGACCAAGAAGGCGACAAAGTGCAGGCGCACAAAATTGCCAATCAAGGCAAAGAGACTTACCCCGACAGCCCTGGAGGCGCCATGTGCCACAATCTCATCAACCAGATCGAGGCCAAGAGCAGCATCATCACCATCGAGCGCGTCTGGAATAATCCCCGCCCGGACATCACCGTGAAATACCGCAACGTGGATGAAGTCCACTTCCGCGTCGTAGCCGAGAACTGGGAAGCCGCCATGAAACGTAAACGGGGCAACCCTCAATGGCTCGACAATAATGAGCGCAAAGCGCTAATGCAAAAAGAGATCGTCAAGCAATGGAGTGTTAAACTCCCCCCGACCAAGGATTTCCACGAGAGCGTAAAGACCTTCAAAGCTCCTAAAGGATTACCACAAGGATTTTATTACCTCGTAAGCAGCCACGACAAGAACTTCGGTGCTGACGATAATGTCTGTCACTACACCAGCTTCTGGGTCAGCGATCTTGCCATCGTAATACGCCAACGCCACGGCAATGGCCGAGTGGAAGGATTCGTCCTCGATGCCCTGAACGGTGAACCCGTAGCCAATGCCAAGGTGCGCGCGTGGTTCCGCAACGGCAACCAGCGCACGGAAGCCAACCCCACAACTTCCAATGATAAGGGTTTCTTCAGCTTCCAGGCCGCTCAAAGCGGCTACCTGCTGCTTGCCAGCAAGGGCGACCAACAACTCAGCTCCTACAACGACCATTACAATCATGGTCGCATTCACATCCCGCGACCTTACGACCGAACTATCTTCTTTACCGATCGCTCCCTCTATCGCCCCGGTCAAACCGTCCAATATAAAGGGCTTTCAATTCATGTAGATTCCCACAATGACAACTACCGCACTATACCTAACGCACTGGTCACTGTGTCCTTTCGCGACCGCAACGGTAAGGAGATTGGGCGGCAACAGCACCGGGCCAATGACTACGGCTCTTTCAGTGGTAAATTCAATGCCCCGCGGGATCGGGTGCTGGGCCGAATGAGCCTCCAAGTCACAACCGGACCGCGCGGCAGCTCCTCCTTTAATGTTGAGGAATACAAACGCCCCAAATTCGAAGTCGACCTCAAAGCGCCTGAAACTGCCGCCAAACTAAATGGCGAAGTCAGTCTATCAGGCAAAGCTACAGCCTACACCGGTGCAGCGATTAATGATGCTAAAGTCAAATGGCGTGTTGTTCGCGAAGTACGCTACCCAACTTGGTGGGGATCGTACTATTGGTGGCGCCCTGCTCCGCAGGGGAACAGTCAGGAAATTGCCCATGGCGACGTAACCACCAAACCTGATGGTTCCTTTGATGTGAAGTTTACCGCCAAGCCGGACAACAGCGTATCTGCTGCGGACGAACCCACATTCCGATATACCATCTACGCGGACGTCACCGATACCACAGGCGAAACCCGGAGTGATCAAAGCAGCATTAATCTTGGATACACCGCTCTTAAAGCCAGTATCTCCGTGGCTGACTGGCAGCAACAAGATAAGGCCGTAGACCTTACACTCAACACCACCACACTTGATGGCGTCGGCCAAAAGGCCGAGGGCACACTCAAAGTTTATGCCCTGAAGCAACCCAAACAAGTGGAGCGAGCCAAGCTTAATAGTTATCGGCCCCACATAACGCCTCACCGGAGTGGCCGCTTTGCACCTGAATTCATCCCTGAACCTGACGCTTCTAATGTCAACTCATGGGAACTGGGCGAGGTAGTTGCTGAAAAGGGTTTCACCACTGACGAGAGCGGCCAAGCCAAGTTCAACTTCGATCTTGAGCAGGGCGCTTATCGAGTGATTGTGGAAACTCAGGATCGGTTTGGCAAAAAAGTCAGCGCCCGTTCACCCATTCAAGTACTCAACCCCAAGGCCGGCAAACTTGCTATAAAGATCCCGCACCTGATCAAGGCCCCTACCTGGACCGTGGAACCCGGCGGCGAATTCATGGCCGTCTGGGGAAGTGGATACGGTGAAGCCCGCGCCTTTATCGAGGTAGAACATCGCCGCAAAATCCTTCAAAGCTTTTGGACCCAACGCGGCCTCACGCAACTCCAGCTCAAACAAGTTGTTAATGAAGCCATGCGCGGCGGATTTACCGTGCACGTCACAATGGTCCGGGAAAACCGCGCTTACCTCTCCAGCCACAAGGTCAACGTCCCCTGGACGAACAAGAACCTGACGGTGAAATGGGAGTCCTTCCGGGATAAATTACAACCGGGCCAACCAGAGAAATGGAAAGCCACCATCAGCGGTCCGGACGCTAAGAAAGCGGTCGCCGAAATGGCCGCTGTACTCTACGACGAAAGCCTAGACCAATTCAAAGCTCACCAATGGCAACAAGCTTTTGGAGTGTTCCGCCAGGACCACAACAGCCTAAACCAGCAATTCGTAAACATCAGAAAAGACCTGCCACACCTGCAGGGCCAATGGAATCGCCCGGACTACAAAAACACCTCCATGAGCTACCGGCGATTTCCGGGGGAAATTACCGCTAATCTTTACGGGTACGGATACTACTCGGCTAGAAATAGAACATTTGCCGCTGGTAGAGGAGGCGTAGAAATGGCGGCTGCGCCTCAAATGATGCGCTCGGCAAAAATGGAGGCAAAAGGTATGGCACAATCTGCACCAATGGCGATGAACGCATCTATAGCTGAAGGAGCGATGGATGATGCCTCGGCTGATCTCAGAGCGTCTGCTGGTCTCCTTAAATCTGGAGAAAAATTGAACGATAGACAAGCTGGCGGAGGGGGAGCCGCCGGATCTCAAAAAGGACCGGATCTTTCGAATGTAACCGCCCGTAAGAACCTCAATGAAACGGCTTTTTTCATGCCGCATTTGGTTTCCAATGAAGAAGGTGAAGTTGTCATGGAATTCTCGATGCCTGAAGCCCTCACCAAATGGAAGTTCATGGGCTTTACTCATGATAACGAGCTGCGCAGCGGTGTCTTAAGCGGCAGCACTGTCACCGCTAAAGACATTATGGTGCAGCCCAACCCGCCGCGCTTCCTGCGCGAGGGCGACGAACTCGAGTTCACCGTCAAGGTGAGCAACCGCACCGAGAAGGAACAAACCGGCAAAGTCCGCCTAACCTTCGCCGAAGCCCTCACCGAGGACAACGTTGACGAACTGCTCGGCAATGTGGATCTCGACAAGACCTTCACCGTGCCAGCCAACCAAAGCCGCAGCTACAGCTGGCGTCTCAGTGTGCCAGACGACCTTGGCTTCCTCACCTTCAAAGCCGTGGGCGGCACTGACAAAGTGACCGATGGCGAACAGGGCTTTCTGCCCGTGCTCAGCCGCCGCATCTTCGTCACCGAAAGCCTCCCGCTGCCCATCCGCGGCGCCAAGACCAAGGACTTCAAGTTCGACAAACTTGTCGCCTCCGGCAAGAGCGACACCATCAAGCACGAGCGACTCACCGTGCAAATGGTCTCCAACCCCAGTTGGTACGCCGTGATGGCCCTGCCGTATCTCATGGAAAGCCCACACCCAAGCACCATGAGCACTTTCACCCGCTTATATGCCAACGGACTTGGCCGCCACATCGCCAACAGCGATCCACGCATCGAGCAGGTCTTCAACAAATGGCGCAACACCCCAGCGCTCGATAGTCCGCTGGAGAAAAACCAAGACCTCAAGAGCGTGATGCTTGAGGAAACTCCTTGGCTCCGTCAGGCCAAAAACGAAAGTCAGGCCCGCCGCAATGTAGGGATCCTGTTCGAAAACCAGCGCCTCACCAACGAAACCCAAGCCGCCATGCGCAAACTGCGTGAAATGCAATTTGCCGATGGCGCCTGGCCGTGGATGCCCGGCGGACGTGCGAGTGATTACATCACCCTCTACATCACCACCGGCTTCGGCCGTATGCGGGCGATGGATGTGGATATCGACGCCAGCATGGCCATCAAAGCCGTCAACCGCCTCGACGATTGGATGAACCGTACCTACCTGCGGATCAAGGAACACGGCAACCTCGAAGCCAACAACCTCTCCTCGCTGATTGCTCAGTATCTCTACTGCCGCTCGTTCTTCCTGAAAGACCGCGCGATCGCTCCGCAACATCGCGAGGCCGTGGAGTACTTCATCAATCAGGCTGTCAAAAAGGAAAAGGACGGCACGCAATACTTCCTCTCTCTCAGCCGAATGAACCAGGCACAGGTCGCCATAGCTATGAACCGTATTGGAGAATTCCAGAAAAAAGCCGAATACGATCTACTCTCCCGCCTCATCATTGCGTCCATCAAGGAACGCTCCGTGACGGATGAAGAACTCGGCCTGTTCTGGCGCGATCTGGAATACAGCCACTGGTGGTACCGCGCCCCGATCGAGACACAGGCCATGATGATCGAGGCCTTCCATGAGGTGACCCAAGACTTCGACGCCATGGAAGACGCCAAGGTGTGGCTGCTCAAGCAGAAGCAAACGCAGGACTGGAAAACCACCAAGGCCACCGCGGACGCCTGCTACGCCTTATTACTGCAGGGGGCCAACCTACTCGCCAGCGAGGCCCTCGTGGAGGTCACTGTCGGCGACCAAAAGATCGAGCCCAAGAAAGTTGAGGCCGGCACTGGCTTCTACGAGCACCGTTTCCTAGGAAGCGAAGTGAAGCCCAGCTACGGCAATATTCAGCTCAAGAAACACGACGAAGGCGTCGCCTGGGGCAGCGTGCATTGGCAATACATGGAAGACATCTCCAAGGTCACCCCGCACGAGGATACCCCACTGAAGCTCACCAAGCAGTTCTACACCAAGGTGAACACCGCTAAGGGCCCCGAGCTAAAGCCGATGAACGGTGCCCTCAAGCCCGGCGACGAACTCACCGTACGCCTCGTGCTCCGGACCGATCGCGACATGGAATACGTCCACCTCAAGGACCAACGCGGCAGCGGCACCGAGCCGACCAACGTGCTCAGCCGGTACAAATACCAAGACGGCCTAGGGTACTACGAGATGACCAAGGACACTGCCTCACACTTCTACATCGACTACCTGCCCAAGGGTGTCTACGTCTTCGAATACAGTGTGCGTGTTCAGCATAAGGGCCAGTACCAAAGCGGCATGGCCAACATCCAGTGCCTGTACGCCCCTGAATTCAACAGCCACTCCGCCAGCCACGAGCTGTCCGTGAACTAAAGGCAACTCACTCCAAAACAACAAAGGCCGGGAGCAATCCCGGCCTTTTCTTTTTGAATGCTCTTAACCCTACTGCGGCAGCGCCCGCATTTCGTCGAATTCGTTCAGCGGTATTTTCATCCGCCCAACCGTCGGATCATCCACCATCACCTCCCCGGCACTGACCTTGAAGCTGCGCACAAACAATTGCGTACCATTGCCGAGCACCAACTCAAACCGCGTCGTGCGCGCCGGTTTGACCACTTTGGCCAGCACCAGTGCCATTACCTCGTCCAGCCCATACACTTTCACACCAAAAATAACCGAGTCCACCACCAGCCAATCCTCTTTCAGACTGCGGAATTCGCCCTCGATAAAATCGCCATTCCGCAATAACACACCCGCTCGTCCGGTATTTAGGTGATCTCGATGCTTGACCGGCACCGGTCGCATTACGATGCGGGCCACGTTCACCGTGGACACGCGCTCGGGATACGTTCCTTCTGTAAATTTCACCGCCGAATCATCCGCTGAAAGCACGTTGGAAGCGATACGCGAACCACCCCAGGTAAACACGCCCAGCGTCTCTGATTCATCCACCTCGCTCCCTTCGGATTCCTCAATGTTCGCCGGTTCATACGTCGGAAATACTCCCTCCCCGCCGAGTACAGTTTCCGCCATACTTTTACTCGACCACGTAGCCTTGAGATTGCCCTGACCCGCGCGATGCACGGATTCCAAGCGGACATTGTATCGAGTACCTCGCTGCAACGGCGCCGTGCCGGAAAAAGTCCGCTGCGTGCGATTGGACAACTCGTTGATCACCAAACGGCCGCCCACCCAGAGCCTCACCCCCTCATCGGTCTGAATGCGAAACGTGTAATCCTCCGTGTGCGGCGGCGCCAATTGCCCCGTCCAGCGTACACTGTAGTTTTTGTCGGGAAACTCCGCCGGCGGTTGTACCGGTGAAAAATCCATCTGCGAATCCACCGACAACAACCCGTCGCCATAAAAAAACCGATTCTGGTAATAACACCCCAGCAACCCCGTGCTCCCCTTCAAACCCTTCGGCGCCTTGTCCGTGTTGGGATACAACTGCGTGGGCGAAATGGGCATCTCCTGAAAACCCGGCCCCTTCCAAAACACCCGCGCGGTCGCCTCACCGTAGTTGTCAAAAAACTCAAAGGAAAAAGGTACCCGTTCGCCTGCCTTGAGCGTCACCTTGCCGATCTCGCGAAATCCCGATAGTGCCTCCCATTTACCCAGCGCTAATTCACCCACCCTCAATTTCCCTCCGTCATTGGCGTGCAACGTAAAAGTGTATTCCCCGGTCACCGGCGGTTCGAGTTCGCCGGCCCAACGAACAGAAAAATAATCGCGAGGCAAATCAAACACTGGCTGCCGTGACCGCCACTGATGATTAATTGTCTGATCAATCCGATAGATCACACGCCCCTTGAAATTCGGCCGATCATGATACGCCGCCAACACCCCATACCCCTTGCCTGCCTTGGGCGCGCCGGCCTCAAATAATTCCGGGTCCACCGGCACATCAAACGTCGCCGCCACCACATCCTTAAGCGCGATCGTTTTGGAAGGACCCGTCACCGGCCCGACACTGAGATGCTCGTCATCCACGAACTTCACCAGCCCCGTGTACCCTTGCCCATCCCGTGTGGTCACCGTGCCTGCCTGTACACAGCAAAGGCCCAGAGCCACAAGCCCCGGCCAACACCGCCGCAAGAAGGAAAACATGAGGCCCGGTTGAGCGACCTATTTCAGGGCGCTTTCGATCATCTTTTTGAAGTCCGCTTTCGAGGCATCCACCACCGCTTTGGGCCCCGTCATTTTCACGAAGATATATCCCGGCTTCGTGCCAAGCACCGCCGCGGCCATGCCGTAATTTTCCTTTGGCACCTTGGCTCCACCAAACGGAGGCCCATCCATAAACGTTCCATTGGCAAACAGAAACGCCACCGGAGTATCACCTACCTTAGCGTCATCCACCTTAAATTCCGGCTTCGGGTCCCGGGCAAACTGCCCAACCCAACGCTGCAAATTCGCCTGCGCCCCGCCCCCGGCGCCCGGGCCAAAATAAAAGAATACGCATTCAGCCGCCTCCTCCCCCGCCTTGCCCGGCACGGAAAACTGCGCAGCCCGCATCTTGCTGGCGGTCTTTTCAGATTTCCAAGCCGCCGGCTTGGTGAAGGTTTGCTCACTAACTTTCACTTTGAGATCCTCGGCCATAAGCCAACTCAAGGGCATCAGTGAAATTGCCAGAAAAATTCGAATCACGGAATTCATGACGCCACCCTTAGCCGAATCGCGCCCTCACGTCAAACTTAGGCTCCCGAGGAATAACCGCTCTCAACCTTGTCCGCCACGTCCAGAAAGTTGATGTCCACCTCGTAAATCTCCTTGAAATACCTTGCCGCCTCTTCCCGTCGGCCTTGCTCCTCGTACACGCACGCCAAATTATAGACCAGCTCCTTGCGCTGTTGATCCATCACCGTCTTTTCTCCCAGCGCCTTCTCAAACTGGCTCAACGCCATATCATGCATCCCCCGCTTCATAAAACATTGGCCAAGGTAATTGAGCGAATCGAGCTTGTGCTTAGGACTGTTCTGGGCCTTTTGAAATGCTTGAATCGCCTCATTCACCTGATCCATTCGTAACAACCGCTCCCCAAGCTCAAATCGAAATTCCAGCATGGTCGGATAACGTTCTGCCCGTTCCTGGCAGTTCTCCAGCAAAAACACATCCCGCTCCCGCACCAGACCTTCCCGTTCCGGCGACCCTTCAGGAAAGGTCTCGATATCATAATCGTATTGGGCCTGATACGCATCGGCCACCGCCCGGTCAATGGCCGAATCGCTCACCTGATTGTTCTCCAGCACCCAATCGTAATACTCAAACGCCCGTTCAAAATCTCGCCGCTGGACGTAAAGCTTGGCAATATCAACGCCTAGCTTGTAGTTGTCTGACTCCCCCTGTAGACGCTCTTCCATGTGGTAGATTTTTTCATCCAACGCCTCATCCGCGCTTAGAGTCTCGGTCTCCACATTGTCGCCCAAACCCTCCTCCCCGGCGCCCGGTTCGGTGATCATCTTTTCGTATTGGCCTCGAAAGATCGTCGCCTTGGCTGCCGTGTCTTTGTAGGCCTGTTGCAGCACTGGGTCATCAGGGTTCACCGCCGCCAACTGCCCCATCACTTGCTCAGCCTGATCCCAGTCTCCCAACATCTCCAAGGCCGTGGCTAATTCTTTGGTTAAATCCTTATTCTCCGGATTCACCTTCTTCAGCATCTGCAGCGAGGAGATCATGGTCTGCGGCAAATCCAACGCACTGGAGGCATCCACGATCACCCGGTGGGCAACCGAACTTTCTGGATCGCCGCAGAGCACTTTCTCCGCGTGTGACAGGGCTCCAAAATAATTCTTGCGCACCAAGGCCACCTTGGCTTGAGCCATGTTATGTGCATTGGCCGCAGTCCCTGCAATTTTGGCCATACTACTGGCGTTCTCGTATTTTTTTACCTGCGCTGCCCGCAGAGCCATACGGCATTCAAAAAACCCTGGATCCTTTTCCACAGCCATGCAGAGCAGCTCCATGGCATAGTCCCATTGTTTCTTTTCGAGCTGCTCGTACCCTCGCTCCCAGAGCTGGCGCGCCTCCATCCCGACAACGTTGTGGTCCTTTTCCGGCATAGGATATCAATCAAACCGCCTTTGCTACGGTCTTGTACCCAAGAAACTGGGCAAATAGCAATCCGCAAAACAGGCTTGATTTGCCAAACCGCACGGGCATTATGTGCGCCCCCCGTGCGCGAGTGGCGGAATTGGTAGACGCGCTACCTTGAGGTGGTAGTCCTTTCGGGGGTGGAGGTTCGAGTCCTCTCTCGCGCACCATTTTTTCTTAGATCAATCACTCTCATGGATCTGGGCCTTACCGACAAAATCATCATCGTCACCGGCGGCGCCAAAGGCATCGGGGCCGCCGCGGTTCGATCTTTTGCTGCCGAAGGCGCCAAAGTGGTCATCACCGGCCGCAGCCCCGCTGAGGGCATCGCGCTGGCCCAAGAAACCAACGGCCTCTTCATCGAAGCCGAACTCTCCGACGAATCTGCCTGCCGCCGCGTGGTCGAGGAAACGCTGGCCGCCTACGACCGCATTGATGTCCTCGTCAACAATGCCGGCTATAATGACGGTAAAAATCTGGAGAGCACCCCGAAAGAATTCATGGATTCGGTTCACCTGAATCTTTCACACGTGTATACACTTACCCACCTCTGCCGCGAGGAACTTATCCGCAACCGGGGCGCCATCATCAACGTCAGCTCCAAGGTCGCCACCACTGGTCAGGGCCAAACCTCCGGGTACGCCGCCGCCAAGGGCGCCATGAACGCCCTCACCCGCGAATGGGCCATTGCATTTGCACCAGACAATGTCCGCGTCAATTGCGTACTCCCTGCCGAATGCATCACGCCGCAATATCAGACATGGTTCGACTCCCTCAATGACCCCGCCGGCACTCGCGCCGGTATTGAGCAACTCGTCCCGCTTGGCCATCGCATGACCACTCCTAAGGAGATGGCCGACACCATCGTGTTTCTCGCCTCCTCTCGCAGCAGCCATACCACCGGCCAACTCATCTATGTGGATGGCGGTTACACGCACCTCGACCGCGCCGCCAGCGCCGATCATTCCAAGTGGGGATAACGGAGCCCAGTCCGCCCTGCCCGTTGTGCTCGGCGCCCAGCGCTTTCTTTCACCGCGACCAGCACCGCCCTTATCATCAGTGTTCCCGGTGCAAACTCATCCATGTGCCGCCCACCTATCGTCCCACGCCTCAGGAAGAAAAATCCCAATACGACCTTCACGAAAACCATCCGAACGATCTCGGTTACCGCAACTTTCTCGCCCGCCTTGCCACCCCGTTACTGGCGAAGCTCTCCACTCATAGTCACGGCCTCGATTACGGCTGCGGACCGGGGCCCACCCTGTCGGTCATGATGGAGGAAGCCGGTCATTCCATGAGTCTGCACGACCCCATCTATCATCCCAACCCCGAAGCCCTGAAAGGCACCTACCATTTTATCACCGCCACAGAAGTTTTCGAACACTTGCACCAACCCGCCCAAGACCTAGACATCCTGCACCAAGCCCTCAAGCCCCGTGGTTGGCTTGGCATTATGACCAAGCGTGTTCGCGACAAGGATGCTTTTTCAAAATGGCACTACATTCAGGATCCTACTCATGTGTGTTTCTGGAGTGAAACTACTTTTCAATGGATCGCCGACCAATGGCAGGCCACCCTCAGTTTCCCTGCCACCGACGCCGTGCTCATCCAGCGCAGTTCATAAAAAAAGCGCGCCAAAGATCGCTACAACCCCTGACGCGCAAGACAACATCCGCGTGTGAGATTGTGGATGCATGTCGGCTCGACCGAATAAGTACCAAAACCCCCACCTCAAGACGAGCAAAGAATTCAGCTGATACAAATCAGCCTAGCGTCCACTGTAAACAACCGGAGATGGTTCAGGCTTATGATTGCTTCTTAGGAAACGGCCGTAGGCCGAGCAGCATTTCGGATTTTTCAGTGAGCGGCCGGTCGGCGGCGTCTGGATGAGTAAATTCTGCAAGGCTATCTTTGATTTGGGCGTAGACCGCCTGACGGCTTTGGCTGGTATCAATCTCAACACACAAATCTTTACTTCGAAACAAGTCCACCGTGGGCAGGGTCTCCGCCTTAAATGTCTCGAAGCGCAACCGAAGGTTCTCGATATTATCATCGCTGCGCCCTGTGAATTTTGCCCGACCTAGAATACGTTGCTCCAAAATCTCATAGGGACATTCGAGATAAAGCATCTTGGGCAGCTCTGCTTCGCGACCATAAATGTCATACCACGCCTCAAGATTGTTTAGGGACCGGGGAAATCCATCGAGGAGGAAATTAATCTTTCCCGTGGTCCGAATCATGCGCTCCATCGCCTGTTGAAGCAACGTCACGACAATTTCATTCGGCACCAATTGACCGGCTTCCAGGCAATCATCGATCACGGCCGCACGAGCATCGCCGTTTTGCTGGGCTTCACGAAGCAGCTCACCGGTAGAAAGATGAGTCCAGCCTAATTGAGTTTCGGCCAATTCGCACATCGTCCCCTTGCCGGTGCCCGGACCGCCTAATACAAAAATGACATTGGGCTGAGGGCAAGGCAGCCTCGGATCACTATGATGCAACACAACCTTGGGGGCGGGCGCGACGCCTTTTTTATAAACACTCCATTCGCGATCCGTCGGAGGCAACGCATCGTCACAGGTGATTTCATAAGCAAGATGGCCGTCCAACCGTGAGATGCGCCAGGATCGGTAACTGTTCGAGTACGATAAAGAAGGGCTACGGGCCGAAGCCCCGTCCGCTCGATCCCACGCCATTTTTCCGTTCCAATAACCCGGACTGGAAATCGTCCCTGATTCCGACTGGGCAGGAGGGGCGGTCGAAGGGACAAAGAGCCCGTCAACCTCAGGAATTCCGGATCCGGTCACTTCGATAAAAAGTGTGTTGGGTTTGAGTTCGTTGGAGTCGGCCATAGGATGCATTTAAATGCCTGAAAGCCCTGCACCCTACGCCTCCACACTCAAGCGTCCAGACTTTTTGACCATTCACCAACCTCTTCAACTGCCCACCCCGTTTGGCCAATCACCATACACTTTACTAAACCCCCGCGGCAATCCTTGATGCACCCAAAGGTGGGTGCAAATCGAGCACGTATCCAAGCCCCGTTTCCCTACTAAATTGCTACATCAACCCAGCAATCAACCCATCACCGACGACACCAGAAGCTGGGCCGGTTTGCGCGCTACCAAGGGATTAATGACTTGCTTCAAGTTCTCATTCTGCTCGTCACATTA
>JAYOSV010000027.1:0-47901 GCA_038139415.1 Verrucomicrobiales bacterium | reverse complement strand
GCATGATGGCATGGGTGAGGATTGGAAACCTCTGAATGAGGTTTTGGAACTGCCTTTGCCTGCGGGGGCCGGTGGTGGCGGATCGGTGAGTGGTGGTCCGTGGACCATTGGTGGTTGTTTGAGTGAAGGATGGCAAAAATTTAAGGCGAATTTGGGGCCGGTCATTTTATTTTTTATAATCTCTTCTCTGGTTTTGTTCATTACGGCAGTCCTCCCACTGGTGAACTTTTTTGTCTTCGTGCCCGTGATGGCAGGTTATTTATATTATTTCATCAAATTCTCCCGTGGTGAGCCGGTTGCTATTGGAGATTTGTTTTCCGGGTTTAAGCGAGGGTACCCGCAACTACTATTGGTGGCCTTATTGATTGGGGTGATTGGTTTTGTGGCGGTACTGCCAGGAATATCGGTGATGATATTTACTGGGGCGGCTTTTATCACGGACTTAATGGGTACTATTCAGGACGGGATAGCAGGTAATATCACCGATTTTGGTGCCGAATTGGAGGGGGTATTTAGTTCCCTTAAGGCCGCGGGAGCAGGGTTATTGGCCGGAGTGATCTTGATGATGCTACTCCCGCCCATTGCTTTGTCGTTTACTTCGTTCTCGATGCCTTTGGTGATCGATCGCCAAATGAAAGCTGTGGATGCCATTATTGCTTCAGCTCGTTTGACGAAGGGCCAATGGTTTAAGGTGGTTTTTTTCTTAATTCTGATAGGACTCATATCTGGATTTGGCCAGATCGTGATTATTGGAGGACTGATTACTGGACCCCTGGCCATGACAGCTTGGGCTATTTTTTACCTAAAGAATGCGGGATCGATTACGGCAGCGCACACCGCTCCGGTGGCTAAGAATATGAAGATTGGACTTATTTGTGGAGCCGTCCTGCCGGTGGGTGCAGCGGTGGCGGCAGTGGTCATGGCTGGCGGTTCTATTGCGCAAGTTGCGGGAACGTCTGACACTAATGGCACTAGTGAAGATGCTGGTAATTCTGGAGGAGCGCAGACTGTTGATATGGCCAAGGAAGTTCCGGGCGTTTACTTGATTGGCGCACCACAAGGCGGTCCCAATGGCCTCCCAATGCCGATGGTGATCACTTTCAAAGAAGGCGGGGATGCAACGATCAATTTAGAGGCTCTCAAAGGAGGCCCCGGTACAGGTTTTAAGTGGGAAGTGGATCCAGATGAAGACAACGCTATTAAGTACTTAGATGCCGATGGTCAGGAAAAGAAATCTCGCCTTGTTCCAGGTAAGGGGTTGACCGGTGATGATGGATTATCGCTTAGAGAGGAAAACCTTACTGGGTCGTATTCATTTAATAGTGGAACGACTCAAGGGCGTTTAGTTCTTAAGAAAAATCATAAAGCGGAGTTGCGGACAGGTGGTCCAAAACCCATCAATTTAGGATGGTATGTAATTGGTGGATTCAAACAAAGCCCACATGAAATTTGGGTCACGGGAGGATCCATTCAACTAATCCTCTCACTGGATATGGATGCCAAACCATACAGTATGAAATTGGTGGCGAGATTGCAGCCAAATCAAGCCTCAGGAAAGATCGATCGGTTACCAATACCGGAAGACAGACAGATTACTTATACTCGGGCTAAAGGTGGCGGAGGGCAGGGCGGCGGCCAAGGTGGTGAAAACGAATCCCCGGAACCGGAAGAATAATTAAGTTCCATTTTTAAGAGGGCTTTTACTTCAATTAAAAAGCCGTGGAATCGATTACAATTTATATCTAAAATTGTAATAGCGGGAAATAGATTCTTGTGATATATCATTGGCTGGTTTGAGCGGCCGGCAAATTCATATCTCCCGAGGAGGAGAACAAGCCGGACCGTATCCGGAGCCCAATGCTAGGGAGATGCTGGCCAACGGCCAATTGCAACCAACCGATATGGCTTGGTATGCGGGGGCTGATGAATGGAAGCCTCTGAAAGATTTGTTCGAGGCAGATTCCCCGCCGTCCGTTCCAGCCGAACCGGCGGCTGCGGATCAATCAGATCCGCCAGACGGGGATCCTGATGATCCGGACAAGATTCATGTGACGCGCAGGGGCGAACCCATTGGCTCCTATTCGCGCGACAAAGCCCGGGAGTATTTTATCGCCGGTCAACTCTTGCCCACGGACTGGGGTTGGCACGATGGGATGGGGGAAGACTGGAGGCCCTTGAACGAAGTGTTGGGATTACCGACACCAGATCAGAATGGTTTCAATTCTGCCATGACCCCTCAATGGGGTGGCGGCAAAGGTAAAAAAATCGCGATGATCGCTGGTGTTTCTGTGCTAACGACCGGCCTGATCACTGCCGGCATCCTATTTGGCCTCAAGCTTTTTGGGGGTGGGAAAATCGAAACGGCTGATGACCTTGCCAAGGCCACGGTGGAAGCCCTGAAAGATGAGGACCAAGATGCTCTGGAGGATCTGACTATAATAAATTTAAGCAAGAGCGAGATGAAGGCGTTAGCCATGGAACATCTCAAGGAAGAGAACATTGCGCCATTAGCGAAATTAAAAGGGCAATCGGCCTCCGAATTAATCGAGAAAATGAAAAAGGAAATCGATGAGACTTTTGAAAACGGGTGGGAGGAAATGGATGAATTACGAAAGGATATGCAGTTAACATTGGCGTTGAAAATGTTTGATCTTCGAACTGACGCCTATAATTCTGGATTGGATGATTGGAGTGATGTGACGGTCAAAAGTGTTGATGACTCCAAGATGCGTGCCCCGATGCCTGGCTCAGACAAACGTGAGGGCAGTGAAAGCGTTCCCAAAATTGGCACACTCGAAGTAACTGTGACGAGTAAGGGCGCGGATTACAGAATTCTCATCCGCGCGCATTATTCGCCATCCGATCTTAATGTGGTTTTGGTAACCGACGGCTATGCCCAACCATGTGGCGCAATAGCGTCCTTGGTGCCGGGAATGGCCTCAGCAGGCGGGGTGTGTTTGCCGGTCCCCCAATTCTGATCTTTGGGAAAGAGATCTTGTTTCGAATTAAGGGCCTGATCCCAGGTGACCTGCTTACCGGTATAGCCGGCGATGCGGCCCATGATGCCCATCATGGTGGCATTGCACATGCGGGCGCCGTTGTTGATCGGGTTGCCGTCGCGGATACTGGCGTACATCTCGTCGTGCTCCACCTGGTACATGTTCGGCTGCGGTCCTTCGTAGCGCCAGATGCCGTCGTCATTCTGGATGATGCATTGGCCGCGGGCGATTGTGGCGCGGCCCTTGGTGCCGTAGATATAATCGTTGTTCTCACCATGGCAGCCGGGAATCTGGCGTTGGCCGAGGAATCCTCGGGCGCCGTTTTCGAAGAGGTAGTTGACCTCGATATGGTCCCAGATGTTGCCGGAATTATTCGGGCGCTGACGACCGCCAACGGCTACGGCGCTACGCGGCGGTTCGTCGCCAAAAAGCCAAGAGATTTTGTCGACGCTGTGCACGGCCTGTTCCACCAGACCATCGCCTCCACACCAAGTGAAGTTGTACCAGTTGCGTACTTGCCATTCAATGTCACTCCATTCCTCTTTACGAGCGGAGTCGGGCGGCATGGGTTTCACGGGGCCGGTGTAGTAGGTGGCGTACATGGTTTGCACATCGCCGATGGCGCCGTCGGCAATGCGTTTGAAAAATTCGCGCCGCGCATAGTGGTAGCGCCAGCAGAACCCAGCCACGACGGCCAGCCCCTTTTTCTTGGCCAGCTCGGCGCTCTCCATCACCGACCGCAGGCCAGGCGCATCCGTGGCCATGGGTTTTTCCAGAAAGATGTGTTTGCCGGCTTCCACGGCGGCCTTGAAATGGAGCGGACGAAATCCGGGCGGGGTGGTGAGGATCACGACATCCACGCCGCTATCGAGCACCTGCTTATAGGCGTCCAGTCCGACAAACTTCCGCTTGTCATCGACATTGATTTTGCCCTCGCGACCTTTGCTGATATTAGCCAGCGAACGGTCCAGCCGATCGCGGAAGACCTCGCCCATGGACCACAGCTCCACGTTGCTGTCTGCGTTTAGGGCCTGCGCCGCTGCTCCCGTGCCGCGACCACCGCAGCCGATGAAGCCGATTTTCAGCTTGCGGCTGTCCGGCTTGCCGAAGGTGACGGTGGGAAAGGAAATCGCGCTGGCGGCCACCGCAGCGGTGCTGCCGGCCTTGATGAATTGGCGTCGGTTGGGAGTGTCGTCTTTCATGTCGTTGTTGAAATTGTGCGCAGGCCCCCGCCGTTTGGCAATAGGCGAATGTGGCACTGGTACAAAGATTATTGCGCGAAAATATTATCCATTCGCTGAGAGATATCCGTGAGCCGTAGTCGGTCGCCGAGGTTTTGAGAAACGTGCGCCGATTAGGAGGGGGGTATGGATGAAGTGTAAAATCCGGCAAGGTGGCACCAATAAAAAAGGCCGCCCGGTTTGGGCGGCCTTGAGAGTGGGGGGCTCTGTCAGACTTGGGGTTGCTCCATCGAATCCTCTATAAATTTCATTAAGTCTTCGAAACGGGTTTTTTCTGCGTTGGTGAGTTCATCGACAGCCAGAATCGATTGGAACAAAGTGCGGCCATTGGTTTTTAACGCATATCGATCTGCAGCGGATAGGCGCTGAACCATATCGTGCAGCACGACGAATTGCTCTTTCCAGTCCAAGGTGGGCAAGAGCTGAATGAAGCGTTCGGCTGTGCCGGGCCCGAAATGTTGGTCCACTTTCCCTTGTTCTTCGGGGGTAAACTGTTCATCCAGCGCCACAAGATACATGATGCAGATTTCATAAACCTGCTTGAGATCTGGATCCTCCGGTTCAGGTTGAGCAGGTGGCGGGTTTTGGATAAGCTGAGGTATGTGCGCAGATACCTCAGGCTTTCCATTGATTGCGTTTTTTATCCGGAATTGACGCCAAACTAATACGGCAGCAAACCCGCAAACTAATAGGATCTCACTAAAAAGAGGGGTGTAAATATAATTACTGCCAATGCCGGCAAACGTCCCAAGAAACAGGCACAGCCAGTGCTTAGGGTAGCTGCATATGGAAACTAGGAAACTTAGCGCTAGCAAAATCAAATCCAGCCAAGCCGGACCATTGCCCATAAGGCTGAGAACTGAAGAGTTATTACTGGTGGATTTTGACTGGGGTTTTATGAATGCCTTTTCCCATGACCCAAAGAAAGCGTATATCCCTATTGTATAAATAAGGATTCCGTATCCGATGGCGCACACAATGAGCATAAATCACTCCCAAGGCTGAAGTACAGCCTTGTATCAATACCAAATCTTGTACGGGTTGGGTTAGCCCTATGCGTCCCAGCCGTGGGGCTTTAATGCCTCGTCGCGGCCGGCGTGTCGGACGGCACGGGGAGGGAACTGCATGTCGAAGCTGAGCTTATCCGGCACGAGTTGTTCCTTGGAGTTGAGCATCATTTCCTTGGTGACCTTTTTGCCGGTGTAGGCGGCGGTGCGGGCCATCATGGCGGTGAGGGTGGTCTTGATCATTCGCTCGCCGGTGTTGAGCGGTTTGCCGTCACGAATGGCGGCGTACATTTCGTCGTGCTCGGTTTGGTAACCGTTGTTGCTACGTTCGCCGTTGGGGCCGGCGTTCCAGCGCCACATCAATCCATCTTTGTTGGAGAATACGTGGAGTTTGCGGCCGGATTCACCAGTGTATTTGCCTTTGGATCCGTAGACGCGGTCCCAGACGCCGTTCTCGCAGTTATCCATCTGGCGGCAGAAATGGTAGCCTTGAGTGCCGTCGGCCCAGGCGAACTCGACGCCGAAGTGGTCGTAGATGTTGCCTTCTTCCTCGCCGCGGTTTTGGCGACCACCGTTGGCGATGGCGTAGGCGGGGACTTCGTCGTTCTTGGCCCAGAGCATTTTGTCGATGCTGTGCACGGCCTGCTCCACGATGTGATCGCCGGAGAGCCAAGTGAAGTAGTACCAGCGGCGGAGCATGTACTCGACGTCGGTCTTAGTGTTTTCCCGATTCCAATCGACATACCGTTTGCGGGCGTTGTTGTTGTAGCTAGAGAAAATGGCCTGCAGATCGCCCAGATCGCCTCCGAGGATCTTCTCGTACGTGTCGCGTTGCGCGTAGGTCCAGCGCCAGACGAAGCCATCGACGATTGAGGTGCCTTGTTTCTTGGCTTTCTCGATGGATTTCATCACCGAATGCACGCCGGGCGCGTCGGTGGCCATAGGTTTCTCGGCGAAGACGTGTTTACCGGCATCAACGGCGGCTTTGATGTGTTGGGGGCGGAAGCCTGGAGGGGTGGCGAGCAGCACGACGTCCACGCCGCTATCGATAACTTTTTGATAGGCATCAATCCCCACGAACATGCGTTTCTCTACACTGTCGCTGATTTTGCCGGGATGATATTTCTTGATGCGCTCGAGGCCGGCCTCAGCTTTATCCTGAAAGGCTTCGCCGATGGCGTGGAGTTCGATGTTGGAATCCGCCGCGAGCGCCTGATTGATGGCGCCGGACCCGCGGCCGCCGCAGCCGATCCAGCCAATCTTCAGCTTGGCGCTGTTGGGCTTTCCGAAGGTGACGGTGGGGAATGCGATAGCCGCTGCGCCGGCGGTGGCGGTGGAGGCTTTTATGAAATCGCGGCGGGTGGAATCGGTTTGCTTACTCATGGTGAAAACGTTGGGTCAGGTTAGGCGTGGGTCCGCGCGTGGTCAAGTGGCGCTTTGAAACCTGTATTTCTTGACTTATGACAAATATTTCGGTTTAACCAGCTGAGGGGGTGAGGCACATTGCCTCAGCAATAATAGGAGGGACGTTCCCAACTTCCAAACGCGTTTTTTCACGCAATCAAATCAGACAACATGGACAAGAATATCTATCTCATTCCAGTGGCCGGAGTGTTGGCCTTGCTGTTCACCTACCTGAACGCCCAATGGGTGGCTCGGCGGGAGATCGGCACCGACCGCATGAAGCGGATTTCCACCTACATCACCGATGGCGCGATGGCGTTTTTGCGCGCGGAATACTCCAAGCTGGCATACTTTGTGGTCGCTGTGGCCGTGCTGCTGGCGATTACGCAGGGTAGCCAATCGAGCCCGCTGATCGCGCTGTCGTTCGTGGTCGGTGCCACGTGTTCGGCACTGGCGGGATTAATCGGTATGAAGGTGGCCACTAAGGCCAACGTGCGCACGGCCAACGCCGCCCGTACTGGTCTGAACCCCGCACTCAACGTCGCCTTCCGCGGCGGCTCGGTCATGGGCATGGGCGTGGTGGGACTCGGAGTGTTGGGACTTTCACTGCTCTACATTTTTTACAGCGGCCAAGGCTGGGAAATTGGAAAAACCATCAGCGTGCTCACCGGCTTCAGTTTTGGCGCGTCCTCCATCGCGCTCTTTGCGCGTGTGGGTGGTGGCATCTACACCAAGGCGGCTGATGTGGGTGCTGATCTGGTGGGCAAGGTGGAGGCGGGCATTCCGGAGGATCATCCGCTAAACCCAGCGACCATCGCCGATAATGTGGGCGATAACGTGGGCGACGTGGCGGGTATGGGCGCCGACCTCTTTGAAAGCTACGTGGGCTCGATGATCGGCGCGATGGTGCTGGGCGCCTTGTTTGTGGCGACCTTCGGCCAGATCGAAGGGTACGAAGTCTTTGACGGATTGGGCGCGGTTTTGCTGCCGTTGTTCCTCGCGGCCATGGGCATCATTGCCTCGATGATTGGTGCGCAGTTCGTGAGTGTGCAGGAAGGCGGCAACCCTAAGAGCGGCTTAACGCGCGGGGAACTGATTGCCGCGGTGATCATGCTGATCGGCGCATTTTTCCTAATCACCAATCTGCTGCCCGAGGCGTGGACGTATAATGGTAAGGATTACACGGCCATGGGAGTCTTTTGGGCGAGCCTGATGGGTTTGGCCTGCGGGATTGCCATTGGTCTGGTGACCGAACATTACACAGGTATCAATACTGGGCCGGTGACTGAGGTGTCTCGGCAATCGGTGACCGGCAGTGCCACGAACATCATCGCCGGCATCGGCTGTGGTATGCGGTCGACGACTTTCCCCATAATCTTTATCGCGATTGCAATTCTGGGAGCGTACTCATTCGCCGGTTTGTACGGCATTGCGATTGCCGCGGTGGGCATGCTGGCGAACACCGGCATTCAGCTTGCGGTGGATGCCTACGGGCCGATCGCCGATAATGCCGGCGGTATCGCCGAGATGAGCGAATTACCCAAGGAAGTGCGTGAAAGAACCGATAGTCTTGACGCGGTGGGCAACTCCACCGCGGCCATCGGCAAGGGCTTCGCTATCGGCTCGGCGGCATTGACAGCGCTTGCCTTGTTTGCCGCGTACATGGGCGTGGCTAAAATTGATGCCATCAACCTTTCCGATCCCAATGTGATGGCCTGTTTGTTTGTGGGCGCGATGTTGCCGTATTTGTTTTCTGCCATGGCGATTGATGCGGTGGGACGCGCGGCGATGTCGATGATCCAGGAAGTGCGTCGGCAGTTTGCCAATATCCCGGAACTGAAGGCGGCGCTCGGCAAGATGCAGGACAATGGCGACAAGCCGATCGAGGAATGGAGTGAGGAGGACCGGCGCGTTTACGAGGCGGCCGACGGCAAAGCCGAGTATGCCAGCTGCGTGGCGATCTCCACCGATGCGGCCATCAAGGAGATGATCAAGCCCGGCGTGCTGGCGGTGTTGACGCCGGTGGTGGTGGCCTTTGGGTTCAAGTATGCCACCGACGCGGCGACCGCGGCGCAAGCGCTGGGGGGATTGCTCGCGGGCGTGACGGTGAGTGGTGTGTTGCTAGCGCTATTCCAGTCCAACGCCGGTGGTGCCTGGGATAATGCCAAAAAGATGTTTGAAGTAGGCGATGGCGTGGAAGTGGACGGCGTGTACCACAAGAAAGGTAGCGAGGCCCACAAGGCCGGCGTGGTGGGCGATACTGTGGGCGACCCGCTCAAGGATACCTCCGGACCGTCCCTGAACATTCTGCTCAAGCTCATGAGCGTGATCGCGCTGGTGATCGCGCCGCTGCTGGTGGATGGGGCTCCGGATTCAGCGGGCAGCGCAGAAGAATCAGGCGGGGCCAATGTTGAGGAGACTCAGGGAACATCGTCAGACGAGAATACCACCGATGATAATTCGGAAGATGCCAACAACGAAAACGGCGGCGAGAATTCCAATGTGAACTCCACTGCGGATGAAAATAACGGCCAAACGCAGCCGGAATCCGGTGGGGGCAATTAGCGCCTAGAATTAACCTCTCTGAAGAGGGCCGCCCTTCGGGGCGGTTTTTTTGTGGTTAGTCGCGATTTTTACGGCCCGCTTCAGCGGCGGCGGCGTGGCAGGCGTCGGCGACTTGGGCGAGTTCTTTCAGGAAGGAATCGCGGCGGTCGGCAGGAAGGGTGGTGAGGATGTCGCCCTGCAAGTCCACGGCGCATTCGCGTAGTTCGGAATACTTCTCGCGCCCGGTGGGCAGGATGATGATGCGCTTGGCGCGGCGATCGGTCTCATGCGGTTTGCGCTCGAGCCAACCGTTGTTCTCCATACGCTCGAGCAGGGAGGCAACAGTGTTGGGGTCGCTGCTCATGGCGCGAGTCAGTTCGCTCTGGGTGAGACCGGCGGGGTCACCTTCGCACAGGGTCCGCAGGGCGGTGAACTGGTCGGGCGTGGCGCCGGCATGGCTAATTTGGCGACGGAAGGCCTGATTCAGGCCGTACCAGGCGCGGCGCAACAACAGCGGCAGGCGTTTGCGCTCGGGCGAGTCGATGGGCAGATCGTCGTTGAATTCTTCAGTGGCCATGCGTTCGTTGAAAATAGTACGTACAGGTACGTTTTCTGCCTTGCATTCCTGCGCGAGTAAAGCCAATCATGTCGCGGTCCTGTGAACAACGCCACGTTTTCCAACCGGAAAATGGTGCGGGACCGCAAACCTTGTTGAACATCATGAAGCTGAATAAATTTGCCGCCTTCGCGGCGCTGGGGTTTTTCGCCCTAACTTCCTTTCCCACTCAGGCTGCGGTGAGCGGCTGGACCAACTGGCGCGGTCCGCACCAGAACGGCGTGACGGATGAGAAGGGATTGCCTGATCAGATTGATCCGGCCAAGAACCTTCTCTGGAGCTACGACATCGCCGGCCGCGGCGCGCCGGTGATTGCCAATGGCAACGTGTATGCCTGGGGATACCGAGGCAAGGGGCCGGATTTGCAGGAAGTGTTGCTCTGCCTGAATGAGGCGGACGGCAAACTTAAGTGGGAGCACGCTTATAATGATTATCTCAGCGACACAGTGTACAGCCGGTACACCGTCGGCTCGCCCACAGTCGATCCAGCCACCGGTTGGGTGTACCTTATGACCACCAACGGCGGCGTGAAATGCTTCAGCCCGGACGGCAAGATGCAGTGGGAATACTCGCTGATGGAACGTTTCGGTCGGCTCACCTTCCCGAACGGCCGCACCGGCGCGCCGGTGATTGACGGCAATTTGGTGATCGTCCGCGGCGTGACCAGTTACTGGGGCAAACAAGGCCCGGCCCGCGATCGTTTTTATGCGTTCAACAAATCCACCGGCGCCCCGATTTGGGCCAGCACACCAGGTGTGGCCCCAAAAGATAGTTCATTCTCCACACCTGTCCTCGCTAATGTGGATGGTCGGCGCGTGTTTTACGTCGGCACCGGGGACGGTAATGTGGCGTGTGTAGACGTTCGTACCGGTCAGGCACTTTGGCGCTTTCAATCTTCACAAGGAGGTGTGAACGCCAGCGTGGTAATTCATGACGGCGTATTGGTGAGCATTCATGGTAAGGAAAACATCGATGCCGCTGAGGAAGGCCGCATGATCGGCCTCAAACTGCCGACCAAGCTGCCCGCTCCCGGCGAGGCGCAGACGATTTTGAAGGACAAGGATCTCACTCTAGCTGACGGCAAGGATTGGGAGCTGTGGCGGCATCCGTTCGCCATGTTCACCAGCAGCCCCGTGCTGGCCAATGGTCGCGTGTATCAGGTCACCAAGACCGGCGTGCTGGTCTGTGTGGAGGCTAAGACTGGTAAATTGATTTTTGAACAGAAACTGAACAATGAACAAATCCATTCCTCGCCGTTGTACTCCGAGGGCAAGCTGTACATCGGCTTCCCGAATGGACGTTTTCTCGTGGTGAAACCCAATGATGATGGCGTGGAGATTCTCAGTGAAACAGAACTGGAAGGCGGTATCCTGGGATCGCCCGTGGCTTGGAACGGTAAGGTGTACATTCACACCATGAGCAAGCTGTACGTGTTCGGCAAAGCCAATGGCGAACAGCCGAAGGCGACCCTCCCCGCCGCTCCAGCCCAGCCGGCCGATTCAAAGGCCGTGGCCCTCCAGATTGTGCCCGGCGATATCCTCCTGAAACCCGGCGAGAAACTCGACCTGACGGTGAACACGATCGACCAGTACGGCAACGTGGTGAAATCCGGTGTGAAAGCCGATTTCGCCAAGTTCATCCCGGCAACCGCCAAGGTGAAGACGCAGATGAGCGCCAGCGTGGCCAATAACGCCATCACCGCTGATGCCGTCAATGTCTCCAGTGCCGGCGCCTTCAAGGCCACCAGCGCCGACGGCCTCACCGGCCTGTTGCGTGGTCGGATTCTGCCGAAGATTCCCTACGAGCAGGATTTCGAAGGGTACGATCTCACGGTGGATCATCCGGGGGATGGCGTGAAGTACGCCTTCCCGCCCTTGGCTTGGACCGGCGCTCGCCTCAAGTGGGAGGTGCGCGATCTGGATGGCAACAAGGTATTTCGTAAGACACTTGACCGCGTGCTCTTCCAGCGAGCGATCACCATCTTCGGCGATCCCACTTCCAGTAATTATACGGTGCAGGCCGATGTGATGACCGACGGTAACCGCCGCATCAAAGGCAACGTCGGCGTGATCAATCAGCGCTATTACATTACGCTGATCGGCAACCAGCAGATTCTTGAAGTCAGCTCCAACCACGAACGCGTGAAAGAGAGCGTCCCCTTCAAGTGGGCCCCCAATCAATGGTATACGCTCAAGAGTCGTGTGGATGTGGCGAAGGACGGCTCCGGCGTTGTGCGCGCCAAGGCCTGGCCTAAAGGCGAGCCCGAGCCCAAGGAATGGACCATTGAGGTCAACCATAAGAACGCCCACAAATTGGGTGCCCCCGGCATCATCGGCTTCTCTCCGCAGAGCCTGAAGCCCGTTTATATCGACAACATCAAGATTAACCGGAACTAAACTTCAATCCGAACAAAAGTATTTTAAACTATGAAAAGTAATTCGTTCTTCCTGATGGGCGGCATCAGCCTTTTGGCGGCCTCCGGCATTATCATGACGCAGACCAACTGCGGACAATCGCCTAGTATTGAGGCGAACGCCGAGGTTCCTTCGACTGAGCAGCCTGCTGAGAAAACCCCCGAAACCACGTCCCCCGCGCCAACCGTTGATGTGGCCACACCGGACGGCCGGGATTGGCCCGTGTGGTCGGGCAACGGCGATGGTAATCTTTATTCGCCCGAAAAAGGAATCGCCGGCAGTTTTGATCCCGGTAAATTCAAAAAAGGGACCGAGGAGATTGACCTGTCCACAACCACCAACGTGAAGTGGGTAGCTAAACTTGGTTCGCAGGCCTATGGCAACACGACCGTTTCGAATGGGAAAGTATACGTTGGCACCAATAACGAGAGCCCACGCGACGAACGCCACATTGGTGATCGCGGTATTGTCTATTGCTTGGACGAGAAGACCGGGGAGTTGGAATGGCAGTTGGTTGTTCCCAAGCTTGGAGCCGGCAAAGTAAGCGACTGGGAATATCTCGGTATTTGCTCCAGCCCCGCCGTAGAAGGTAATCGCGTTTATGTGGTCGCGAACCGGAGTGAAATCCTCTGCCTTGATACTGAAGGTTTGAAAAATGGAAACCAAGGTTTTCAAGGAGAAGCAACGTTCATGGTCGACAAGGGCAAGGAACCATTGGAGCCCACCGAAAAGGATGCCGATATTATTTGGCGCTTTGATCTGCGTGAAGAACTTGGGGTGTTTCCGCATAACATCGCTAGTTCCTCGGTTTTAATTCTAGGCGATCTTCTTTTTTGTACGACTTCAAACGGTCAGGATTGGAGCCACCTCAATATTCCTGCTCCGCAAGCTCCCTGTGTTGTTGCTCTAAACAAAAAGGACGGCACTCTAGCGGGTGAGGAAGCGGAGGGAATTGGTCAGAAGATTATGCACTGCAACTGGTCTAGTCCTTCAACAGGTAAAGTGAATGGCAAAGACGCGGTGTTTTTTGCTGGGGGTGATGGAGTGCTTTACGCCTTCGACACCAAGTTCGAGAAGGATGAAGACGGCTTTGATCTATTTAAGGCACTTTGGAAATATGACTGCAACCCAGAGGAATATAAGAAGGATGAGGAAGGGAATGAAATCAAATATCCGGCCGCGGAAGGCCCAAGTGAACTGATTGCGACTCCCACCTTCTACAATGGCCACGTATACGTCGCCATTGGGCAGGATCCTGAGCATGGAGAAGGACTTGGCAATCTCGTATGTCTTGATGCTGATACCGGTAAAAAAGTTTGGGACTATCGCAAGATCCAAAGAACTATCTCCACCTGTGCAATTGACCCAGAAAGTGGGCTTCTAATTGCTTCGGACTACACCGGTTACGTTTATTGCCTCGATTCAAAAACGGGGAAAGAACATTGGGTATACGACACCAAGGCGCATATGTGGTCTAGCCCGTTTGTGGCCGACGGCAAAGTATACATCGGCGATGAGGATGGCGATCTGGTCGTGCTGCCGCTTAAGGCGGATTTCGATCCCAAGAACGACGATCCCATCTTCGAGACCAACATGCTCGTGCCGATCTACTCCACGCCCGTCGTGGCCAATGGCACGCTGTACGTGGGCACCCAAACCCACCTCTACGCCATCGAAGAAAAGGCCGGCAAGTAATCGCGTCCAGCCCGGACGTCTACTAAGATGCGGTATTTTATCGTCGCCCTTGTTCTGTCCCTTGCGTGGCTCCACCAAGACTGGTTTATATGGCCGTTCTTGGGGGAGTTGTACGAACAGCAGAACTATGTTCCTGCGTTTGTCTATGACCTGTCTGAAGACAAACAGTTAGCATACACCGCGGCGTTCGCCCGGAACCGGGAACATGAACTGGTGATGGGCTTGCCGTTGGGCGTCCATTTTCAAATTTTCCTTTCATTCGCCACAGCGGCCGTGGCCCTGCTTGCCGTCTGGAAAGCATGGCCAACCGAGCTGGAACGCTGGGCCGAAGCCGGCAACCGTGGCAATCGCGGTTACCGTGATCGTGGAAGAGTCGATCGTAACCGCGGGGGGCGCAATCGTTCTCGTGGGGACGACGATAAAAACTCCGGCCGTTCGACTGAACGATCGGCCAAAGATGATTCCTCCCGTTCGCACTCCAAGGAGGGCGGTGATACCTCAGACCGCCCGCGTCGGCGCCGACGTCGTGGAGGCCGTGGTCGTGGTGGCAATGGCGGGGGCAACTCGCAATCTCAACCGAAGGCGGGCGAATGAATCTCCTAGCTGCCGCTTCCGAATCCAGCCTGCCGCTTTGGATGGTGGGCGCGTATCTCGTCGCTCTGCTTGGCTTGGGCATCTTCAGCAGCAGGCTGTTCCGTGGCACGAGCAAGGACTACTTTGTCGCCAGCCGATCCATTGGCCCGTTCATGCTGTTGATGAGCGTGTTCGGCACCACCATGACAGGTTTCGCGCTGGTCGGGTCCACCGGCAAAGCCTTCATGACTGGCGTGGCCACCTTTGGCGCAGTGGCTGTGTGGAGTGGGATCATCCATTCGTCCGTGTTTTTCATCATCGGCACCCGTCTGTGGGCCATCGGGAAACGGCTTGGGTATGTGACGCAGGTCCAGTTCTTCCGCGAACGTTTTCAGTCGCACACCCTCGGCACAGTGCTCTTTGTCCTGCTGGTGTTGTTCATCATTCCCTACCTGCTGATCGGGATTATCAGCGCAGGTAAATTCATGGAGGGTACCGCGGATATTACTCCGTGGAAAACAGGTTTGGTCATCTGTAGCGTAGTGCTTACCTACGTCTTTCTGGGTGGCGTCCGCAGCGCGGCATGGGCGAATACTTTTCAAACTCTGGTCTTCATGCTCACCGGCGTGGTCGCCTTTGCCATGATCGCCAAGGCGGTGGCTGATAAGACCGAGGAACGTTCCGGGACATTTCTGCAGAACGTGAAGCGGTCCACTGAATATGTGGAGGAACACAAACCGGCTCGCTTGGCCCGGGGCATCCATCCCACGACCCTGGCTGAGTATCAGGAATACGAAACATCTCTGGGGAAGTATGAGGAGTACGAAAGCTTAAAGGACACTTGGGGTGCGCTGGTCCAGGATATGGGTGGGGAAGAACTGGCGGCCACGGTCATGGACAAGCCAGAGCCTGTGGAAAAGCCCGAGTTCATGGCTTCGCCCAAGCCCTCCATGACCAAGTTGCTTTGGATCACTTACCTGTTTATTCCACTAAGTATCGGCATGTTCCCTCATGTGTTTCAGCACTGGCTGACCGCAAAATCCGCGAAAACCTTCCGGTTGGCCATCGTGGCGCATCCTATCTGTATCGCCGTGGTGTGGTTGCCGTGTGTGATCATCGGCACTTGGGCGGCGGGATTGTATGCTGAAGGGGAATTGACTTTGCCGATTGGCGACAACGGAAAGGTCGACACCAGTGCGGTTCTCGGATCGATGGTCGGGCAGTTGGTGGAGAACCCATGGCTGTTGGGTCTACTCATGATCGGTGTGTTGGCGGCAATCATGAGCAGCTTGGATTCCCAATTCGCCTGTCTTGGCACCATGTTCACCAACGACATTATTCTGCCGTGGAAAGGAAAGAACTATTTCAGTGACGGTGAGATTGTAAAAATCGCCCGTTACTTTGTGGTCGGAGTGGTGGTTGTGGCGTATTTAATTTCTTTGGCACTGATGGGAAAGACCAGTGTGTTCAACCTCGCCCTGTGGTGCTTCACCGGCTTTACCGCCCTGTTCCCGATTGTGTTTGCCGCGTTGTATTGGAAACGGGCCACCGCAGTGGGCGCGTATGCCTGCATTGCGGTGACGACAGTGCTTTGGGTTTTGTGGTTTCACGAATCAGGATATGGCGCGAACAAGGGCTTCGCCGTGCTGGGCATGCAGCCTATGGCACCTTTGACGATCGCCTCCGCGCTGGCCCTGATCATTGGTTCGCTGGTTAGCCAGGCACCGGAGGAACGGCAGATTAACAAATTTTTCCCGAACAAAGCGCGCTAAGGTGGCACGCCGTTTGACGGGTAAGAACCCATAAGCGAGGTTCAGGCTCGCCGAGATAGGAATATTTATGTCAGACTTGAATCAAAAAGTGCAGGAGGCAAAGGCACAGTTGGATGCGCATGCCGTTGAAATTGTGAAGTGGCATTTCTCGCCCGAGACCGGCAGTCCGTTTTGGCTCGATTGGGCCAAGGAAGCCGGCTGGAATCCGGCCGAGGAGATCACGTGCTTTCAGGATATTGTGGCGAAGTTCCCGCATTTCCAAGATGAATGGCTGCGCGATCTGCCCAATGAAATCTGGCGGCCAAAGGCTTATGACGGTAAGCCCTTCAGCATCTTTGAAACGGGCGGCACCACCGGCATGCCTAAACAGCGCATTGGCTGGGAGGATTACAAGATCGATTACAGCGCCTTTTCCGAGACGCTGAGTGACGAGCATTTCCCGCGTAATCATTACTGGATGATGGTGGGCCCCACCGGCCCTCGGCGTCTGCGGCTGGCGATTGAACACCTGGCCAATGTGCGGGGTTGTTCCTGTTATTTTGTGGACTTAGATCCGCGCTGGGTGAAGCGCCTAATTGCCTCCAAGCAATTCGATCAGGCGCGGGCGTACATGGACCATGTGATTGATCAGGCCACCACCATTCTCAAGAATCGCAGCGTGAGCGCGCTCTTCACCACGCCCAAGCTGCTCGAAGCGATGGCCGAAAGGAAGGATCTCGTCAAGGCCGGCATTAAGGGCGTGTTTTGCGGAGGCACCACGATGGACAAGCAATACACACGCTTTCTAGTGGAGGAGATTTGCGAAAACCAAATCGGCTTTGTGCCCACCTACGGCAACACGCTGATGGGGCTGGCGCGGCATCGGCCGTTTGGAGCGGATAACGATTACTCTATTACTTATCACGCGCCGCAACCACGTGCGGTTCTTCGTGTTGTGGATCCAAAACAGACCGAAAATCTCGTGGATTACGATACCTGGGGCCGAGTGGAGTTGACCACCTTGACTAAAGAATTCTTTATGCCGCGGTTCCTGGAACGCGACGAAGCCATCCGACGCGCCCCGTGGGACAACGATCCGTGGGACGGCGTTGCCGAGGTGCGGCCTTTCGGCGCCATGGAAAAGACCATCGTGGAGGGAGTTTACTAAAATGGCCACTCCGCACATCCCCTGCCTGCGTCTCGGCGATCCGTACGTGAGCCTCAATCAGATTGAAGTTACCGATTATCGTGATGGGGCGGTGAAAGCTACCGTGAGCCAAGTCAATGCCGGCGTGATTCGGCGCGATCTTGAACGCATGGATGAAGCTCGTGCTGCCCTCTGTAAATTCTCCACGGCCGAGCTCATTGCTATCGGAGCGAAGGCCGGTGAGATATTTCTCAATGGCGAAGTGCAAATCGGGGTCGATGGAGAAACCCAGTCGCCGGGGCAATACATCGAGACCTTGTCCTCGACCAGCGGCCTGCCGCACGTGATGGTGAAGCGTAACATGGACAAAATACATTACGCACTTACCCACATGGATGTGGTGCTCAATGGCCTTACACGAGGTATTGATCCTGCGATTCTCGATGCGGGCGTTGGTGAACAATTTGGGACTCAGGTCTGTTTTTACCCCACCTCCAAGGCACTCGGGCTGGTGATGCCCAGCAACTCGCCGGCGGTGAATTCCCTGTGGCTGCCCGCCGTTGCTCTGAAAACGCCGATCATCATGAAGCCCGGCCGCGACGAGCCGTGGACGCCGATCCGCTTGATCCAGTCCTTCATCCAGGCCGGTTGCCCAAAGGAGGCGTTTGGCTTTTACCCAACCGATTATGAGGGAGCGGCGGATATCCTGAACCGTTGCGGCCGTGCGTTGATCTTTGGCGACAAGAGCACCACGGATCAGTACGCCAATAATCCTGCCATCCAAATCCACGGCCCCGGCTGGAGCAAGATTCTCATCGGCGACGACGAGATCGAGAACTGGCGCGACCACATTGACCTCATCGCCGGCTCCATCGCCGATAATGGTGGGCGTTCCTGTGTGAATGCTTCCGCCGTGGTGGTGCCCAAGTATGGTCGGGAGATTGCCGATGCACTGGGCCAGAAGCTCGGCCCGGTGAAACCCACCACCGTGGACGATCCCGAGGCCAAGCTCTCCGGTTTTGCCAATCCCAAGATGGGCGAATGGATCGATGGCGCGATTGATGCCGATCTCGAGGAGGCCGGTTGCGAGGAGATGACCGCCAAGTATCGCGAGGGCGACCGCAAAGTGGTCACCGATGGCGGCACCTATCTACGGCCGACCATTGTGTATTGCGAATCCTTCGAGCACCCCTTATCCAACCGCGAGTTTCTGTGTCCGTACGCCAGCGTGGTGGAAGTGCCGCAGGCGGAGATGCTCAATCAAATGGGCGAATCCTTGGTCGTCACCGCCATCACCAAGGACGAAGCGTTTCAAGCGGACCTGCTCGCCTCCCCGCTGATTGAACGCCTAAATCTTGGGCCAATTTCCACCATGAAAATTTCATGGGATCAGCCGCATGAAGGCAACATGTTTGAGTTCCTCTACAAACGACGCTCCATTGGCATGGCGGCCTGATTGAACACCACCTCGATCTCCGGCGTCCGATCCACCGATGAGCCACCCAGCCGAACTCGCCGACCAAACCAGCTTCGATGCCCAGCTGCATCTGCGGCTTGTGTTTGGCAGTGGCACGCTCAACCGGCTTGGGGAAATGGCCAAGGAACACGGGGCCGGCAAGGTGTTGCTGGTCACGGATCCGGGCATTCGTTCTGTGGGTCATGTGGACCGCGCGCAGGCCAGCTTGGCGGCGGCGGAATTACCCGTGGTCATCTACGATCAGGCCAAGGAAAACCCCACCACCGAATGCGTGGCCGACTGTGTGGAACTGGCCCGGCGCGAGGGCATTGATTTCATTGTCGGCTTGGGTGGCGGTAGCTCTATGGACACCGCCAAGGGATGCAATTTCCTGCTCACCAATGGCGGCGAGATGAAGGATTACTGGGGTGTGGGCAAGGCGTCCAAGCCGATGCTGCCGCTCATTGCAATTCCCACCACCGCTGGCACGGGCAGTGAGTGCCAGAGCTTTGCACTGATTTCCGATGCGGTCACGCACGCCAAGATGGCCTGCGGTGATCCTAAGGCGATGGCCAAGGTGGCGATTCTGGACCCGGAACTGACCCTTTCTCAGCCCGCTCGCGTCACAGCCTGCACGGGCATTGATGCGGTGGCACATGCGGTGGAATCCGCCGTCACGCGCAAGCGCAACGAGACCTCCCAGCAATATTCGAGGGTGGCGTTCGGCTTGCTAAGCCAAAGTTTGCCAACGGTTTTGACTAAGCCGAACGACGTGGAGGCTCGCGGCTTGATGCTGTTGGGTGCGGCCTTTGCCGGTACGGCCATTGAGCATAGTATGCTTGGTGCGGCGCATTCGGCGGCCAATCCTCTAACGGCACATTTTGATGTGATCCATGGGCAGGCAGTCGGATTGATGTTGCCGCATGTGGTACGGTTTAATGGAGAGGACGATGTAATTGCTAGAGCGTATGCTGAATTGGTGACGGGGACGACTGCTGCTTCGATCAACGGAGTTCCGGCTCATGAATCGCTGGCCAGCTTACTGGAAGACTTCATGGGTGCTGCCGGTATGCCTCGAGATTTGACGGATTGCGGCGTAGATGCCACCAAGATCGATTTGCTTTCTGAGGAAGCGGCCGCCCAATGGACGGCAAGCTTCAACCCGCGAGATATAACCGCCTCAGATTTTAAAGGTCTTTACAGTAGGGCTTTTGGTTCCTAACTCACGTGTGATAGATTTAATCTGATGATAACAGATTTCTCCGATGATGCGCTCCTATTGATTGCCCATGGGAGCACTGTAAATACCCAGTCTAGTGCGCCAACTCGACGTTTGACGGAGGAATTGAACTCAAGGAAGCTCTTCGCTGAGGTTGCCTGCGCATTCAAATTAGAGGAGCCTCATATTTCTGATGCACTTAAAGAGTTGAGTTCAAAACGTGTTTTTGCTGCTCCGATCACAATCAGTGAAGGACAATTTACCGAGGAAATAATCCCATTCCATTTGGGATTGTGTACCAAAGGTCAGTGCGACTGTCCGGTGGGAGAATGTAACTATCCCAGTAATGCTGAGGTAAACGGCAAAGAGATTGTTTACTGTCGACCGGTTGGAACGCACAACACCATGACAGATGTACTTCTTGGGAGGGCTAAGGAGATCGTTCAAAAATATCCATTCCCCAAGCCGCCAAAACCAGAGGAAATCTGCTTGATCATTGCCGGTCATGGCACAAAAAGAAATTTAAAATCACGCAAAGCAATTGAAGCGCAGGTTCAGGCAATTAAGGAGCTCGATGAGTACGCAGACGTGCAGTCAGCCTTCATGGAAGAGACGCCGCTTATTGCGGACTGTTACGAGAACGCTGGAGCTCGTCACATTGTAATGGTTCCATTCTTTATTGCCGATGGCCTTCATACTGTAGAGGATATCCCAGTATTGCTTGGAGAGACCGAAAAACAGGTCAAACAACGTTTGGAGGCAAATCAAGTCACATGGCGAAACCCTACCGAACGGAAAGGTAAACTCGTCTGGTACACCGAAGCCATTGGCAGTGAACCACACCTGCCAGAGGTGATCCTTGAGCGCGTGCGCGAGGCGGCGGCATAACTTTCCGCTTTGAGAACGGCTTACTCCGCCGCATGATCACCGTCCCGTGACTATTCCGAAAATCACACTCATTGGCGTCGGCCTGCTGGGCGGTTCCATAGGTTTGGCGGCCCGCCAACGCGGCGTTGCTGGGCAGGTCGCCGGCCTTGTGCGCCGGGCCGAGAGTATGGAGGAATGTCGGGCCGCCGGCGCCGTGGATGACGCCACACTGGATTTGGCCGAAGCGGTGACCGGAGCCGAGCTAGTGATTTTATGCACGCCGGTGGGTGGCATGAAAGCAATGGCCGAAGCTATCAAACCGCACTTGTCACCGGACGCTGTTGTGACGGATGTCGGCAGTGTGAAAGCTTCGGTAATGGCGGAGGTGATGCCGGTGCTGCCACGGTTTGTGGGCAGTCATCCGATGGCTGGTTCCGAGCAAACGGGCGTGGCCAATGCGCGCGCGAATTTGTTCGAGAACGCTGTGTGCGCGGTGACGTCTACGGACCAAAGCGATGCGGCGTGTGTCGCGCGCGTGAACGAATTTTGGACGGCGCTTGGCAGCCGGGTGATTTCGCTGTCCGCCGCTGAGCACGATACGATCGTCGCCCGCACCAGTCACCTGCCGCATGTGCTGGCAAGCGCACTGGTCAACGCCGTGCTCGGCCGACCGCGCGAAGGCGAGGCGGCTTTTCTGGGCACGGGCTTTCGCGATACCACGCGGCTGGCGTCCGGTTCGCCCGCCATGTGGCGCGACATTGCAATGGATAACGCGCCAGCGATTGAGCAGGCCATTGATGATCTGCAGGCTGAACTGGCGACGTTGAAGACGGCGCTGAACGCCCGCGAGGCGGCGGCGTTGGAAACGTTTTTTGCCAAGGGCCAAGAATTTCGCCAGCAATGGATTACCGGTCTGGAGGACGGGGAGCGCAAGTAATGGCCTTGCCCGACCTTATCGAGATTGTGCCCCTGCCCGGGCCCGTTCATGCTCACATCACCGTGCCCGGCTCCAAGAGCATTACCAATCGCGCACTTATTCTCGCGGCGTTGGCCGACGGAGACACGACGCTGACCGGCGCGCTGTGGAGTGAGGACACGCAAATCATGGTGGCTGCGCTGCAGACGATGGGTTTCGGCGTGACGGTGGCTGAGGATCCGGCGGAGTCCGCCAATCGCACCATCACCGTGCAAGGTCAAGGCGGCCGGATTCCCAAGACTCCGGAGGATCTCTTTGTGGGCAATGCGGGCACGGCCGCGCGGTTTCTAGCGGCGCTGGTTTGTCTCGGGGACGGCCCGGTGAAATTGCACGGCATCGACCGCATGCACGAACGGCCGCAGGGCGAATTGTTTCAGGCACTGCGCGCGCTGGGGTACACGGTAGACGCGCTGAACGACAAGCTGCCCGCCACTATCCATGGGACCGGCCCGCGCGCCGGGGCGTGTGCGGTGAGTCTGCAGGAGAGTTCGCAATTCGCCAGTGCCCTGCTGTTGGTGGCGGGCGTCGGTGGTTGGCAGATCGGTTTGGGCGAGGTGAAGCTCGATGAGGCACCTTATGTGCAGATGACGCAGGAGTTGATCGCGGAATTCCCCAAGGGCGGCGGCACGTTTGCCATTGAGCCGGATGCTTCGAGCGGTAGTTATTTTTGGGGCGTGAACACCTTTGCCGAGGGTGTGGAGGTGGCGCACTGGCCGTTGACTGGCTGGCAGATTGATGCGCAGTTCACGCGGTTCCTGTCTCCGCCGCGCGAGGTGTCGCGTCAAACAGATCTGGGTGACAGCATCATGACCGCCATCACACTGGCGCCTTTGCAGGACCGGCCTACGAGCTTCACGGATCTCGGGCGATTACGCGTGCAGGAATGCGAACGCGTGGCGGCGCTGCGCACGGAACTGACCAAGTGCGGCGCGCGGATCAGCGAAGAAGGTGATACGCTGCACGTCGAGCCCTCCCCTGAATTGCACGGTGCGGAGATCGAAACCTATAACGACCATCGCATGGCCATGTGTTTTGCCCTGCTCGGCCTCAAGGTGCCGGGCATGCGCCTGCGCGATCCGGCTTGCGTGAAGAAAACTTTCCCCAATTTTTTCCAGAAACTAGCTGCCGCCTCGCCTGCCGGGTTGGGTGCGGAAATCCGCGATGCCGCCGGACGCAGGTTGGCCGGTGAAGATTTATTTGCTGCATGAGTGACCCTGAACCCATTGTGATCGCCATCGACGGCCCCAGCGCCAGTGGTAAGAGCACGAATTCCAAGATTATCGCTGCCCGGCTCGGGTATGTGTACGTGGACACCGGTGCAATGTACCGCACTCTGGGCTGGCACGCGCTAGAGACGGGAACGGAAGTGACCGATGCGGCAGCGGTGGAAGCCTTGTGCCGCGATTGGCCGGCGGAACTGGTGCGGCGCGGCGACAGTGTTTGGCTGGAAGTGGACGGCTATTTTCCCGAGCAGGAAATTCGCTCCGCAGAAGTCAGTGCCGTGGTGAGCCATGTGGCGCAGGTGCCGTTTGTGCGCGAATGGATGAAGGAACACCAACGGTCCTGCGTGCGATTCGGGAATCTAGTGATGGAAGGTCGCGACATTACCTCGAACATTTTTCCGGACACGCCGCACAAATTTTATCTCGATGCCTCAGCCGAAGTGCGACAGGCGCGGCGCGATGCCGATGGCGTGGAGGAGAATCTTGCGACCCGCGATCAACGCGACAGCACCCGTAAGGCTGCCCCGCTAAAAGTGGTGGAAGGCGCCACGGTCATCAACAATTCCGGCGAGTCCCCCGAAGAAACCAGTGCCCGGATCATTGCGCTGGTGCAGGGCAGCTAGCTTTGGCCAATCACATCCGCCAGCGAGCGGACACCTTCTTTTTCTATCCGCGCTTTGAGTCCGCGGACAAGGTCGCCAGCAATGGCGGGGCCTTCGTAGACCAGGCCGGTGTAGACCTGCAACAGACTGGCGCCGGCGGTGATTTTTTCCCAAGCATCGTTGGCCGTGAAAATACCACCCACGCCGATGATCGGCAGCTTGCCTTCGGTGTGCTGATAAATGTGCGCGATGATCTGCGTGCTGCGCGTGCGCAATGGTGCGCCGCTAAGGCCGCCGGTTTGCTCATAGGTAGCGCGGCATTGCACGTCGCCGGACTCGGGGCGTTCGATGGTGGTGTTGGTAGCCACAATTCCGGCGAGCGAATGGGCCGTGGCCAGCTCGAGCACATCGTCGATCGCTTCATAAGTGAGGTCGGGCGCGATCTTGATGAGCAGCGGAACCTTGGAGTTCACCGCCCGCAGAGCTTTCAGAATGTCGTCCAAGGCGCTCTTGTCCTGCAGTTGACGCAGGTTGGGCGTGTTGGGTGAACTGACATTGACGACAAAGAAATCGGCCAGACCCTGCAGTGTGCGAAAGGAGAAGGCGTAATCCTCAGCGGCTTCCTCCAGCGGCGTGACTTTTGATTTACCGAGATTGATGCCAATGGGATGAGTGGGCCACTGATCACGCGCGCGCCATTGTTGCAGCGCCTGCGCGACGGCCTCGGCACCGGGGTTGTTGAATCCCATACGGTTGACCAACGCGCCCTCATTCACGGCGCGAAACATGCGCGGTGGATCATTACCCGGTTGCGCGTATTGGGTGACGCCGCCCAGTTCGGCAAAGCCGAATCCCAGCCGTTCCCACATGGGCACAGCGGCCGCGTGCTTGTCCATCCCGGCAGCGAGCCCGATGGGATTAGGGAAGCGCAGACCGCCTAAAGTCACCGGTAGATCGGGCGCACCGTACACGGCATCGGCGAGCATGGGCACCAGTGGTAAGCGCCCGGCCCAAGACAGACCGCCGATGACGCGGTTGTGCGCGGCTTCGGATTCCTGCAGGAAAAGCAGCGGTTGCAGGCAGTTACGATAGATCCAGCCCATGGGCGTGTTGATTTAGCGGAGCATTGGGGCGAGTGTCGAGTGCACATTCCTGAATCATTGAAAAACGAAATCTAACAGAAACTTGAAAATATATTTTTCAAAAATTCCGATTCTCGATGGACACATTTTCCTAGGTTGTTAACATCACACCCGAACCTGTTACGCGAATGAAGCGCATTGATGCCATTATCCAACCCTTTAAACTCGACGACGTGAAAGCGGCGTTGACGGAGCTGGGCATTGTGGGCATGACCGTGACCGAAGTGAAGGGCTTCGGCAGGCAGAAAGGTCATACGGAGATTTATCGTGGCAGTGAGTACACTGTGGATTTTTTGCCCAAGCTCAAGTTGGAGCTGGTGGTGACCGAAGAACAGGCCGGAGACGCTGCGAAAGCGATCCAGGCCGCGGCCACCACCGGAAAGATTGGGGACGGCAAAATATTTGTTACCGCCGTGGAAAGCGCTATCCGCATCCGCACCGGAGAGACCGGTGCCGAGGCATTATAAATCTCCTCTCCTTTCGCTCTGCTTTATCGCGAAGCAATATTGTTAGGATTTATAGTGATTATTACTACACCATTACGTCACGAAATCGTTACGCGCGTTGCGTTCCTGTCAAGCGGGAAGCCGGTGTGTGAACAAATCGTGAACAACAGATAATAGGTTCACGTGGAACGACTATGCCCATTTGCTTACACATTGCTCCGCGTCCCAGCAAACCAGAGCCTTGCGGCTCGCCGCTGTGATGTCGTGTCTCTTGCAAATGGCGCTGCCGGATCCTGTGGACATGTTGGCGGATTACCCGTCATCCCCTTTTTGGGGAGCCTGACTTAAATGCCTTTGGGCCGCGTTGGGATAAGCCTGACACTATATTGGAACGAACACTTTTGAACTTTGATGCTTTGAACTAAAACGATGCAGCCAACCGTTGATAAAATTTGGACACAAACCACGGATCAGATCCGGACCCTCCTCAACACCGAGACCTACAACTTGTGGTTCTCCTCGGTGCAGCCGGTGTCCCTGAACCAGTCTTCCATCACCCTTGAGGTGCCGAATGAATTTTCGGAAGTCTGGTTGAAGGACAATTACTTCGAACTGTTGCAGAACGCTTTGACCACCGCCAGCGGCCGCAAGTTGAACATTAAATTCAAAGTCGCCGAGGGTAGCGGTGCGGCACCCGCTCCGGCCAAGCCGACTCGTGGCAAGAAAACCGCTACCAAGAAAGCCAGCGATGGCGATCTGGTGTTCAACCCGCGCAATACGTTCGACACCTTCGTGGTGGGCAATAACAACAGCTTTGCGCACGCCGCTGCGATGGCCGTGGCTCAGCAGCCGGGTAAGGCCTACAACCCGCTCTTCCTGTATGGTGGCACGGGCCTCGGCAAGACACACCTGCTGCACGCGGTGGGTCAGCATGTGGCCGGTACCAAGAAAGGCGCGAAGGTCTCCTACGTGTCTTCTGAGAAATTCACTAACGAATACATCGCGGCTATTCAGGAAAATCAGCTGGTGAAGTTTCGCAAGAAATATCGCCAGACTGATGTGCTGCTGATTGATGATATTCAGTTTCTCGCCGGCAAAGAGCGGATTCAGGAAGAGTTCTTTCACACCTTCAACGCGCTGCACGAGGCCCACAAACAGATCGTGCTGACCTGCGATCGACCGGCCAGTGAGATTCAAAACCTAGAACACCGTCTGGTGAGCCGTTTTGAGTGGGGCTTGGTCACCGACCTGCAGCCGCCCGATGTGGAAACCCGCTTGGCTATCCTGCGCAACAAGGTGAAGACCATGGGCGTGGAGATTCCCGAGGACGTGTTGACCTTCCTCGCGAACCGCATCCGCACCAACATCCGCCGCCTCGAAGGCGCGCTGATCCGGGTGGCGTCCTACGCGCACCTCACTGGCAAGGAACTGACCAACGATGTGGTGGAGAACCTGCTACGTGAGATCCTGCAGGAAGAAGGCCGGCACACGATCACCATTGAGGTGATCCAGAAGAAGGTGGCCGAGAAATTCGACCTGCGCATGGCTGACATGACCAGTAAGCGCCGGCCGGAAAACATCGCCTTCCCGCGACAGATCGCCATGTTCCTAAGTCGCCAGCTCACCGAGCATTCGCTCAGCGCGATTGGTGAGGCCTTTGGTGGTCGCGACCACGGCACCGTGCTGCACGCCTGCCGTTTGGTGAAGGATCGCATGGAGATTGACGCCAACGTACGCCAGACCGTGCATTACCTTGAGAAACAGCTGCTCCGCTAGACGGCCAAAGCATTCAGAAGTTCAGGAGAAGGGCTGAGGAAACTCAGCCCTTTTTCGTTTGAGCCACAAACCGCGCCATCCGCTCCATGGCCTCCTCGATCTGATCGAAGCTGGCGGCAAAGCAGCAGCGCAGGAAACCCTCGCCGCAGGTGCCAAACGCCCCGCCGGGTACGGCGGCTACGTTCTCCGTCTGCACCAGCCCAGTGGCAAATGACTTGGAATCGAGCCCGGTCGATTGCACGCCGGGGAAGGCATAGAACGAGCCGCGCGGTCGATGGCATTCCAATCCCATGTCGTTCAGGGCTTGGACCATGAAGTTGCGGCGTTGCCGGTACGCCTCACGCATTTCCAGCATCGGTTCCTCGCCATTGCGTAGCGCTTCCAACGCGGCTTCCTGGCTGACGATGCTGGCGCAAAGCATGGAGTACTGGTGAATGCGTGTCATGGCACCGACCAGAGTTTCCGGTCCGCAAGCGAAGCCGATGCGGAAACCGGTCATGGCGTAGGCCTTGGAAAAGCCGTGCAGGAAAATCGTGCGCTCCCGCATGCCGGGCAGGCTGGCGATGCTGACGTGTTCGCCCTCAAACGTCAGCTCGGCGTAAATCTCATCGGTGATCACGATCAGGTTATGCTTCACCGCGAGATCGGCAATGGCCTGCAGTTCCCCGCGCATCATCGTGCCACCGGTGGGGTTGGTGGGAAAATTCAGTACGAGCACCTTGCTCTTATCCGTGATGGCTGCCTCGATGGCAGCGGCGGTGACGCTGAATTGTTCCTCCGCCCGACATTCCACCGGCACGGCCACACCGTGGGCCAGCGCGATGGAAGGCGAGTAGCTCACATAACAGGGTTCGTGATAAATCACTTCATCGCCTGGATCGATTAGGGCGCGCAGTGCTAGGTCCAGCGCTTCGCTGACGCCGACGGTGATGAGGATCTCGTTGTCCGGCCGGTACACGGGGCCGAATAGGCGGGCGACATAATTGCTGATTTCCTCGCGCAGGCTCATCAGGCCGAAGTTGGAGGTGTAGCTGGTACGGCCGCGTTCGAGGGCGTAGATGGTCGCCTCACGAATGTGCCAAGGCGTGGCGAAATCGGGTTCGCCGACCCCCAAGGAAATGACATCCGGCCGGCCCTGCACGAGCTCAAAGAACTCGCGAATGCCCGACGGCGGCAGGGCCGCCACGTGGGCAGCCAACCGGTCGGCAATGGGCGTGGTTTCGGACATAAGGCGTGGAACGTAAGGGAATTAGGGTTGTCCCGGCAAGCCAATGGTGCGGGCCGGAGACAGGCGGAATCAGGCGGCGGCCTGCTTGGGCTTGCGCCGGATGACCGGCTTGCTCTTGCCCTGCACGGCGCCGCGGGTGATTTTTACCGACTCAATTTGGTCGCTGCCGGGAATCTCATACATGAGATCGAGCATCAACCGCTCCAACTGGCCACGCAGGGCGCGGGCGCCGGTGCCCTTGGCAATGGCTTGGGCGGCGAGTTCCTGCAAAGAGTCCTTGGTGAACTCCAGTTCCACGCCTTCGAGCCAAAGCAGTTTCTGGTACTGCTTGGTCAGGGCGTTCTTGGTATCGGTAAGGATGGCGACGAGTTGATCCTCGGTGAGTTGCTCCAGCGCGGTGATCATCGGGAGTCGGCCAATGAATTCGGGGATGAACCCGTAACTGAGCAGATCTTCCGGTTCCACATGCTTGAGTGCTTCGCGCCCTTTGAGCATGGCATCGACCTGTTGTTCCTGGGCCCCAAAGCCAAGCACGTGATTCCCGAGTCGGCGCTGGATGACCTTGTCTAGGTCCACAAAGGCGCCGCCGCATATGAACAGGATGTTGCGGGTGTTGACGCGGATGTATTCCTGTTGCGGATGCTTACGGCCTCCCTGAGGTGGGACGGCACAAATGGTGCCTTCCAAAATCTTGAGCAGCGCCTGCTGCACGCCTTCGCCGGAAACATCGCGTGTGATGGAAACGTTTTCGGTTCGGCGGGTAATCTTGTCGATCTCGTCGATATAAATGATGCCCATCTCCGCGCGCTTCACGTCGTAGTCCGAGGATTGAAGTAAACGCAGGATGATGTTCTCCACATCCTCACCCACATAACCGGCCTCAGTCAGCGTAGTGGCATCGGCAATGGCGAAGGGCACATCGAGCACGCCGGCGAGGGTGCGGGCGAGCAGGGTCTTGCCGGTACCGGTAGAGCCGATGAGCATGATGTTGGTCTTCTCAATCTCCACACCGGCATGCGGGGCATCCTCTGTCTCGGCGACGGCCTCGTGCAGGATGCGTTTGTAGTGATTGTGCACGGCGACGGACAGCGTCTTCTTGGCGGCGTCCTGCCCGATGCAATGTTTGTCCAACTCGGCCTTGATTTCAGCGGGCTGCTTGATGGCCAGCTGTGGCGTCTCGCCCTGGGGGGCTTCCTCAGCCAGTTCCTTGTCGAGCACCTGTTTGAAGGTCTCGACGCAGCCGTCGCAGATGTAAACGCCCGGACCGGACACCAGCTTGCGGACTTCGGCGTGCGATTTGCCGCAGAAGCTGCAGAGGGTGAGATTGCGCGGGCGGGCCATGGTCGGTGCGGGTTATTTCTCGTCCACAGACGATTTTTCCGGAAGCGTGGTGACATCCTGGCGGGAGGACACCACTTCATCTACGAGGCCAAATTCCTTGGCGTCCTCGGCGGTGAGAAAATTATCGCGTTCGCAGGCTGCGTACACTTCCTCGTAGGGCTTGCCGGTGTGTTTGGCGAGAATGCCGGTGAGGGTTTTCTTGAGTTCCAACATGTGTTTCACGTGGATCTCCATGTCGGTTGCCTGCCCTTGCGCGCCGCCGAGCACCTGATGGATCATCACGTTGGCGTGGGGCAGGGCGAATCGTTTGCCGGTGGTGCCGCCGCTGAGCAGCACGGCTCCCATGCTGGCGGCTTGGCCGATGCAGTAGGTGTTCACGTCGCAGGTGAGGAACTGCATGGTGTCGTAGATCGCTAGTCCGGCGGTGACGTGGCCACCGGGGGAGTTGATGTAAATGTGGATGTCCTTCTTCGGATCGCTCATCTGCAGAAAGAGCATCTGGGCGATCACGGTATTGGCCACCGAATCATCGATGGCGGTGCCGAGGAAAATGATGCGGTCCACCAGCAGACGCGAATAAATATCGTATCCGCGCTCGCCGCGACTGGTTTGCTCCACCACATGGGGGATCAAGTAATTGTTCTGAACTTCGCTGTTGGCCATATTAAAAAAGCTCGGTGAACCTACGGAAACCGTGCGTTCGGGTCAATTTTAAAGGGTTTTTGAGGCGTGCCAAATTGTGGCTCAAGCCTTGCCTTTGGCGCGCAGACTCTCGATGGCCGCCTGAGCCGCCGCCATTTCTGCCGCCTTCTTGCTCTTACCCGAACCGCGGGCCAGTTCATTGCCGCTGTGGCGAACGGCGCAGACAAATGACCGATCATGATCCGGCCCCTCCATCTCCAGCAGTCGATACTCCGGTGCCACCGCATTTTTGCCCTGTAAAATTTCCTGTAACTCACCCTTGGGATTGCCCGTGTGTCGGCCGGCATCCGCGTGCGTGAGCGGTTCGGCGAACTTGGTATGGATGAACCCCTTTACTTTGGTGAACCCGCCATCCAGATAGATCGCGCCGACTAACGCCTCAAAGGCATCGGCTAGGGCCGAGGGGCGTTCCCGGCCGTTGTGGATCTCTTCGCCGCGGCTGAGCACGAGCTCGGGCCCGAGTTGAATCTCCATTGCACGCTCGGCCAGCGCCTCTTTGTTAACCAATCTCGCTCGTGCCTTGGACAAGGCACCTTCGTCGCAGGTGGAAAAGCGCTTGTACAATTCCGCGCTGATAATCAGCTGCAGCACGGCGTCCCCGAGGAATTCCAGCCGTTGATTATTGGCGAGCTTCTCGCCTTGTTCATGGCTCACCGAGGGATGGGTGAGGGCAAGTTCCAACAGCTCCGGTTGCTCGAATGTGTATCCCAGCCGCTCTTGGAATGGACCCCGTGCGGGCATGGGGCCTAGGCGACCTGCTCGGCCGCGGGTGTGGGTTCCGATTCGGGGGCTTCAGTGTCCTCCATGGAATCGCTGGCGGCGGTTTCGGCCGTCGGTTCCTCCGGCTCTGGTTCGGGAGGCCATGGTTTGCCTTCCACCGGCAGGCCGTGTTCCAGCAGGGTGGCGACCTCGATTTGCACCTGTTCCAGTTCCTCCATCTTGAGGTTGGGATCCGGGATGGTGAACACGTCGCCGGACTGGCTCATTTCGTATACGAATACACGGCTGTCGGCGTCCTTGATCTGTTCCTTCACCTTGAGCACGCGCTTGCGCTCGAGCATCACAGCGAGGATGTAGCTGGCTTCGCGCCAGCGCGCCTCGCCGGTTTCCACCAGTTTGCGTAACAGTCCTTCGGCGTTGTCCTTCTGAATTGCCTCGGGCGGTGCGGGCGGCGGGGCCTCGTAGGTGCCTTGCCAGGTGGAGATAAATCCTTTGCGCGACAGCGCTCCATCACCCTCCTGCGCCCAGCAGGTGGTGCAGATATCCTGACGCACATACTCATTGTTCTCGTAGGCCAGCACGGTGTGATAGCTTGTGCCGTCTTCAAACGCAGTGTTGCAGGCGTGGCATTGATGCCCGCGGGATTGGATGTTCCAGTCGCTCAAACGTGTACTCCTTGCGGCCGATAAAACACCGCGTATGGCGACCGTTCAACGTCGACTTGTTCGCACCTACTTCGGTTGGATTGGTGAATCATCGCTGATCTCCAGCCATTGTTCGGCGTACTGCGGCTGGGAGAAGGTTCGGCCCACGGTGATGACGCTGGATTCGGGAGTAAAATAAACCGTCTTCTCATTCACCACACACCGCAACGGCGAATCGGCGCAGTTCAACACATGCGCCAGCACCTGTTTTACGGAGGTCTCTCGCATCGGCTGCCCCCAGTTCCGAATGCGAAACAGGGTGACATCCTCCTTGCGGCGGGGCGGCTGCCATAGCGGCGGGCGCGGCACGGGCGGTCGAAATAAGGGCCGGCCGGTAAGCGGGTCAATTTGGATGGGGGGCGCGTTGGGGTTACCCGGGATGGCGCCGGGAGGAAAACCGGGCAACAGCGGTGGCCCCGCGGAGAGGTCGATGACTTGCGGGGCTTCTCCAAACGGTTGCGCCGGTGGCACGAGTTGTTCCTTTGCCTTGGCCTGATCGATATCCGGATTCTTGACTGGGATGGAAAACACCAGTCGTGGCAGATTGTCATTGCCCGTCTCCGCCAGAATCCCGTTCAACGTCTGCAACACCTCAGCCAACGTGAAAGACTCCAGTGACTTTACATCGATGCGTGTGCGTTCCAGCTCGCGGGCGGCCAATTTGCCTTGAAGCGAGATCTCGATCCGATTCTTCAACACCCGCTCAAGTCGCCACGTTTTGCCAGTTTCAGTGTCCAAGCGCACGTGCAGAAGTGTGCCGTCATTCTGAATCAGGGACCGCAACTGGAAACGGGGCTCGGCGGCCGTGGTGCCGAAAATCAGCGTTATCCACAGAAAACATGCGAATTTCATGGGTTCAAATTACCATCGGCACGCATTCGGAACCAGCGCCCTTTTGGGGGAACGTCGAATTTCCGTGGCATAGACAGCCTATGTCCTAGAGGCAGCGGTAGGCTGTCTGCATCATGAGTAACACATTGATGTTTCCTTTGGTGCCCGCGGGCTTGGTGATGGTGGGGATGGCGTTGTTGTTGGCCGGCCCTTGGCCGGTAGGGTTGCCGGTGCTGGTGGCGGGCACCGGCGAATTAGTTGGGGCGTTGTTCGCCGGTTGACAAGACGGGCGCATCGGCCTTGAATCGGCGCGATGAAACCCCTTGTTTCTTTCACCCGATTGGTGTCGGCGCTGTGCTCGCTGGCGTTTGTGGGCACGGTTTCCGCGGAGTTGCCGCAGTTGAAGCTGGTGAATGCCTATCCCAACCTCAAGCTCCAACGGCCCCTGTGGCTGGAGCAGCTGCCCGATGGCCGAATGTTCGTGCTGGAACAGCGCGGCACCATCCTCGAGCTGCCCAAGAACGCCAAGGGCGACCAGGCTAAGGTGCTCTTCGATATTTCCGGGCGCAAGCCGTACGTGAAGGATGAGGAAGGCCTGCTCGGTATGGCGTTCCATCCGCAGTTCAAGGCCAACGGCAAACTGTACGTCTTTTATTCCGCGCACGAACCGCTGCGCAGTATTGTCAGTGAATTCAAGGTGGGCAACAACGGCAAGGTAGATCCCGCCACCGAGCGCAAGTTGGTGACCATTGAGCGGCCGTTTTGGAATCATGACGGCGGCTGCATCCTCTTCGGGCCGGACGGCAAGCTGTACATCACGCACGGAGACGGCGGTAAACGCGAGGATCCCTTCGACAACGCGCAAAACCTCGGCACGCTGCTGGGCACCATCATGCGCATTGATGTCGACAAGCCGACGGCCGCGCGGCCCTACGGCATTCCCAAGGACAACCCGTTTGTCGGTCGCGAAGGAGCCCGTCCAGAGATCTGGGCGTATGGTTTGCGCAATGTGTGGCGCATGAGTTTCGATAGTGAGAACGGCGATTTTTGGGCCGCTGATGTGGGCCAGGATTTTTGGGAGGAAGTGAACCTCATCGTGAAAGGCGGCAACTATGGCTGGCGTCCGCGCGAAGGGTTCCACGAAAGTGCGGCCAAAGCCGGTGGCGTTTTGACCACGAAATTCAACCAGCCCGAGAAGTTCATTGATCCCGTGATCGAGTACCCGCATTCACCGGCAGGTGCCGCCAAGTCGAAATTCAATAAACACGGCCACGGCCTCAGCATCACTGGCGGCTACGTGTATCGCGGTAAAAAAATTCCCGCGCTGAGGGGGGCCTATGTGTACGGTGATTATAAGACCGGTACTGTGTGGGCCTTCCGTCAGAGTGGCGGCCAGGTGACGGAGTACGGCCAGGTGATTGCCCCTAACCCGATCCGGTTTATCGCCAGCTTTGGCGAGGACAACGCCGGCGAGCAGTACCTGCTCGGGTTCGAGGGCCGCGGTCGCATCTACCGCCTCGAAGCCAAGTAAGTTCCGGCACTATCAAATTCCACAAGACGGGCTTCGGCCCGTCTTTTTTTGCTGATGGAGTTATCGAATGCGGGCGGTGGGTTTGGTGGATCGTCCCACAGGGCGGACTTGAGTCCCCTTTTGTTCTCCATGGCCGAGTTCGGTTTTGGCCCGATTGGCCAGAGTGCGGAGGCGTTTGGTGACGGCGGGTTGTTGTTCGATGAGATTATGTTGCTCCCCCATGTCAGCCTTTAAATCGTAGAGCTTGGGCGTGTCACCGAGTACGAGCTTCCAGCGGTGATCGCGGACGGCTTGGAGAGAGTGTGTGTGGTAGTAGAAAAAATGATCGTGCGGCGACTTGGCATTACGAGGGCTCCAGACGGGCCAGATGTTTTGGCCATCGCGTTTGCGTTCCGGCAATTGCGCGCCGGCGAGTTTGGCGAAGGTGGGGTGTAGATCCATCAGGGTGCAGAGTTCATCGCTCACGCTGTCGGCGGGAATGAAGTTGGGCCAGCGGACGATGGCCGGCACGCGCATGCCGCCTTCGGCGGTGGTGTAGCCCCAGCCGCCGAGTGGAGCGTTGCTGCCCTGCGGCGGATTGCGGCGCGGGGCGCCGTTGTCGCTGGTCCAAATGACTAGGGTGCGTTCGTCGATGTTATGTTTCTTGAGCGCGTCCAAAATCTGACCGGCGGACCAGTCGAGTTCCTCCACCGCATCGCCCCACGCGCCGTTCTTGGATTGGCCGCGAAATGCCTCGCTGGCAAATGGCTGGCGCGAGCTGCCGGGCATGTTGTGGGGCAAATAGAGGAAGAAGGGTTTGTTTTTGTTGGCGGCAATGAATTTGAGCGCGGCGTTGGTTTCGCGCTGGGTCATAAGGTTGCGATTGGCCGGGGACTCGATGACCTTTTCGTTTTCCATCCAGGGTAAGAGCGGCCATTGGTTGCCCCGTAGGCGTTCGCCGATGCGCTGGCCGGTGGCGTGTGTCATGTCATCGCTGTACGGCAGGCCGAGGTAATAATCGAAACCCTGCCGCGTGGGCAGGAATTCGGCCTGATCGCCGAGATGCCATTTACCGATGCAGGCGGTGGCGTAGCCGGCCTTTTTCAAGGCTTCGGCAATCGTAATTTCATTCGGGTGCAGCCCATTCGGTGACACGGGCCGGAGCACGTGGCCGTCCTCAGGCGTCCAATCGAGGCCCACGCGGCGCGGATAACAGCCGGTCATCAAGGCCGCCCGGCTCGGCGTGCACACGCCGCTGGCACTGTAAAAACTGGTGAGCCGACGCCCTTCCCGTGCCATGCGGTCGAGATTCGGCGTGCGATGCAGTCGGCTGCCAAATGGCCCAATGTCACCGTAGCCGAGGTTGTCGGCCATGATGAGAATGAAATTGGGCTGCGCGGGCGGGACCTTTGCGTGCAACGAACAATGGATCAAGAAAAGGACAAGCAACAGACGCATGATCTGAGCGTACGGACGTGGGTGAAGATGTCAAAGCCCCGTGTTTTTTGAATTCCAAAACAAAACCGAGTGTCATATAATATAGAGCAATGAGTGACGGAACTGCATTTTGCCCGGGCCCGGTTTCCCGGCGGTCGTTTTTGGAGGTCGGCGGGACGGCGTGTGGACTGGGTCTTTCGGGTTTGCTGGAGGCGCAGGCGAAGAATGCAGCGCCGGGTGTGTCCGGTAAGGATACTTCCGTGATTTTCGTTTGGCTTCCGGGCGGGCCGCCGCACATGGAGATGTACGACATGAAGCCGGAGGCGCCGAGCGAGTATCGGGGCGAGTTCATGCCGATCAAAACCAACGTGCCCGGCATGGAGGTTTGCGAGCTGTTTCCGCGGCATGCGAAAATCGCGGACAAGTACAACATCATCCGCTCGATCCATCATGGCTTTGCCGATCATGGTGGCGGTCACAAACGTTTTCTCACCGGCCGCAAACCGGCCACGCCCACGGGCACACTGAACAACACACCGTGCGTCGGCTCCATGGCGTCAGCGTTGCTTGACGATAAACGGGACACGAAGGGGCTGCCGAATTACGTGGTGATGGGCAACGGACGCGTGAACAGCGTGGACACGTTTGCCTTCGGTAGCGCTTATCTCGGCAGCCACACGCACCCCTACCGCATTTCCGCTGACCCGAGCCTGCCGAATTTCAAGGTGGATGATGTGTCGCTGGACCGCGCGATGACCGATCGCTTGGGTGACCGCAACACGCTGTTGAAGGGCTTTGATAATTTTCGACGTGACGTGGACACTAGCGGTTTGCTGGGCACCATGGATGTCTTCAATCGCAAAGCGATGGAGATGATGACCAGCTCGACCGTGCGCGAGGCGTTTGACATCACGCAGGAAAAGGACGCCGTGCGCGAACGGTTCGCCATGCATCCGTGGGGCCAACAGGCGATCCTCGCCCGCCGCCTTGTGGAGCGCGGGGTGCCGTGGGTGACGGTGGTGATGGAAAACCCCTACGGCGTTGGCGGTATACCGTGGCTCAAGGAAGGCGTGTACAACTGGGACAGCCACGCGGTGAACTGCCATATTTTCAAGGACGCCAAGGTGCGTTTCCCGCTGTATGATCAGGTGATCACGGCGATGATTGAGGATTTGTACGCGCGCGGCTTGGACAAGCGCGTGTTACTGGTGGTGACCGGCGAATTCGGCCGCACCCCGCGCCTCAATGTGCGCTCCGGCAGCAGGACCAAAGTGGATCAACCTGGTCGCGACCACTGGCCGCGCGCCATGAGCATGTTGGTATCCGGCGGCGGCATGCGCACCGGCCAGATCATTGGTGCCACTAATTCAAAGGGCCAAGAGCCCGTGGACCGCGCTATGACCCCGAATGATCTCTGGGCGACGGTGTATCAACATCTCGGCGTGGATTACACCCACGAATTCCCCGACCACGCCGGCCGTCCCATGCCAATGCTCCCATTCGGCGAGCCGATCCCCGAACTGGCACCGGTCACTTAATGGCCAGGCCAGGCTGCGGTGCCATTGGTGTTTTTATAAGCCCACAAAAAAACGGCCTCGTGGGCCGTGAGCATATTCACAATTCGTCGTGACCTGTTAGCTAATGGCTTCGAGTGCCGGATCGCTCATCAGGTTGGAATTGGATTCTAAGGCGAAGCTCAGGGCATTTTGCAGGTCATTCATCTGTCCAACAGCGGCAAACATGTCGTTGCTGGTTTGGCTGAGATCATCGGCAACACCTTGAGCAAAGGCTTTTACGGGGTCGCCCTCGCTCACTGCGGTGGCTACTGCCTGTGCCGCTGCGGCAAAGTCCATCCGGGAAAAATCAGCAGCCGGCGTTGACCGTTCGCGGACGGTCTCGCTTTGAGGTTGCGCCTGAGGCGCGGGTACCGCAGCGCTCTGACGGCTCTTTACGCCATCAAATGCAGTCGCCTGCGGAAAACCTCCAATGCTGTTAATATCGAGAGACACCTAAGTTGGGTAAGGGTTGCGTCCTTGGTTTCTTTTTTACCTACCACAGGGTAGGAAGCTGTGCAAGTGAAATTTACGTATTTCCTAAGAAAAACTACTGATTGTACGTGTTCGGGGTATTCCGTACGTGTGCGGATTTATTTTCCGGCGAGGTTTTTTCCGGGCGTTTGCATCCTTCGGTGAACAGCAGAAAAAGCATGGGCACAATCACAATCAGCACGATGAAAATCAGCGCGCTGTTGCGGATTGAGGTGAGCAGATCGTTGGTGCGATCCAGTCGTTGTAGCAGTTTTTGGCGAAACTCATCGGCATCCGGCGCGGCCTCTTCGGCATCCTGCAATCGGATGGTTTGATCCTGCCCCAGGACCAGCCAACAGATCACCGCCAGCAACACGACACCCAGTGTGATGATGAATCCGGTGTCATCCTCCATTTTGGCCAGCAGCATCAAAGGCATGGCGAACTTTATGGAGTTGGCTCCGCGAGCGCAAAGGCAAATAATTCGCCGCATGGAACCGCTGGAACCGCCCGCCCTTCATCAGGCCCAGGCCGCTTATGGCTGGCTGGAATTGGGGAATGTGGAGGAGGCCTTTGCAGAACTCGAGCGATTGCCGGAAGAGTTGCAGTCGTTGCCGGCGGTGCAGGCGGTGCGGTTGGATTGTCTGATGGCCGCGAAGGATTGGAACGCCGCGGTGAAACTGGCGCAGGTGTTGTGCGGGCAATGGGCTGAGGAGCCGGGCTTGTGGTTGCATCACGCGTATGCCGCGCGGCGGTGCGCGGGCGGCAGCATTGAGGCGGCGTACGAGCTGCTGGCACCCTGCGTGGAACGGTTTCCGGAGGAATGGCTGATTCCATATAATGTCGCCTGTTACCTATGCCAAATGGAACGGCTGGACGAGGCGCGGGCGATGCTGGAGATGGCCTGCTCCAAAGGCGGCGAGCGCGTGGATGCGATGGCCAAGGATGATAAAGACTTGGCGCCGTTGAATTTATAGTCCGGGCTACAGCGCGCCCTTCAGCACACTCAGAAACTTCTCCACATCCGCGGCGGTGTTGTAGCCGTGGAGCGCCATGCGCAGGCGACCGGCGTGGTTCATCACGTGTACCTCGGCGGCTTCCAGTGTGGCGTGAATGGCGTCGGCGCGGTCGTGACGGATAGCAAGGATTCCGCTGGCGTTGCCGTCGCGTTGGGCGGCCATGGGCGTGAGGTTCAGCTCGCGCAGGCCGGTTTCCAACTGGGAAACCAGCGGATCGGCGTGGGTGGTGATGTTGGCAACTCCGATCTGTTCGAGATAACGCAACGCGGCATTGAGGGCGTAGATGGCAGCGTAGTTTGGCATGCCCACGGAGAAACTCGCGGCGCCGGGCTTACGCACGGTGCGTTCAAAGCGATCGGATTCAAAGGCGTTTTGTAGATGATACCAGCCGCCGGCGTGGGTGGTTAGGTCGCGGCCGTTTTCGCGATTCTCCGGGATGCCGACCACACAACCGCCATGCACGCCGAGGGTCCACTTGTGCGTGCTGGAAATGAGAATGTCGAAATCGGTGCAGTCCAGCTCCACACGGCCGAATGCCTGGGTAACATCCACGGCCACAATTGCCTGTGGCGCGTGCGTGCGCACGGTCTCGATGAAGGGCGACCAATCTAACCGGTGTCCGTTGTAAAAGCTCACGAGCGACACCTGCACGAGGCGCGTGCGTTCGTTAAGCAGGGCCGAGAGATCATTGGTGTCCAGCGCGCCGTCACGCGCCTGCCACAGGCGAGTTTGCGGTGGCTCCGCGGCATTGAGCCACGGGGTGGCACCGGCGGGGAAATCAAGATCGGTGATTACGACTTCATCATCTGTGCCGAGGTGCAGGGCGTTGGCGAGGAGATTGTAAGCTTCCGAACTGCACGAGCAAAACGACACTTCCTCCGTTTGCAGGCCGACCATGCGCGCGGCGACTTCGCGGCAGGCTTCCATGGTTTCGTTGTGCGGCACGCGTCCGCGCATGCCGAGGCCCTTGTCGCGCGCGTATTGCGCCAGTGCCTCGTGCACGCTTACTGGGGGGATGCTCTCGGCGGCGGTGTTCAGATAAGCCATGTTGGCCAAGGCCGGGAAATCGCGGTGGCGGGTTTCGTCAGTCAGCATTTCAGGTTAACAATTTTAAAGTGAGATCCACGTAGGCGGCTGTGCCGTCCTCGAGATCGGTGAGGGCAATGAACTCGTCCTTGGTGTGTGCCTGAGCGATGTCGCCCGGGCCGAAGATGATGCTGGGGATGCCGGCGGCGGCGAGCTTGCTGGCGTCGCAGCCGTACGACACCACCTCCGCCTCGGCCTGATTGCGCAGAGCGCATGCGGTTTGCACGAGCGGATGGTCGCCGGCGGTTTCGAAGCTGGGACTATCGTGGCCGGGCGGATCGAACACGATCTGCAACCTGTCTCGTTCGGGTACGCGTTCGCGGACGTACGCCTCGAGGTCGGCGAGGGTTTTCTGATTGTCCTGTCCGGGCACGGTGCGAATGTCGAGGGTCACGGCGCATTCGTCGGGCACAATGTTGGGTGCGCTACCGCCCTCGATCACGCCCACGGAACCGGTGGTCGGCGTGAAGCCCGGGCAAGTGTATCGTCCAATTTCCTCATCGAAAAACGCCTGCATCGCCTCGAGCACGGGCGCCATGCCGACGATTGCGTTGCGGCCTTGGCTGGGATCGCTGCTGTGGGCGGCCCGACCGCACACGCGCACGTGCAGGCGTACGGAGCCTTTGCAACCGCGCACCACGCGTAGGCCGGTGGGTTCGCCAACCACGGCGTAATCCCACGGTGCCTGATCCTCGATCAGTTTCAGGATGCCGCGATATTCGGTTTCCTCGTCCACCACACAACCGACCGTGACGCGGCCTCGCCAGTCGTCGCGCGTGCGGAGCGCCAGCAAGGCGGCCAGCATGCAGGCGAGCGGGCCTTTCATGTCCGAGGCACCTCGGCCCCAGAGACGGCCATCGCTGACGTCCCCGCTGAAGGGATCGATGCTCATGCCGGCGACACTCACGGTATCGGTGTGGCCGTTGAGTAGCAGATGAGGGCCGTCGCCGTTTTGAACGGTGAACGAAATATTGTCGCGGCCGGGCAACACGGTGTCGCGCCGCGTCTCAAGCTGTTGCGCGTGGCCCCAGTTTTCCAGCCAATCGACTACCTCGGCTTCGCCGGCGCTGGCCGGATCGTGCATGGGATTGACACTCGGCCGGCGCACGAGTTCCTGGGCAATTTCAAGCGCGGTCATTTGAGCGAGCGCAGATACGCCAACAGATCGGCGGCTTGTTGAGTGGTGAGCGTGGCGAGCAGACCGGGCGGCATGGCGGAGGCGGGCAACACCTGCGTGTTGGTTTTGGCCGGCAAGGTGTGCTGCTGGCCGGCCGCATCGCGCAGGATCAATTCGCGGTCATTGCGGCGCACGATCAGGCCTACGTGGTTGCCGGCTTTGCGCAGTTGAAACTCCGGATGAATGACCTTGGACGGGTGTAGGATGTGATCGAGCAATTGCGCGCGCGTGGCGCGGGTGCCGATGCGGGTGAGGTCCGGCCCAAACGCGCGCCCCTCCCCCTTCACCTGATGGCAGGTGGCGCAGAGAGTGGTGTTGCGAAAGAACACCTGTTTACCCCGGGCAACCTGCCCGGTGAGCGCGAGGATGGCGGCTGGATCGGGCGTGGCGCCTAGGCGTTCGTCGGTTTGCTGCGGGTTATAACGGCGAAAGAGATCCCGGATGTTAGGGTCAGTAGCCTTGGCGGCGAAACTTCGGGCGGCGCGGATATTGAGTTGTTCGGGATCCTCGTTCTCCAAAGCATCGGCTAGGAATGCGGCATGCTCGGGCTTGGCCATGAGAGTATTGAGCGCACTGATCTTGCCGGCTTGAAATGCCTTCAACGTATCGGTCTGCGCCGTGGCGACGGGTTCCAGGCCGCTGGCGGGCATGGCGGTGATCCATTCGCGCATGAGCTGGAGGCCGCGCACATCCACGGCGTTGGAGCCGATACGCGGCATGCGGCCGGGGCCAAGACGAGCCATGCGATGGTAGAGCGTGGAACGATGCGGATCGCCGCTACGGATAACCATGGCGCCCTGAATTCCAAGCGTGCCCTGCGTGGGGGGGTGGTTGACGAGTTGCGTCTTGGCGAGATCCAGTTCCAGACGCGTTTCAAAAACAGCAGTGCCGCCGCCGCCTCGACGGTGGCAATGGGTGCAGTTGAGCTGGAGATAGGTGCGTGCGCGTCGGACGAGATCGGCCTTGGGATCGTACGGATCGGCGATCGGCGGATGCTTGGGCAGCGCTTGTTTGAACCAGCCGTCCTTCACCAGCGCATCCAACTGACCGTCGAGGTTAAGCTGCGGCGGATTGAAGGCGAGCAGATTGGCGCTGCGATTGTTGTGGCATTGGGTGCATTCGGCGCGGCTGGCGTGGCGCCATGTGAGTTTGCTGGAGCCGAGATCGAGCACGCGGTTGCGGCCTTCGTTGGGGGCCAGTTGCGCGTCGGTTTGGGCGTCGTTCCAAATGTAATTGTAGGCGTGCCATTCATCGTGGTGCCGATGGAGCACCTGCGTCTCGAGTCGTTGGGGTTGGCCTTGGATGGAGATGGAAACGGTCTTGGCCAGCACGCTGCCGTCGGGCAATCTAAAATGGTTTTTGAGATAACCGCGGTACGGATCGTTACGCTCAAAGAGATCGATGGACTTCCCGCCGGGTACAGCCACAACGCGGGTACTGGTGGTGCCGTCGGCCCAGGCGTGGGCGCGGATTGTGTAAGGCTGCACCCCGGGATTGGGCTGGAGCGTTCGGGTATCGGTAAACAGGCCGGTTTCACTGAGGCGTTGGGGGAACTGGGTTTGTTGACCACCGGCTTCGTTGGGTTCCAGTCGGTAAATTCCGCCGCTGTAATCGACGACCAGCAGTTCGCCATCGGCATCGGTGCCGAAACAAATGATCCGTAAGGGCGTGTCCAACAGCTCCCGATGCCAGGTAATTTGTTTATCGTAACCCAATCCCCAAATCTTGCCGGTGACGTAATCGCCGTAGACATATTTGCCGGCTAGCAAAGGATGTTTCCGACCGTGATACACGTAGCCGCCGGTGATGCTCAACGCCTCGGTGTGCGGATGCTCAACCGTCGGCGCGAGGATCGGCGTGGGGCCGCGTTGGCCGTCGGGATCCACCGATTGGCTGCCCTCCATGATGCTCCAGCCATAGTTTCCACCGCGTTGCACCTTGTAAATCATCTCCATGCTTTCCCAACCGACATCGCCCACCCACAAGTCGCCTTTCATGCGATCGAAACTCATCCGCCACGGATTACGCATGCCGTAGGCCCACACTTCGCCGCGGGCTCCTGGCATTTTCACAAAGGGATTACCCGGCGGAATGCGATATGCGCGGCCTTTGTCTCGGGCATCCACATCAATGCGCAAAATGCCGCCGAGCAAATCGCTAATGTCCTGGCCGGTTTTCAGGCCGTCAGGCGGGCTGGGCGCGGTAGCGTCGCCGGTGGAAATGTACAGCATGCCGTCCGGACCGAAGCGAAGACTGCAGCCGTTATGGCCGCCACCGACCCAGGTGATGATCTCCCGTTCGGTGGATAGATCGGCCTTGAGCTCTCTGGTGATCTGTAACTCTGAAACACGCGTGCCACCTCTCTTGTCCTCGTCTATTTGATAATTATAAACCATGTACGCCCGACGGTTCTTAACGAACTGCGGATGCAACGTGAAGCTGTACACCCGTGTAGCCTCCGGCTTGGCGGCTTTTAAATCGAGCAACACCGTGGTGTCCGTCGCCTTCGGATCATTGGCGAAGAGATGCACCTTGGTACCCAGTTCAACGAGCATGAAACGCTTGAATTCTGGCGCCCACGTGAGCTCCACGGGATCGGTGAAATTCAGCTGCGGAAACGCGCGCTCCAGTTGGAATAACGGAGTTGGTTCCGGAGTGCCGTGGATTTTTGAAGCCTCCCATGGCACGCGCTCGGCAAAGACGGTGCCGACAACAAACAGCAGGAGGAAACGCATGGAGGGAGCCTAAGTGAAACAAAAAAAGTCGAAAGTAAAAAGCACAACTCCAAATTCAAAAGTGTGGTGTAGCTTTGACTTTCCGTATTATACTTCTTACTTTTCTCGCCTCCATGAGTGATAAGACTTTCAATATTGCCATCGTCGGCCTTGGGTTTGGCGCGGAATTTATCCCCATTCATCAGGCCCATCCGAATGCCAATCTCGTTGCCGTCTGCCGCCGCAATGAGGCGGAGATGAACGCCGTGGCGGATGAGTTCAACATCGAGAAACGCTACACCGATTACGATGAGCTGTTGAAGGATCCGGAGATTGATGCCGTGCACATCAACTCGCCCATTCCTGATCACGCCCCGCAATCGATCAAGGCCCTACGCGCCGGTAAGCATGTGATGTGCACCGTGCCGATGGCCACGACCATCGAGGATTGCGAGGAGCTGTGCAAAGCCGTTGATGAAACCGGCCTTAAATACATGATGGCCGAGACGGTTGTCTACAGCCGCGAATTTCTGTTCATCAAGGAACTGTACGACAAAGGCGAGCTCGGCAAACTGCAGTACCTCGCCGCGAGTCATCCACAGGACATGGACGGTTGGCCGAGCTACTGGGAGGAGATGATCCCGATGCACTACGCCACGCACGTCGTTAGCCCTTGCCTCGGCATGGTCGATGGCCTTGCGGAGTACGTCAGTTGTTTCGGCAGCGGGACCGTTCGGGATGACATCGCACAAAAGAGCGGCAACAAATTCGCCGTCGAGAGCTGCCACATTAAAATTAAAGACAGCGACGTCTCCGCGCACATCTGGCGCTTCCTGTACGATGTCGCCCGGCAGTACCGCGAGAGCATTGACGTGTACGGTAGTAAAAAGAGTTTTGAATGGACCCTCGTCGAAGGCGAGCCGAGCATCCTGCACGTGGCTAAGCGTCCAGAAGCGGAGATTCCTGAGAAGGTGGAGATCCCTGATTACGCTCACCTCCTGCCCGAACCCATTCAGAAATTCACCCAAACCATTGAGGACGCCGATCATCTTTCCTTTGTGCAAGGAGGTGGCCACGGAGGTAGTCACCCGCACATGGTTAATGAATTTTTAAGCGCATTGGTTGAAGACCGTGACCCTTGGCCAAACGCCAAGACATCAGCTAACTGGACCTGTGTTGGTATCTGTGCTCACCAAAGCACTGAGCAGGGTGGGGCCAGAGTGGATATGCCGGCTTTTACGATTTAATACAGACTAGGCGTATTGGATTCAGTTGCAGTGTAGTAAGAAAAAGCCCGCCGGATGGCTGGTGTATCTAAAGTTTTAGATGCTATATCTAGTTAGGCTTGGTCCGGCTCCGGAGTCATCGAATTCGGTGCTACTCCACCTTCTCCGTTGGGCCCTAAATATTGAGCGCTACCAAAGCCCAATATGCACCAGAAGATTGGGCTAAGAAGCAGCAATCCCGCTGTGAAGCCGCCGCTTTTTCCAAAACTTTTGCTGAGAGCATTCGTATCTAAAATAATTAGATATAAACCGTAAAAAGGGATCAAATACCATAGAAGTCGTGTCCAAGATTGGCCGACAATCTCTAGCAAGACTATGTTTCCATAGATTGGAATAATGATCGCCCAACCGGGCTTGCCTGCTTTAGTGAACACTTTCCAGACTGCGATTAATGTCACCAATGCCGGTAACATCATCACAAACATCATTCCCCCTAAGAGGGCCATTATACCACCTGCTGCTGCTGCATCTCCCATATTTAATCCTCCTTAGATTAAGTAGCCTGCTTCATTACAAGCCGTTGATATTATACATATACAAGTGTTATAGTCGAACTATAAATTTTTATTAGGATTTTAACGAAGTTCTCAAAACTTGAATGCGTTCAGCTGGTGGGCTTGGGCTGCGGGCGCTGATGTCCTCTGTTTGATGGGTAGTCTTGAGCACGATGCAGACCGGGCCGGATTCATGCAGTGTTTCATGCTCGAACCGGAACGATTCGGCGTCATCAAATTCATAGACCTCGTTGAAACCGGCGGCTCGGGCCAGTTCGGCGAAGTTCAGGGCCTGACCATCTGCGCGTTTGGTAGGGTGCCCAATGGTGGCTTGGCCGCCAGTGACTTCGTAAACGCCGTTATCCACCACAACGAGGGTGAAATTTTTGGGCGCCTGTGCGGCGAGCGTGACAAGGCAGCCGAGGTTCATCAACGTGCAGCCGTCGCCGTTTACGACGATCACGCGTTGGTCGGGCTGAGCGATGGCAATGCCGAGGCCGAGCGGCGGGCCTTGCCCCATGCTGGAGGGCATATAGACGAGATCCTTGGGGTGTGGCTCTAGCGTTTGCCATTCGCGCGCGGCACCCATGGTAGTGATGACCACGGCGTCCGTCCGGTATTGATGAATTACCGCGAGCGCCTCGGCCAGCGGCATGGCTTGCGGGGTGCTCATGCAGCGCCCTCCGCCATCAGGCAAATACCCGGGATTTGTTGCTCAGTGCATTTCCGGTAATGCTCGGCAAAGTGGGGTTTCATGGATTCGTCTTTCAGGAACACGGTGTCCAACGCCCACGCGTCCAGCACAGGTTCGGTGAATTTCAAACAGGTGTCGCCGGGCAACGAGGCGGCATTGAGAAAACTCCGGTACCCGATTAGTCCGTAAATGGGCAGTCGATAATCATGCACGATATTGCGCAACGAATCGCCGCTTTCGAACAGGCCGGTGCATTGGATCACCACGATGGGTTTGGCTCCGCCGAGATATAGGCCGGCTGCCAGTGCCCACGCCTCGCCTTCGCGACATACTTGAACCAGCTCGGTCTCCGGCGCGGTGCGGAGGGCTTCATCCCATTGGCCGAGCGTGGTGTCGGGGATCCACACCACATGTGTAATGCCCAGCTCCGTCAGCGTGGAAACAAATTCTTCCGGCGCGAACATGTTATGGCTTCATCTTTCGCACAGGAATGAACTGCACCCAGCTGGGGCCTTGGCCGGTGGGTTGTTGACGGCGTTTGATGAGCTGGCCGGTCTTGGAGTTGCGTTCGTAAATGTGCAGGTCATGGGAGCGTTGGCCGGCTGCCACCATCCATTTGTTATTCGGACTCAGGTTGAAGGAGCGCGGAATTTCGCCGGTGGCAAACTGACCAATGCTGCGGAGTTTGCCGGTCTTGGAATCGACGGCGAAACCGGCAATGGAGTTGTGGCCACGGTTGGAGGCGTACACAAACGTGCCGTCATTCGAAATCTCAATATCTGCGCAGGTGTTTTTGCTGCCATCAAATCCCGCTGGCAACGTGCTGGCCGTGTGGAAGGCCTTGAGTTGGCCGGTCGCGCGGTCGAACGTATACGCCGTGACGCTGTCGCCCTTTTCATCATCGCAATACACAATTGGCAGTTTCGGGTGAAAAGCGAGATGCCGCGGTTCCAATCCCTCAGCCGGTTTGGCCGTGAACGGATCGTTCCGGGTAAGCTTGCCCGTCTTGGCATCAAACCGAAATTGATACACCGCATTCGGTCCCGTGTGCGGCACAAAGGCAAACCGGTTGGAGGCATCGGGCAGGATGGCATGTGCGCACCGAGCCGTTTCGATTAGGCTCAAGGGATTCTCGATCACCGCGCCATTCCGGCCGATGGCGTGGCTGCCCACCACACCGCCGCTGTAGCTGGCCCAAAGCAGCGTGCGTCCCGTGCGGTCGGTGGCCACGTAGGCGGCATTGGCGCCGATCTCCGTGATACCTAAGGGCACGAGCGTTTTCATGCCGTGATCAATGCGAAACGCCGCCACGCTGTGGGCCGAGCGCACCGAGACATACAACGTGTTGCCATCCGGGCTCACACACTGCGATCCGGGCGATCCGGGGAGATCGTATTTGGCGCGTTGCACGAGGGCGCCCGTCTTAGGATTTAGCTCATAAAGATGCAGTGCCTGATCCTTTCCGGCCGACATCGCCACGAGCAAAGCAGCAAAGATAGCATTCATGGGGCCGCTAAGGCTAGGGCGGGAACGCCGCACGGGCAAGCTACCTTCGCTGGAAATTGGGTCGACAGTACGGCTGCACAGTGTTAATAACTCGCAGATTACGGCAGGGACGCCGGGGAATCCATGGATGGATGCGACCCTGCTGAGATTGGATTTTCACGATTTGTGAGCCACCCAACCGGCAGCAAATCAACCAGCATAAAAAGACATGAGCGAGGGCCAACCTCCAACACCGCCTGCACCACCGGCCGCCCCTGCGCCTCCCGGCGGAGCGCCCGCCCCTGCACCCCCGGCCGCACCCGCGCCTGCACCCGCGCCTCCCGGCGG
>JAYOSV010000026.1:0-49186 GCA_038139415.1 Verrucomicrobiales bacterium | reverse complement strand
CGGTATGGGTATGGGCGGTATGGGTATGGGCGGTATGGGTATGGGCGGTATGGGTATGGGCGGTATGGGTCAAATGGGCGGTATGGGGCGGCCTGGAATGATGTTTAGTTATGCACGTATGAATTTACGGCCCCAAGCGGGCATGACTCATGTGCGAGTGGGAGCCAATGGAGTGGTGAATCCTCGGCCGAAGCCGACGTTGACTGACTGGCGCCGGGCGTTACGGTTGCATCAACCGCTTTCTTTGAACTGGTAGGGCTCGGCGCAGGCCGAAAGATTTGGGCTCGCAGATTGCGGGGCTTTTTTAGTGCCGACGTAATTTTAACCGGTGCTCGCAGCGCTGGGTTTGGTGATATTCCAGCGTCGGAAGATCGGTGTGGGTCGGGCTTTCGGTTTCATCTAGGATTTGCCCGGCCCGTTCCTTGAGTGAGGTCCAACGCGTATGTTCCGGCAAGGCGGGCGCGTGGGCGATGCGCCGCAACAGGCTGCGCCATTCGATAAAGACGCGGTCAATATCACCTTCTTCGGCGACTTCCTGAATCCAACGTTGCTTGAGGGCGGGATTATGATGGATGTCGGCCACCACTTCGTTGGCGCCAAAGCCGTATTCCGACGGGGCTCCACGATCCAGATAGCCAAGCACGGAATGGGCGCCATAGGTTTGCCGGCATACCCAGGCCAATCGGCCTTCGTAACGGTCCTCATCGCCATGAAACCGAAAGCCTCCGCGCAAATTAGCAATGTCATATACTAGCTCCTCGAGCGGGTATTGTTCATCCTCCATCGCCGCCGCCAGTGCCAATCCATCACCACCAGTAAAGAAACTCACGATCACTCCGCGCTGCGTGGGGGCGCCATGTGGTTCGATCAAGCCAAACCGCCGCCAGTGATGCACCACGCCATGGGCCCGGGGCAGCTTGCGACAGGTGGACACCAGTTCGCAGCGCGCGCAATCGGTAGCGAGCACTTCGCGCTGGACTGGTTTCCATAGGGCCACACCGTGCCGATCGATCGGCACGCGGCGGGTTTGTTCTTCGAGGCTAAACCACGCAACAATTTTGCCGCGTTCATTGCGGTAATGCAAAATGGGCGTACCACGCTGGGCCATGCGTTTCTGGAGAAGCGGTCCGAATTTTTGTTCCCATAAGGATCGCGTCATGGCTTTACCGCGCCAGCCCAGAGCGCGGCGCACCCAGCGTTGAATGATGAGTTTGCCCTTCTCATTGCGCTCGGCCACGGTGGAAACACGGCCGTAGATGGCCGGCGTGGCAATAGGATCGATGATGCTCAGCACTCCAGGACCGGATTCTCCCAACACATCCGCGCGCGCAAGCAGCGGTTCCAGCTCGGCTGTCTCGCCTTCACGCGGTGGGCGTGCCGCAACGCGGATGTCGCGCAATAGCACTTCCTCGCGGCGCGGCTGGCGTTCCCATTCACCGCGGCTGTTGAGTATCTCCTTGTCCTGTTTTCGCACATGCTTGGCCCGCTCGGCGTCGGTGGATAAACCGCAGGGAGCATCCGGATGTTCCAATGCATTTTCCACCCCCAAGGTAATAGGCCGCGTGGTGAAGAGGCGGGACTGTACTCGGATGGCTTCGGCAAAAGGCTCACGTCCATCCTCCACTGCCGCATGCATAATCCCAAACAACGCCCCCCAATCCACCAGACCGCTTCGGGCGAGCTGGCAGGGAAACGCATCCCGCAAACGCACATCGTTGGCCCCCACCAAAACATAACCGACCTCATCTAGGCCACGGCGCCCTGCTCGGCCGAACATCTGCAGGATTTCATCTCCTCCTATGGGATGCTCCACGCCGGCGCGTTTATAGGAATCGGCAGCCAACGCGCAACTCCGCAGAGAAAAGTTGATCCCAGCAGCCAAACCCATGGTAGCGACCACAACGCGTAATTGTCCGGCCTTCGCTAATGGCTCAATCACCCCCGCCCTAGCCGCATAGCTAAGACCACTGTGATGATAGGCTACCCGGCTCTGCAACATGCGCGTCATGTGATCGCCGACCAACCGCTTTTGTTCATCGGTCAACACCAGCGGATCCTGGTTGGGCAATTGTTGGGAAAGCTGACGCGCTAGTTTTTCGGCATTGGACCGGCGGGGAGCAAAGAGCAACACCGGCCCGAGATCTTCCGCCAAGGCGGTCGCAATAAACCGCGGCCAATAGCCTTTGATCTCCCGAGGCAACCGCAATCGGTTGGGGTTCGGATAAGTTTCCTCCAACGGCACCGGCCGGACATCATGCCTCACCAACACCGCATCGCGTCCCAGCCGCCGCAGCCATTTCACCACCTGATCCGGATTGGCCACACTGCCGCTCAAGAGCAGCAATTGAGTGCGAGGCGGCGCCATGGCCAGAGCGAGCTCATAATTCAAACCGCGGTCGCGATCACCGATCATTTGATATTCATCAACGACCAATAAATCGGGCCCTTTGCCATGCACGAGACGGCTCTTTTGGGTTTCCAATGTGGCGGCGAGAATCGGAGCATCCAGATTCTCTGCCAGATCTCCCGTGGCAATCCCCACCGGCCAATCCCGCGCGCGCCATTCGGCCAGCTTGTCATTGGCCAGCGCCCGCGTGGGCACGGTGTACACCGCCTTACCCTTGGGTTTGCCCATGTTAGCCCAAAGTTCAAAAATCAGTGTTTTACCGGCGCCGGTGGGCGCATGCACCACCACATCCTTCCCCGCCTGCAACGCCCCCACCGCCTCCTGCTGCCAGAGATCCGGGACAGTCACCGAATCAAGCACTGTAAAGGCATCGGCTGAAGGATCATCGCGTGGCACGAGAGAAAGGTTACGCGTAGAAGAAAAGGTTTGCCGAAACAAACTTGTTTACGAAGGAGCGGCAGACGACTAGGATGCGCGCTTCCGGTGCCGGAGTGGCGGAATTGGTAGACGCGGCGGATTCAAAATCCGCTTCTTTCACGAGAGTGGGGGTTCGAGTCCCTTCTCCGGTACCATTTTTTCATGGAAGTACGCAGATTTTTCTTCGCCTGCCCGTATCTGCCCGTCCATCTGGCATTTTCAGCCCTCAATCAATGGGGTGGATGCTCGATACACCCCAGAGGCGAATTACTGCCTACCTTCAAACTTCGCTCCCTGACAAGCAAAGAAGCTCCCCAAGGACGCAACCAAGAAGAGCTTCGGGCGCAACGCTGTGCTGTGTGATCGGAGTAGCCACCCAACCGACTAACAACCATTGAGCGTTATAGTAATTATAAGCTAGCGATCTTTGACCAACTGTCAAAAAAACCCAGATATAGAAATGAGCCTCGTACCTCTAACCCTTCAGATGGTGGCCCAAGCTGTTATGACCATCACGCTCGAGGGCTTGCGGGACTCACTCATGAGGCTAGGATGAGTGAGGAAGTTAGACAGTGGTTAGGGGAGACTAGTAAGCTTGGGCACGGGACAAGCGAAGGTTGATTTTCGATTGGAACTGACTTTTGATGGAGAACCGCTTGTGAAACAGATTTCCTTATCGTTGCAGCTCACCTCGCGACAGGTGGAGGAATACTACCGCGGTCGCGCTCGGCACGTGGTGGCCGAGGCAGCAGATGGCCGAATTATCCAGCTTCCGATTAAAGTGCTGCACCCATTTATTTCTAAAAAAGGCATTCAGGGAGATTTCTTGGTGACCACCGATGATGAAAATCGGTTCGTCAAGATTGCTCCTCTCAAGCGCGATGATAGCCAAGGCAGTCTGCTGGATGCCATGGGCTAATAGTTCATCAATAGTCGCAGGTTGTTCTCATTCACAATGCGAGCCTTATCAACCATGTCCAACGAGGATTGAATGAGAATCTGGTGCTTAGCCAAGCGAGTACTTTCCGATGCCACCCGGGTATCTTTCATACGACTCACGGCTTGAGCGAGATTTTCTCCGAGCACAGAAAGATGTTCATTGATCCGCTGCAACCGACTTCCCGCAGACCCCAAACTCGATCGGTCCGTGGTCACTCGCGACCTCAATTTAGTACGTGAACGTACTTTTTAGGTTGCCTTTTCCGTTTTTATTGGGAACATTTGCATTGCAGCCGTTGAAATTAACGGCGCGAATTCGAGGTATTTCATGAAGAACAGGCTGAATTTTGGCTGGATAGGGCTTTTAAGTGCTGTAGCTTTTACTTCGCAGGCTGCTGATTGGCCGTTGTTTCGAGGGGATCGGGGGTTGACCGGGGCGGCCGCGGGGAAGTTGCCGGAGAAGCTCTCGTTGTTGTGGAAGTTTGATGCCAAGGGGCCGGTAAAGGCATCGGCGGTGATCGCCAATGGGATGGCCTATGTGGGCGGTGACGACGACGGGAAGAAGGGGCTCAAAGGCAAACTCTATGCCATCGATCTCGCCACCGGCAAACAGGCCTGGGATTTTACCTGCAACGATCCGATTGAGGCTTCGGCGATGGTATTAGATGGGCACGTGTATGCGGGGTCAGTGGATGGCTTCGTGTATGCGCTGGACGCGAAGACGGGCAAGGAGTTGTGGAAGTTTGAAACGGGCGACCAGATTACCGGCGCGCCGAATTGGACCAAGTCTCCCGATGGCAAGAAGACCTATGTGCTGGTGGGGAGCCATGATTTTTTCCTCTACTGTCTGGATGCCAAAACGGGTGAGAAGGTGTGGGAGTATGAGTCGGAGAATTACATCAATGGTTCCCCGGCACTGACGGATGGCCGAACGATGTTTGGCGGCTGCGATGCGTTGCTGCATGTGATCGATATAACCAAGGGCGAACGCGAGAAGGTGATTAATGCCAATTCGTATATCATCGGTAGTGTGGCGGCGGATGCAGGCCGTGTATATGTGGGGCATCACGACAATGAATTTCTCTGCATCGACCTGAAGGCCGGTAAGATTATTTGGAATTACAAGGATCGGCTCTTCCCGTATTCCTCCTCGCCAGCGTTGACAAAGGATCGCGTGCTCTTTGGCGGGCAGGATAAACGCCTGCATTGTCTCCGGCGCGATAATGGCGAAGCGATTTGGACCTTTGCCACGCGGGGGCAGGTGAATAGTTCGCCGGTGGTGTGCGACGGCAAAGTGTTGGTTGGGTCCAATGACGGCCGCTTGTATATGGTATCGTTGGATCAAGGGAAATCATTGTGGAGCTACGAAACGGATGACTCCATCACCGCGTCGCCGGCGGTGGCCGGAGGAAAAGTCGTCATCGGCAGCGAGGACGGCACCGTGTATTGCTTCGGAGCGAAGGCAAAATAATGAGTACTCCCGCCCCTCCCACACCCAGTAAGCCACCGTTGGAAACACAGACCACGGTCGGCAATTATTTTGTCTCCAACTATCCGCCATTTTCATTTTGGAAGAAGGAATCCCTACCGGAAATTGAGGCCGCCATGGAGAGGGCGCCGGCTGCGGACACGCCGCTGGGGGTGTACGCGCACATTCCGTTCTGCCGGAAGCGTTGCCACTTTTGTTATTTCCGCGTGTACACGGACAAGAATGCGGACGCCATCAAGAGCTACCTCGACGCAATGTTGGAGGAGCTGACGATTTACGCGAACAAGCCGTTTATCGGTGGGCGCAAGCCGAGCTTCGTTTATTTTGGGGGCGGCACGCCCAGTTACCTATCGAGCAGCCAATTGTTTCATCTTACCGATGGCATGAAGGGTTTGTTGCCGTGGGATGAGGTGAAGGAGGTAACTTTCGAGTGCGAGCCCGGCACGTTGACGGATAAGAAACTGAAGACGCTGCACGAGGTCGGCGTCACGCGTCTGAGCTTGGGCGTGGAGAATTTCGACGATCACATTCTTGAGATCAACGGCCGCGCCCATCGCGGCGGGGAGATTGATCGCGCCTATGGATACGCTCGCGAGGTGGGTTTCCAGCAGATCAATATCGATCTGATCGCGGGAATGTTGGACGAGACGGAGGACAACTGGAAAGCCTGCGTGGCCAAGGCCATCGAGATGGCGCCGGACAGCATCACGGTTTACCAAATGGAGGTGCCGTACAACACTACCATTTACAAGCGCATGAAGGAGGAGGGCAAACTCGCCGCGCCGGTAGCCGACTGGGACACCAAACGGCGCTGGACCGATTACGCCTACAACGAGCTGGCCAAGAACGGCTACACCGTCACCAGTGCGTACACGGCGGTGAAGGATTCCTCCAAGGTGACCTTCGAGTACCGCGATCAACTATGGGCGGGAGCGGATTTGCTTTCTGTGGGCGTAGCGTCGTTCGGACACATCGGCGGCACACATTATCAGAACCACCACGATTTCGATCCCTACGTGGAACAGCTGGGCAATGGCGACTTACCGGTGTACCGCGCGTTAACCCCCAGTGATGATGAACGGCTCATTCGAGAATTTATTCTGCAGCTCAAGCTTGGCTCGGTGAGCCTGCAGTATTTCACCGACAAATTCGGGGCCAACCCCGCCGAGCGTTTTGCCGAACCGCTCCAGCGCATTGCCGACTGGGGGTTCCTGACCATCGAAGGCGATCGCGTGAACATCAACCGCGAGGGCCTGCTGCAGGTTGACCGGTTGCTCCATGAATTTTTCCTGCCTGAACATCGCAATGCCCGTTACGCCTGATCATTCAGATGCCTGAAACAGCACCCAGCCTTTCTCTTGAAGATGCCGCCCGCCCATTGCTGGAGTTTTACCAGCGTGCCGGCGAGGCTGCGCCAGACCTCCTGCTGATCGATGGCAGCGAGATGCCCGAACCCTACCGCCGCCTGCTGGTGCATGACGATGATATGACACCCACGCTGGAGGAATTTCATGGTGACCGTATTCATCTGCGCCTGCTAGGCCGTGAGAAATCCGAGGCTAGCTACAAGCGCGAAGTGGTGCTGGAGGCCGGCGAGGATAACAAACCGGTGGAGTTCGGTGCCATTGCGATTCATCTCGAGCATTTTCCGGACCAGGCGCGCGCGTTGGTGCTCGGCGAAAGTGTGCCACTGGGCACGATCCTCAACGAACACGCCATCCGCCACGAGAGCTGCCCGCAGGCCTATTTCAAGGTGCAATCCGATCCGCTCATCACCGAAGCGTTCGGTCTGGACGCCTCCACTGAACTTTACGGCCGGTGCAACATCCACCGGGATCTAAACGGGAATCATCTGGCGGAGATAGTTGAAATTTTGCCACCAGTATAATTTGTGAGAGGTTGATATGATGGAAAACAATCATTTCGATGTGATTATAATCGGAGCCGGACCCGCTGGCTCATCAGCAGCCACTATTTTAGCTGAAAATGGTCGTAGGGTTTTAGTTTTGGAACGGGAGAAATTCCCCCGGTACCACATCGGTGAATCTCTAATTCCCTTCACATTCCACCCTCTTGAACGTCTTGGAATGGTAGATCGCCTAAGAGATTCAGCCTTCGTCAAAAAGTATAGCGTTCAATTTATTTCACCGGAAGGTGACGCTAGTCAGCCCTTTTACTTCTTCAATCGATACGACCGCGACACTGTCGCCCAAACTTGGCAGGTGATGCGAGCGGACTTTGACCTTATGCTACTTGATAATGCGCGAGATAAGGGAGCCGAGGTCATAGAAGAAATTGCGGTAAAAGAGTTGATTTGGGATGAAGATAAAGTTGTGGGTGTAAGAGCTAGGACGAAAGACGGTGAGGAAACAGAATTTTTTGCTCCGCTCACCTTTGATGCCACAGGCAAAGAGGCATTTACTGCAACGCGCAACGGTTGGCGCGAACGAGACCCTTATTTAAATAAAGTGGCGGCCTGGGCATATTACGAGGGTGCTACTAGGCAGGAAGGGATTGATGAGGGAGCCACGGTGGTCGCATTTGTCCCGGAAAAGGGATGGTTCTGGTGGATTCCACTCCACGACAATCGAGTGAGTCTGGGAATAGTTGCGGAAGGAAAATACCTCAGTCGCGATGGAGTCCGAAAACCCCAGGAAATGCTGGAACGCGAAATCGAAAATAACCAGTGGGTTAAAGAAAGACTTGGCCCAGCCAAAAGGATTTCTGACTTTTATATCACCAACGAATACACCCATCACTCACGGCACTGTGGCACTCATGGCTTATTGCTTTTAGGAGATGCCTTTTGTTTTCTGGATCCAGTTTTCTCTAGCGGCCTGATGCTTGCCTTGAAAAGTGGTGTCATGGCTGCCGACGCGGCTGAAAACGCGTTTGAAGCTCAAGATCTAAGCCCCAAACAATTTACTGAATACTCCAGTACACTCCGGCAGGGTATTGAAAACATGAGAAAACTGGTATACGCCTTTTATAACGAAAATTTCAGCTTTTCCGATCTCGTGGAGAAACACCCTGAGATTGCAGGCGACGTGACCGACTGTTTGTCGGGTGATGTTAATAAGGATTTCACGGAACTTTTCAGATGCGTAGAGGACTTTTGCCCAGTTCCTGAAGCCCTTGATTTAGGTGCCCCATTAGAATCAAAGCAGGAACCATTGCTCACTTAATCAATTCATTGTTTGCGCATAACTGGCGTTGGTCTAGAACCTCCCTGTGAACATTGTCCAAATCACACCCGGCGCCGGGAAAATGTATTGCGGGAATTGTTTCCGTGACAACGCGCTGGTGGCCGCATTACGCGAAGCGGGGCATGAAGTGACAATGATTCCGCTTTATTTGCCATTCACGCTGGATGAGGAAAATCAGGCCGGCGATACTCCCATTTTTTATAACGGCGTAAACGTCTATCTGGAACAGAAATCTGCCCTTTACCGCGCTGCCCCGCGCTGGCTACATCGGGTGGTGGGGTCGGACACCATGCTCGGTTGGGCCGCCAGTCAGGTTGGCAAAACACGCGCCGAGGAAGTCGGCGATCTCACGATTTCCATGTTGCGGGGCGAGGAAGGCCATCAGGCGCGTGAGCTGGAGGAGCTGATCGGCTGGCTGAAAACACAGCCGAAACCCCACGTCATTTCGCTCTCCAATTCTCTGCTGCTAGGGCTGGCGCATCGGCTCAAGGAAGCCATTGGCGCGCCGGTGGTGTGTCTGTTGCAAAACGAGGCCCCGTACATCGACAGTATGCCCGAGGAGGTCCGCGAGGAGGTCTGGCAGATCATGGCCGAGCGCGCGCAGGAGATTGATCAGTTCATCGCGCCAAGTGCGTTTTATGCCGGGCTCATGCGCGACAAACTGAATCTGACCGCCGAACGCGTGCAGGTGATTCACAACGGCATCAATCACGACGGCTATAGCGCTGATCGCGTGGCGCCCAATCCGCCGGTGGTCGGGTTCTTTTCGCGCATGTGCAAGGATAAGGGCCTCGATACCCTGGTGGATGCCTTTATCAAAATGAAACAGGATAACCACATCCCCCAACTGCGCCTAAAAATCGGCGGCGGTTGCGGCCCGGGCGATGAGCCCTTTGTGGGGCGCCTGCGCGAACGTCTGCAAGCCAAGGCACTGCTGAGCGATGTAGAATTTCATCCAAACCTCAACCGCGAAGAGAAGCAGGCGTTTTTGAAATCGCTCTCCGTGCTCTCCGTGCCCGCTCAATTTGGCGAGTCGTTCGGCTTTTATGTGATCGAGGCGCTGGCCGCCGGCGTACCGGTGGTGCAGCCGCGTTGCGCGTCGTTCCCCGAATTACTGGACGCCACCGGCGGCGGGCGTGTGTACGATCACGAAGGGCCCGAGAGCCTTGCAGCCGCACTCGAAGGCATGCTCCATAATCCCTCCGAGGCCAAGGCCGTCGGCCTTAAGGCCCGCGAGTTGGTGCGCGAAACATTTTCCGTCGAGCACATGGCCAGGCAAATGATCGACCTGCTCGCCGGTTTGGTGTCCAATCCGTCCCCAACCCCGGAGGCATAATGGCAGCACACGAATTTACTATCACACGCCGCGTCGAGTTTAGCGAGACGGACATGGCAGGCATTGTTCATTTCTCAAATTTCTGCCGCTACATGGAGCACGCCGAGCACGCGTTCTTCCGGTCGCTCGACCGTTCGATTGTCGATCCCGCCCTCGGTATTGGCTGGCCGCGTGTGCATATGAGCTGTGACTTCAAGAAGCCATTGCGCTTTGAGGACGAAGTGGAGATTCAGCTGCGGGTATCGGCCAAGACCAGTAAATCCATCAGCTACCAATTTCGTTTTCGAGTGGCCGGCGCGGAAGCCGCGTGCGGGGCGCTCACCGTCGTGTGCGTGCGCCGCAATGAAGCCGGCGAAATGAAGGCCGCCAGTATTCCGCCGGAGATCGCCGACCTGATTGAGGTGGCGCCTGCGGATAAGTTGACCGATTAACGTTTGAAGCACTGCAACCCGAACCCTAGAGTCGAAAAAATTATGGCAGCAACCACCACCGCATCCGGCATTCCATGGTTTGCCTGGGCACTACTCACCGTCATCTGTTGGGGCACCTACGGCGTGTGCATGCACACCGGCTCCATGAACATGGAAAGCAAAGCGCACGGCCGCATGATGGCCTTTCTGTACGTGGGCCTCGCGTATTTTCTCACGGCCGTCATCGCGCCGCTCATTATACTCAAGCTCAAAGGCGGTCCGGTGGATTTCTGGAACTATCCGGATGCCGGTTGGAAATGGAGCTTGGGCGCAGGTATTCTGGGCGCCATTGGGGCGCTCGGGGTGCTCTTGGCCTTTGGAGCTTCTCCGAATCCACCGGTGTATGTGCCGATCGTCATGTCCATCATCTTCGCCGGTGCTCCGATCGTGAATGCCGTCGTCAATACCACCAAACAAGAATTGTGGAGTTACGTTCAGCCGCAGTTCATCCTCGGCATCGTTCTCGCTGCCATTGGCGGCTATTTGGTTACCAAGAATCCGCCCAAGCCGCCGCCCGAAACGAAGCCAGTCACAGCCGCCACCGGCGACGCCAATACTTCCGGCGATTCCAAAGATTAACCGTCATGGCTGAGGCGCCGTCAACCGGCCGGGAAGCCGTTCGCATCGCTCAACTCGGGCGGTTGCGCGAACTGCTCCGTGCCGTGCGACCGGCCAACGCCTTTTACGAAACCAAGCTCGCGGCAGCCGGGGTTGATGAGTCCATCAGCAGCCTGGAGGATTTCGCCGCGCGCTGTCCGTTTACCACCAAGGACGAACTAGCCGCCGATCAAGCTGCGCAGCCGCCTTACGGCACCAATCTGTCCTTCCCGCTCGCGCAGTATAATCGCATCCATCAAACCAGCGGCACCACCGGCAAACCCCTCCGCTGGTTGGACACGCCTGAGAGTTGGCAAAGCATGCTTGAAAGCTGGCAGACCGTCTATCACGCCGCCGGCATCACGCGCGAGGACCGCGTGCTCTTTGCATTTTCCTTCGGGCCCTTCATCGGGTTCTGGATGGCCTACGAGGCCGCTACGCAAATGGGTTGCCTTTGTTTCCCCGGCGGCGGCCTCACCAGCACCACTCGTCGGCGCATTCTTCTGGAAAATGAGGTCACCGTTCTGTGCTGCACACCCACATACGCGCTGCGATTGGCCGAGGTGGCTGCTCAGGAAGGCGTGGATCTTTCCGAGGCCAAGTTGAAGACCATCGTGGTCGCCGGCGAACTCGGCGGCAGCATTCCCGCCACACGCGAACGCATTGAGGACGCCTGGCCCAACGCGCGGGTATTTGATCATCACGGTATGACCGAGGTCGGCCCGGTGACCCACGAATGGACGGCTGAACCCAACAATCTGCAAATCATTGAGGACGCCTACTTGGCCGAGGTCGTCCATCCGGACACCAACGACCCCGTGGCCGAGGGAGAAGAAGGCGAACTGATCTTGACCACGCTCACCCGCACGGCGATGCCGTTGCTGCGTTATCGCACTGGTGATCTGGTGCGGCCGGAGATGCAGGGCGATGCCTTCGTCCTGCGCGGCGGTATTCTCGGACGCGCGGATGACATGATCATCGTTCGTGGCGTGAACATTTATCCCAGCGCCTTTGAGCATATCCTGCGACGGTTTGCCGATGTTGCCGAATATCAGGTGGTGGTCACTGAACAAACCGGCATGGCCGAACTTCGCCTTCGATTGGAGCCCGCGCCCGATGCCGATGCCGCCGCGTTGCAGGCGGAGGTCGCCGGCACCATTCGTCATCAACTGAATCTCCGCGTCCCCGTCGAGCTTGTCGAGCCCGGCAGCCTTCCCCGATTTGAATTGAAAGCCAAACGCTGGATTAGAGAATAGCTCCATGACCGATTCCTCCCCGTTGCTAAAGCTGGAAAATGTTTCCCGCGAATTTCCCTCCGCCGAAGGCGATCAACCATTGCGTGTGTTGCGCGGGTTGTCACTGGAGGTGGGCCGTGGCGAATCGGTCGCGGTGGTCGGCCCCTCCGGTTGCGGCAAGAGCACGCTGCTAAACCTGATCGGCTCGCTCGATCAACCCACCGGCGGCACACTCACCTTTGACGGCCGCGAACTTGGCGGTTTGGACGACGCCGAGCTTGCCGCCCTGCGCAATCGCGAGATGGGTTTCATCTTTCAAAGCCATCATCTCCTGCCGCAGTGCACCGTGATGGAAAACGTGCTCGTGCCCACGCTCGCGCATCGTTCAGCCACCGCCGACGATGAAGACCGGGCTCGACGCCTGCTTGAGCGTGTTGGCCTTGGCGAACGCCTCGCCCACCGGCCCGGCCAACTTTCCGGCGGCGAACGCCAACGCGCCGCGGTCGTGCGCGCCCTGATCAACGAACCGCAGCTCCTACTCGCCGACGAACCCACCGGCGCCCTTGATGAGACCACCGCCGACAAGCTCGGCCAATTGCTCGTGGAATTGAACGTTGAGGAAAACCTCACCCTCATCACCGTCACCCATTCCCCCGACCTCGCCGCCCGCATGGCCCGCACTGTGAAGCTTGCCGAGGGACAAATCGCCTGACATGACACGCCTTCGGCTCATCCTAGCCAGTCTGCGGCATCATGCTCGCGCCCATGTGGGCACTCTGCTTGGGGCCGTGGTGGCGACGGCCGTGTTGACGGGGTCTCTGGTGGTGGGCGATTCGGTGAAACGCACCTTGCAAAATCAAGCCGAACAACGGCTGGGCTATGTCCAGGCGGCGGTGGAATTGCACGACCGCTTTTTTCGCGATGACTTGGCTGTACGCATGGACTTGGGCGATCAATCCGCCATGGCCCCCATTCTCCGTCTGAATGCCGCCGGGTATCGGGAGAACGAGGACGGTCAAGTGGCCGCCCGAGCAAACAACATCCAGCTGATCGGGATTGATGATGCCTTTTGGCGGTTCGCCTACCTCAAAGCCAACCGGCCTCCTGCGCTGGAAGAAGGTGAAGCGCTGATCAATCCGCGTCTAGCCAAGCAACTAGGGCTGCAGGCCGGCGATGAATTTCGCCTGCGCATCGCCAAGCCCAGTGTGCTGCCGCGGGATGCGCCGCTCTCGGTGGCGGAAGATCTCACCGTGCGACTCCGGCTCACGGTGGTCAAAGAGATCAGCCCCAATTCCGAGCTGGCCAATTTCAGCCTGCGCCCCGGTGCTACCGCGCCGTTCAACGTGTTTGTGCCGCTCTCCTGGCTGCAGGAAGAAGCGGAATTGCCTGAGCGCGCCAACGGCCTACTGGCATGGGCTGCTCAATCCACTCCCGGAGAGTTGTCGGCTCAGGCCAATGACCAACTCCAGAATGTCTGGCGGTTGGCCGATGCTGAATTGGAGTTGTTGGAAAACGAGGAGGACGACGCTATCGATCTGCGGACCGACCGCATTTTTCTCGATACCCAAACACTCAAGGCTGCGAACGCACCCCTCACGGCACTAACCTACATTGCCAATAATCTTCATCACGGCACCAATGCCACGCCGTACTCGATGATCACCGGGGTCAGCTCCAATTTCCTCGGACGCATCACGCCCACCGGCGACAACATGGTCATCACCGAATGGTTGGCCAACGATCTGCAGGTGAAGTCCGGCGATCAGATCACGGTAGATTATTATGTGCTCGGACTGAACCGCCAGCTGGAGGAGCGTCCGCATACCTTCACCGTCAGTGGCATACTGGATACCGAGCAACCCGGCTGGCGCGAATTAATGCCCAACTTTCCCGGTATCGTGGATCGCGATAATTTACGCGATTGGAATCCCGGGATTGATTTCGATTCCGGCCGGGTGCGAGATCAGGATGAGGATTACTGGAAAAAACACCGCGGCACGCCTAAAGCCTTCATCGCCCTGGAAACTGGCCAAAAGCTGTGGGCCAATCGCTACGGCGAAGCGACCACCCTGCGGTTTCGGTTTAATGCGACCGACCGCACTGAGATCGAGGCGGCGTTGCGTGAGAGATTCGATCCGGCACAAATCGGGTTGCGCTTCCGCGATGTCCGCACCGAAGCGGTCGCCGGCGATTCCGCCAATGACTTTGGCGGCCTGTTCATTGGCCTGAGCTTTTTTCTCGTGCTCGCCGCGCTCATTCTCATGGGGCTCCTCTTTGTCTTCGGCGTGGAACAACGCGCCCCGCAAATCGGCACCTTGCTCGCCATTGGGTTTACCGGGAAAACCGTGCGCAATCTCCTTCTGGCCGAAGGCTTTGTGCTCGCCTTTCTCGGAGCCGGTCTGGGCGCCTGGGCCGGCTTGGAATACACGCGATTGCTGGTGGATCTGCTGAATTCCGATTGGAGCGGCGCGATTGGCAACGGCAATATTATCTATCATGCCCAACCGCAAACGGTTGTCTACGGCGTGATCGGCGGCTTGGCTGTGGCATTGTTCACCATTTGGTTGACCGTTCGCAAACTGGCTCAGGCTCAAGCCATAACACTCATTCAGGGTAACCCGGCGGCTACCGACACCACCCATGCCGGCCGCAAGGCACTGCTAACGGCCGCGATGTGCGCCGTAGGCGCGATTGGGCTGGGGTTGGCCATGGAGGATGCACAGGGCCAGATGAAGGCCGGCGGATTTTTTGGCGCGGGCATGCTGTTGCTTGTGAGCTGTCTGTGCGTGTGTCATGCGTGGCTGGGCAAAATGGCGACGGGCGGCGGCGCTTCCTTTGCCACCTTGGGAGCGATGGGTTGGCGCGGCAGCGCGCGCCGACGCGGACGCAGCCTGGCCTGCATCGGTTTGCTGGCGTGCGGCGTGTTTCTTCTGGTGGCCGTGGGCGCGTTTCGGTTGGACCCGAATGACGGCGCACAGGAACGCTGGAGTGGCACGGGGGGATTTGCGTTTTTCGGTCAAAGCGATGTGCCGGTGTTGTATGATTTAAACACCGAAAAGGGCCGCGAGGAAATGGCCGTGAACGGTGACGTGAGCCTAGTGCAAATGCGCGTGCGCGAAGGAGACGATGCCAGTTGCCTGAATCTTAATCAGACCCGCGAGCCACGGTTGCTTGGGGTTGACCCCCAACAGCTGATCGACAAAGAAGCTTTTACGTTTGCCAAGGGTGACGGCTGGGAGTTGTTGAACGGAACCAAAGACGGCACTGTGCCGGCCGTGGTGGATATGAACACCGGCATGTGGGCACTGCACGTAAAGGTGGGCGACGAGATGGAGTACCCAAACGAAGCCGGCGGCACGTTTCCCATCCGCATTGTCGGTTTCCTCGCCAACTCCATGCTCCAAGGGGACCTGATTATCTCGGAACAAAACTTTGTGAAACAATTCCCCTCCGCCAGCGGCTACCGGGCGTTTCTGATTGATGCGGAGGATCCTCAGGCTACGGAGGAAGAGTTGAGTTTTGCGCTGGAAGATTACGGACTGGAACTGACCCCGGCCACGCGGCGCTTGGCGGAATTCAGTCAGGTGCAAAACACCTACCTCGATATTTTCCAGGCCCTGGGCGGGCTAGCGTTGCTGCTGGGCAGTGTCGGCCTGGGCGTGGTGGTGCTGCGCAATGTGCTGGAGCGCCGTGGGGAATTAGCGCTGCTGCAGGCGGTGGGTTTTCGGAAAGGATCCCTGCACTGGCTCGTACTCGCCGAACATGGAGGCCTGCTGGCGCTGGGATTGGTCGGCGGCGTGGTGAGTGCGCTGCTGGCCGTGGCACCTTCCCTAACCGGACCCGGACAAGGTCTGCCGATGGATCTGCTGAAATGGATCATTAGCGGCATCCTAGTGAGCGGTCTCTTTTGGACATGGCTAGCGTCTGCGGTAGCCCTGCGCGGCCGCTTGTTAACGGCGCTGCGAAGTGAGTAGTTTTTTGTTTTGTCGGTTCACTTCGAGGCAGGTTTAATCCACAAACAAACTCATTTTATGAAAAGACATACCCTCACTTTCATTCTCACCCCCAACCTGCCGTTGGGGGTTACGGCTCAGGCGAAGAACAACGGTACTTTAGCACGCAACCTGACTGACTTCGTAGTCGCCGCTGTAGAGCACGTGAAAAAAACAACTGACGTGACTCGCAAAGTCGTTTTCATTTTACCGCTACTGCTGGCCGGAGCCGCCTGTGCAACGCCACCCACGCCGGCTATGGATGCGTCAACGCTCTTTCGAGAATCATTTGATCAACGGCAAACCTTGCCGGCGACCTTTACCCCTGTGAATGGTATGGCCACCGTGGTGACCGCTGAAGGCGGGCGCCATCTCAAGCTTCCCGCCACGCCCAAATTGGAGCACGGCGTGCTGTTTGGCCCGGCCATGGCGGAGGGGGTTCGGGTCGGCGCTCGTTTTAGGGCAACAGCAGGCGAGCAAGCCAAAGCCACCTTCGCAGTGGGGCTCAGTGGCCTGAGCGGGTATCGGTTGAGAATGAATCCGGATCGGCAACAACTAGAACTATGCCGGGATTCCGCAGTGGTCCAGAAGGTGCCGTTCCAATCCGTGCCCGGCCAATGGACTCATCTGCGTTTGCAATTGCGCCCCTTACCGGGTTTGAAATGGGCCGTGCAGGGCAAGGCTTGGGACGAATCCCAAAAGGAACCAACGGCATGGACGCTGGAATGGACGGATACCGCCAAGCCGGAGCTCGGCCAAGCTGGCGTTTGGGGCACGCCACTAGGCGGAGGGCCGTTGGCGGTCGATGATATTCGACTGTGGCTAATTGAGCCGTAGCCGGGGGACCCGACTACAGATCGATCGGACCATCGAGGCGTTCGCCGTCCATCTCGTAGATACCAACGAGATAGCTGTTTTCCAATACCTCACCGACTTTTAATGTGCCGAAAATGGTGACCGGCACATCCATTATCGGTTTCACTCCCTTGTTTCCAGGCATACGCACACTCACCCATTCGTTTATCTTCGGTACGGCGCCGTAGCAACACAAGGATTGGTCGCGTAGAATCAACAGTTCGGTGATCAAGCCATCTTCCACCTTTAGTGGTAGCATAAACCCTTTGAGAGCGACCTTTTGTCCATCAAATTTTTTGATGCTCTCAGGTATCTCATTGGATTCCAAAATCTTCTTAGCCTTGGGTTCGGTAATTGGATCATCCGGCACTTCGTAGGCAAAGGAAGCTAGTCGATCGAAACCCAGCAGTGAGTAATCACCAATCTTCACGGGCACGGCAGGTTCTTTGGGTTCAGCCGGCGAGGTGGGATTGGGCACTTCAGCGGTAAATGCATCGGCAATGCCTAGCTCGGTGATTTCAGCTTGGTAAACTGGGTTTTCTGGATCCACTTCTACGCCCTGCTTTTTCAAGAGTGCCTGTTGCCCCTTGGTCATTTCCACGGTCACTTGGTCACCCGTGGCAAAGTTCTCTCTGGGAAACTGTTGTTTGGTCGACACTCCATCTACGTCGGTGAGGGTGATTGTAGTTCCTTCCACGGTATACCGACCCGAGCGGCCGAGTTCATCATGCCAATTACCTTCGGCCATGAAGTTGATGGCAACCGGCTTGCTGCCGGGCAACTTGGCATCGAACACGATCTTGGTGTTCGCCAGTGCGGTAGCCATCGGGCTATCGTCCACAGGTAGCAGAAACGGATCCTTTTCAGGCTGTAATTCCTGAATGGGCTGGCCTTTCAACTCGGCCACGTCAACCTCGCCATCGTCACCTTCAGCCAATGGGCCGGAGCCTTGGCCGCATCCTGCCAACAATCCAACGGCCGCCACCAAACCGCCCCAAGCTACGCACGATCTGAAAGCCTTCATGGGGATAATTTATGGGCTTTTTGGAAATTGGAAAGTCTTATTTGAAAACTCCGCACCACCCTCGAGCTTGAGGAAAACCACCTCACCCTCGAAAGCAGTGGGGGTCTTCAACCACTCCGCTTGAGCCGCATATTCAGAACTGCGTTCGGCGGTGTTGCCAAAGGTGGGATTCACCACGGCCTGACATTCCAACACGTGTTCGGCATCCTCCGTCTTGGCCTTCACGCGAATGGATGGCATAGGCAGTTTCATCAGGGTTTCCTTAGGATGAAACTGAATGGCGTAGATGGTCAGACTGCCCGCTTCGGAATCGTGGACGAATTCCAAATGGCAGGCTTCCTTGCCAAACACCACCATTGTGCCGCCATGGGGCGCCGCGTGGGTGTGGGCGTGATGACCCTCATGGTGAGAGTGTTCGTGAGCATGATCCTCATGGGAGCCACAGCCCAATAACAGGGCCGCGCCCAAAAGAGCAGGAATGTTGCAATGAAGCTGTTTAATTGACAGGAAAAACAGATTGGTCGTTTTCATGATTGAGGAATAAGGTGGCTGGCCACGTCGGTGCGGTAGGCTTTGGCGGCGGGCAACAGGCCAGCGAGAGCGCCGAGTGCCAATACCCCCAAAGGGGCGCCCAGCATGACGGGGCTCGTTTCCCAAGGCCGAATGACCACGCCGGTATATTCATGAATAAAATGCACCGAAGTCAACATAAGTCCGACGTAAATGGCCGCCCCCATCAGCACACCTAGTGCACTGATGGCCATGCTTTCCAAAACAATCACGGAGAATACCGTTCCACGACGCGCGCCCAAAGAACGCAGGATGGCAATTTCCCGTCGGCGTTCATTCATGGTGTTGTGCAAGCTGGCCATGATCGCTCCCGCGCCCACCAAGGCCACCAGCGCGGCCATGCCGCCCAAGACAACACCCACCCATTCAAAGCGCTGGAAAAACCGCGTCACCGTGGGCGCAATCAATGCCACCGTCTTGTCTCGTGTGCCTTTATTGACTCCATCTACGAAGATCGGCCCCAGCCCGGTCAATTGCAAAAGTATGGCGCTTATTTCCTGGCGGGCCTCATAACGATGGCCGGGCATGTTTTGCGCCCCTTTCATGGGGATCCAAATCGCCCGATCCGCCGGCGTGTTAGAAGGTTCAAGAATTCCTACTACCAAATAATCCACCGGATGAATTTCCGCTTCCTGGTTGTAGTTGATGCCGTGCATAGGCCGGAAGGTTTGACCCACTTTCATGCCCAATCGATCCGCCACATAGCTCCCCAACACAGCTTCCTGCGCCTGCTCACCAAAGAGCCGCCCCTTCGGTCGCAGGGCATGGCGTTGTTGGTCGCGGTACGGCACTTTGAAAAATTCGCGAGTGGTGCCTACAATGCGGAAATCCTGATGATTATCACCCACCACTAAGGGTACGGCACGTTTGATAAACCGTCGGTTTGGATTGGGCTGGCCTTTCAGTTTCGGGGCAGTAAGTTCATCAAGTGTTTCCGGCGGCAAGGTACCTGGGGCCTTGTCCATGTGAAACACACTAAATAGCACTAAGCTAAGTTCCGAACCGCGGGACCCCATTACGGCGTCGAATCCACCAGTCACGTTGGTGAATGCCGCCATCGATTGTTCTTTCACGGTCCAAATAGCCATAAACAGCCCCATGGCAAGCCCAATGCTCACGGCGGTGATGCCGGTCGAAAGCGCGTGTTGGCGGAGGCTATTGCGGATGATTATCCAGAGGGTCATGCGGCTATCTCCTTCGCGGCGTGGTTGATCTCCGCCAAATCGAGGCTGTCTTCAAATTGATCCAGCACGACTTGGTCATGGCTCACCAACAGCAGAGCGGCCTGATTTTCCCGGCAGACTTCTCGGATCAATTGGAGCGCTTCCTGGGAATTTTTTGGATCGAGATTGCCGGTGGGTTCATCGGCCAGCACCAGCTGTGGCCGGTTAGCCAATGCCCGCGCCACCGCCACCCGCTGTTGTTGACCCACGGAAAGTTCGCCGGGTCGGTAATCCATTCGGTCTGCCAACCCAACACGTTTCAGGTCAGCCGCGGCGGCCTGAGTGTTGGCCTGCCCGGAAAAACTCATGCCCAATAGGACGTTTTCCAGGCACGTGTAGCCCTGCAACAGATTGAAGGTTTGAAAAATATAGCCGATGTGTTGGGCGCGTAATTGGTCGCGCTGACCTTCACTGGCAACGGCAATGTTTTGGCCGGCCAGTTCAATGTCCCCCTGGTCTGGCCGCAGAATGCCGGCGATGCAGTTGAGAAAAGTGGTCTTGCCTGTGCCGCTGGCGCCGCGCAGAGCAACCTGTTGGCCGGCCTTGAGGGTGAATTTCGGCACGTCCAGCACCGTGTGAACCCCGCCTCCCGGTACGGCGTAGCGTTTGATGAGCTGTTGGATTTTCAGCAGCGGCACGGCAGGAGATTAACGCGGTAGACGCGGGGTGTCCATGCCGCTTTGGCTGGGTTTGCGGGGAGTTTTCACATGAAAAAGCCCTGTCTTTGGCGTTGACGGACCGCTCGCCATGGCTATGATGCGCGCCCCCGACTTTTTAAAAAACACGTATCATGTCAGTCAAAGTAGCAATCAATGGTTTCGGACGGATCGGCCGCTTGGCGTTCCGTGCGATGGTGGAGCAAGGCCTCGTCGGCAACGGCGTGGAGGTAGTGGCTGTGGGCGATCTCGTCCCCGCCGATAACCTCGCCTACCTGCTCAAATACGATTCCACTCAAGGCACGTTCAATGGTGAAGTCAGCCATAAGGACGATGAAACCCTCGTGGTGAATGGTGCCGAGATCAAGGTGGTCAAAGCCCCGTCCCCGGCGGAGTTGCCGTGGAAAGAACTCGGCGTGGACGTGGTGGTCGAATCCACCGGCCTCTTCACCGATGGCGAAAAGGCCAAGGGCCACATCGAAGCCGGCGCGAAGAAGGTGATTATTTCCGCCCCGGCCAAGAACGAGGATCTCACCGTGGTGATGGGCGTGAACGACCATCTCTACGACGGCGCGAATCATCACATCGTGTCCAACGCCTCCTGCACCACAAACTGCCTGGCCCCGGTCGTGCACGTGCTGCTCAAGGAAGGCTTCGGAATTGCTGAGGGTCTGATGACCACCATCCACGCCTACACCGCCACCCAGAAGACGGTGGACGGCCCGAGCCGCAAAGCTTGGCGTGACGGCCGCGCCGCGGCCACCAACATCATCCCCGCCAGCACCGGCGCAGCCAAGGCGGTGAGCCTCGTGTGCCCGGAGGTGAAGGGCAAACTCTCCGGCATGGCCTTCCGCGTGCCGACCCCCACCTCTTCTGTGGTGGATCTCACGTTCAAGACAGAGAAGAGCACCAGCTACGCGGAAATCTCTGCGGCCATGAAAAACGCGAGCGAGACCTACCTCAAAGGCGTACTGGCTTACACCGAGGATGCCGTCGTGAGCACGGACTTCATTCACTGCGCCAACTCGAGCATCTACGATCAGGGCGCCGGCATGGAGTTGAACGAAAACTTCTTCAAGCTCGTCAGCTGGTACGACAACGAGTGGGGCTACTCCAATCGCGTGGGAGACCTGCTCAAGCTCATGATCGATAAAGGACTCTAAAAACCTTTCGACCCAACGCACAACCCAATAGGAAGCGGCGGCCTTTGGGCCGCCGTTTTCTGTTTAATCCCGACCCATGCAGCTTGTTCACCGCGGGGAACAACTAATCCGGCACGCCCGCCTAACCTGTGCGAGGTTGGCATTGAGGAGAACAACCTATGTGGTACCAAGGCCAACGGGTTCGCTGCACAAACGACCACTTCTCAGGCGCTGTCTGGGAGTGGACAGCCACCCTCCCCAAATCCGGTGGGATCTACACCATCGCCGCACTAAACCGTTTGCCGCAATGGAACACTCGCACACCCATTTTATGCTTCCTCCTTCGTGAAATGGAGCGCGTGCCCGACCACGCCTTCTTCTCCGCCTGGCGGTTTGAACCTGCGGACGACACCCCCTCGTGGGCCAATGAAGCCCCCGTCCACCTCCTGCAGGATCACCGCCCTTGAGTCACGGGGACGACCAAACCCGTCCTCGTGACTTGAACTTTTCCTCGACGCCCGCAACCTTTCCCCATGCTTTCGCAGCACTCCCACACCCTCCGCGTTGCCACCGGAGGCAGACAGTTTCATGACCTAACCCGCGAACTGGAAACTTTGGTCGAACATACCGGGTTCACCACCGGCCTGGCCTCCCTGCATCTGCAACACACCAGTGCCTCGCTGGTCATACAGGAAAATGCCGACCCCGGCGTGCGGCGCGATCTGGAACGTTTCATGGCGCGCGTCTGCCCCGACGGCGATCCGATGTTTGAGCATGATTACGAAGGCCCCGACGATATGCCCGCCCATGTGCGCACCGCCCTCACCGCCGTGAACCTGTCCATCCCTATCACCCAAAGCCGACTCGCCCTCGGCACCTGGCAGGGCGTGTATCTCTGGGAACACCGCCACCACGATCATCACCGCAAAGTGACCGTACACCTATTGGGAGAGTAAAAGACTATCGCAACTTTGGTGGTGTAGGCATGAATAATCGGAAGCGAATACCAGAATCTGAAGTGGTAGCTCCCATGACCGTGTAATGTAAGTACTTTGAAATCTTTTTAAATTCGGGTAACAGCTTAAAATCAAACCACTCGTTTAACCTTCCTCCGCCTACTGGTAAGCCGGTCTCAGGATCGATACCCTCAGGCAAATCACCCAAAGCCTCGGATAGCAGGCTCGGATTTTCTTTGAGTACTGAGAATATGGCCCTAACCATAACTCGGGAGTTTTCAAATCCAAAAGCGCCACCTTCAAAGCCTCCCACTTTAGCTGCTGCGTGTTCAAGTCCAGGCAATTTGCGCAAAGGTTTGGCATCTTTCTTGGGTCCATTGAGGTAATCCTTCACTGCCTTCATATCCTGAGATAAAAGCACATACTCACCAACCGCTACCGCGTGCACGGCCATTTCAGCATCATTGTTGAAATTACCGAATTGATAGGAATACACCGTTCGTCCTTCGATCTCCTCCTCATCAGGAGGTGAATCCACCACCATTGAAACCAAATCCTTCATCGCCCCCAGCGTTACCTTTGGAGTATCGGATTTCATTAGATAGAGACGTGGCGGCGACATGATGGACTGCAAATCCTGCCCTCGCGGGGGTTGCTCAATCACAATGAAATCATCAGCCATAGTATCAATTAACTGTGCCTTGAGATTAAAATCAGGGTTTTTAGCCTGCACCGAAGCCTGAAAAAAGGCCATGGCACCGGCAGCAGCCGGAGTAATCTCATTAGCTGTGTCGATAAGGGTTTTCCACAAGTGCCCTCCACTCTGCCGCCAGCGACCGAAGCTCGAAACATCCGCAGCCACAAAGGGCAACGGTCCGGCATTCTTAGCTGGAGTCGCTAACATCTCAAATAAACCGCGGCGCTGTGCCTTTGGTACATTCAGATTTATTTCTAGAAGACTGCCATCATTCTCACTGGAAGCCGAAACGCTGACACCATTCAACCCTAACAAGCCGAGTGCCTCCAAAATCCGCTCAGGCTGAGGCACCAATGGATTGGGTTCAGCATCTGGGTCACGCCGCTTATCGATTTCATCAATAACCACTTCCATTACCAGCGAAAAATCCAGCCATGCATACGCCCACGCATCACCCAATTGAGCTTTCTGTCGGACAGCGAAACCGGGGTTGTCCTTGAGTGATTTGACCTTGGGTTTCTTCTTTTGTAATTGCACCACCTGCTCAGCCAGATCGCGGGTTGAGGTCATGATAAAAAGAGACTTTGTGTGACCAATATACAAACCACGTTGTGGCCACCGAGGATGCGGAACATGTAAAAAGTCCGACGCCTCAAGTCTTAAACGCTCGTGATCCACCTGATTATCAACCAATGTCTCGCGCAAGAGTTGCAAACCTCTCTCCATTTCCTCCGCATGCTTACCGCTATCCATCAGCACGATTAACCCGGGGTCCGGTCGCCCTGGTTTACGTGTTAGAGCCACTGTCATCTGTCCTTGAGCTAGCTTCCATAATTCATCGGGTTGAACAGGGGCTTCATCTTGTATCCGTTTCATGACATTTTTCCGGAATGCCTTTTCAAAGCGATTGGCAAAGGCTTCCATAGATGGATCATTCCACATCTGAACAAAGGAGTTCGCCTTAAACAAAGCCCGAGCAGTGTTCATATTGGGCACGCTGGCCACGGCAATTGTGTTCACCGGCAGCAAAGACTCTGGGGGTTGTGCCGCACTCAAAGGGAATACGGTCCACATCAATAAAAGGAGAGTAGCTTTTTTCATAAATCTGAATTTAGGTACGCAACACACTAGGATAGGTTACCGAGTGAGTTCGCCCCAATGATAACGCCCTCCAATTCTATTACAAGGCCGCGCGCGCCGCGGCGAGTTCCATTGGCGTATTGATATTGGCCAAGAGCGGCCAATCTCGCCGAGGTATTCGCACCCGACGGCCATGCCGTCGGGAAAACGATTGCAGCGATCGATCCCCCGTCTCAAGAGAGGCCTCCACAGCGGTCAGCAATTCCGGCGAAATACAAAATGGAAATCCGGCCAGCTTGTCCGCCTCGGCAAACACGGCCGGATGCTGCACTGCGAGCACGCGCTCCACCAGTGCCGGGTTTAAAAAAGGCATATCACAACTGAGAAACAGAACGCGCTCTGCCTGCGCGCGGCGCAGGGCCGTTTCAATACCGCCCATCGGGCCATTGTCCGCGCGGCGATCCACCCGCACCACACGGCACGCCAACCCCAAATCCGCCACCAAGGCCCGCGCATGACCCAACAGCGAGCGCCGCCCCACCAGCAGGCGCGCCTTATCTTCGCCCATGCGCCGGCTTTGGCCGCCGGCGAGGATCACGGCTTCAATAGGGTTTATTTTCCTCATTTTTCTCAAAAACAGGTTGCCTTTTGCTTGCTGCATGGTAGCTTGCCCGCCCTTTTCCCTTCCTAAGGCAGGGAAAAGCCATGGCCCGAAGCATCCGCGCTCGAGTGAACACGGTGGCCTCAAAAACAACCAACATAATCCCGTCATCCTGCGGGATGGCCCGCAAGGGTCTCGAACAAGGGAACACAATATGAGCAAAGGAATTCAAGAACTGCTTGAAGCAGGTGTCCATTTTGGCCACCAAACCCGTCGGTGGAATCCGAAGATGAAGCCCTATATTTTCCGGGCACACAACGGAGTCCATATCATCGACCTCACCCAAACCGTCGACCAACTTCAGGCTGCCTGTAATTTTCTGGGCAACACCATTCGCGGTGGCGGCAAAATTCTTTTCGTGGGCACCAAGAAACAGGCCCAGCCTATCGTCCGTGAGCTGGCGGAGACCCACAAACAACACTTTGTCACGGATCGTTGGCTGGGCGGCATGCTCACCAACCTCAAGACCGTGAAGCAGCGCCTCAAGCGCCTCAATGAAATCGAGGCCATGGAAGAAGATGGCAGCATCGCCGGTTATGTGAAACAGGAGCAAGCCTCCATCCGCCGTGAAAAACAGCGCCTCGTGAAGAACCTCGGCGGTATCCGCAACATGGACAGCACCCCCGACGCGATGTTTGTGGTGGATATCAAGCGCGAGCACAACGCCATCGCCGAAGCCCGTAAACTGCGCATCCCGATCGTGGCGCTGGTGGACACCAACTGCGATCCCGAGCTGGTGGATTATCCCATCGCTGGCAACGACGACGCCATCAAGGCCATCCAGGTCATTGCCGATGCCGTGGGCGAAACCGTTGCAGAAGCCAAAGGCGTCCAAGCCGCTGCGACAGACGAGCAACCCGCCGAAGCCGAAGCCGCCCCGGCCACCGAAGCCGAAGCCGCCCCGACCGCTGAGGCCACCGAAGCCCCGGCAGAGGAAGCTCCGGCCGAGCCCGCTGCTGAAGAAGCCGCCCCTGCGGAAGCCTAAAACCCCACGCTCCGGCCAACCGTAATTCACCTCGCAACCATTTAGATTGATTAAAGAATATCATGGCTGACATCACTGCATCCCAAGTCAAAAAACTCCGTGAACAAACCGGTGCCGGTCTCATGGACTGTAAAAAGGCACTCACCGAAAACAACGGTGACCACGAAGCCGCCGTGGAGTGGCTCCGGAAAAAAGGCGCTGCCACCGCAGAAAAGAAGGCGTCCCGCAGCACCTCCGAAGGCGTCATTGCCCGCCACTTGTCTGAAGACGGCAAGAGCGGCACGATCGTGGAAATCAATTGCGAAACGGATTTCGTGGCTAAGAACGAGAAGTTCCTTCAGTTCTGCGACGAGATCGCCTCGGGCTACGCCGCCGACAGCGGCGCGGACCTCGAGGAGCAACGCACCACAGCCGTCGCTGAAATCGGCGAGAACATCCAGTTCACCCGCAACGAAAGCCTCAGCATTGATGGCTCCGGCGCGGTAACCGCCTACATCCACCACGGTGCCAAGGTTGGCGTACTGTTGGCGGTGTCTACCAACAAGGATGAGACGACCGGCACAGACGCGTTCAAGCAGCTGCTCAGCGACATCACCCTGCAAATCACCGCCGCCAGTCCCGATGCGCTGGATCGCACCCAGCTGGATCAAGCCAAGCTGGAGAAGGAACGCGAGATCGCCCGTGAACAATTCAAGGACAAGCCCGCCCAGGCGATTGAGAAAATCGTGGAAGGCAAGATCGAGAAGTACTTTGCCGAGGTGTGCCTCGTGGATCAGGACTTTGTGAAGGGCGACACCTCCGTAAAGGATCACGTCGCCTGCGTTGCCAAGGAATTGGATGATGAAATCGTCATCAAAGCCTTCCTTCGCTATCAAGTCGGCGAAACACAGGAAGCCTAAACCCTGCTTTCCCTAAGCGGCCCGCGACTGCGGGCCGCTTTTTTTATACATTCATTTGACGCACAGGGGCTTCGGATGGTAGACCCCATCTCCGGTGAAACGCACTGCCTCATCCCGCTCCAAGCCCAAATACAAACGCATCCTTCTCAAACTCTCCGGCGAAGCCCTTGGCGGTGATGCCGGCAACGGAATCTGCCCGGTCACCGTTTCCAGCATGGCCCGTCAAATCGGGGAACTGCGCGATCTAGGCGTTCAGGTGGTCATCGTAGTAGGCGGGGGCAATATCTTTCGCGGAATGGAAGGGGAAGGCGCCGGCATCGACCGGGCCACCGGCGATTACATGGGCATGCTTGCCACTATCATCAACGCCTTGGCCCTGCAAAATACCTTGGAACAACACGGCGTGGAAACCCGCGTCCAAACAGCCATTGAGATGAGTGAGGTCGCCGAGCCATTTATTCGACGGCGCGCGGTGCGGCACCTTGAGAAAGGCCGCGTGGTAATCTTTGGCGGCGGCACAGGCAATCCCTATTTCACCACCGACACCGCCGCCGCCCTCCGCGCCAACGAAATTGGCGCCGAAGTAATCCTCAAGGCCACCAAGGTCGACGGCATTTACGACAGTGACCCGGAAAAGAACCCCAAGGCCAAGCGCTTCCGCGAGATCACCTATCTCGATTGTTTGCAAAAACAACTGCGCGTCTTGGATTCCACCGCCTTTTCGCTCTGTCTGGACAATAAGATGCCCATCGTCGTGTTTGATCTCTTCAAGACGCATAACATTCGGAATGTCGTGCTCGGCAAAAAAGTCGGCACCCTCGTCAAGGCCTAGCCCTCCCGGCAATTTTCCTTCCCACCGCCGCCGCCCCTCCCTAGACTGACCGCATGCCAGTCGATGACATCCTCCTCAACACCGAGGAGAAAATGCAAAAAAGTGAGGAAGTGGTCGTCGCCGACCTTACCGGCGTCCGCACCGGCAAAGCCTCTCCCGCCCTCGTGGAAAATATCAATATCGAGGCGTACGAAGGCAGCAGTATGCGACTCAAGGAACTTGCCGCCATCACTACCCCCGAGATGCGCACCCTCGTGATTCAACCTTGGGATGCCTCGACTATTCACGCGATTGAAAAAGGCATTCAAGCCGCTAACCTCGGTCTCAACCCTTCGGTCGACGGCAAGCTCATCCGCATCAGCCTGCCGGACCTCAGCAAGGAGCGCCGCCAGGAAATGGTGAAATCAGCCCGCAAACTCGCCGAGGATGGCCGCGTCTCCATTCGCCACGTCCGCCGCGAAGCCATCGAGACACTCAAGACCGAGCAGAAAGCCGGCGACATCACCGAGGACGACCTCAGCCTCGGCGAAAAGGAAGTGCAAAAACTCACCGACGCGTACGTCAAAAAAGTCGACGAACATCTAACCGCGAAGGAAGAAGACATCCTCACCGTCTAAGGAATATCATGGAAAACGAAAGCTGCGAGACCGGGGCCAACGAGCCCCAAAGCCACTTAGATATGCTGCCCATCAAAAAGGGCACCGATCAACTCTGCGAATCCATCGTCAACCAGGAAGGGTTCAAGGAATTGTACGCCAAGATCGACGCCTTTATCTCGGACGAAAAACTCAAGTACGAGTACAGCACCCTCAATGAACGTGGCACACTGCTACAGCAGAAACAACAAGCTGGCGCCGAGATCACCGAGGAAGAAATCACCGCCTTCGAGCAATTACGCACCGACTTCCTCGACAATAAAGTCGCTGACGACTTTCTCGCTGCTCAAGAAGAAGTTCAGCAGGTGCAGGATCGCATCCATCAAGTAATCGCCAAGACCTTTGAGGTGGGCCGCGTGCCCGCTCAGGAAGACTTTGATTTCTGCAGTGACGGTTTCGGCGACTGCGGTTGCAGCCAGTAACCGCCCCGTGAACACCCTACCTCGCCGCCAATTCCTTTCCACCGGCGCCTTGGCTGGTGCCGCCACCGTGCTAGGCGCACCGTTCCAGCGTGCCGGCAAGCCCAAGCTGCGCCTCAGCCTGGCGGCTTATTCGTTCCGCAGTTTTTTCAAATATCAAAAAACTTCCGTGCGCGAGGTCGCCGATCGACCGATGGACCTGTTCAAGTTCATCGACTTTTGCGCCGACCACGGCTGCGAAGGCACCGAACTCACCAGCTACTTTTTCCGGCACAACATCACGCCCAAATATCTGGCAGACCTTCGGCGGCATGCGTTTCTGCGCGGGGTGGATATCAGCGGCACCGCCGTCGGTAATAATTTTTCCCTGCCCAAAGGGCCCCAACGCGACGCGCAAATTGCCTATGTAAAGCAGTGGATCGATCACGCTGCCCTGCTCGGCGCGCCGCATATCCGCGTCTTTGCCGGCCGCGAGGCCAAGGGCGTAGACCGTGAACAAGCCGACCAATGGGCCATCGATTGCCTGCGCGATTGCTGCGATTACGCCGGCAAGCGCGGCATCTTTCTCGGCATTGAAAACCACGACAGCATTGGGTCAGCCAAAACGCTGATTGAATTTGTTGAGGCCGTCGACCACCCGTGGTTTGCCGTGAATCTGGATAGCGGCAACTTCCGCACCGCCGATCCCTATGCCGACTTCGCCGCCGCCGCATCCTACGCGGTGAATGTGCAGTTGAAAGTGGAACTACGCATCGGCAACGAGAAGAAGGAAGCCGACCTCAAACGCTTTGCCGATCTGTTGCGCAAAGCAAATTATCAGGGCTACGTGGTCCTGGAATACGAGGCGCCTACCGATCCGCACAAAGCCGTGCCGCCGTTGCTAAAGGAACTGCAAGGCATCCTCGCCTGATTCTCTGGCTGGATTATTACGGGCTGGCCGAAGAGGCGGATTCGCTTTCACCCTTCACGTGGGTATCAAACCAATTCACCATTTCAGCCAGCGTATGGCCGATGCTTTCACGGGCCTGATAATTATGCGTCTCATGCGGCAGCAACACGATGCGTGCCTTGCCGCCATTGCCCTTGATCGCCCGAAATAAGCGCTTGGTTTGCTCCGGCGTGGTGGCCGGGTTTTTATCATTCTCGCCGTGGATCAACAGTAACGGATCGCGAATCTTCGGCACTGCCAACAGCGGCGACATCTCCAGATAAGTCTCCGGCGCATCCCAGAGCGTGCGGCGTTCATCCTGAAAACCAAACGGCGTCAAGGTGCGGTTATACGCCCCGCTACGCGCAATGCCCGCCCGAAAAAGATCACTGTTGGCCAGCAACATCACGGCCATAAACGCCCCGTAACTGTGCCCGCCCACACCCACGCGTTGTTGGTCGCAAACCCTCATCTTCACCACCGCATCAATCGCGGCCTCCGCATTGGCCACGATCTGTTCAGTAAAGGTGTCATTGGCCATTTCCGAATCCCCCACAATCGGCATCGCCACCTGATCCAGCACGGCATATCCCTGCAGGGCGAGAAACCGCGGGGAAGCTCCCGCAAAGGTGGAGAACCGATACGGTGAATTGGAAACCTGACCCGCCATTCGCCCCAAGGTATAGGCTCGCGGATACGCCCAAAGAATGGTCGGCAATGGCAACGGATTTTCCAGATCATAGCCCGGCGGCAAATGCAGCATGCAGTTGAGCATCACCCCATCGGCGCGTTCGTAGGTGATGAGTTTCTTCTGCACCTCCCGCAATGACTTCGCCGGGTCCTTGAATTCCGTCAGCGGCTGGCGCTCCAATTCTCCTACCTTGCGCGAGTAATAATTGGGGTGCTCGTTCTCAGTCTCACGGCGCGTCACATATTCCGAACCGTCATCACTGAGCAAGGCTACAACCGCCTCGTAGCTGTCCTCATCGCATTTGAACAAACGCTCGCGCTCAAACTTCACGAGATTGAGCTTATCCAAAAACGGTCGGTCGCCTTCCACTGAGGAGCCGTTGCCATTTAGGAAAATTGAATTGGAATGCACGCGCATTGCCCGCTTGCCGTTGGGTAACTGCCGCATCAACGGAAAGCCCGGATGCTCATAACGCTCATTCACCGAGTGACTCCACAACAACCGATCGTCAATATCTGGATTATCTGGATCCACCAGCCACGTGTAGTACCAGTTGCGCGAGCTGTCATATTCCCGCACCAGCGCCGTGTTCCGTGTTTCGCCCCAGTAAATCTTTGAAAACCGGTTTTCCAAAATGGTCACCTGCTTAGGCCGGCCCGTGAAGGGCGCTTCCAACATCATCACCCGGTCCCGGTGTTCCACCTCACGCGTCGGATCACCACCATCGAGCGCCTCGATCCAGATTATCGTCGCCGCCCCGGTCGGCCGCCAATGATGCCCCCGCGGCTGCACCGGCACACCACCTGTGGCCACATCCTCGGTGGCCGGTTGAATGGTCACGTGCTTCACCGAAGCTTTGAGATCCCAAACCTCCGTGCTGCGCGGGAAAAATTGGGCGGGCGATTGATAGGAATAAGGCGGATGAATCCGCTCCACCAACACATACCGGCCAAAGGGCGACACATCAAAGCTGCTGAAGATCGACGGCCGCCCCAATTTTTTTTGCCGGCCTGTCTTCACCTCCAGCAAAACCAACTGGGAGGTCAAATAGTAATCAAACAATTTTTCATCATGATCATTCTGCAGCAGATCGGGATAAGTCAGCACGGGCGCCTCCTTGGGGCCTGTCTCCTGCACCACCGGCCCAACCGGAGCCCGGGGCGGCGTGGGTGGATTACCGCGCTGGCTAGGAATGGATTGGCAAATTAACCCCTTACTATCCGGCAGCCATTGAAAAGCACGGCCGGCGGCCGTGTTGAGCTTCACTTGCGGGAAGGATTTGATCTGGCGATTTTCAGCCTCACCCACATGCAAAATCACCGAGGACCGATCATACTGTAAAAAGGCGAAGTGCTTACCATCCGGCGACCACACCGGCAGGCTAAACCGCCGACTGCCTGTTGGGAGTCGCAACTGATGTTTGATGCCGTTGGCCACCTCCCGCAACTCCAACCGGAAATAATACTGCGGCAGCGCCGGACCATTGTTAACGGGGTTCAGGCGAATACCCGCCAAGGCCTGCACGCGGGAAGCCAGGTCTTCAATCCGCCGAAACCGATACTGTTCAGCCACCAACAAGTACCGACCATCCGGCGGGCTCAGGGACACCCGCGGCATCGGTCGGGAGGCAAATAATTCTTCGGCCGCTTTGGGCGGTTTTAAATACTTCTGCTGCGCCCCAGCCGGGATAGCCAACATACACGTCAAAGCAACAATGAAAACAAGCGGGTTCACTTAGTAGTGAGAAAAATCATTTCAGAACATTCTGTCCGCGGCAAGCCTCCTTGCCACTCGCCTCCGGCACGAGTAGGTTCGACTGAACGATGCCTCGGTTTCTTCACATTTTCTGTATAACTGCCTCAATTGCAGTGATTTGCACTTCTTGTCTCCGCTGGCCGGATGCGCCGCAGCCGCCGCAGGAGCTGGTTCGCACCTTTGATCAGGGGAAACTCGATGCCATCGGCGTGGCTATTCATGAGGCGCGAGGGGAGAAACGTCTGCCGGGCGGCGTCCTTTGGCTGGAGCGGCAAGACGTATCCTTTCATCGCGCCTACGGCATGGCCAGTACGAGGCCGGTGAGTACGGTGGCGCAAGGCGACACGATTTATGATGCCGCGTCGCTAACCAAAGTCGTCGCCACCACACCGGCTGTGCTACTGTTGCACGAGCGCGGGAAGTTAAACGTCCAGGACCCCGTTCGCGTGCATCTTCCGGAATTCACCGGCCAAGGCCGGGAGGCCATCACCATTCGGCAGTTGCTCACACATACCAGCGGATTGCGCCCGGATATCTCCGTGAACGGTTGGAGCGGGCATCAGGAATGCATTGTAAAATGTATGGCGGAATTGCCGCGGGCGGCACCCGATGAACGCTTCATTTACAGCGACATTAATTTTCAATTACTGGATGAAGTAGTCCGACGCGTCAGCAAGAAACGGCTGGATGTGTTTTGTGCTGAAGAAATTTTCGGACCGTTGAAGATGCACGACACCGGATACAATCCGCCTGCGGCCAAGCGTACGCGCATTGCCCCCACCACGGTCACTGATGGCAAAGCTCTACTCGGTGTGGTGCATGATCCGCGGGCCCGCAAGACTTCCGGTGTCGCCGGGCATGCTGGCCTGTTTACCACGGCGCCCGACCTCGCACGTTATGCGCGGATGCTGTTGCAGGCGGGCGAACTCGATGGTGTACGTTTGTTAAAGCCGGAGACGGTGCAATTGATGACGTCCGTCCAAACGCCCTCCTCCCTGCCCGCGCGGCGTGGGTTGGGTTGGGATATCGATACGGGCTATTCCAGCCCGCGTGGACACAAGTTTCCGCTCGGATCCTTCGGCCACACGGGGTTCACCGGGCCATCGCTTTGGATTGATCCGCACTCGAAGACGTTTGTGGTGTTCCTGTGCAACCGCGTGCATCCCACCGAGCGCGGCCCCAGCGTGGTACCCTTAAGACGAACCATCGGAACGCTGGCGGCCGAAGCGGTGAAGGGGTTTAATTTCGAACATGTCCCAGGCGCCCTACCGCCATTGAAGCGGGACTAATATTTCACATCGGTTTCCTGCCAATTCTCCTTGGCCTTAGTCGGCACCTCAATGCACAGCCCATCCTCCCAAGCATAAGGCTGCCGATTAATGACCAATCCGCGCGGCAGTAACTCGATCTCATGGCGTCGCCCTTTGCTGGAGGCATTGGCGTCGACGGGAAATAGATCGAAGGTCACCGTGCCGGGCAAGTACGTGAGGTCTGCATAAAACCAGCTGCCGAAGGGCACGGATTGCGGCAGATGCATGGGATCAACAAAATTGGTCTGCACCGTTTCAAACCCTACTGGCGCGGTCTCGTCCGGGAATACCAAGGTGCAGTTACGATATCCGCGCGCGGCCCAGTCGATGACCATCATGGGCGTGCCGTTGGCGTCGGTCTTAAAAGTGACGGTCCACGGTCCGTCTTTTTGGCGCATCCATTGGTCGAAGGAATATACGCCGATGTAAATGATTACGGCGATCAGTGCCATTTTCACGGCAAATCCTAGGATGTCATCATCCTTGGGCGGTGGGTTGTCGGAGGTTTCCTCGGCCATAAAAAAATCCCCCGCATCCTGCCTTGAAGCGGATGCGGGGGCAAGGTTGTGGGCGATTTAATACTCGCGCTTTTTGGTGATGCCCGGTTGCGGCGTCGGGTAGAAGCCATCGGCATCGGCTTTGACCGGCGCGGAATCGCCACCCAGCCCCACGAGCTTTTCAATCTCGGGCGCCAACGGATCGGCGTTGAGGGCGTCATCCCACATCACACGCTGACCGGTGTGCGCGGCCATGCGGCCCATGTTACATACCTGACTGGCGAGCGCGCCGCGCTCGGCTTCGTTGTACGGCTTGTCATTACGGATGGCGTCGAGCAGATCCTCCCATTCGTCCTGATAGGGGTTAGTTTCGCGAGCCGGGAATTTCCACGTTTCGTTTTTCGGGTTCGGCGTGAGGCCTGAGTACAACGCGCTGGGCGCGGGCCAGTGGCCATTCTTGGAGAAGGTGCCAAAGCCCTTGGTGCCGTGGATATAACTAGCGAACTCATTATGGCAGCCCTCGATGGTTCGGCCGTAGTGCATGAGCTTGGTGCCGTCGGCGTAGGTGTATTCCACCGAATAGTTGTCGAAGTTTTGGTCCACGTACGGCTGGCCCTGCCGGTTCTTGGTGAAGTGCTTACCCCCAGTGGCTTGTGCCATGATCGGCCAGGTCCATTTATCGAGAGAACCCATCACGTTGAGCGCATCGCCGCCGGTGTGTTCCGGATCGCCCATGGCAGCGGCCTTCATCCAGCAGCATTCGTCGATGTTGTGAATGTAGTAATCGTTGAAGCAACCGCCACTGGCCCAGATGAAGCTGTGGAAGCGGCGGATCTGCCAGCGGATTTCCTCAAGGTCCTTGTACTCATTCCGGAGTTTCTGCGGGATGGACCGCGCGGACGCCACCGGACCGTGCATACGGTAGCTGCGCATGAGCACCACATCGCCCACGGCGCCTTCCTGAATTTTGTCGGCCATTGCGCCGCGCGCGCGGCTGTGCCGGCACATGAGGCCCACGCCCACCTTGAGGTTCTTCTGCTTGGCCATCTTGTTGATCTCAAGGATCTGCTTGGTGCCATAGCCATCGGCGGTCACGGGTTTTTCCATGAACACATTCACGCCTCGCTCCACGGCGTATTTGTAGAACACCCAGCGAAAGGCCGGCGGCGTGGTGAAGATGGCCACATCGCCCTTGTCGAGATTGCTGATGGCTTCCTTGTAAGCCTCAAAGCCAATGTAGGCGCGCTCGGGCAAACCGTTTTTGCCGGTCTTGCCGAGATCCACCTTCTCCTTATGCTTTTTGGAAAGGCCGTTGAGGCTGCTCTTGAGTTTGTCCTCAAAAATATCCGCGGCAGCCACGAGTTTGGTGGGGCCGTGTCCGGCTGAAACGGACAACGCGTTACTGGCGGCGCCTGTGCCCCGGCCGCCGGCACCCACGAGCGCCACCTTCACGGTGTCGTTGACGTTTGCGTGCACGTGCGGAATGGCCACGCCGGCCAGCGCGGAGGCTCCGGCTACTTTGCCAGAGGTCTTGATGAATTCACGACGGTTGGGCGTCTCGGATGAATTGGAATTCTTGGGCTTCGCCATACGGCAATGGTCGGCCACAGTGTTCCGGGCGTCAACCCCTACTTTGCCTTCAACACAGCCTGCATGGCCTCGGCGATGTTGGGTTTCTCGAAATGCGCATCCTGATGCGTCTTGGCATACCCGGCCAGAGCGCCGGTGAGGCGGTGGATAATCTCTTGATGGGCGGGGGATTCGAAGAAGTTTTTCATCTCATCCGGATCCTGCTCCAGATCGAAGAGCCACGGCTTGCCGCTGGCGGCATAAACCAGTTTGTAGCGGTCGGTCACCGCGCAGAGCCAGCCTTCGGCACTTTTGGAGGAGCGCAGGATCGCAATGTCCTCCCATTCGTCACCCCGCACCTGAGTGAAAAGGCTATCGGCATTTCGGCCATCAACCTTGAGGCGATGCTGCACCCCCATGAGACTGGTCACAGTCGGCAGGAAATCAATGCAACTCAACGCCTCCTTCACCACCGTACCCGGCGGCACTTTGCCGGGGCAATACAACAAAAAAGGAATACGCGCCGAACCCTCAAAGGGAACGCCCTTGTTCAGGCGACCGTGTTCGCCGCAGAGATCCCCGTGATCGCTGGTGAAAACAATCAGTGTGCGCTCCAGTTGCCCATTACGACGTAGCGTTGATAAAATGCGGCCGATGTTGTCATCCAAACATTTCACCATGCCATAATACTTTGGCATGAGCAGACGCACCGTATCAGCGGTGATCTTGGGCGCTTTTGCTGCCCACACCGGCGTTTGCGCACGAGTCTTATTAACCGAAAGGGGTATCGGCACCTGAACGTGGTCGTACATAGTGTCGTACGGGGCTCTAACGGTGTTCGGCCCATGCGGATCTGGATAACTCACCATGTAACAAAACGGCTGCCCTTTTTTTGCATTCACAAAGTCGATTAACTTATCGGTCAGCCAATCGGTGGCAAAGGTCTCCTCATTCGCATCATCAAGAGCATAGTTCGGTTCACCGTTTTTACGGGCACCAACTTGCGGCCCATCCTTGGAATCAGTAAATTTTTTCCAGTGACCGCGATTAAACATAAAACGGTTGTCCTCCCATCCGAACTGCCGAGTCGGCCCCCATTGCGGTTTCCCCTCTCCATCGAGATGCCATTTACCCGCGTAGCCTGTGGCGTATCCATGCCGGCGTAGTACTTCAGCAAAGGTCACGATCCCATTATCCAAGGGAATGCTGTTGGTACTAACGGGCGTCTTATGAGGATACAACCCACTCATAAATGCCGCTCGAGAAGGAGAACAAACAGGCGTGGTGGCATAAAAGCTAGTAGCGATGGCTCCGTGTTGGGCAATCCAATCTATATTGGGCGTTTGCACAACTTTCCCACCGTAACAACCCAACGTTTTGAAATGGTGTTCGTCGGTTTGGATCACCAACAAATTGTACGGCTTGGCTGTGGCAATCAACGCCGTGACACACAAAAGGAAAAACAAACGCATGCCGGAGCCTAATCACTCCCTGAACAAGAAACAAATGGAATTCCTACGCCAGTTGACGTGCAGGTCGGGCCAGCCTTTGGACACTCTTCACCAAATCGCGACGGCGCAGCCATTCATGCAGTTGATGCACCGGCACCCAGCGCCGGGTACGCTGGGCCTTTTCCGGCCAACGCCGCAGTTGTTTGGCCACCCGCATCGGATACAGGTCCAGCGTCCAGCGAGTCCGCTCCAAACGCACGCGGCGGCCATTGCGAATTTCCCCGAGCACACCTGCCTCTTCGTAGGCCTCTTCCAACGCCGTACGTTTCTTACCCAAGCGCGGAATCAGATTCCCCTTGGGCAAACCCCATCGATTTTTTTTGGTGGAAACCAACAGCACCTCGCGAAAGCCCTTGCGAATCCGTGTGGCCACCACGCCAGTCTTAACCGCTTTTTTCAAAACACCTCCTGCCATGCAAGCTACCATAACGACCACCAAAAAATCAATCTCTTACCGGTAACCCAAATTATCAAGAGCAAGGCGGAGTTCGTCCCATTTCAAACTCCCGTGACGGTTCGCTCAATTCTTCGGCAGACGCGGCATGGGCGCGTTGGTCTCCTTCAGCCACGCCGTGAGCTTGTCGTTCAGGGACTTCGCCAATTGCGGTTTGTCCTTTGCGCGATTATTCGTTTCGCCAATGTCACCAACTAAGTCGTAGAGCTCGAGCGATTGATCGTCGTAATTGCGGATAAGCTTCCAGCCGTTGCTAGCCACCACCGCGCCGCCGAGGCGGTTTCCCATATGCCAAGCGTAGTTCGGATAATGGAAAAATATCTCGTTGCGCTTTAGGCCGCCGCCACCGGTAAAGAGGGCCTGTTGTTTGAGCAGCGGCAGAATGCTCTCGCCATCCAGCGGCCCCCTCCCCGGCTTGAGCCCGGCCACCTCGAGGAAGGTCGGGTAAAAATCCATGCTCACCACCGGCCACGCGCAGGTGGTGCCCGCCTTCACCTGACCGGGCCAACGCACGATCATCGGCACGCGGATGCCGCCTTCGTACAGGTGCCCCTTCGATTCCCGCAATGGCCGACAATCGCTCACGCCGGCGAAGCCCCCGTTGTCGCTGGTGAAAATAATCAACGTGTCCTCAGCCTCGCCCATATCATCCAGTGCTATGAGCAGTCGGCCGATGGAAGCATCCATCGCCTCGATCATCGCGCCGTAGCGCGTATCATTCAGGCCGGGCCCTTTGCGTTTCTCATATTTTTTCAGCAACGCCTCGGGCGCCTGCATTGGCCAGTGCACGGTGTAAAACCACAGGTGCGTCATCCACGGCTGATCCTTTTTGGCGCGGATGAATTTGATCGATTCATCCACCAAACGGTTCGGCAAATACTCACCCTTCGGTCCGTCGGAAAGCTCGGCGTTGCGGTAAGGCGAAAAGAAACTGGGCGGACCACCGTACGACGTGCCGCCGATATTCACGTGGAACCCCTGCCCCGTGGGCGACAGCTCCTTCGCTACACGCCCACCGCCCGCCACGCTCGGGGCAATGTGCCATTTACCAAGAAAAGCATTCGCGTAACCGGCCTCCTTCAGTCGCTCGGCAATGGTCACGTACTCCGTGCCGAGTTGACCGGTGAGCTTGGCGGGTTGCGGGCGCTTGTCTTTGGGGAAATACAGGCCGGGTAAATGCGTCGTGAGACCGATCCGTGCGGGCGCCTGCCCCGTCAACACCGCACAGCGCGTTGGGGAACACACCGGCGCCGCCGCGTATGCGTGCGTGAACCGCATGCCCTGCTTGGCCAACCGATCGAGGTGTGGCGTGTCAACGAGCTTGTTCCCTTGCACGGCCAAATCCATCCAGCCCAAGTCATCGGCCATAATGAACAGGATATTCGGCTTAGAGTCCTTGGCCGAAACAATACCGGCCACAACCAGAAAAACAAAAATCCAACGATGCATTTGAAAAATAGATTATGGCTGTTCCGGTGGGCGATGGGAAGGAATCTGCGCCTTAAAATCACCTAAGCTATGCCAGTGGAGTCGCTTATTTAAGTCGACCTCTGTAACGGCAACCGTCCCCCATTCCTTGGCCTGCGCCAGCGGACGGCCGTTGTGACCATAGATAGCCGAGATCATCCAATCGTTTGATGCATCAGTGTATGTACTACTGATGACATATACATGATTTTCGCATGCGCGCGCCGCACCTAGCATGGGATTGCATCCCCATACCGGCCAAGCGATCACTTCCGCGCCGTTATTGCTGAGGCGGCGGGCAACTTCCGGAAAAAATCCGTCGTAGCACACCATCATGCCCACTTTACCAAAGCGCGTTTGGAAAACCGGATACGTGTTGCCGGGCGAAATACCGCCCTCAATCTCGCCGCGCGGCAGGCACACCTTACGGTATTTCCCAGACACCTTGCCGTCCGGGCCAATGAGCACGGCGACGTTGTAGATGAGATTAGTATCGCGCTCGAGCAAACCGGCCACAAGATAGAGATCATGTTTCCTAGCAAGCTTGCCAAAATATTCAGTAGATGGCCCCGGAATGGACTCCGCGCATTGAGCGAAGGTGCGACCACTGTGGTAGTAAGTAAGTGTCTCAGGCAACACGACCAGATCAGCCTTGCGCTGCGCGGCATCCGCAATGAGTGGAGCAAAGAGCTTACATTTCTCATCATTTGATTTTCCGGCGCGCGGTTGGAAATGAATCGTTGCCAGTCGCACCTTACGCGGTTCGGGTTCGGGAACTGGTTTCAATGACACATGCCGCCAACTAACTCGGCCCGCATCCAACCAACGGAGGCAAAGCTCCACCTTAACCTGGGTCGCTGCTTTGGGAGCCTTATATACTTCGAGCACCTCCACCCATCCTTCACGTGTCATGGCTCCTGTGACACGTGGGAATTCAGGCTCTGCTCGAGGAGCAGTGTCGGGACGGTAAGAGGAAAAGGTCGGCTCATCGCGTTTTACTTTATTGCCATCGGCATCCAACCAAATCAAACGTTCGACGATGTGTCGCTGCACGTTTTGAATATCGATATCCCATGTTTTTCGGATCGCAGAAAAACGGTAATGTTGCCCGCCCTTTAATGGAAAGGTTGCCTGCCACTGACCCACTGCGCCTTTGCGACCATTAGGAAAAATCGTGAGCACATCCCCCTCTTTGCTCCATGAGGGTTCCAGTTCTGCACGGGGGGTATGCGTTTCCCAAACGTTTTGTAATGCGGCAAACGAAATGTACGGAATTGAAACGGCGAAAAAGAGGATAATGAGGCGTTTCATATTGAAGGAATAGCCTTCCTTGGAGTTTGGCAAAACACAAGCTGGAAGTCCGGGTTACTGGAATCCATAATTTGTATGAATTATACGGCCGGAGATTCTGACATAATCTCCTCATTATCCCACTGAACAGGATCGAGATTATAAAAGGCTTTTAATGCCTCATAAACTTTGGGGCATTCACGTTTCAATCGAACAGGCCTTTCAAAAAACACTTCTGTGGCACAGGCAAAAAATTCAGGGCGGCTCTTTTCTAATCCACGCAATGTAATATTAGTTAGGCCAGTAGTCATTGCATATGGGGGAATCACATAATCTGCGCCGCGGGTATGTGCTTCCACCAGTTTAGGGAACTCTTCCTCAAGCAACACTTCCCAATTTCGCGCTTCCTGCGAGCCGGCTTTCCCCAAGTAACCCTGTGCCCGACCATCATCTGCAAAGTGCATAACATGGGCAAACTCATGAAGGATAAGATTTAAACCCGAATTACCTTGTGCAGATTCGTCCTTGGCCGACTCCCAATGGAGCCAAACTGTACAGGGAGACGCTTGCCCTAAGTAAATTTTATCCTTTGTTATTAGCGATGTCTGTTGGCGAATCGGGTTAACTCGAAGCTCAACTAATTCCAGATTTCGGAAATCTTGATAGTCACGACCAGCAATTAGCACGCAGGCTTCACTCGCGACCAGGATCATGTTTTCTTCCCCAAATTCCCCAGCCTCAATAAGTCCGTGCCGAAACTCCACCTTTGACATAAACACATTAGTCAACTGGTGCAAATTGCCCTTCAATTCATTAGGAATACGACGGTAAAGCGCTGAGTGTTCCATGAGTTGGTTCTTCCAATGCTCAGGAAATGGATGGCTAGCCACCGCATCAACATCTCGCGATTTTAAGATGTTTTTGAGCTCCTTGATCGAATCGGGTACCGGGATCCGATAAATTTGATATCTAAATTTTTCATCGAAAAATGAAATTCTCTTTGACCACCCTTCTTTCCAACCAACCCACCAGGATAAAAGTAAAAGCAAAGAACCTTTTAATGGGGATCCAATCCCTAGGTACATAATTGCAACCCCCAATATAATACACCCAATAAATACAAGAGCAAATCCTCCAACTAATCTAGGGAGTGCTCCCATGATATGTTTAGAGTAATTTTCAAAAGAACTTGCAATGGCTCCAGGAGCAATCGATTTTTGAGGTTTATGACCCAACATTTTTTGAAGTCATTATAATTACACGTAATTATATTTTATAAAACTTAAAGATCCGGATATACGTGATCCAATATAGGTCCGTATTAATCCAAACCCAGAGAAAACCCGAACACCGCAGCGATTTGATTCGCAAATGGCTGGTGTTCCTTGGGCAGCACGGATTTCCAGCTCGCCAAATACTCCGCCGTGCTAAGGCTCTGACTCTCCAGCCCTTGATTCAGGTACAATAGTGCACGCAGTTGCTTGGGATCTTTTGCGATTACCTGATAAAACTGGTAGCCCACATACCGGCACAGATCGCACTTCGGATACCGCTTACCGAGCCGCAGCGCCTTTTCGTTTTTTTCAAACCACGCGGCAAATTCCATACCCTCGGGCTTGGCCTTCTTCGGATCCAGAATGCGGTCAGCATAGGAATCCAGATGCTTGGCGTAGCTTTTCCAGTTGCCGTAAGGCGGATGCGTCTTCCATTCCTTACCCATTACCTTCAATGAATGGCAGGAGATCGCCTCGCAGAATGCTTCATTGATCCAATGATTCGCTCCGGACCGCGGGTGGTCATGATTGATCACGATGTGCGTAAACTCATGCGAAAACTGATAGGCTATCTGTGCCCACCCAAAGCCGTCATCTACGCTCAGCATCACTAGTGTCTCACCTTTTGGCCCGCGGCGATCAAGTTTTACCGGAAACTGGTGGTTAGCTTTCTCTATACGGATCGGCTTGAACTTCCGCTCCGGAAAATGCCGTGCTAACCCCATTGCCGCCGAACGGCACACGGCCTCGAAATTCTCTGGAACGGTCTTGTAATCCCTTTGCGTTAGCCGGATATCCAGTTTCGGAATATTTGGAGTTGGCGTTTGAGCGTAAACGCAGACCTCCATTCCACAGATCAAGATGAGCGATAGCAACCGTAGGGGAACCAGCGTTTTCACCATCGCAACGTCTCCTTAATTACAATCCATTCGTTATGGAGATTTTGGCGCCCAAGTAAATCGACCCCAATTCCTTTGAGGGGGCACGATGGGTAATGCCTTTTCTCCCGATTCAGTTTGAACCATCACCAAGGGGCCGCCACGTTTCGGTTCAGGGTAGGCCCTCGTCACAAAACCATCTGGGGACCATGTAGGGTCATCCCCTCGTCCAACTTTCCGGCGCTGTTTTCCATCATGGCTCACAACCCATACATTAAAGGTCGCAGCGATTTGCTGGTCTCGCTTGGGATTATTGATGCCGGTAAACTTACTCATATGAATCATCTCCACTCCCTCCCAATGGGCGATCCACTTGCCGTCCGGCGACCAAACAGGAACCTTTTGCTCGATTGGCGCTTTAATGGCCTCGTGGTATTCCTGCTCCGGCTTGGAAATTAGTTTGGCGCCATCCCCATTGAGATCGCTGACCCAGACTCTCATTTCACCACTTCTATTGGAGATGAAGGCGATCTGGTTACCTTTCGGCGAAGCCGCCGGCATGGCGTTACTGTGCTTGAGTTGTTCCGGATTGGTAAAGAGTCTGCGATGCTCCCCCGTCGTGACATTCAGAATATGAATTTGAGAATTGCGGGCCGGATCCTGTTTGGGCTGGGGCTTTACCTTCATCCAAATCAGGTGTTCAGAGTCCGGCAACCACGAGGGCAACATATTCATCCCCTCACCCACAAGGGTCCTCACCTTCCCTCCGTTCAGATCGGCGAAGCGCAGCGCCATCGCATGGCCCACTTGTTCAACATAAACCAGCTTTTTACCGTCTGAAGAACAACTTGGCATCCGACATCCGGTCTTGGAAAACGTGAGTTGCCGACTGCCTGTCCCATCCTCTTTCATGCGGTAGAGTTGCAGGATCCCCTGGTCATCGGTATGGCTGACCACAACTTCACGCAATGCCGCTCCTGCCAGCAAGTGAGCCCACACCCCGATTATCAAGGCCGACTTGAATGGAAATTTTTTAATCATCGATTAATTCTGTTTTGAGCCCACCTCAACTTGACCCAGGATCGACCAACCACTTTGTAAGGTTAATTCATTAGCAAATCGAATTGCAGGTTTCTTTTTCCAAGGATCGATCACTCCGACACCCAATTGGTAGATACCCGTTTGCTCTGGGACACTTAATACCGTCCCAAATTGAAATTTACCGGGCAACCATTTTCGAATGTCGTCCTGCAGTTTGATCTCAGATACTAAATTCCCTTTTGTATCCAACCATGCCAACTTCACCGGCCAACGGTAATAAAAAGGGGCTACGCCTTCATTAATCCCTCGCACCAAAAAAACACAACCTTTTCCTAGAGCAACTCTCTTTGAATAACGAACCTCAGTTAACCGAAATTGATAACCCATCTTTCGGACCAACTGATCACTACGAGCCTGGTAGTTAAGTGAAACATTCTCGTCCAAAGCCGGTCCATAAGGGCCAATCCAGGAAAAGTGAGAACGGCTAATCATCTCCTGAGTATGAGCCCATTGATTCCCCAACCATTTCTGCGCGGCGTGCGGCACCATTTCGCCGCCGACCACGTTCTGTTTCCAACCATCTGCATGACCGCCCCGACGCATGCGCGCCAAAAATGACCAATCCTCTCCATTATCCGTATCCTCGGGAAACATATCGTCGTGGAACCCGATCCCTTTGTATTTGGCCAGCACTCCATCGGCATACCGAGCCATCAGTTGCTTGTCGGGAAAAGCTTTTTGGTACGCCTTTAGAATTCGATGTTGGGTCGCCTCAGAAGCAAACAATTCCGCCCGCGGATAAGTGTGCCACTCCCCCCAAAAACCGAGGAACCCCAATTGGATAAAAGCGACGCGAGGATGGGTATTATACCGTTTGCCCAAAGCCGCTATGAAACGCTCCATGGCCTCGACCATTTTAGGATGGTTATAATCCGGACTCTTACCGCCACCGTATTCCCGATAAGAGCTTTCCTTCACGCCCTTAGCGCGCAACCACTCAGGCAACCCGGAGGTTTTGCTGGGGTAATCCACATACACCCGAAGCACAAGATGCTTATCCTTGGCTCTGGGGTGGTTCCAGTCCTTTTTCTCCCAATCCTCAAAGGTATATTTCCCTTCGATCGGCTCCAGCTCCCTCCATGAAACATATTGGAACACCATGGAATAAGGGCGATGAATTTTACCGGCATTGGTGTAGAGACAATACCCCTTAAGCGGGTTATCGAGTGGCCCCGACGCGGCCGCAGGTCGGCGAATCTCAAAGCCGCCCGCAGACGGTTTCGCTTCATCCGCTGGCACATATGAACTCGGAATCAAACCCAAGAGAATGATGCTAAAAAAAAGAATCGGCGAACGGTGCCTCATGGCACGAACAGGGTAGAAGAGACTGTTGAACCCGTCACTTTGAAAATGGGCCAGAGGAAGGAATCGCTGTCCATCCTCCGATTAGTTGGGCGATTCTAAGGGAAGTATATTACGCTAGGAACTCTTCTAAGGGGCCCTTCAAGTTAAGATGCTTCAAATTCGAATCCAGTTGCCCAAATGTTTCAGGCGTTTTCATCCCAGCGGCATGCATAAGGGCAAGGTACAAGTTGCCCACAGTACGATGCCCTTCGGATCCATACTTCGGGTATTCCAGATAACGTCCCATGTTCAGTTTCTTTCCCATGCCTCCCAAGAGAATGGTTGGCCAGTCGTGACCGGCACAATGATGGTCGCCTGAAGAACAGGACATGTAGACGATCATTGTGTTGTCGAGCATCGAACCGTTCCCCTCTGGAATGCCTGCGAATTTCTTTACCATTTTGGCGATCTGTTTCAAGTGCAGCTTCTCGACTTCCATACGAGCCTGGTGGCCAGTCCAGCCATTGGATGCCTTGTTTTCCTGCAGGTGGCCGAGGGCGTGGACGGAATTCGAAAGGCCCAGCTCGGAGTACTTCACGCCCAAAGTATCTGGGCGCAAGGTGATCACGTTCGTCAGGCCGGCAATCAAAGCGGCCGACGCGATCTCAAAGTGCGATTCGATCCGCGCGGAAGGTGCCGTGGAATCATAACGATCGGTTAGCTTTGGCGCATGCTTGCGGACTTGATCCGTCATACCAGCTTTCTTCTCTTCAATCTTCCGCAGTGCATCAAACGATTCTAAGTACTGCGCAAATCGTTCCTTATCATCACCCGACAGTTGTTTCTCCACGCGTCGCGCATCTTTGCCCAGGAAGTCCATGAGGTTGCCGTTCAACGCAATTTTCTTTTTCAACTGCTGCGGGCTTTCCACCGCGGCACTGAAAAGCTCTAAGAACGCCTTGCGAGGCGAGCCCTGATAAGCGACTGGCTTGGCGGCGCCATAAGCGGAGAGGTTGGGATAACAATAGGAATCTTCCGGCTTCCATCCGGGCTCCAGCAATCGCCCGTTCATCGCCATTCCGTACATCGGATAAGGTCCAGTGGAAAGATGCTGTCCTAGGAGGCAATCTAGCGTCGGTGCGATGGCAACATTCTCTGAGTCATGAAGCGACAACGTGCCGAATCCTTTGGTGTGATTACCCCGGAAGCCCACACCGGATAAGCTCTGAATGATCGTCATCTGATCCTTGAATTTCTCCAGAGCCGCAAGTTTTTCCGGCAGTTTGTGTTTCGTCAGCGGCACATCCACCAGTGCCCCTTCCCGGCGCGACCGGTTGCCCAGTTTCTGGCCGGATTTTTCGTCCACGAAATGATTGGTTAATCCGTCCGGCACGAGATTGAATTTATCGATGCCGGATGATTTCACCACAAAGACAAAACGCTTTGGAAAAGCAGCCTCGTCACCTTCCGCGTGAACACGAAGGGAGTGGAGAAATGGCGCCATGGCCAGAGAACTACCACCCAGTGAAAGATCCTTGAGAAATTGTCGTCGTTTGTAGGTCATAAAATATGTGTGGCTATCGTCTGTATAAAAATGAATCCGAACTTAGCAAGGACACAACCAGTGCTTTAAAACTACCGTCATTATCTAAATAGGCTTTCTCGGCTTCAATCAATGTTTTTGAATCACTAAGCATCTCATTTCGCCCCATAAAATAGCGGAAGAGATGTCGGATAAACGACTGCCGTGCACGATCCGAACGCCCCAACCGGTGCATCATCTCGACCGCATCCTTCACGTCGCCGTCCACTTTGGGATCGCCCGAGAATGCAATTTCTCCGGTGGCGTCGATCTTGCGGGTTGTCAACTTACCTTCCTTAAGGAGGCGATCGAATTGGCCATCCCGCCGCATATAAATCTTCCCGTCCTCATCAAAATAACTCACCTCACGATATCGGCCCCAATCATCAAACATCTCAAAAGTTTCACCGAGCGGGTTAATCTTGCGATGACATTTCCAGCACTGCTCCGCGCGCAACGGTTCCATGCGTTCCCTCAGAGTTTTGAGAGGATCAAACGGCACCGCGGCATCAACATCCGGAGGCACATCCCCCAGCACCCCGGCGAGCAACCGTTCGTATACCCAGATTCCTCTATGAATCGGATCATTGTCCTCATTAAGTGAATAAGCCGTCAACCAGGCAGGATGGGTGAGCAAACCGGCTCTTTCCTGCTTGGGCATCTTCAAGGGTTGCTCGATGGGCCAGTCCCATTTTTGTTCCCCGTGGCGACCGTTGCTAGGTAAATTGTAAGGCTCGATATAAAGGAGATCCGCAATGCCGCGTCTCTTGCCCTCGAAAGGAAAAGCGGGATGGCGGTGCATTCCCTTGTCCAGTGTCGCTTGATACATCGCAACCGTTTTCTCGGCATCCCGTCGGGCGGCATCCAGCGCTTTCTCGGCCTTTTCGGGCATATTCTCAAAATTGAAATCCTCCTTGATCTGTTTCTTGCGCAACTCGATGCGGGCTTCTACGTAACCGGGGTCCATGATCTCTGCGATTCTCTTATCGTAATGCTCGCGGGCATACTCGTTGTCACCGGGATGCGCGATGAAGTATTCATTCGTGGTCAACAGCTCGGCGATGACGTCCTTGTCCTTTTTCAACACGTGCTCAACGAGCATCCGGGCGTCGTGAATGAGCATGGTCGTGTTCCATTGGTTAATCTTTTCCGCACCCCGCCGGTCGTTGTCCTTGAACACCGCCCCCGCACGGTGGAAGCCGAAGTACTCATCAAAAAACCGCTGCACGCGCGGCAGGTCTTTACGATTCCAAGCCCCGGTCGTCAGTTGTTCATCCAGCAACTGCCTCACGAGCTTGGCCACGTCTTCCCGGGTTTTAATCTGCCCCTGCTGAATTGCCGCTTGGATGTGCCGATTACGGTCAGGTCCCTGATCGGTTAATGCGTAGGCCACCGCATGCGCCAGTTCATTCGGCGACAAATGTCGGCGCCCATGCGTGTCCACCTTACCCAACCCAAACTCCATCCGGTAAATCGATTCTGGGCTCAGGAACATCGCTTTGACCGTCGTCTTAAAGCCATCCAAATGACCGCCGGTTTCGATATTCTGTTTGAGAAAGGTCAGGTACTTCTCTTGTTCTTCCTGAACCGGGTAGCGCCCAATCACCCGCATATGCTCCCGCCGAACAAGTTCCGCCAGGTCTGAATCGTTCAACTCCTTGCCCACATCTGCCAGTTCTTTGAACTCACCGCGTTTTTCCCTAGCCACCAGAAACGAATCCGCCACGATCATCATCATTTGCACCGTGCTTTGATCGGCCACCGACATTGCTGCATAATCGCGAACCCCACGCTCCGAGGTCACGTAACTGAATGGACTCTTCGCATTGCCAAATCCTTTATGTGAAAAAATTTCTGAGTTAAACCGCCAGAGTCGGGCAGGCGAAAACGAAGGCGTTTTGATTTCACCGGAAAACAGTTTTTGATGATTCACCCAGTTGCCGTATTCTGGCGCGAGCAGTTTTTTGCGATACGCGTCGCCAGAACCAGCCGTCAACAACTGGCGATCAATCCACTCGATCATCCCGTTGCGAGCCGAATCATCAGGACGCTTCTCCTCATCCGGCGGTGGCATATCGCCGGCTGTCAGTTGAGCGAGAATGTCTAACCACAATTCAGAATTGCTCGCCTGAGTGAAATCAAACGAAACATCGTGGAGCGCCAACTTACCCTTTTGCTTTTCCTCTCCGTGACAGCGAATGCAATGGGTTTCAAGGAACTGTTTTGCCATACGTTCACCCTCGGCCGCAGGCAGGCCAAAAGAGACCACGATAAAAAGAAGCAAAGATAGAATTCGTAACGTTCCCATAAAGTTATCGCACTATAGGTGGAGATTCACCTTTTATCAATTAATGTCTAAATAAGACCTGCGGGAATCAAACAAGCAGGGCGAATTGTTGGCGAAAACCAATGAAGCGTAATCTGAGGCTATCTGATAAACACGACCCCCATCGGCAGACGAACTCGCCCGGATTTCCCGCCCTCAATCACAAGAGTTTCCCCATTGTATTAATGGGCGGAAGTTCAAGTTAGGCGCCTTTTTTCTCCTCCGCCTCGATTTCGGCTTGGAGCTCCGCCTCAAACTCCGCCTCGATTTTAGCTTTCAAATCAGCTTCGGCCTGCTTGGCAGCTTCCTCAGCCGCCAGCGCGGCAGCCGCCTTCTCAGCAGCCAGTTTTTCGGCCTTCGCCTCTTCGCGAGCCCTGCGCTTTTCCGCTTTCTTAAATTCGCGCTCTCTGCGCTTGTAATCTTTACTGGGTGTTTGCGCCATCGGGTTGTCCTTTAATAGTTGTTGAAGCACTTATCTCTAGCGTTTAGGCGGTATTGCAAATCCATATTGCGCTGCACGTTAATC
>JAYOSV010000025.1:0-50040 GCA_038139415.1 Verrucomicrobiales bacterium | reverse complement strand
TAACATCCCTTCCGTCCAGCACTTTCTCGAGATCATCGCCGAGGACTTGCTTGATTTGCTCGGTGAGTCGATTGGCGGCTTTGAAGTCGATCGGTGATTTCGCAGTGCCGGAAGCAAAAAGAGTGTGGTCACCCATTCGAAGGACCATGTTCGCGCCAACCATCCAAAAGAGCGGCTGATGCCGCGTGAACTTCCCGGACCCTGTGAGTATTGGCGTGAGGTCGGAGCCATCAAGATGGACCTTCGCGGGTTTCTTGATGCCGATCAATCCACAGAGCGAGGGAAGAAGGTCGATGACACCGGCGGGCTCGTCCTCGACACGTCCGCCAGGGATTCCGTCCTTCCAGTAAAAGATGCCGGGGACGCGGTGCCCGCCTTCGAATTGAGATCCTTTTTGAGCGCGCAGTTCTCCATTGCGTTCCGGTCGGTAGCTGCCGTTGTCGGAGGCGTAAACGATGATGGTGTTCTCTAGCTCCCCAAGTTTTTCCAGTCTTGCGATGAGTCGTCCAATCGCCCGGTCGGTGTTGTCGATGGTGCCGCTGTAGATTGCGGCTTGATCGTTGAGCGCGCCATACTGGGAAACGATCTCGTCGGGGGCCGCGATCGGAGCGTGGGGTTCGTTGAACCAAAGATTGAGAAAGAAGGGTTCCTCGGCGTCGCGCTTTTCATCGAGCCAGGTGAGGGCTTCATCGACGACGATTTGGCAGGAGTAGCCTTTTATCTGTCCCACTCGTTTACCATTGCGCAGAAACTGGGTTGGGTTCTTGTGGCTGGGGCCCGGGCCGTTGACGAGGCCGAACCAATAGTCGAAGCCATGATCGGCCGGGGTGGGATTCTTGCGATTATTTACCGGCATACCTAGATGCCACTTGCCGAAGTGGGCGGTAGCATAGCCGTTTTCCTTAAGCACTTCGGCGATAGTCGTTTCGCTTTTCAGCAGATGCATCTTGTGAAGCCGTTCGGTGATGACGGAATAAACTCCGGCGCGATAGTGATGGCGGCCGGTAAGGAAGGTGGCGCGCGAAGGGGAACAAGTAGGCGCTCCCGAGTGGAAATCAGTGAAGCGCACCCCACCGGCGGCCAACTTGTCGAGAACGGGCGTCTTGACGGGGCCCCCGTAACAGCCAATGTCGCGGTACCCTAGGTCGTCGACAAGTAGAGTGACGACATTCGGGCGTTTGTCCCTGGCAAAACCGGGACAAACCAGCAGCAGGAAGCACAAAAATGTGAGGATGGGTTTCAAGGTTAACGGTTCACCACGTATATATAGCCCGTTGCTCCAAAATGTAACTTGGGTTTTGAGTTATATTCGGAATGTTAGCTGGCTAAAGGAGGTTTCACTTCAACCATCGGCTTTCTTTGGCCCCCTTTTGTTGAATGGGAGGGCCGCCGAGGGGGATGGTGTTTCCCTCTATTTCCTTAAGTAGATTCCCTGCCAAGATCTTCATTTCCTTCACTTTGTCTGGATGTTGGGCGCTCAGATTTTTTTGTTCGGCAGGGTCTTTCGATAAATCAATAAGGACGGGCCCCTTGTTTGAATCCTGTATTTCCTTAACCTGATCAAAATAGAGCTTCCAGTCCCCGACTCGGATTGCCTGAGGCACCGCCCAACCCTGCCAGTACAGCATATTGGTTCGCGGGTGTTGGGTTGATTTGCCACTGAGCGTTCCCCAAACGTTGAACCCATCCAGCTTGGGGGTTTTTTTAGAGACTTTTTTTAGTTCGATGCCGCAGGCATGACTCAGCGTGGGGAGTAGATCTATGGCAGTGGTGAGTTTTTCACTTTCCCTTCCGGCAGGGATCATCCCGGGCCAGCGAATGATGCAGGGGACGCGTGTGCCTCCCTCCAGTGAACTCCATTTGAGTCCGCGGTAGGGCCCGGCATGGGCCCATTTTTTCTGGCCGGGTTCAGGGCCGTTGTCTGAAATAAAAACCACGATGGTTTCCTTTTCGAGCTGTGTGTTTTTCAGGGTTCCTAGAATTTCCCCTATCCGGGCATCCAGTTCCTCAACCACATCCCCGTAGGCACCATTGGCTGATTTGCCCTTCCAGTCTGGATGCGCCTGTGCAGGGAAATGCGGGGCGGTGAAAGGGAGGTAAACGAAGAAGGGTTTTTCCCGGTTGGCCTTGATGAAGCTGATGGCTTCGCGGGAAAACTGCTCGGTTAATCGGCTGTTGTTGAAAGGGTCGGCCTCTAGTTTGTCTCCCCGCCAAAGTTTCTTGGTCTGGTTGTTACTTTTCTTGATGTAGTAGGCCGTATCGAAGCCCTGGTTCATGGGCTGTAGCTCAGGCGAATCGCCTAGGTGCCATTTGCCGATCAGGGCTGTCTCATATCCTGCTTCCTTGAAAACCTCCCCCATCGTGAGAGCCTCGGGAGCTAACCCGTTCAGGGGCTTGATGCCATAGCCGACTACGCCCCCGCGCCAACCGGCTCGCGAGGGATAGGCGCCTGTAAGCAGCGCCATCCTTGAGGGGGTGCAGACCGTGGCGCCTGCATAAAAACTGGTCAGCCGGATTCCCTCTTTCGCTAATTTATCGAGCACCGGGGTTTTGTGCTTTGTACTCCCGTAGCAGGAAAGATCCTGATAACCGAGATCATCGGCCATGATCAGGATAAGGTTGGGTTTTGAATTCTCGGCTTGGAGATGTCCCCACGTCAAACTCCACGCGAGTAACAGGAAAGCGATTCGCTTTATTGCTTGTGCGCGCGAAAGTGGGGGGCGTTCTTTTTTGGGAGCCATTTTTTTAATTTGGCCTTGGTGATGGCGTGGGCGGGGTCGTTGGCCAGATTGTGCCACTGGTGGCGATCCTTGGCCACCTCATAGAGTTCTTCGCCGCCTTTACCATAGTGTATGTAATGAAAACGCTCCGAGCGAATGGCATGATTGGTTCCGTGCCAGTGGGGTGAATGGGTGATCACCGCAGGGTAAGGCCACTTCGCCTTTGGATTACGTACCAAGGGCGCAATACTCCGTCCTTCGTTTTTTGGGTTTTTCGGCAGTCCGCAAAGATCGAGAAGCGTTGGGTAGAGGTCTAGCAAACTGACCGGGCGCGTGCAGGTTTTCGCTTGCGGATTTCCTCCCAGCTTTTCGGGCACGTGGATGATGAGCGGGGTGCGCGTGGTCTGTTCCCAGAGGGCCGATTTGGCAAATTTCTTTTCACCCACGTCGTAGCCATGGTCTCCCCACAGGACGATGACGGTGTTGTTCTTGTACGGACTCTTTTCCAAAGCATCGAGCACGTGACCCACGCAGGCATCGGCAAAGGAATCAGCGGCCAAGCAAGCTTGCACCGCTTCCTTCCATTTCCCGCTCTCACGGAGGTGCTTGATGTGGCGTTCGCCCATGCGTTTGCCGCTGGTCGGGATGTCCTCAAAGTCATCTGCTTTGTACGGTGGAAGCTCAATATCTTCGAGTGGATGCAAATCGAAGAACTTCTGCGGGGCATACCAAGGAAGGTGTGGCAGGTAAATTCCACAACCGAGGAAAAAGGGTTTGTCGTGATCTTGTTTTAGGAATTTGGCTGCCCCCTCAGCGGTTTTCCAATCCGGATTGGCCTCGATGGGATGCTTGGTCGGCCCCCAGTCGATTAGGCGGGCGAGGATGGGATTGGATTCGAACTTAGGCCGCAATCCATGCTGGTAGCGCTCGCTCTTGGGAGGAGGAACAGCGCCTGTGCGCGTGGAATAGACATGATCCCACGCAGCGGCATCAGAGAACTTGCCGTGGGCTTGGTGATAGAGTTTGCCGCCACCCCAAGCGAGGTATCCGTGTTTCCGAAAATACTGGGGCAGGGTCACCCAATCCTTGTACTGTGGCATATCCCGAAACCAATTCAAGTTGCCGTAAATACCGGTCGTCGACGGGCGAAGTCCCATCATGATTGCGGTACGGGAAGGGCTGCAGAGCGGCGCAGCGCAATGGGCCTGTTCAAAAAGCACGCCACGTTTGGCGAGGGCATCGATGTTCGGTGTCTTGGCCTGCGGATGGCCGCCGAGACAACCGACCCAGTCATTGAGGTCGTCTACGGCGATGAAGAGCACGTTGGGGCGCTCTTTGGCAAACAAGCCTGGGGTAAATTGCAGAAGTACTAAAAAGCAGGCCCAACAGATAATGGAGCGAGCATTCATCACCGCGATTTACTTGGGAGTGGCCTCACCGTGAGGGTATCGGTAATCGGCTTTATCATCGGTGGACACCTTACGTGTATTCCCATTTTGCAGCTCATAGAGGTAGAGCGACCGGCCGGCGTGATAGATGATGCTGGATTGATCACGAGTCCAGCGGGGATAGGCGAACCAGATGGGCTTACCCTCTTTGTTTGCAAATGGTTTGGCGTTTTTGATGGTGGGGGTCTTGGCGTCAAAGTCGGCGATGTACAATGTTCGACCGGGAACCTGTCGCTTGAATCCTTTTTGAAATTCAAAACAAATTTTGGTTTGGTCAACGGATAAGCTAAGTCGGTCCAAGTACCCCCGTTTGGCAAGGTCACAGTCGATTTTCTCAAAGACCGATTTGCCATGAGGCTTGGGGGTCATCAGGTAATAACCCCGGCCTTGCTCAGGGTGGGAATGATTAACCAGAATCCTCCCGTCGGTCATACAGGTGTATGCCCACGCGTGGTATCTCTGGTTGGTAAGAGCGATCTCCTGGCCGGGCTTCCCGCCGATCTTTCCCGCCATGACGTGGTAGCCGCCGCCAGTCGGATTCTTTCTATTCCAGATAGGCGTGTTCGTGCCGTCACGAGTCCAAGTCTGGTTGAAGTTGGTGTGCTTGGCATCCGTAATCTGGTGAAACCCCGTTCCATCGGCGTTGATGATACAGATCGCTGTCTTCCACATCCCGACTTGAGGATGATTTTTGACACGCCGAAAGAAGACCAGTTTGTCATCCGTCTTGGACCAGGATGGCTTGAAGTCCCAGTGACCGGTTGTAAGCGGTTTGCCTTCGGGGGTTCCAAGGATATTGACGTGAATCTCGCCATTCTTGAAGTAAGCGGATCTGTGACTTTTATCTCCCTCGGCGGCCGCGGCGAAGTGCGTCAATTGTCCGAGAAAAAAAAGTAGAACGAGTCGAGTTGTAAGAGGCATTCGAAGCTCAGCTTTCTAGGTTTAGATGATGAAACGCGACTTTTCGGTTAGCGACGTTGTTTATCAGCGTGTTCTCGGAGCAGTTTGGCGATCTGTGGACGCAGCTTTTGGATTTGCTCCAGATCCACCTTGTTTGTGGCAGAGGCATTCAGGCTGCGGTAAAACCCAGCTAAACCCTCGGACCAAGCACCGCTTACTGTATCAATAGCCCTTTCCCGACGGCCGTTGCGTTGAGTGACACTAGCACCTTTTGACAGGAGCAGTTGCACTATCTCTGTACGGCACATGAAGGCGGCTACATGCAGGGCGGTATTTCCATCTTCGTTAACAGCATTGACCTGACCACCTTTTTCGAGCAGCAGTCGCATCACATCCAATTGGCCATGGAATGCCGCTGTGCTAAGGGCAGTGTTTCCAGTTTCCACTGGACGATTCGGGTTCGCACCCGCAGCGAGCGTCTCCAGGACGACCGAACGATCACCTATCCGAACGGCGGTTCCCAGGGCCTCCTGTAGGTTAGTATCGGCAGTGACATGGAATATGAAGTCGTTGCTGAACAAGCCGCCCTGATTTTGGACCTGCAGAAAATGCATGCCAATGGGAGGTAATTGCGTGAGGGTTATTTCCAGACGGTCTTTATCGCCTATTTTGATGGATCCCTCGACCTTATGGCCATCGACTAAAATTTGGGCGCCTTCGCGGACGTGTCGTCCGCTGATAGTCATGGTTTTGTTGTCACCGGCGAGCTCTGGAAATTTTTGTTTCCCACGCTGAGAATGGATTGGGCCAAGGGTCCAGAGTGCAGGTTGCGGGTGATCATAGTCAGCGTTTTCTCCATGACGTCCTGTAAAAGTGCCGATGAAATTGCCTTCCGCAGCCATCTCCAACAACTTGGCTCGTGAGTAGGATTGCTCTCCTTCAACCGACTTATAACCATCAGCAAACTGAAACATAACAGGAATTGCCTGATCGTTCCTAAAGAAAACACCTTCGACTTGCAGCACAACACCACCCTCCGAGCAGGATGTTTCCAAGGCTTCGAGCAAGTCATTGGTCAGGGGTTCATCCACCGTCGATTCATTGAGAGTTACTTGACGGGCAAAGGAACCGGAATGACCGGTGCTCCCTTCCAGTACCATCTCCCAGACGGGATCGAAGGCCCGTCGTCCACCCCATGAGAACTGCCAAACACTTCGCTCGGGAATCCCTTGTTCGGCTACTCTCCGATAGAAGGGAAAATCGATGATGTTCAACCTTCCTTGGGGGAGGATAAGGAAACGGTCGTAGGCACCACGCCAAGTGGGTGCGTCCATGCCGGTTCCCGGGGTATTGGTGCTCACCCAGAAGGGCATTCTGTGGCAATTGCCGCATAGGTTTCCGCCAGGTGTTCCCCCGATATCGCCAGTGATATGAAACAACTCGAAGCCTTCCTGTGCACGTTCGGATAACTCGTTGTCAAATGCGCGGCGCTGTGCGGGCGGGTAGGTAACGTTGAGTAAGAACTTCGCCATGTCATCGCGCTCGGACTTGGAGAGCAGACCGGCTTTGCCTTCGTCATTCTTTGTCTCATCACCCACCCGTGCCATGGTACTGGCGAGGCCACCGTCGATGAGGTGGCGGGTCTGCGACTCGGGCTTGTCAACGCTGCTGTTGGGCTTCACGTGGCGGCGGATGCTGGCGCTGTTGATGCCGCCGTATGGGTCGCCAGGAATTCCGTCCCAGTGAAAGGGTGCGGTATCGCGCAGGCCCCGTATGGGCATGGTTGAACGAGGCATGATCTGATTGCCGCGTGTGACGATCGGGGTATCGAGCACCCAAAGCAGTTGATCGGTGTGGCCATCGGGATGGCAACTGGCACAGGAAAAAGTGGCAGTGGTGGAGGCCTTGGCGGTGTTGAAGGCAATGCGGCCCCGCTTGAAATCCGGATGCGTGGGATCATGCAGCGTGATGGACGCCCCGGTCTTGGGCGCGGTGCGGTCAGTGATATTGACGACGGACACCGTGTTGGCCACAGCGTTGAGAACCCATGCGTGATCTTCGTCTAAGGCAATGCCACGCGGTACGGCACCGACAGAGGTGCGGCCAAGAATTTTTCCGGTAGCAGCGTCGAGAGTGAAAAATTTATCCGAGCCAGCGGCTGTAACATAAAGCGTTTGGTCATCGTCGCTCACCTGAACGGCGAATGGTGTAGCCAGCGCATCCTCACGCTTTGGCTGCTTGGGCGGTAGCGGCTCAAGGTTGATGAACTCAGGTTTTTGAGCGTCATTTCCTCTGAAGGAAACGCGGGTAATCTGGTTGAGAAAGGCCCGGTTTTCTAGTTCCTTGAGCCCATGCTTCTTGGTTCCTGAACGACCATTTACCTCGTTACGCGCATCAGTTTGGGCTATGAATACTGTGCCTTCCGAATCGACCGCTAAACCGTAAAGTAGGGTGCCGAGTGTACTGACCGTCTTAACAAGCTGGTCGGTCTTGGTGTTGAATACATACAGGTCCCGGTCCGGTACACGTGGGTGTTTTACGATATCAGTTTTGTGGCCGAGAGAGAGGACGTTATTGTTGGCAATGGAATGCTCATGGGCGTTGAAGGTGACCAACTCACCGTCAATCTTGTACCCGCCCGAAAGCTGAGTCTTGTTATTAGATTCGAAGGGGATGACGTAAAGTTTTCCATTACGCACCACAATGGCTCGGGGGTCCTGGGAAGTAATATTCAGATGCCGTCTCACCTTGCGTGAGCGCACATCAATTATGGCAATCTTGTTTTCTGAAGATAGAGCAACGTATGCTTTCTCGTTATTGGCAAAGGCAATGCCGACGGGTTCATCAAAGCGAGTGGCTTTCGCTCGCAGGTCAAAATCCTGAACCGTATCGACTACGCGCAGGTAAGTGCGGCTCTCGGGATTAGTGTCGATGACGCTGACTGAGTCGGACACGTGATTAGCCACCCACAACTCCCGGCCGTCGGGGCGCAGAGCGAGGCTCACTGGATCGATCCCCACCGGAATGCGGCGGATGACCTTGCGCGTTTTCGCGTCGATCACATCCAATGAGTCCGAAGGGGTGTTCGCCACAAACACCCGGCCCTCATGCGCAAGGATCGGTCGGGTATGAGGGCTAAGGAAAGACGGGTGCCCGATCTTCTTGGGTGCGGCATTAAGGGAAATCTGAAATGTCGCAAGTAGAGTAAGGTAAAAAATTTTCGTTCGTGTATTCACTTCTATTCTACATCGATTTGTTTTGAGGTAGTCTCAAGATACTTACTCTTATAATACATGGGATTGGAATCGAGCTCAAGTTGCTCAGCATACTTTCGGCTAACTACAATGATAGCATCTTCTTTTACTACGCGGTTAAGCTCTCTCAATTTGACTCCTACAAAACTAGAAGCTCCCTTAGTCTTGCTTATCCCTCTCTTTTCATTCGAAGTTTAAACCTTTTTTGGGTTTGTACGTGAAGTTTACCTTCTTCAATCCGCTGTCCCCAACTTGGATGATTTGTTTATTTTCACCGAACGACTCGTGCCAAGTGGCCAGCACGTACTCGCCGGAGGGGAGGTTCTTGATGGAGAAACGCCCCTGTGCGTCCGTGACGCCAAAGAAGGGATGTTCCATCACAAAAATGAACGCGCGCATCCAGCGGTGATAATCGCACCGCAATTCGATCGGGCCTTCCTGATCGCTGAACCGTTTTAAGCGGTCCGGGGTGCCGGCGGGTTGGGCGATGTTGAAGGGGCGGTTTTCCTGCGAGAGCGAGCGTACGTTGTGAATGATCGGATCGCTATTGCGCATGGCGAAATCCTGACCGACGAACAAACCCTGAATGCGTGGGCGAAACATCGAGCGCTGCTGATCGAGCAGGGCGGCCTTCTTGGGCGCGGTGTAGGTCTTGCCGGCGGGCAGGCCTTTACGGATGTAGACGAACACGTTTTTGATCTCGCCCTTGGCGCTTACCAATTCCACCTCGTCGCGCGGATACGGTTGGCCCTCGTAGAGCTTGCGGCTCTCAGGCGTGAGTTGTAGAGGCGGGCGTTTGGGTTGCGGGCCATCAAGCTTGATGACGCCGGAAATGTCCGCTCCAATCGCAGTGACGGCGGACAGGAAGAGTAGGGTGAAAGTGCGCATGATTATTTCTCGTTGTTAGCCACGTATTCCATGATGCGGACGAAGTGCTGGCCGGCGCTAGGCATTTCCGGATCCGCTTTGCGTTTCTCCTGCCAAAGGATGTGGATGCGGTGCTTTTGTTTCTCAGTGAGCTTTTTGTATGTGGCATCCACATACGGCTGGTGCTTGCCGTTCAGATAAGCCTCCGGGAGCTTGGTCTGGGCAATCTTTTGCAATAGCTTGGCGTTGGGGCCGGTGTAGTTTACCGGACGCGGCTGCTCGTAGGTAAGCTTGCTGCGGTCGGGCATGTAGCCCTTGAGCTTGCGGCCACCGGCGTCGCTGAGGTCGTTGGGCTCGATTTTAATGATCGCACCGTAGCCGGTTTCCATGTGACGCGATGGGCCGCTGGTGGGGGTCCACACGTTGCCATCGGGATCGAATTCGATTTCGCGCGTGTAGCTCACGCGGTTGGGCAAGGGGTAGGTGACTAGGATTTCAGTTTTTGGATTGAACCGGTGGATGGTGTCGTCACCCGTGCCGCATACCCACACCATGCCGTCGGGGGCGACATTCAAAGCATAGGGGATCTGATTCTCCTTGTTAGGTAGATCGTACACGACCCACTTCTCGGTGGCGGGATCGAACTTGGCAAAAACGCCGGAGGCGAAGCCCGGCACCCAGATGATGCCATCGGGCGCCACGTGCAAGCGGCGCGGTCCGCGGAAGGGCGGGTTCCATTCCTTGATGTCACCATCGGGTTTGCTGGGATCAATACGACCGATGCGGTTGCCGTTGAGCTTGCTGTACCAGATCATGCCGTCGACCGGTGAAAAATCGATCCCGTAGGGCGTGATACCGCGGCTCTCGCCCTTGCCGGCGGCCACGGCCTGATGGGCACTCAATAGGTGATATTCCTTTACGTGCTTGGTTTTCGGATGCAGCGAAAATACCGAGTTGCGGCCGGCGTCCGTGTACCAGATGAGCCCCTCGGGATCCTGCGGGTTTACACGCAGTGTGTGCGGGTAGCCGCCACGCTTGGCCGGGGCTTCAGCACTGCTGTACACCTCGAATTCTTTCTTATGGATGTCGTACTTTGCCATCTGCCCTGAGGCGCACATCGTCACCCACATGTGACCATCGTTGTCCGGCTCGATGGAGTGCGGGCCATGGGAGCCGCGCGGGAATTTTCGGTACACCTGCTCATCGGTCTTCGTGTCCACGGTGACCATGTATCCTTTTGTGATGTTCAACGCATAGATCAGGCGGCCATCGGGGCTGAGGTCGATGTCGTGGTATTGCGACTCGTAGCGCTTGCCCATTTCCCACCAGGTAATCTTCGCCTTGGCAGCTGCGCCTGTGGGCGCTGGCGGCGGCACATACTTCGGCCATTTATCAACGGCGTCGCCTTTGTAGGTATCCATGATCCGTTTTACGATGGTGCGCTTGGTATGGGGGTAAAGGGCGCCAAAGCCATCCATTCGGCGAATCATGGTCTCCCAGTCCACGGGTTCCTCCGGCGAGCGAAAGCCGACCGTGCCGACTTGGTGGCAGTAGCTACAATACATCTTGAAGTTCAGCTTATCGCGGTGATTGTCGAATTTGAGCATGCCGAAGCCGCTATCGGCCGTACGTTGTCTTTCCAGCTTCCAACCGGTAGCGGTCGACATCTTGATGTCGATGCTTTTGGAGCCCGCGGTTACATCATCAAGCCAGACATCATTCAGGCCCTTTTGTCGGGCGCGCACGCGGTAATCCTTGTCGTGCAGGTCATCAATGGCATAGGTGCCGTCGGCGGCGGTGAATACGCCGGTGGCCTTGCGGTTTTCGGTGTCATGCGCAGAGATGAATACGCCGCCCACGCCTTTGCCGTCCTGCGTTACCGTGCCGCGGATTTCTTTGGCTGACGCTAACGAAACCGAGAGCGCCAGTGCCAGGATAGTGAAGTGGAGTTTGGTTTTCATGTTAATCCAGTAGGGTATTCAAAATCTTTGCGTTCAGGATGAGTTCTCGGAAGGCCTTGTCGTCAACGTCGTTAAGTTGCTTGAGGAACGCCTGCAGGTGAGTGAGATCCATCTTATTTAAATGGATGTTGCGGAAGGCCTTCGGGGCGTTGGGTGACTTTGCGGCGGCAAGTTTGGCCTGTAACGCCTTGGAAAGATCGATCTTGCGCTTAGTCAGATTGCGCAGGGAAGGCGTGGGCCGCGCCGGACTATCGACGTTGAGCTTATGCAGTTTGAAGTCGGTAAATTTATCCGGTGCATGGCAGGTGACACAATTGCCGTTGCTCACTTTGGCGTCGGTGCTAAGGAAAATCTTGTAACCGAGATAAGCTTCACGGGTCATGCCTTGCGGCAGCTTGATCAGGATGCGTCCTTCCTGATTAGCAAGCCGACTGTAAACGCGAGCAGTGAAATCCAAGATATCCTCGCCTTCATCGGCCTTGGCGGGGATGCGATTCAAATAGGTGAAAGCGTCGTACGGGGCACGTTCCTGGGTGTCCAGTCGGTGAATTTTTGTTTTTTGCTCAATGGATTTCTCCGGAGATTTGCCGGGCTTTGTATCCGCGCCGATCAACGGCCCGGTCAACATGATCAAAACGCCAAAAAAACAGAGCCAAATCGATGTGCCAGTACGTGTCATGCCTTGTTATCTAGTATATATACCGTGGGGGCAAAAGGTTACGGTGACCGCCTTTAAAGTTTTGCACAAGAAAAAGCCCGTAACATAAGGGCGTTTCCGGCTTTATCTAGTTGGAAGGACGCAGGCCCGGGCGTAGCGTTGGGCGTGTCCAATTTGCCGATGAATTTGTCTGACGACTTTATCCTCGAGCTGACACAGTGCCAGCAGCGGTTATATGGTTATATTTTTCGCCGCATGGCCAACCGTGATCAGGCGATGGAAGTGCTGCAGCAGACCAATCTCGTCCTCTGCCGAAAGGCCGATGATTTCGAGCTCGGCACCAATTTTAACGCCTGGGCCTCCACCGTTGCGCACTACCAGATTATGGCGTACCGAAAATCCATGGCCCGGGAACGTCTGGTGTTTACCGATGACGTGTTTCATGTGATCGATGATCGGGAGGACGATGCCGATCAACGCACTGAGCACATGCGATTGCTGCGGCATTGCTACGGAAAATTATCCAAGGCCAATCAGGCCTTTATGAATTTGCGCTACAAGGATGGCCTGTCGGTGAGGCAAATGGCCGCGGAAGTCGGCAAACAAGCCGGTGCCGTGCGGGTGAAACTGCACCGACTGCGTCTCAGCTTGAAGGATTGTGTGCGGCTTAAATTGAAAGAACAAGAAGCATGAGCGAACAACAACTCCCATGGCGTGATGAACTCGATACGCTGCTCGGCCGGTTGGTCGATGAGGATCTCTCCGAGACCGAGACTGCGCGTCTGAATGAAATTCTGCGTACCCAGCCCGAAGCGAAGGCGCAGTACCACGCCTATCTGGATGTGCACGAGGACCTGGAGACACAGTTTGCCGTGCCGGATTTCGGGGCGTTGGATGCCGTCACCAAGATCGTGGAGCCTCCGCAGCCTTCCTATACGCGGCCGCTATTGGCCATGGCCGCGCTGGTGGTGATTGGATTCTTCATCAACGCCCTTGTTCAACCGCCCGCGTTGCCGGTAACCGGGGTGCCGGAACGTGCTGAGGTTCGGCCCATTGCCACCATCAAGGGCCTGAGCGGGTCGTTGGTGTACACCGGCGATCGCGGTGCGGTGCAGAATCAACTCGCCGTGGGCGATCAATTGACCGGCGGCACCATCGAAGGCATGGCACCGGACGCGTGGTTTGAGCTGCAGTTTACAGACGGCTCCACCGTGATGATTTCCGGATTTTCGATGCTCACCTTTTCTGATGACGGTCAAAAAAAGCTTCGGCTCAAGGAAGGCGGCTTTACGGCCAACGTGATGCCGCAACCGAAGGACAAGCCGATGCTGGTCCAGACACGGACGGCCTTGTTTGAGGTGTTGGGCACGCGTTTCAGTGTGGATGCCGAACTCGCCGCCGCCACATTGACGGTGACCGAGGGCAGCGTGCGCGCTACCAAGCTGAGCGACAACAGTTCCGTGGATGTGCCCGCCCAACACCGCGTGACCGCCGCCATTAACCGGGAATTGGTGACTGAAAAGGTGCCAGACTCCGTGGGTAGCTGGCGTAGTCGCGTGGAACTCGGGCGTAAACAGAATCAGGGGGAATGGTTTCCTGCCGGAGCCGGTCAGTCAGCGCGGTTGGGTTCCGTGCCCTACACGATTCCTGATGGCCGCACGATTTACACGCTGGCGATGAAGCCCTCCACTGGCGATCATCCGCCGGTGGTGTTGCAGTCCGGATCCCAGATCCGCGTACGTGGCCGGTTAGAGACGCAGCATCGTGTGTATTTTGGCGTTACCCTGCGCCATATCAATGGCGATTTTGCCGGCCGCTTTCAAGTCATACTGCCGGAGGAGATGTTTGCGGACAGGCAGCCGTTTGATGTGACGTTGAATTTCGATGAGTACACGCTCGATCCCTCGTTGGAACGGTGGAAGGACCATCTGCCGATATCCCCCGTCGGTCTGGTGGTGGATGCCGTGTGGGCGCACACCTTGTGGTATCCCTGCGGATTGCAAGTGGTCAGCAAGGAAATCATCACGCCCGCCGAATAAAGCGGCGGCTTTAACGCATCGGCGAAAAATCCATGGGCTTGAGGTAGAGCCGGTCGGTTTTCGTGTTTAAATTACCGCGGGATTTCTTCCATTCGGGATCGGCTTCAATCGCTTTCCAGTTTAGGTCGGCCTGGGTGCGGTTGGTGTGGCGGAGGAGAGTGACCATCGTATTTTCTGATTCCGGTTTGTCGTAAGCGAACCAGTTGCCGCGGGGGCGCATGCCGTGTTTGAGTTGCAGGCGCGAGGTGTGTTGCCGGTGGCGGGCTTGGAGATCGGGCAGTTTGCCGTTGGCCACGGTGGTGATGCGCAATTCAAAGATGCTGGGGTTCGTACTGTGCGGGAATGTGCCGAGGATGTCCTGCGGCGTCAGAAATATGCTTTCGGGGCGTTCGCTGAGGAGACGCTGGAACTCGGGCTTTTCCAGTACGCCGCGTTTCCATTCGGGATCGTGCGTGAAGGCATTCCAGTTTTGATAGGCAGCATAGCGGGAGGAATGTTTGAGGATGTATACAAAGCGCCGCTTCTCCTTAGCGGTGCCATCGGTGGGCAGCCAGTAGGCGACGGGTTCCATCTTGTGTTTGCGGAACAGGCGATCGGTGTGTTCGCGGAAGCGCTTGATCAAATGACCGAGTCGATCCTCGGCGGCGGCATAGATGCGCAGCTCGTACACGGGGCCGTCATCCACGCGGGGCATGCGCGGGGCGGAGTTGGGCAAGGTGAGCGCGGGCGAACCGGCCTCGATCCCAACGGCGACGGATAGGGGCGCGCGGAAAATCCAGGCGAGGTTATCGGAGATTTTATTGCTCGAGTCATGGCCGCCAATGAAGATTTCCTTGGGATTGAACGGCGACCGGCAAAAGGTGCGAGGCGAAACAAGCAGCGTCTTGTCCGCGGTGTACGGGCCGTTGACTTCGTGCACGGAATACTTTCCCGCGGCGGTGCGCACGGCGTACAGGGCGCCGCCGTAAAATCGGCTGCCTTTCCACGCGAGCTCTGGTTTGCCCGCCATGCTGCCATAGAAGCCGATGATATGGACGGGCTCGCCAGTGGTGGGATGCGGGACGGGGTACATCATGTTATGGCCGCCGAGGGTGTAGGGGACCTTCACGCCGAGATGGCGGCTCATGAGCTGACCGAGATTGGCCTCGTCGTGCAACGTGTAGCCACCCTTGCCATCGGGATCAAGCCGCTTCACCTGGCTCTGCGCGCGTTCGCCCGGTGCCCACACGAAGAGCAGCGATTGGCCTTTACCGTTGGGGTTTTGGATGGCGGTCAACCCGCGGATGCCACCGACATCGGTGTCCGTATCTTCGGCCAGATTGAGAATCTCCTCCCACTGCGGGCGTTTGCCATCAATGCGGCGGAAGATGGAGGATCCTTCGGAAAAGTGCAGCGCGTCATTGGCCTCGGCGATGCCCAGTGGGCGCGTGAAGAAACTGCCCTTGGTGAGGAAAGGGAATTCCACGTGCCGATCCCAGCGGATACGTGAAGGTTCGCGCGGATCGTGCACGCCACTGATAATGCCGGGATTGCCGAGCAGTAGAAAAATCCGGTCTACGCCCGTCACGCGGTCGCGATACACTTGCAGATCGCGCGGTACCCAGCGGATGCCGCCGGCATTGGAGCCGTGCCGCACGAGGGTGTGATGCCATGTGCCGGCGACATCATCGCGCACCCAGACGGACACCGCGCCGCCGCGTTCAAAATTCGCCCCGGCCGCCATGACCAGCAAGTGCTTGGACGCATTGAGCACGCGGCCTTCGCCGGTGGTGGAAAAGGAAACGGACTTCAGAATGTTGCCCTTCATGTACTCCAGCCCAAGGTCATTGGCCTTGCCGAGATCAAGATCCACCTGCCATTTGCCATCGGACTTGTCCAGTCGCAGCACTTGCGCAGATTGTTTCTGGCCCTCGGGCGGGATCACCCAGCGGGCGTCGAGCCAGTAGCCGTTGGCGGCGTACAGACTTCCGGCGTGCGCGGCGAGATGCATGATCTCCGAGCCGCCGGCCCATTTTCCCTGCGCATCAAAATAGCCCGCATCAAAGCTCTGCCGCCACTTAGCCGGTGCGGCGGCCGAAAGGGTGGCGAGGCTTAACAGAATCCAAGTGCGGATAATCACGGGCCAAGCGTGGCGTCGTGGTGGAAATCGGGCAAGGGGAATTCACCCCGGAAGCGCGGAGTGCACTGGGAAAAATGGCAGGAAACTATTCCTGAAAACTTTTACTGCGGATGACTTCGCGGATGATGGGGCGGAGTTTGAAATTGTCCTTGGCGGTGTTCTCGACGATTTGATCCACGGTGAGGGCGTCGGCCGGGGCGAGTTCGCGGGCGAGGGCAAAGCGCAGGAGATGGGAGGTAAAGGCTTTTGCAAAGCGTTTGTCTTCTTGCACGATTGATTGCTTAAACTTCGCCGGATCAGCGAAGGGATATTTGCGCAGGAGCGTGCCGCTGGCGTCCACGTTGCGGCCATTGGGATACTTGTCACGCCACCGTCCGGTGATGTCGAAATTCTCCAGCGCAAACCCCAGCGGATCGAGGCGAGAATGGCAACCAGCGCAGTCGGGATTTTCGCGGTGCTTGGCAAACTTCTCTCGGATGGTGAGGTTCTTCGGGCCAGCATCCTCATTGAGCGGCGGCACATCGTTGGGCGGTGGGGGCGGGGGATCATTGAAAATCACCTCAATGATCCAGGCGCCGCGGGCGATGGGGTGGGTGCGTTTAGTGCCGTTGTTCATGCTGAGCATGGCGGCGCTGGTGATGATACCGCCATAGCGCGGATTTTCCACCGGCATGCGGGTGAAGGTGTTTCCGCGTAGCTTTTTGCGCATCACGTTATCGAACTGTTGCCGCGCGTTTTGCTGGACCTTGCCGACGTCCTTTTTGGGCGGCAATTTTTGCAGGATGTCCTGCGCCTGCTTGAGGGTCTGGTTGAGGGCGGCATGTTGTTTCTTCTGATCGGCACTCATCGCCTGCAGGGCGTCGGTCTCGGTGATGAACAGATTGTTGCCGGACGCGGAGGCGGCGACTTCCTCGGCGTTGAGCGGGCGGTTGTAAAGGCGCGCCTTGTCGATGGAGACATTCAGATACTTGTTGCCTCCGGCGGGTTTGTGGCGGAGGCCGAAGATGATGGAGGTTTGGTTCTTGGGGAAGGTAGCGCGGTTACGGCGGAAGGGTTTGCCATAGGGCACGCCGTTGCGATAGAGTAGGGTGGTGCCGTCCTCGAGATACACCATCGCGAGATGGATGAGCTGGTTCACGGCGGTCTCGGGCGTGGACCCAGGGAAATCGAGCGTGCGCGCGAAGCCGTTGCTTCCGGAGATCCAGTGGCGGTTCTGGCGTTCGCCGAGCACAATGGTGTCGAAGAAATCCCCGGGCCCTTGCGTGCCCATCACGCCCCCGCCGCGTTGGTCGAGGTTAGGAATGGAGAACCATACTTCCAAAGTTTTGGCCTTGAGGTCAATGGGCAGCTTGGGGCTCTCGAGAAAACCTCGGTTGAGCACGACCTGGCTGTCCTTGAAGGTGACTTTGCCGCTGGACTTGAGTGGGAGATTGCCGACGGTGCTCTTGAGGTCGCCGTTAAATTCCCAAGCCGCGTAGGGCTTGAGGTCGACCGGCTTTTGGTTGGTGGAGTTCTTTTTGCGCTCTGCCAACAGTCGTTTGCGCACGGGTTCGATGAGCTTGGCCAGATCGGTTTCGGTGGTCTTGATCAACTCCTCCAACCCACGCTTGCGTTCGTCGATCTCGCGGTTGGCCGTCACCATGTCGGACACATCGGGCAGGGTCGGTTTCAGGTCGCTGGTGTACCAATCCTTGAGGAAATCGCTGCGGTAGCTGTACTCGGGCAGCACTAGCTCCGTGATCGGGCGGTTTTCGACGAACACTGAATCGAAGAGCAACAGCGGTTCGATGAGCATCTGCAGGCTGGCGGGGTTTTGTTTGTCCAACGAGAAATAACGGTGCTGCTTGGGATCCGGCGTGGCGGCGAGGATGTTTTCCAGCTGCATCCATTGGGAGGGAAACGAATCGAGGAAACGTTCCACCTTGGGATCAGCCAGCATGCTGTCGATGGTTTTCTCTAGCACCTCGGGCTTGGCTAGTTCACCACTCTCAGCAAGCTGGAGCAGCTCTGCGTCCGGAGTGCTGGCCCACAGGAAAAACGAGAGGTTGGAGGCAAGGGCGAATGAGTGCTGCTTGGGGTCGGTGGATTGGTAGTGGTACAGAAACAGCGGCGAGGACAGAGCGGCGGAGGCGACCTTCTTCATTGTGTCGGTGAACGACAGCTCCTGTTTCATTTTGCCAAGCGCGTAGGCGGTGTAGCGTTCGAGCGTGGCCGGCTCCACCGGGCCGCGGAAGGCGTGTCGCAGGAACGCGGCAATGCGCTTGCGCGTTTCAGCGGGTAGATCAGCGCCCTCGGCGGGAGGCTTGAAAAACGTGTTCCAGATGCCAACGGTGTTTTCGTTGAAGTCGGGGCTGTCGATGATCGAAACGCTCAGGCGGAAAAAGGCATCGAGCAACAACGGCGAGAGGGTCAGTTGGTTGGCCTGATTATCAAACCCGTGCGAGGCACGAAGATCCTGCGGGAACGGCTTCACCTCGGCCAGACCGCCGCTGGGATTGAGCGCGTGCGAGCGGGCGTTTACGCGGTCGGGCATCTTGGGCGTGTTTAGGTAGATGGTCTCACGGGTCATCAGTTTTTCCGACAGCGCAAACACGTTACGGTTGAGCTGAAACAAATCGCGCACGGCATTGTTGTACTGGAAACGGTTCAGTCGCCGGGGCGGATTGCGCTTGGCTGCTTGGCCGGAGGCGGCGGTGCGGAGCATGGCCTTGAGCGTGGTGAGCAGCTCGGCGCGGTCGGCCGGCTTGAGCTGGGGCTCGTCTTCCGGCGGCATATCTCCGGCGTCTAGGACGTCGATCAATTCCTTGATCAACGCCGGCTTGCCGAGGAATTGCCGGGCATTGCCGATCTCTTTGAGGTTGACCTTGCCCTTAACCTTGTCGCCGCCGTGACACTTCACGCAGTGTTGCGCAAAGATCGGCTGAAGTTTCTCCTGAAACTCATCAGCAGCTTCAGCCGGAAGCCAACTGAGGGCGAAAACCAACAGGCTAACGCCCAACCACATGCGATTGTTCTTCATCGAATGAATTACGTCCACAGATCGGAGAGCACGCCGTGGCTGTCGGCGAACGATTCCATTTCCAGCCCCATGAGATTGGCAAGGGTGAGCCAAAGATTGGAGTTGAGGGTGCCGCTTTTCATTCGGATGAACCGGCCCTGCTTGATCTGGCCCTGTGCGCCGCCGGCTACGATCATCGGCAGATCGTAGAACTGGTGCGTGGCACCGTCGCCCAAGGCCGCGCCGTAGGTGATCAGCGAATTGTCCAGCATGGTGCTGCCGTCTGATTCCTTGATCTCCTTCATGCGCTGGATCATGTAGGCGTACTGTTGCATGTGGAAGGTATCGATCTTCGCCAGCTCCAGATAGCCGTTGCCCTTCTGGTTGTGCGTCATGTTGTGATGTTGCACGGGCTTATCGAACACACCCTCGTACATCAGCGTGGCGTCCCAGCGCTCGGGGCCGATCATGAAGGTGGAAATATTTGTGATGCCCATCTGGAAGGCGAGCAGCATCAGGTCTGCCTGCAGGCGGATGTATTCGCCGCGCGGCAGGATTTCCTCCTTGGGCACGGTCACATCCGCATTTGCCAGCAGCTTCTCGAGCTTGGCCATGCGCACCTCCACGTCGCGCACCATGGTCATATACTCATCCATAGTGGCACGGTCTTCGGAGGAGAGTTTGCGCGAAAGGGACTGAGCATCGGCCAGTACCAGATCGGTCACATCGCCCACGTGCGCGCGGAGGCTGTCCTTGGAGAAGAGCCGGTCGTAGAGCTTGCGCGGGTCGCGAATGGATGGAGCAATTTTTCCGGGGCCATACCACGAGATGTTGTCGAACTCGATTGGTTCCTTTGGCGCGCGGAATCCATTGCAGCTAATCTCCAGTGTATTGAGCACGGTCTTGTGCCCGACCTTGTCGCCGATTACCTGATCGAGCGTGCGACCGTTCGGATGACGAATACCCGCGTCGGCGGCCTGCTCGGGCGAGAGGCTAGTGAGGTAACACGAGGCACCTTGAGCGTGGACGTCTTGGCCGTTTTTAAACGTGCGATCCAAGCCGGTAATCATCGTGATGTCTTTCCCGTGCGCCTTCAGCGGCTGCATAGTCGGCGTCCATTCGAGATCATAGATACCTGGTTCGTTCTTGAACCGCCGCTGCTCTTTTGTCTTATCCGCGTTAAAGCCGCCGATGAATCCCGGTATTGCCGCCTGATCTTCACCTGGGAAAAACTGTCGGCGTACAATCCCGTTGGGGATATACATGATCACCAGTTTTTTGTCCGGTTTTTCGCTCTTCTTGGGGGTGGTCGCGCGAGCCTCGGACACCGAATGCAGGAACGGCAACAGCATTGTGCTGCCGCCTGCCTTGAGAAATTTACGTCGTGAAACACTCATAACAATCCGCTTTTTAGCGATGCGAAACGGTACATCGCCAGTCGCATTTATGACAGAAGAAAGAAACCACTTATTCACGGAGGGAATTTAGATGGAACGTACAAGGCGGATCGGTTCATCCTTTCTCCTTCCGCTTTCACCCTTTAGGGTCCGCTCATGCGTTTGTTTTTTTTATTGTTGTTGAGCTGTGTCGTGGCGTTTGCCGATCGCCCCAACGTGGTCCTCGTGATGGCCGATGATCAGGGCTGGGGACAGACCGGGTACTACAATCATCCCGTGCTCAAGACGCCGCACCTTGATGCCATGGCCAAGGCGGGGCTGCGGTTTGATCGCTTTTATGCTGGTGGGCCAGTTTGCTCGCCCACACGGGCAACGGTGCTGACCGGCCGATCGCACGATCGCACGGGCGTGTTCGATCACGGCTTCGCCTTGCGCAGTCAGGAAAAGACGCTCGCTCGCGCCATGCAACGCGCTGGATACGCCACCGGCCATTTCGGGAAATGGCACCTTAACGGCTTGCGCGGACCGGGCGTACCGATCCTGAAAGATGATTCCCACAGCCCCGGCAAGGTCGGCTTTGATGTGTGGTTGTCGGTGACCAACTTTTTTGAGCGCGACCCACTCCTGAGCCGTATGGGCAAGTTTGAAGATTATCGCGGCGACTCCTCCGAGGTAGTGGTCGATGAGGCGCTGAAGTTCATTGGCGAACAAGTGCAAGCCAAGCAACCGTTCTTCACGGTGATTTGGTACGGCACGCCTCATAGTCCTTGGATTGCGTCTGCCGAGGATAAGGGACCGTTTGCCCAGCTCACACCCAAGGCGCAGGATCACTATGGTGAATTGGTGGCCATGGACCGCAGCATCGGCGCCCTGCGGAAAGGCTTGCGCAAGCTCGGCGTGGCAGACGACACGCTGGTCTGGTTCACCAGCGACAACGGTGGCCTGCCTGGGTTTGAGCCGGACACCACTGGTGGTCTGCGCGGTTACAAGAGCAGCATGTACGAGGGTGGGCTGCGGGTGCCGTGTGTGATTGAATGGCCCGCTGGTATTGCCAAGGCGCGCATCACAAAGCATCCGGCTGGGGCGGTGGATATTTTCCCGACCATCGCAGAGATATGCGATCTTCCGAAGTCCACGATGCTGCAGCCGCAGGACGGCTTGAGCCTAAAGCCGTTGTTCGCCAAGGAAACGGGCCCACGCACCAAGCCGCTGCCGTTCCAGAGCCGTGAGCGTGTGGTGGTGATTGATAATGATTACAAGCTACTCTCGTTGCCGGGCAAAAAGGGGCCGCGCTACGAGCTCTACAATCTCGCCAAGGATCACGCGGAGGAAACGAATTTGGTCGACGCAGAACCGAAAATCGCCGCGCGCCTGCGCCGGCAACTGGAGGCCACGCGCACGTCCATCGCCGGCAGTGTGGCGGGCAAGGATTATCCCGGAGGCAAAGTTGGCCCGCAACCGCCACGTATTTTCTGGAATACCGTCGAAGCCTACAAACCATACTTCCCCGAATGGATTAAGCGGCCCGAGTACTCCAACTGGCTCCAAAGACGATTGAAATAAAACAATTGAAATGAACAGAATCCTCGTCCTCTTCGATTCCGCCACCGGCAACGTGCAGCAAATGGCCGAGCTTGTCGGGGAAGGTGCTGCGCTGGTACCGGATACAGAGGTGCGCGTACGCAGTGTGGAGGATGCTTCCGCCGCGGATGTCGAATGGTGCGATGGCCTCGCTGTGGGTAGCCCCACGAACATGGGCGTGCTTTCGTGGAAGATGAAACGCTTTTGGGATGAGGAAATGATCGGGTCTTGGATGAAGGTCGACGGCAAGATCGCTTGCGCCTTTTCCAGTGCCGGCGGGTGGGGTGGCGGCATGGAACTGGCCTGCCAATCCGTCCATACGGTGCTCATGAATTTTGGCTTTCTCGTTTTTGGCGTCACCGAGTACGCCGGCAAAAAGATGACCGGCCATTACGGCGCAGTCGCCTGCAAGGCCCCGCGCGAGCCGGAGATCCAGGAATCCTGCAAAATCCTCGGCCGCCGGCTTGCGGAATGGACTGCTCTCTACGTTCATGGTCGCAAAGATCAGCACCCCGACGCCAAAGACATCCCGCGCCTCACGCCGGCCGATGTGGAGTAATTCTCCGCGTTTGAAATCATCTCCCGCATCTGCCACCATCCGCACACACGATGCGTAGATTCCTATTCTTTCTGTTGGTAATGAGTCCGTTGCTGTTGCTGGCCAAGTCCATTAAGCAGCGGCCGAATGTTTTACTTATTTGTGTGGATGACCTGCGGCCGGAGCTAAAATGTTTCGGTGTGGATTACATTCACTCGCCGAATATCGATGCGCTGGCGGCGCGCGGCCGGGTATTTCATCGGCACTATGTACAAGCGCCGACTTGCGGTGCCTCGCGGTACACGTTGCTAACAGGGCGTTATGGGCCCGCGAACAATGGGGCGCTTTTTCAAAACTTCGCCAAGATTAAAGACACGAGTTTTCCAGGATGGTTTCGCAAGCATGGCTACACGACGGTGTCGGTTGGGAAAGTCTCGCATCATCCCGGCGGTCGCGGCGGGCGAGATTGGAATGAGGATGATAAACCGGAAATGCCCGGCGCGTGGACACGCCACTTGCTGCCAGCCGGTCCTTGGCAACATCCGCGCGGAGCGATGCACGGACTGGCCAATGGTGAGATTCGCAAGAACGCGAAGGACATGGACGTGTATCAGGCCTTCGACGGGCCGGACTCGGTGTATCCTGACGGGCTGATTACCGACGAGGCCCTGAAGCAAATGGACACGCTGGCCAAGACCGACAAACCGTTCTTTCTCGCCGTGGGCATCATCCGCCCGCACCTGCCGTTTGGTACGCCGGCCCAATACATGAAGCCGTACGCCAACGCCACGCTCCCCGCCACGCCGCATCCGACCCGACCCGAGGGAAAGACCACGTGGCACGGCTCGGGTGAGTTCATGAAATACAATCGCTGGAAACGCAACCCCAACACCGACACGGAGTTTGCGCTCGAAGTGCGCAAACATTACGCCGGATGTGTTACTTACGCCGACGCCTTGGTGGGTCGGTTGCTGGAACGCTTGGATAACTTGAAGCTGCGCGACAACACCATCATCGTGCTTTGGGGCGATCACGGCTGGCACCTTGGCGAACACGCCATTTGGGGCAAGCACGCGCTCTTCGAGGAATCCCTCCATTCTCCGCTCATCATCTCCGCTCCGGGCATGGCCGCCGCTGGTGACCCGACACAGGCGGTGGTTGAGACACTGGATATTTTCCCGACGATCTGCGAACTCACTGGCCTTAAGCCACCCTCCGGTCTAAATGGGCAATCGCTGATGCCTATTCTTGCTGATCCTTCTACGAAAGGTCATGCGGCGTTTGCTTATCGCAGCAGCGCGCAGACTATTCGCACGGATACCCATCGACTCATCGCCCATCGCGGCGGCGAGCTGGAATTGTACGATCACACCACGTTGGCCGGTGAAACAAAGAATATGGCCGAGACTCACCCCGAACAAGCCGCTGCATTGCTCAAGCAATTGCGCGCGCGGTTGCCTCAATAATTACCCATGAAAAAACTCACACTCCTCTTCATTGCCGCATTGGGCCTGACGGTCGCGGTCGGGGCCGATCAAACACTGAAGCGGCCGAACATCCTCTACATCATTGTTGATGATCAGTCGCCGTTTGATTTCAAGTTTTATAATCAACGAAGTCAGCTGGATGCGCCAGTCATCGAAAAACTGGCGGCTGAGGGTATGGTGATTGATGGCGCATACCAAATGGGGGCGTGGGTGGGTGGCGTGTGCACGGCGTCGCGGCACATGATAATGAGCGGACGCACAGTATGGCACATTCCGGATCGGCCTTTCCGCAAGCCGCCGGCCAATCCGAATGCGCTCAACCCGAAACTGGTTCCACCGGATTTGACCCGGAACACGCTGGCAGCTGTTTTTAACCGGGCCGGTTACGACACTATGCGTACCTGCAAGCGTGGAAACAGCTACGATGATGCGAATAAGCAATTCACCGTGGTACATGATGCCACTAAACGTGGTGGTACGGCTGAAACCGGTAGTGCGTGGCACGCCGAGCGGGTGCTTGATTATTTAGGCGAACGAGAGGAGACCAAGGACGAGGATCCCTTTCTCATCTACTTCGGATTTTCCCATCCGCATGATGTGCGTGATGGCACGCCGGAGCTTTTGGAGAAATACGGGGCGGTGAATCACCGCGACAAGGATACCCTTCCGCCCGCTAATCCCAAGCAACCCAACTTGCCAATCAACTGGTTGCCTGAACATCCCTTCCATCATGGACATCCAGGCCTTCGCGATGCAGTCAAGGTTCCCGGTGTATGGGAGCGACGTGATGAACGCACTATTCGCAACGAAATTGGGCGACAGTTTGCTTGTAGCGAATATATCGACGAACAGATCGGCCGCGTGCTTGCCAAGCTCAAGGCAATGGGTGAACTGGACAACACTTACATTGTGTACACCGCCGATCACGGCATGGCCATTGGCCGACACGGATTGCAGGGTAAACAGAATTTGTATGAGCACACCTGGCGCGTTCCTTTTGTGGTAAAGGGCCCGGGTATCAAGCCCGGTAGCCGTGCTCAGGGGAATGTGTACCTGCTCGATACCCTGGCTACACTTTGTAGTCTTGCAGGAATCAAGCCGCCTGCCACTAACGAAGGTCTTAGCTTGGAGCCGGTCTTGAAGGGGCGTGCACAGACGATTCGAGACACCCTTTTTGGTGTTTATTGTGGAGGAACCAAGCCGGGAATGCGCAGTGTTAGACGCGGTGACTGGAAGCTGATCAAGTACGATGTAATGGACGGCACGGTACGCAAAACACAGTTATTTAACTTAAAGGAAAACCCGAACGAATTCATTCGTGAACACCATGGTTTGCGCAAATTTGTGAAGTCAAATCCAAATGCTTTGAACTTGGCCGATAATCCGAAGTTCGCCGACAAGCGTAAAGAGATGGAGGAACTTCTATTGAAGGAAATGCGGCGTCTGAATGATCCGCACCGTTTGTGGGATCAGCCTAAGAACTGAAAAGTTATAGGCTTTTTCATTTCGTGTTGTATCAAATATTTTTCGTATCATAATATTAGGCGAAATTTATGAAGTGTTGGATTTGGGTTTTCTATTGCGCAAGCGTACTGGGAGCCGCCCCGGCTGATTTTCCGATAGTTGCCGAGGACCTGAAGGTGAAGCTATTTGCACGGGAGCCGTTGGTGCGTAATCCATGTGCGATCACCTTTGATGCTAAGGGTCGGCTCTGTGTTGGAATGGGGCCACAATATCGCAATCCCACGCCGGACACTCCCGGTGATTCGGTTTGGATTCTGCTCGATAAAAATCACGACGGCGTGGCCGATGACCGCAAACGATTTGCCACAGGCTTCAACAACATCCAAGGGCTTGCGTGGAAAGACGGCGACTTGTGGGTGGCCAATGCGCCGGACCTCACGGTGGTGCGCGACACGGATGGCGATGAGGTGGCCGATGAATACGTGCGGCTCTATACCGATCTAGGGAATCTTGAGCACGGTCTTCACGGCCTGAACTGGGCGCCGGACGGTAAGCTCTACATGTCCAAGGGCAATTCCAAGGGGCTTACCGTGTTGCCCGATCGCGTGGCCCCCAAAGCCTTTCGTGACTTGTGGGGCGTGCAGGCGCCGAGCGCGCCGGATTTCCCTGAGCCCAAGATTTTTAACGCCGCCAATTATGAGAAAACCTATCACGACCCTCGCGATGACTGGGGCCTGACCGGCGGCATTTTGCGATGCGATGGCGACGGGAAAAATCTGGAGGTCGTGTCACGTGGTTTTCGTAATCCATGGGATATCTGCTTTGATGATACCTTCACGTGGTTCGGAACGGATAACGATCAATCGCACGGGGACAAGTTGTTTTCGCCCTTTCTCGGCGCGCACTTTGGCTGGGGGCACGCGTGGAGTTACGATTGGAAAGGTGACGAGCACTTGCCCACGGCGCCCTCGGCCGGGCCTCTCTTTGAAGGCTCCGGCGCCGGCACCATCCATCTCAATCATCCCGCTTGGCCCATGGCATATCGTGACGTGTTCATTTATAACGACTGGCTCAATCGGGAGACGTTGGTTTATCGCAAGTCATGGAAGGGCGCGTGGCTGCAGGCCGGCGGAAAGCCGGAGGTGATCGCTCATGCCGATGGCGGCCGGGCGATGAGCCAGAGCCGCGGGCGGTCGTTTGATCCGGTGGACATCGAAGTGGGGCCGGACGGTGCGCTTTGGATTTCCAGTTGGGGCCGCGAATACGGCGCCAAGATGGTTGAAGGCCAACAGCAAAACGAAGGCCGCATCTATCGCCTCTGGCCCAAAAAGATGAATGCCGAGTGGCGGCCGGAGCCCAAGCGAGCCAAGCCGTTAAAGGACTGGAGCGTGCCGGAGTTGATGGCCGATCTCGATAGTGGCCTGCCGGTTTGGCGGGTAAACGCTTCTGAGGAACTCGTGCGGCGCGGCGATAAGATGGTCGGCCAGTTGCAGTATGCGCTGCGCGATCACATCAAGAAATCGGAACGCTTTGAGACCTGGGCCGGTTGGACACTGGGCCGCCTACAACCTCATAACCTGCGATTGACCGCCCTGTTTACCGCTGCCGTGCGCGATTCAAAGTCGCTGAATTTCCGCCGGCAAGCCGCGGCTATCGTCGCCATGCGTTTGCAGCAGGAAGACCGCTTGAACCTGCCCGATACCATTCGGTTAGCGCTGGAGGATCCCGAGCCGCGCCTGCGCCATGCTGCGGTACTGGCCTTTCGCGAAGCCGGTTCAGCCCAGGATATCGAGCATTTGCTGGCGGTCTTGGCGAAGGAAACCGATCGCGTGGTGTACTACTCCGCATGGGGCGCCTTGGGCGGATTATTGACCGTGCCGCAACGCCAGCGCTTGTTGTCGGACGAGCGCGCGGGCGTGCGGCGTGGTGTTGTTTTGAGTTTGCTTGAAGAAGATGCCCTGACGGATGCGGAACTAAAGCCATTGATGAAGGACACGGATGCGGCGTTGGTGGATTTGGTGAAACGGCGCTTGGGTGGTAAGGACGCGTTCCCGCATCGCGGACGTCCGTTGGAGGCTACTCTTGCCGGGCGTACCGCGCGTGAGGCGGCCGTGAATCCGGTGACCAACCTGCGTCCCGCCAGCGGCCGGCCATATCGGGTGATGACTCTGGAAGCTGGCGTACCTGCCTACACCGATCGTAATTACCGCGTTACCGGCGTGCCCGAGGTGCTGCGCGGCGAGGCGTTCATTCAACCGGCCTGCGGCGATGCTGAGCGTGACTCTGGGGTGGCACTGGAATTTACCCTGCGGTATCCGGCCACCGTATGGCTGGCCGATGATGCGCGAGCCAAAGTGTTGCCCAAGTGGATGCGGCAAGGCTGGACGCGGACAGAGCTGACAATCGAAACCACCGACCCCAAGCTGATGCACCTTTATCGCCGCGATTTCCCGGCCGGCCCCGTGAAACTCGGTGCCAATCGCGATGGGGTTAACCAAGGCAAAGGGAATTATCTCGTGATCATTCAGCCCAAACTGCTCGCGCCCGCGGGCAAGGCGGCCACGGTGGCCGAGGTGCTGGCGCGGATGGAGCAGGCGCAGGCGGCGCGCGGGCGGGATTTGTTCCTGAGCCGGCACGGCGCCAATTGCGCGGCCTGCCATCAACTTGAAGGCGTGGGCAATGTGTTCGCGCCGGGGTTGGCAGATATCGACGACCGCACTGATGCGGAGTTTCTGGCTCGGTCCATCCTCGAGCCGAACGCCGCCATCACCGAGGGCTTCGCCATGCAGGTCTTTACCCAACGCGATGGCAGTGCCGTCGCGGGGATTGTGCTGGAAGAAACCGGTCGCGAGGTGAAGGTGGCCACTGCCGGCGGGATTGTGTCGCGCGTGCCCAAGGTGCAGGTGATCAAGCGCGAGACCTTGAAGCAATCGGCCATGCCCGCGGCCTTCGGCGTGATGCTGCGCCCGCAACAGGTCGCCGATTTGGTGGCTTATCTGCTCCAGCAAAAGGCCAAGCCCCGAGGTTTTCATTTCGAGAAGCAGAAAGATCAGGTGGCACTCTGGCTGGATGAGGAAAAAGTAGGGACGTATCTGCTGAAGCATCCCCAGCTTACCCGGCAGGCTTGGATCAACATGAAAACCCACACGGGCCGACAGGTCACACGCAACTACCCGCCGGAGGCCAGTGATGGAGCCGACCATCCTCTGATGCACCCCGGCATCTGGATGGGCTTCGGCCATCTGGATGGGCAGGACTACTGGCGGTTGCAGGCCAAGGTAGTGCACGATGGATTTGTGCAACCGCCCAAGGTCGGCCCGGATCGTGCGAACTTCATCGTGCGGAATCGGTATCAGACCGCCGACGGCAAGGGCGAGGTGTGTCAGGAAATCTGTCGAATGGAATTTCGCCGGCACACGGACGGGATCCTGTTGCTCTGGGATTCCACCTTCCGGAACGAACAACGGGATTTTTATTTTGGCGACCAGGAAGAATCCGGCCTGGCCGTTCGTATGGCCTCACCCCTCCGCGTGAAGGGCGGAAACGGTACGATTATCAATCATCGTGGCGAAAAGAACGGCGCCGACATTTGGGGCAAGGAATCCAAGTGGTTTGATTACTCCGGCCAAATCAAGGGCCGCCATGTGGGTCTGATGGTGGCTGCCCACCCGGAAAACCCCCGCCCTTCATGGCTGCACGCGCGTGATTACGGCGTGGTGGTGACCAATCCGTTTCCCAAACAACCCAAGGAACGCCGTGCGCCTTACGTGAAAACCTGGGTCAAGCGAGGTGAGCCCTTCCGGTTACGATACGCCGTATTGATCCACGACACTGCTAAGCCCATCGATCCGGCCGCGGCATATCAATCCATGCTCCAGGTACTCAAGCCGGACGGGAAATAAGTTGATGAAAAAGGGGTAAGGTGGAACTTGCCCTTCTTTTCCCTTATCCAGGCTCGCTTGATCATTCCACCATCATCTGCGGCTGCAGCAAAAGCACTACGCATTACCGCAAGAATTACCCGCTCGTCCTGGCCGGCGGCCGCGGGATCGGTTTCCAGCACGGGCAATACGTGAAGTACGGGGAGGACACGCCGTTTACCAACGTCTTCGCCACCATGCTGCAGCAGACCGGCGTGACCGATCGCTTTGCCGATAGCACGGGTGTGTTGCCAGAGCTGTTGGGCTGAATCTGTTGAGCGATTTTGCTGTTCTTGAGCGGTGGCAGGTTTATTTTCCCGTCACCGATGAAAGCATTTTTCTGTCTCTTTTTATTGGGGTTTTCCCTGGCCGTATGTTCTGCGGATAAGCCGAACGTTATTTACATTCTAACCGATGATCTCGGATATGGAGACCTGTCGTGTTATGGGCAGAAGAAATTTAAGACGCCGCACATTGACCGGCTGGCGAGTGAAGGACTGAAGTTTACGGCGCATTACTCGGGGAACACGGTGTGCACGCCGAGCCGCGCGGTATTAATGACCGGCATGCATTCCGGACGCTGTTATGTGCGCGGGAATCTGCGCGGCGAGGCAGGCGCGGCATTGGATGAAAAAATGACGGTGCTGCCGGAGGTATTCAAGGCGGCCGGTTACCGCACGGGCGCCTTTGGTAAATGGGGCTTAGGCAACACGCATCTGAAGGGCGCGCCTAATCCGTTGAACCACGGGTTCGATGAGTTTTACGGCTGGAAAAGCCAGACCATTGCGCACACCTATTATCCCACCACCTACGTGCACAACGGCCGTGAGTTGCCGCTGAAGCAGGGCACGTATCTGCACACGCCGATGATGGAACAGGCGCGGGCGTTTGTGCGCGGCAGCGTGCGGGCGAAGCAGCCGTTTTTCTGCTACATCCCCACAGCCATCCCGCACGCGGCAATGCATGCGCCAAAGGAGCTGCACGAGAAATGGCGCAAGGTATTTCCGCAATTAGACAAGAAGATCGGCAAATACGGTGCAGGCGGGGAACCGTGTCCGGATGTGGTGAATCCGATCGCCGGGTTTGCGGCGATGATGGAGCATTTGGATAACGAGATCGGCGCGCTGTTGAAGCTGCTCGATGAACTGGGCGTGGAAGACAACACGCTGGTGATGTTCAGCAGCGACAACGGCGCGCACAAGGAAGGCGGGCATGATCCGTTGTTTTGGAATTCCTCCGGCAACCTGCGCGGGCACAAACGCGATATGCACGAGGGAGGCATCCGCGTCCCGATGCTGGCGCGTTGGCCTGGCATGATTGCGCCCGGCACCACTACGGCGCATCTTAGCGGCTTTCAGGACCTGCTGCCGACGGTGTGCGAACTGACCGGTCAACCGGTGCCGCCGCAAAACACCGGAATTTCATTTGTGCCTACATTGCGCGGCAATATGGCCAAGCAAAAGACGCATGATTATTTGTATTTCGAATTTTGCAAGGGGGCGAATCAGGTGATCGCTTCGCAGGCAGTGCGGGCGGGCGATTGGAAGGCCTTTCGCGCCGCGGGCAAGCCGATGGAGATTTTCAATCTCAAGGCCGATCCGTTTGAGAAGAACGACCTCGCCGCCCAACGGCCAGAATTAGTCCGCAAAATGGAGGCGATCATCAAGGAAGCGCATGTACCGTTAACACAGTAGATTGAATTATATCGGCAAATCGTTCGGTCTGTTTTAATCTTAAGCCAGTGAATCGATGGGTTTTCATTTTATCGTTCGTGTTCTTTGCGGCTTTTAGCCGGTCCGATGAAGCATTTAAAAAGGATGTGTTACCGGTTTTGCAAAAGCATTGCTTTGCGTGCCACGGGGATAAAAAGCAAAAGGGGGATCTCAGACTGGATACACTTGATCCGGATATTGTGCAGGGCACCTCTGGAGAGAGGTGGCACGATGCGTTAAATAAAATTAATCTTGGAGAAATGCCTCCCGAGGAAGAGCCATCCATGACGGCTTCTGAAAGGAGGAAAATAACAGATTGGATTACTCAAAGACTCAAGGCTGCTGCTGATATTCGTCGCAATGCTGGTGGGCAAGCTGTTCTTAGAAGGCTAAATCGTACTGAGTACCAGTATACAATGACCGATCTCTTGGGATTGGAAATGAATTACAGTGAAAACTTACCCTCTGATGCGTCATCACCAGAGGGTTTTAAGAATAACGGTGCTTCCTTGGGGATGGCCGCACTGCAAATTGAAACCAGTCTACAGACTGCAAGGCGAGCATTCGATAGTATCTTGGTAAATGGAAGTCAGGCCAAAAAAGAAATAACTCAAATTAATCGGATAAAAGGTAATATTAGAGGCCCGTTATCCAAAAATTTCATTGGCTTTTCCTCGGACCGTTTGGGTCGCGTTAATTATTGGCATGGCTCTTTTAATAACCTTCCTAGGAAAGGTAGATTTAGTATTCGTGTAAAGGCCTACACTGATCGGAAATCAGGCCAACCCGCACCTCTCCTATCTGCTCAATATGGATATTTTGTCTCAGGACTAACCCTTAATATAATAAGTGATGCAGGGGAGATTCCGATTACCTCAAACTCACCGGAGTACTATGAAATTTCCGGTATCTCAGAGTTCTTTCCGCAACCAATGGCTAATGTGCCCGATGATAAATTAAATGGAATTATTTCCTTGAGGAACGCTCTCTACGACGGTGAACCACCACCCAAGGCGGTTGACAAGGTGGTTGAGGTAAAAAACAATAAAGGTAAGGTCACAAAAAAGAAGGTTAAGTCTTATCCAGAGGATCCTAGTTTTCCAAATATTATCATCGAATCCGTGGAGTTTGTCCGGAATGACTATCCATCTTGGCCTCCGCCATTGCACCGAAGAATCATCCACGATGGCGAAGATTTGACTAATTCAAATCATATAAAAAACATCATAAGCCGATTCCTGCGCCGAGCTTGGAGGCGTCCGATAAGTGAGGGAGAAATAAGTAAATGGTCAGCTCACTTCGAGTTCATTCGAAAGCAAACTGACACGCCGATAGCTGCCCTCAAAGAAACCTTGTCCGCTGCCTTGGCCTCTCCTCACTTTCTTTATTTAAGCGAACCTTTACAGTCCGATAAGCGAAGAAAGCTAAACGCACATGAGTTAGCCTCAAGACTATCGTATTTTCTCTGGAGTTCGATGCCTGATGAGGAGCTATCCGCACTGGCTGATTCCGGACGGCTTCTTGAAGGCCCTGTTTTGCAAAAACAGTTTGAACGGATGCTGGACGATTCAAAGTCCGATCGATTCATTAAAGAATTTTGCGGTCAGTGGCTAGATCTCGAGGGGGTCGATAGGGTTGCCATTAATCCAGCAGTTTTTAAGAATTTTGATAATCGTTTGAAGTCGGATATGGTTGGTGAGACCCAAGCTTTCTTTAAAGAAATTCTCCGTAGCGATACCTCTTCTCTTCAATTTATTGATGCAGATTTTACCATGCTCAATGCATCTTTGGCCAAACACTATGGATTGGCTGGACCTAAATCCCAAAAATTTGAGCGAGTTTCGCTTCGAGGTTCTGGTAGGCCAGGCGGCGTGCTCGGTCATGCCTCCACTCATTTGTCAGGTTCAGACGGAGTTGACTCTCATCCAATTAAACGGGCGGTTTGGATTAGGGAACGGTTGCTTCATGACCCTCCCAATCCCCCTCCGCCAGATGTCCCTGGGGTTGAAGAAAGTGTGCCAAACTTTGATAAGCTTTCCGTTCGAGAGCAGCTCGCTGTTCATCGTAAAAAAGAAGCATGTGCAGATTGCCACCGTGGCATTGATCCATGGGGAATTGCACTTGAGGAATATGGTGCGATTGGATTGCGGAGGGAAAAGACCGCCCGCGGAAAGAAACCCGTTTCGGCTGAAACCATTCTGCCGGGAAATCATGAAATCTCTGGGTTGGCAGATCTTCAGAAATACCTACTCAATGAAAGGCGCGAGCAATTTTCCAAAGCATTGGTCACTAAATTGCTGACCTATGCTCTGGGCCGCTCAGTGGAACTGGCCGATGACCCCTTGATTGAAGAACTGACGGCCGAGTTCGCAAAGGATGAGTACCGACTTTCGGGCTTAATGGGGAAAATTGTTATGAGCAGGTCTTTTTTATCGCGGTAATATCGACAAATGATTATCCTTTAAAAGCATTTGGAGGGAGCTGACATGAATCAAAAAGAATTCGAAATGAATCGCAGAACGATGCTCAAAGCAGCGGGTATTTCGCTTGCTTTGCCTTGGATGGAATCGCTAATGGGCGCACAAGATAAATTGCCCCCCAAGAGATTTTGCTCCATATATTTTCCTTACGGGGTGAGTCTTCCCAATCAGAATAGTGAATTTGGTCACTGGAACTGGTTTCCCAAAGGGGAAGGGAGGGACTTCACCTTCAATAAATCCTTAGAGCCTCTAGAGCCTTATCGTAATCAGGTCACGGTTATGGGGGGGCTCTCACACCCTAAAGTTCGGCGCATTGGAGGTCACGATAGTGGAGATACTTTTCTTACTGGCGAGGAGATGAGTTTAAGGGCGACTGGGCTCAAAAATTCAATTTCCTTAGACCAATATATGGCCCAAACGCACAGGCTTGGTGCGAGCACTCGTTTCAGCAGCTTGACTCTTTCCTCCGACGGAGGTGTTGGGATGCCTACGCGTGCCAATACCCTTTCTTTTAGCAATAACGGACAACCTATTCCCTCATTCAATCGACCGGCGGTTGTCTTTGAGCGTTTGTTTGGTTTAAAGGGAGACTCTATTGAAGCTCAGAGAAAAGGCCTGACTCGCACCGGAAGTCATTTGGATTTGCTGCTAGATGAGGCCAAAAGTTTGCACCGTAAACTAGGTAAGAACGATCAGCGTAAGCTCGATCAGTACCTCACCTCGGTGCGTGAGATTGAGAAGGACGTGGAACGCTCCGCCCGTTGGCTTGATATGCCTAAGCCTAAAGTTAATGCAGAGGGACTTACCCTTGATGCTGATAACGAAACTCCGGGTAAATTAATCTACGCCATGCTTGACCTGATCGCGTTGTCTTTCCAGACGGATTCGACTCGGTTTGTTACCTACCAGTTAGCGAGTATGCACGGAGCCATTTCTATCGCTAACAAATTCCCTTCTTTGCTGGGGTTCGCTAAGGATGCTCATGGTTTGGCTCATGGTGCCGGGAAAGGTAAAGGAGCGGAGGATAGAGGGAAATGGGATCTCTACCAGACCGAATGCCTTGCTTATCTCATCAAGCGCTTGAGTGAGATGAAAGAAGGAAGTGGGTCGGTTCTTGATAATACCTGCATTCTTTATGGAAGCAGTAATAGTAAGACCCATAATAATACCAATTACCCATTGATTATGGCTGGCGGTAAAAATATGGGCTATCAGCATGGGCAATATCTAAGATTTGGTAATGATGTACCCCTCGCTAACTTATTTGTTACCATTCAGAAGAGTGTGGGCGTAAAGTCGGAGTCTTTTGCCGATAGTACGGGTAATCTCGATAGGTTCTTCGCGCAACACTGATGATCACATTGAGCGGTGTTGAGAAAGCGCATGGTGGGCGCATTCTATTTGGTGATGTTTCGCTGCAAATTAATCGTGGTGATCGTTTGGGTTTAGTGGGCCCTAATGGCGCAGGAAAGACCACGCTTTTCAATATCATCCTCGACGAAGAGTCCACGGACGCGGGCACGGTGGATCTGCAGCGCCATCTGGATCTTGGTTTTCTGCCGCAGGAAAGTTTGCCGGTAAACGACGAGACGGTGCTGGAATTGGCGTTGTCCGTACGACCTGGATTTCTCGAGGCGCGTAAACAAATCCTTGACGGCGAACATGTGGAGGCGGAGACGTACGAGCTGTACAACGACGCCGGTGGCGGGCAACTGGAGGCCAAGGCCAAGCGCATTCTGGGCGGCTTAAGTTTTCGGACCAGCGATTTTGACCGGCCGGCTTCCGAGATGAGCGGCGGCTGGGTCATGCGCGCGCACCTCGCGCGGTTGCTGGTGCAGGAGCCGGATTTGTTGATGCTCGATGAGCCGACCAATCACTTGGATCTAGAGGCGTTGATCTGGGTGCAGGGGTATCTGAAGAATTATCCGGGGGCGATCCTGATGATTTCGCACGACCGCGAGTTTCTCAATCAACTGGTGCACGGTATCCTTGAGTTGCGTCGTGAGCAGTTGTTTCGTTGGACGGGTAATTACGATTCGTTCCTACAGCAGCGCGACGCGCATGAATCTCAGCAACTGGCCGCGCATAAGAATCAGCAGCGGCAGATCGATCACCTCCAAACCTTCGTGGATCGGTTTGGGGCGAAGAACACCAAGGCCACACAGGCCAAAAGCAAGCAAAAGCAGATTGATCGTTTGAAAGCGGATCTGGTGAATGCACCGCAGGGCGAGGATCGCAGGATGAAAGGGTTTCATTTCCCTCAACCCGAACGCAGCGGCCAGCGCGTGCTCACGCTCAAGGGTATGGATTTTGCCTACGGCAACAATACTGTGTACACCGGCATGGAATGCGAGGTGGAGCGCGGTCAACGCACCGTGCTCGTGGGGCCCAACGGGGCGGGTAAATCCACACTACTCAAACTGATGGCCGGCGTACTCGAGCCCCAAGCTGGCACGCGCGATCTCGGGCACAACGTGAAGGCCGGTTATTTTTCCCAAAACCGCGTGGACGTACTGAACCCTGCGGCTACTGTTTTGGAGGAGGCTACGGATTGTCCGCAGGCGCTGACCGAAGAGCGCGCGCGTACCATACTCGGTACATTTCTCTTTAGGGGGGACGATGTGTTCAAGCGCGTGAGTGTATTGAGCGGCGGGGAAAAGAGCCGGCTCGCGTTGGTGAAGCTCCTGCTCGATCCACCAAATTTGCTACTGATGGACGAGCCCACAACGCACCTCGACATGGCCAGCATCGATTCGCTTATTGCCGCGCTGGAACTGTACGAAGGCACGCTGGTGTTCATCAGCCACGATGTCCATTTTATCCGCGCCATTTCTGCGCACACCATCCACGTTAACGCCGGAAAACTTCGTAACTTTCCAGGTGGCTACGATTATTATCTGCAAAAGACCCGGGCCGAAACCGCCCGGGCCGGACTCACGCTGGGCAGCAACGGTGCCCCGGTCAAGGCCGCGCCAGCCAAGGTGAAGGTGGATCGGCGTGCTCAGAAGCGCGCCGAGGCCGAAACTCGTCAGGCTCGCAGCCGTGAACGGCGTGGAGTGGAAAAGGAAGTGAAACGTCTCGAGGGGGAAATTCAGAAAGCCGAGCAGAAAATCACAGAGCTAACCGCGGAATTGGAGAAACCTGAGACCTATGAAAATCCCGCGAGAGCCATGAACATCAATCGCGAACTGATCTCCGCTCAAACCACCTTAGACTGTCTCACCCCTGAATGGGAGACTGCCGCAGGCAAGCTGGAGGAGCTTCAGTAGCGCTTATTTGAGTTCCTTGATCTTGATGTTCCGGAAGTGAAGGTTGTTGGGTTCACCATGGTCTTGCAGGGAAATGTAGCCTTCAAGAGGCCGGTCCTTAACTGGAGTCTCGTCTAGTTGTATATCCACGATCTTTTCTCCGTTGAGGTCCACTTTGAGGTGGTAGCCCTTACAGGTGACAATCATCTTGTTCCACTCACCGGGCTTCTTGGACATATTCTTAGTGGGGCCGACAGTGCGGATTATTCCACCGTGGTCATGGGCGGTCATCTTGTCGTTGGCCTTGCCATAGGAGTCTAGCACCTGGCATTCAATGCCCGTCTTGACAGGATCCTGCGGGTCGGCGATCCGAAAGTAGACGCCGCTGTTACCCTTGGGTGGATACTTGTACTCCACTTCCAAAATGAAGTCCTTGTACTTTTTCTCGGAGGTAAGGTAGGCGGAGTAGCGCTGCCAACCCTTCTCACCGGGGCGAGGCTTGATGAGTAGTGAGCCGTCCTTTTGTGGAAGCCAGTTGCCGGTGGTTTTCCAGCCGGTGAGATCCTTACCGTTGTAGAGTGTTACCCAGCCCTTATCATCCGCCTGCACCAAAGTGGCGAGGCTGAGAAATGCGATGAGAAAAAACTTTTTCATGTTCAATATCATTAAAGGTTACTTCAGCTCAATGATGCCAAGGTTGCGCCAGCTCACCTCGAAGGGGCCGCTGCCTTTACGGATACCGTGCACCTGTAGGCCGATGAATCCCTTTGGATGGCTCTTCAATTTTTCCTTATCCACGAGGTCGGAAATCTGCACGCCGTTAATCCATACCTGAATGTGCGCGTCGTTGGCGACCACGCGGTAAGCATTCCATTCACCGTCCTTGAAATGCTTGTGCGGTTTACGCTTGTCCGCAGGCGTCATCCAGCCGCCAGCGGCCTCGCCGTAAATATAACCGGATTCTGCGCCATTCTTGCCGCTCATCTCAATCTCCACCTGCGGCCCATTCACACGACCCTTGGGGCCGTCCTTGGTCTGCGAACGGATCTGTACGCCGCTGTTTAGGCCGTTATCCACCTTTACCTCAAACTTCAGGTCAAAATTGCCGTAGAGCTTGTCCGTGCAGAGGAACGAATTCGGACTGCCTTCCTTAGTCTTGCCGACAATAGCGTTATTCTCCACGCGGTACGTCGCAGTGCCATTGCGCTGCGTCCAGCCCTTCAGTGTTTTACCATCAAAGATCGGCGTATATTTATCCTTCGCCAAAACGTTTAGAGAAAAGGCCAGCAATAGAATCGGAATGAGCAAATGTTTGGTCATGGGCAAACTCTTGCTGCGAGGTCGCCTTTCGTCAATGGTGGAATTTGGCGTATGAATATGGACAAAACTGCTGAATCGCCCTAAAAGCTTTCTGTAGAGGACATGGATAACTCAATTTTTTGTGGCGGTATCCCCGCTCTAATGACGCCCTGTAATGACACGGGGGCCCCGAAGACCGAGGCCCTTGTGCGAAAGGGTAAGGAACTCATTCAAGCCGGCATGAATGCTGCCGTCTATTGCGGCTCCATGGGTGATTGGCCACTGCTCACCGATGACCAGCGCCAAACCGGCGTTACAGCGCTCGTCGAGGCTGGCGTGCCGGTTATTGTAGGTACCGGTGCGGTGAACACCCGCACTGCTGTCGCCCATGCCGCCCACGCCCGGGAAGTAGGAGCCAAAGGGCTTATGGTTATCCCTCGCTTGCTCTCCCGCGGCACCTCGCCTGCGGCTCAACGTAATCATTTTGCCGCCATCCTTGGGGCGGCGCCGGAGCTGCCCGCGGTAATTTACAATAGCCCCTACTACGGATTTGAGACGAAGGCAGATTTATTCTTCAACCTGCGTAATGAATTTTCAAACCTTGTTGGCTTCAAGGAATTCGGTGGAGCTAATGCCCTCAGCTACGCCGCCGAGCACATCACCAGCACAGATGACACCCTTGTGCTGATGGCCGGTGTGGATACGCAAGTCTTCCACGGCTTCGTCAATTGCGGCGCGCGCGGCGCTATCACTGGCATCGGTAACTGTTTGCCTGCTGAGGTGCTGCATTACCTCAAGCTCTGTGGCGAGGCCGCTGATGGCTGTCCTACGGCTCGACGTCATGCCAAGGAATTGGAGCAAGCACTGCACGTACTATCCGTCTTCGACGAAGGTCCGGATCTTGTGCTCTATTACAAGTACCTCCTCGTGTTGCAAGGGGATACCGATTTCGCTCATCACTTCAATCCGACCGATCAGCTCAGTGACAGCCAACGCCGCTATGCCGAGGAACAATTAAAGCTATTCAAGAATTGGTGGGCGAATTGGGACGGTAAACCCTGAGTCATGAGTGATCTATTGGCCGGCTCGGAATGGTGGTTTCTGGAGCGGCTTCACTACGAAGGGGAACTCCTTGAGGTTGATATCGCCGAGGGAATCATTTCCGCCGAATCAAAGAATGTGCCCATAGACAGGGGATTGTCCCTTAAAGGGGCATCACCCATCGAGGTCACTGAGAAAAGTAAGCGTATCCGGGTAAGGTTTTCACATGTTTTGGCGTATCAAATTACGGATGAATCTTACTGTGCTGCGGAGCAGGGTGAAATTAATCAAGTAGGTGGTCGAGTGCTTTGTCAGTATGCTGATTCAGCTTATCTGGAATATGTCATCAAAAACTCGCTGATCAGTGATCTGGTGGATGATCTAGTGAGTCACTATTCCCTAAATTTGGCCGATGATATCATCGATGTTATCACCACAACCGAACCGTCAATCGAGTTGGTCTAGCTTTTGATGTGTTGCCTGTTTGCATTATGGGCGACAGGATCAAATCCCGACTTGCTTAACCATGAGTGATTCAACGAAAGAGATAGCATCCTCTCTGTCCATGCAACTTTCCCTTTCGGTACGCATTGTTGAAGCCGCGTGTAAGACGAGGCTGCATGTTCCGTTTGAAGAACTGGTTTCCATTGCGGCGGAGACGGGTTATGACGCCGTCTGCATGCGCGCCAGTGCCGGTGGGGTGCAGACGCCGGTGGAAGATTTGCACCGAATGCGGGAGACGGTCGAAGCCAGCGGGCTGCACGTGGCCATGGTGACGGCGGATTCCAATGTGCCCCTCAACAACGCCGATGGGCCGAATAGTTTACGGGATATCGGCCCCAGTCTTGGGGTCGCCGAGGCGTTGGGCTGCGATCTCATTCGCGTGTGTTTGAAGTCAAACGCGGATTTACTGCACGCCCGTGAAGCGGCCAAGCAGGCAGCGGATCGCGGGATCCGACTGGCGCATCAATGCCACACCACATCGGTATTTGAAACGGTCGATCAAATCCTCGCCAACCTCAATGCCATCGGCCAACCCAACTTCGGCCTCATCTACGAGCCGGCCAACCTCATGCTCTGCGGCGAGCCCTACGGCGTGGATACCCTCCGCCAACTAGCGCCGCACCTGATGAATGTCTACATCCAAAATCATCGCCTCGACGAGGCCGGCCCCGTATCGCTGCCCACGTATTGCCGCGATGAGGTGCGTTTTCATCACCTACCCATTTGGGAAGCCGGAGGCGTAGAAACTGCGGCGGTGTTTGCCGGCCTGAGAGAAATAAACTGGACCGGCCACTTTACTATCCACCAAGCCGAATCTATTGAAACGAACGAAGATGCACGTGACTATGCTAAACGCTGTGCGGATTTTGTGAGAGATTTCGAATCTATTTGAACAGTATTTGTGATGCTTGAGCCGGTAAAAATATGATTACCAAGATATTTTTCATCTTCGTTATAAAACTATTTAGAGGCGGAATCTCATCCTTCTGGCATTGCGGAAGAATGATGTTCAATAATTAGCCAACGTTGCTCGTTTCGTCGGTAAACGAAGGTGAACCTAGCTTGTACTGTGTCGCCGTCGTTAAAGGAAAATGTATAAACTCCTGAGTTGATCGCGATATTTCCGAAGGTACGAATATTCGATTCATTGATGACTCCCTTTGGGCCTTTCTTAAGGAAATTGAAAAAATAGTTCTCAATTTCCTCATGGTTATGGCGAACTTTGTTGGAGACAGTGGGGAGCAAGATGGCGTTGGGCTCATAGAGAGTCACTACGTTCTTAGGACTCCCGGTTTGAAGCGCAGTGTTCCATTCTTCAAAGAGTGCTAAAATAGTACTATCTTGCATGCGGTGGATTGTCCTGGAAAAAGGCCGTTTGTCAGGCTAATTCGGTTAGTTGCCAGCTTGTGAATTTACAATGGACCGTTAATATTGGCTCATGCAAATCCAATCAAACCGTCGAAACTTCCTCGAAGCGGTGGCGGGTTTGACGGCGTTGGGTTTGTCGGCACGACCCGATGTCATTGGCAGGGTAAATTCCTATTTTACTCCACCGATGGAATGGCGTGAGGAGCTAGGCTCATATCGGTCCCCGCTGAATTTTAATGATGGTTCGGAAGTGGAAACGCCTGTAGATTGGAGGCTTCGGCGTGCAGAGATTTTGAGAGATTGGATGCAGTTGATGGGGCTCTGGCCGAAGTTAATTACGGAGCCGAAGGTGAAAGTGCTTGAGGAGAAACGGCGGGAGAATTTTCGGCAATTAAAAGTGCAGTTCAAGTGGACTCCGGTGGAAAGCACCATTGGGTATCTACTGGTCCCTATATCAAAAATAAAAGGCAAACGGCCGGCAGTTGTGACAGTTTATTATGAGCCGGAATCAGCGGTCGGGATAAAGGAGAATCCCTTCCGAGATTACGCGTTGCAACTGGTCCGCCGTGGATTCGTGGTGCTCTCCATCGGTAGCACGGAAACGACAAACAGCCGCACCTATGCCACCTATTATCCCTCTATCAAAAATGCCACAGTGCAGCCGCTCTCCATGCTCGGCTGTGCTGCCGCTAATGCGTGGTACGTGCTGGCCCAGCGTCCGGAGGTGGATGCCAAACGAATCGGCATCGTTGGCCATTCATACGGGGGTAAATGGGCGATGTTTGCCTCGTGTTTATTTGATAAATTCGCCTGCGCGGCATGGTCGGATCCGGGCATTGTGTTTGATGCGCGCCCGAGCGTGAATTACTGGGAGCCGTGGTATCTCGGCTATCATCCCAAGCCCTGGCGCAAACGCGGTGTGCCCACGGCGGACAATCCCGCGCGAGGGTTATATCCCAAACTGCTCGCCGCCCAGCGCGATCTGCATGAACTGCACGCTCTGATGGCGCCGCGGCCGTTTTTAGTCAGTGGCGGTTCGGAAGATCCCCCGCAGCGTTGGGAGGCGCTCAACCACACCATCGCGGTCAACGATCTCCTCGGCGTTCAGAATCGGGTGGCCATGACCAACCGCCCCAAGCACGCGCCCACTGCGGAGAGCAATGCGGTGATTTACGAATTCTTCGAGCGGTTTCTGAAGGGCTGACCGGGCTAACGCCGGCCGCGTTTTCCGCGATGGTTGCCGCGGTGATTGCCCTTGAATTTGCCGGGACGCCGACCGCCGCGGCTTTGCCGGCCAAAGTTTTTCGGGGCCGGCTGTTTGGAATGAAAAGCTTCTTCGGAGTGGTAGGGGTGATCCAGGACCGCCGGAACCGCTTTGCCCAGTAGCCGTTCGATCTGCCGCAGGAGCGAGCGTTCCTCGGCGCTGCAGAAGGAATAGGCCTGGCCATTCATGCCTGCGCGGCCGGTGCGGCCAATGCGGTGCACGTAGGTTTCTGGTTCCATGGGTAGATCGTAATTGATGACCTGCGTGATGTCGTCGACATCCAGTCCTCGCGCGGCGACATCCGTGGCAACCAGCACACGGAAGCGGCCCTGCTTGAAACCTGCCAGCGCCCGGGTCCGGGCGGCCTGCGATTTGTTTCCGTGAATGGCTTCGCTTCGGATCCCGGCCTGCGTCAGCTTTTCCGCCACGCGATTGGCCTGGTGTTTCATCTGAGTAAACAGAATCATTTTGTCGCCCTCCAGAGTGTCGACCAATTCGAGCAGCAGTTTGTCTTTCTGCTTTTGATCCACAAACAGCACGGCTTGCTCGATGCGTTCCACGGCCGGGGCCTCGGGCTCAATGGCAATGCGGACGGGGTTGCGCACCATGGAGCGTGCCAAGGTTTCCATTTTGGCGTTCATGGTGGCGGAGAAAAAGAGCGTCTGCCTTTCGGTCGGCAGTTTGGCGCGGATGCGTTCAATGTCGGGTATGAACCCCATGTCGAGCATACGGTCGACCTCATCGAGAATGAACATCTCCACGTGTTCCAGCTGAATATGGCCCTGGTTCATTAGGTCAAGCAGTCGGCCGGGCGTGGCCACCAATACATCCACACCTCGGTGCATGGCTTTGACCTGACGATATTGGTTCACGCCACCGAAGATTACCGTGTGGTTGAGCTGCAGAAACCGTCCGTAGGTCTGGAGGCTGTCGCCAATCTGCGCAGCCAACTCGCGGGTAGGCGCTAGGATCAACGCCCGCGGCGCGCGGCTGCGTGCCCGGCGTTTTTCAAAGGAAAGCTGTTGCAGCAGCGGCAAGGCGAAGGCTGCTGTTTTGCCCGTGCCGGTTTGCGCACTGCCGATCACGTCGCAACCATCGATCACAGGTGGAATGCATTCGGCCTGAATTTGAGTGGGCACTGAATAGCCCTCGCCCGAGATGGCCTTTTGTAATTCGGGAATTAATGTGCCAAACACGCCCCGAGGTCGGCCCGTAGGCTTACTGGGTTTGTCGGCTGCTTTTGGGGCATCGAATTCGCGATCGCTGGGCGCGGGTTGGCGAGCAGAGTGACGGGGATTGGGCCGTGATCGTCCATGACGACGATTAGGCTGCTCTGCGGAAGCATTGCGCCTCCGCCGGGGGCGGGATTTTGAGATCATATTTTCCGGTCCGGGTCTGTGTTCCTTCCATACTGCCGGACGCAGTAACAGAAGTGGCTGAAGGATTCAGCCAAGGCCATACCGAAAAGCAGGCCTGACCTGGATCGGGATGTATTCGCATAAATGGAGTGTAGAGCACTCCGCGAAAACCTCGTGAGCGGGGGTGTTTACGTGAGATTTGGCGTGATGACAAGGATTTATTCGAGTTTGTTCTTTCAAGACCCAGCAACACGCCGGTTATTGTTGGCTTTTTTGCTGCTGCGCGCGGGCGGAAACGGTACGGTGAGCGCATGAAGTTTTGGCAGAGTTCGGTGTGGTTATTGGGGGTGATGGTGCCGTTTCTGTCGGCGGCAGAAGGTGCGCGGGTGATCGCATTTCACGGATTCAATGACTGCATTGAGTTAACCAACAGCAAGGCTCGAGTGATCTTGTGTCCCGCTGTGGGCGGACGTGTGTTGGAGTATTCTATAGGAGGCAAGAACGCGCTTTGGCTGGATCCTACCCGCGCGGGTGATCGACGGGATGGAAGTGCTGGCCGATTTGATATAGGCCCCGAAAGGATTTTGCCCAGGCGAGAGGCGTTGTTTCGTGGGCCGTATCGAGGAGAGATCATCGGTGCGCGTGCCGCGCGACTGACCAGTGGCAAGGATGCCTCCACTGGTTTCCAAATTGTGCGCGAGTTTGTTTTGGCCAAAGACACGGCGCATTTAGTGTGTCGGCAAACGGTTATCAATATATCAAGAGAGACACGGCAGGTATGTTACTGGGGACGTGGATTTGCTCAGGGGCAGGGGATTTGCATCGTGCCTTTGAGCGGTGTTAGCCGGATGCCTAAAGAGTACGTACTGTATCAAGATCATTTGTTGATCGACTTTGCCCCCGATGATCCGGCTATCACGCGTCAGGGAAATTATCTGGTAATCGATCGGCCGCCGTCAAAACCCAAACTGGGCTTTGACAGTATGGCGGGCTGGATGGCCTACCTATCGCGCAACGATCTATTGTTCGTGAAACGGTGGCCAACATTCCCGGATCGGGTCTATGGCGAGATGGCCTCACTTACCCTGTCCATTTGGTATCCATCCCTGCGTCCGATGTGCGAGCTAGAGCCTATCGGACCACGGGAAATTCTGAAACCTGGAGGGCGTGCAACCTTTACCGAAGAATGGTTTTTGGCCTCACGAAAATATCCGAAGATCAGTGCCGAATTGGATGTATCCACCGTAGCGCGGCAATCGCATGAGTTGATGAAAGGTAACCGATGAGCGAATCAGCGACAGTTTTGGCCGGAGTGCCGGCGGTGAACATGACGTTGTTTCATCGCATTCAATTTTCCGTTGGTGACTCGGCATTCTTTGCCGAGCTGCCGGGAGGCGAGACGGTGTTGTTGGTGCGCGATATTGAAATGGATCGCGCCAAGCGGCTGGCGCAAGCCGATCGTATCGGGTGCGCTGCGGATTACATGCCCGTAGGTGGGCTGGATGGCGACCGCGACACGGCGCTGGCGCAGGCCGGCGCGGAATGCCTACGGCAGGCGGGGGTGACGACAGTGCGAGTGGAGCGGACCCTACCGTTTCTCTTTGCGCATCAGCTGCAACAGGCGGGCATCAAGCTGAATTACGATGGGGACTATGGAGTGCTGCAGCGTCGCGTTAAGAATGACGAAGAACTCGAGCATTTGCGGGCGGTTCAAAAGATCACCGAAGCTACCATGGAAATGGCGTGCTCGCTGATCGGACGCTCGCCGGCCGATGCGGAAGGCGTGCTGCAGCACGAAGGCGCGGCGCTGACGTCTGAGCGCGTGCGGCAGTTGATCAGTCGTTTTGTTTTGGATCATGATTGCACTACGTTGCATGACTCGATCGTGGTGACTGTGCCGCACGTGGCCGATTGTCATCACTTCGGCACGGGACCGTTGCGTAAGGATTTACCGGTGATCGTTGATATTTTTCCGACGCATAATCACACGCAATACTGCGGCGACTGCACGCGCACGGTGGTGAACGGGGATGTATCAGATATAGTGCGAGACATGCACGCCTGCGTGGTCCGCGCAAATGCCGCTGGCTGCGCGGCGCTGCAGCCGGGCACCACCGGACAGGCCGTGCACGAGGCTGTGGCGGCGGTGATCCGTGAGGGCGGCTACTCTATGGGCGCGCCGACCTCGGAGAAGGATGAGGAATGGATTGGAATGCGCCACGGCACGGGGCACGGAATCGGGCTGGATGTGCACGAACCAATCCTACTGGCCACCGGTGGCGGCGAGATTATGGAGCGCGAAGTTTTCACCGTGGAGCCCGGTCTGTACTCGGCCATTCACGGCGGTGTGCGCGTGGAGGACATGGTGGCGGTGACCGCCACCGGTCACGAGAATTTTAACCAGCTCCACAGCGAGTTGGATTGGCGATGATTAAAAGAAGATTGGCTGGGTGGTTATGCGGCATTTTCCTGAGTCTTGGCTTGCTGAAAGCTGAAGGCGCATTGGGTGGGGCAATTGCTACGGTCGACCCTATCGCCACCGATGCAGCAGTGCAGGCACTTAAGGATGGCGGTAATGCTATCGACGCTGCTGTGGCAGCGGGCTTAACATTGGGGGTAGTGAACGGTTATAATTCCGGCATTGGTGGAGGCTGCTTCGTGGTCTGCCGGCTAGCCGATGGGACTGTTTTTACAGTCAATGGTCGAGAAAAGGCACCAGGTCGGGCACACCGAGATTTGTATCTCCGTAATGGTGAGGCGGATCCGAATTTAAGCCGGGTAGGGGCGCTTGCGGTGGCGGTTCCTGGTGCTTTAATGGCGTATGCGCAATTAAGTGAGACACATGGACGCATCCCGTTTCGCAAGCATTTACTCAAAGCCGCGGCAATTGCTGAGCAGGGTTTTAAGATTCCAGCGGCCTACGCTTCCACATTGAAAGGAAGATCGTTCGATCTAAAAAAATTTCCGGCTTCAGCGAGGATATTTTTGGATGCCAAGGGTAATCCGTATCAGGCCGGAGCTGTTTTGAAACAAACCGATCTTGCTAACACGTACCGACAGGTGGCGGCGCATGGTACAGACTGGTTTTATAAGGGCCCTTTTGCCAAAAAACCGCAGCGTGGATGACTGCTAATGACGGGGTTTTATCCGAGGCTGATTTTGCCCAGTACACTATAACACGACCGGCACCCGTGCAGACAACCTATCGCGGATACACTGTCTACGGTATGCCGCCACCCAGCTCAGGAGGAGTTCATGTAATTCAAATATTGAACATGCTTGAGGCTCGTAATCTTAAGAAGATTAATCCGCGATCGGCTGATTTCTTCCACCTTATTTCCGAATCTATGAAGCTGGCTTTTGCCGATCGCGCCCATTGGTTGGGAGATGCGGCTTTCGCCAAAGTGCCACGTGGTCTGATGGATAAAGGGTATGCTCGGAAATTAGCCGCCCGCATTCACCCCAGCCAGATAATTGAAGTTAAATCCCATGGCATACCGCCGAAGGTTGCTGAGGATATTTTTGATAAGCACACCACACATTTTTCCTGTGCTGATAGCGCCGGCAATTGGGTTGCAATCACTGCTACGATCAATACTCATTTTGGATCGAAGGTGGTGATCCCCGGCACAGGCGTTTTGATGAATAATGAGATGGATGATTTTGCCGCCGCCCCGGGCGCTCCAAATGCCTTCGGTTTATTGGGAGCTGAAGCTAATAGTGTGGAACCCGGGAAGCGACCTTTATCCAGCATGAGCCCGACTCTGGTACTAAAGGAAACCAGCCGGTACTGGCTGTGGGAGCTGCGGGAGGGCCGACGATCATTACCCAGACTTTGTTGGCAATGGTGCACACGCTTGATTATGGTTTGTCTCTCAAAGAGGCACTGGCTCAACCGCGGTTTCATCATCAATGGAAGCCTGACACCCTACGTATTGAGCTTAGAGCCGGCCAAAGCGTGTTGAATCAACTCCGGCAACGAGGGCATCAGCTAAAGTTGTACAACTCCATGGGAGCGACTCAGGCTGTGGGATGGTTTGAGGGCAAATTTAAGGCAGTTCACGACCCGCGGTCCAACGGCAAATCCGTGGTTTTGGCCCCATCCGATTAGGATTGTTTTCATCGAAGACGATCTTCAGGATGCGGTCCCGTATGAAACACCTCTTTCAAGCAACCTTCTTGCTGGTTATCGTTATTTCCAACTCGCTTTATGCCGATAACGCTAAGCATCTCTTTATCCTGTCCGGCCAATCGAACATGCAGGGCCACCGGCCGCAGGAGGCTTTTACGCCGGCGGTAGAGAAGGCGTTGGGCAAGGGTAATGTGATCGTGGTGCAGGACGCACTCGGTGGGCAACCGATTCAGCGATGGTTTAAGGAGGGGAAACCGCCCGCGGGTAAAAACCCAAACACGACCGGGGATTTGTACGACCGCTTAATGAGCAAAGTGAATTCGGAAATTAAAGGTGAAAAGTTAAAGACTGTGACCTTTATTTGGATGCAGGGCGAGCGGGATGCCAAGATGCTGTGGGGTCCGGTATATGAAACCAGCCTGCTAGGGTTATACGCCCAGCTCAGTGCTGATCTCAAGCGGACTGATATCGATTTTGTCATTGGCCGACTCAGTGATTTTGATTTAGGAAACAAAAAGTACCCGCACTGGACCAAGGTTCGCGAAGCTCAGGTAAAAGTTGCCGACTCCAGCCCACGCTTCGTCTGGGTGGATACCGATGATCTTAATGATGGCAAGAATCGACGTGGCAAAGAAATTAAGGATGACCTCCATTACTCGGCTGAGGGATACAAAACACTGGGCAAACGATTTGCTGAGAGCGCACTTAAATTGATCACAAAATGAAATTCATGAAAGCTTGGTTGTTGATAGGGATGGGGTTTGGCGTAGTCACTGCGCCGGCTGCCGAGTTATTCGACATGGCCGCCATTCGTGATGCCTCTACGCTCGACGTGAAGGTGTTGAAGGATTGGTATCCCGTTCGTGGGGAAGTAATGACCCGGCAGAAGCTTATTACCATTCGTGTAGGCGAACTGGTTCCGGGGAAGGAATACCGATTGCCTGTACGGTTGATTGTACCACAAGACCGCAAGGCCAAGGGCTTTCACCTTACCGGCGGCCACCAGCTGCGCAATATGCAGAATGATTTTCCACCGCGCGGATTGGATGCAGAGCTATTGCGAGGAGGAGTGGGGTTGGTATTTACCGTGGTGCAAGTCTTACCAGCATCGGGTCAGGCAGAACTTGGACGCATGGCTGAGCGACGGTTTATTGAGACCTTAAACCCGAAATTTTCCATCCAATACTGGGGCTGGCCCGCGGCTTTGATGCGTGCAACTACTGCCGCTTATGCCGAGAAGGATCATTTCGAGAAAGGCAAGGTCGCTATGTCGGGTGGTTCCAAGAACGGAGCCTCACCTTCAGTGGCCTTGTTGCAGGATGACCGGCTAACGGCATTACACGCATCGGTCTCACCCATCTGGCCCTCACCGCTTCGGCTTTGTGATGAAAAAGCGTGGGCTGATTTGAGGAAAGCAAATGAGCGATATGCGGCGCGGTTGCGTAATCAGGGTAAGCGGGTTGATGAACGCCGAATCTTCAATCATGTCTTTCTCGGGGGAACCTTCGGCCCGGTTTATAATCGGGACGCACTTGAGGTAGGACACAAATGGAGTGATCTGCAGCGATTGGCAAAAGCGATGTCTCCGGAAGTCTTTGTGGGGCCGAAATTGGCTGAATTAAAAAAGCGCGGGGCAGAGGTATTGTTTCATCCGGGTACCCATGATTTTGTGGCGTTCGATCTAAATTGGGGTGGCAAACATTATCCGGAGGTGCCGATCTATCTGCGTGCCAATTCCGGCCATGGGATTGAGGGTCCGCATCCAGCTGCGGAACGAGGCGAACAGAATAAGGCGGCTTTCCTTCTACGCCATTTTTTTGGGGGAGAAGGTTTATTGCCTCCACCACGAGTGGTGAGCCGAGCTGACGAGGATAGGGTAAAGATCAAAGTAATTTTTCCTGAGGGCGTTAAAGCCCAGAGCGGACAAATTTGGTGGATGCATGACCGTGGGCCTGATGGCAGTGCGGCTTTTTTGGGAGACCTCTTCCCGGAAGGTCAGTCTGCACCCATGAAATATCAGGAAGAAGATAATTCATGGAATTTCTCATTACCTCGAGAAAAGGGTAAACAGCATATCGATTTCTTTAGTAACCACCGCAAAACCATTCTACGTGGGGGACGAGCCTATAACACTTATATCTCAAGCCCTTACACGCGAGTTCCGCTTCAGTGAACTACAATGTGTTTTAGGAATCGGCTCGACGTCACGCCTGTTACCTATGATTCCTCTGGGTTTAGGGCCTCCTTACTAATGGTTCTTAGTGTTTTTCGAGAGAACAAGTG
>JAYOSV010000024.1:0-51503 GCA_038139415.1 Verrucomicrobiales bacterium | reverse complement strand
AGAATTTCCGATATGAGAGCCTAAAAACAACCCCTCTCGTTCGTGGGTAAAAATACGTCAGTAAACTGCCGTAGCATCCACACAAAACAGTGAATAGGCAGTAATTCCATTTATCTCCCCCGATTAATCATCGGGGGATTTTTTGTGCTAAACACCGTTTTGTTAATTATAAACTTATTGTGTTATTGTAGTAGGAAACACACAGTCAATTACGGTACAATCGGGGCATATGAAGAATTTGCTTTTGGTAATTATGGTGGGATTGTTGGTGGGGTGTGGGAAGAAACCAAACGAACAGTCTGTATCCGATCAGGAACGCCCCGACGTAACCAACCCATCTAAACCTTCTGCCAAGACCGAGGCGCAGATTGAAGCAGAAAACAAGGCGTTCGCTGAAACCAAGGGGAAAGCTGAAGCGGGGAATGCAGCTGCGCAATACAACCTCGGAAATATGTACTCTAACGGCGAAGGCGTTGCTGAAGATGATAAGGAGGCAGCGAAGTGGTACCGCTTGGCAGCAGATCAGGGGGATGCAGATGTGCAATACAACCTCGGATACTTATATCAACACGGCGAAGGCGTCGTTGAAGATGATAAGGAAGCAGTGAAGTGGTACCGCTTGGCAGCAGATCAGGGAGATGTAGATGCGCAATATAACATTATGGTGTTTTACGCCCAAGGCCGAGGAGTACTGGAAGACTATGTGGCCGCCTATGCGTGGGCCAATGTTGTCATAGCGAATGGCATTGATGTTAAGAAATTCAAAGAACTACTTGAAAAGAAAATGACCCCCGAACAAATCGCCGAAGCCGAGGCACTCGCTAAAAAGAAGATCAAAAAAAATCCGAAGTTGATTAACAAGTAGCAGAATTGAAACCCCATTTGATCCCGCTTGAAAATGGGTATATCGTAGGCTCGAAGAGGCTGATCTGCTTACACACTGAAGAAGGCGGGGAGGGCATTCCCAGAATCCGAATGACAATCATCAGAGTTAAACCAGTGTAGTATGTCCAATAAGGTATTGTCACCGTGCATAGATAAATGTTCTTCCAATGGCATGAACTGCCCCAGTTGTGGCAGAACGATTGGAGAAATACAGGAATGGCTTGATGCAACTGAGGGCAGGAAAGAGGAGATAATAGAAGAATGCGTAAAACGTTTAGACCCTTTTGCATACGATTATTGGAAGGAACTTTATGATCACAAAAAAGAAGAACAATTGCGCAACCTGCGCTAGTTAGCCTTCTCAAGAAACACCATGAATCCCAATAAGAATGATAAGAATACGTTTGTGGGTCATGACATATCACTAAAGTTAAGTAACCGCCTTGACGTATAGCACCCCTGCGCTCTACATGGACAAAATCCAATAGAGGAACCAACAGATTATTAAAATGAAACGTAGAACTTTCCTTAAGACGGCTAGTGCCACTGGCCTTGCCGTAGCTGCCACACCGAATTTATTACTGGGAGCAGCAAAAGACTCGCCTAATGAAAAGCTGAATATGGGTATCATCGGCTCTGGAGGCAGGGGCTCAGCGAATCTGCGTGGCGTGTCCTCAGAAAACATTGTGGCGCTTTGTGATGTAAATGTTCAAACCCTAGAGGCAGTCCATAAGAAATATCCCAAGGCCAAGAAGTATACGGATTGGCGCAAGATGATGGATGACAAGTCGATTGATGCAGTCACCGTTAGCACCGCCGACCATTGTCATGCCCCGGCCAGTGTGGCTGCAATGCGCGCCGGGAAGCATGTTTACTGTGAGAAACCTTTGGCTCACAGCGTTCATGAGGCGCGTGTAATGCGAGAGACCTTTGCAAAGTCAGGGGTTGCTACCCAAATGGGCACACAAATTCATGCTAACGATAATTACCGGCGGGTGGTCGAGTTGGTTCAAAGTGGAGCTATTGGCGCGGTGCGCGAGGCACATGTGTGGTGTAGTCGTACGATTAACCCAATCGGGTCAGCGGAATTGGAACGCCAATCACCACCTGATTGGTTTCGTTGGGATGAATGGTTGGGTCCAGCCCCCGATCGCTACTACAATCAGGGTTACTGGAAAGGCGGCAACCTCAATTGGAATCGGCGGTGGGATTTTGGCAATGGCGTTCTGGGGGATATGGGCAGTCATTTGATTGATTTACCTTGGTGGGCATTGGAACTGCACACTCCACTCACCTGTGAGGCGATAGGACCTAAGGCGGACCCCCATGCTTGTCCGCCTTGGATGAAGGTAACCTGGGAGCATGCGGCTCGTAGAGGTAAGCCTGCACTGGAAGCCCCCGTGAAGGTGGTCTGGTATCACGGAGGCCGTAGTAAACGTGATCGGCCTGAAATTGAGACGGGTATGGACTTGAGTAAGTGGTTTAATGGAATTCTATTTGTAGGCGATAAGGGAATGCTCTTGGCCGATTACGGCAAACGTGTGTTGCTACCCAGAGATAAGTTTGCAGACTTCAAAGCACCCAAGCCATGGATTGCCAAGTCAATTGGTCATCATCAGGAATGGATACACGCAGCAAAAACCGGTGCGCCTACCTTATGTAACTTTGAGTACTCAGGAAGTCTAATTGAACATAACCTGCTGGGATCAGTGGCTTATCGCGTGGGTAAGAAGTTGCAATGGGATTCAAAGAATCTAAAGGCCACCAACGCTCCTGAAGCCAGTAAGTATATTAGGCGCGAATACCGAAAAGGCTGGTCTATCTAGTTTTAATTATGTTTCTAAAAACGATTAGGGTGCTCAAAATAAAGCTCCGTGATGGCGGATCAGCGAATTTATTGCCGTAATGCAACGGGCACATAAACCTGTCTATCATTGAGGGCAGTTAAACCAAACTAAGCTGAAAATGGACTGCCTGCCTCCCCTGTTGGCAGCTTACGTCACTAAACTAAAGTAGTCACCAGGGGATAATTGGTTTCCCGTTTGGTGGTAGGTCAAAAACCATAGTTTACTTGAGCAGGCGTGGAGGGAGACGCAGCATGTGGGTATGCTGTAGGCGTCTCTTGGTGTTCGCCGCAGATTGATCCTCTGATGTCCAACGGAATTCAGACACTGCTTTCGAAAGCTGAATAGTCATCCTTGGATTATTGGGATGTCATTGGCTTCAAGGCGGACTCTGCGATATAAAATATAAGTCAGGACGGAGCCGCCAAGCTGGAAAAGAAAGTATTAAGTACTCCTTGTGGAACATCATCATAATTCACAAACTAAACCTATTGGAGGCTCTAAAAAGGCAAATTCCAGTTTGCCGTGGTGTCAGAAATGTAGAGCCCACACAGTCGTCTACGACCGAGAGCACCGTGGGCCTACGGAGGCAGGAAAGAAATACTACCAAAAATGTGGCGGGGATATGCAGGCGCCAATTATGTATATGTATGGAGCTCTCTTCATGGGAGGCTTTTCGGTTATGGGTGGCTGGGCGAGCTATGCGGTTATTACCGACCCCGAAGTGGAGGGGATAAATTGGGGCGCTATTATGGTGGGGATCCCCCTGTTCGGGTGTGGGTCATTTGTTATATTATTATTAGCTGTGTTTTTCTTGAAAAAATATATGAACTGGCTCAAGTGGAGTAAGGAGCCCTAGAAAGTAATTAAATGAAGACATTATCCTTTTTCGTCGGAGTGATTTCTTTCTGTTTTTATACAGAAGCGGTTGATTGGCCGAACTGGCGGGGCGGCAAATACGATGGCATCACCACCGAAAAACTTCCTCGGGACTTACCCAAATCATTGCCGGTCGCTTGGAATGCAGAAGTAGGAACTGGTTTTAGTACAGTCTCGGTTCAAGAGGGCAGAGTTTTGACCATGGGAAATGCCAATGGGAAGGATACCATTTGGTGTCTGAATTCTGCTGATGGGCGTGTCCACTGGAAGTACACCTACGATTGCCCGCTCGATCCGCTCTATTATGAAGGAGGTCCGGGAAGCACGCCGACTATTTTCGATGGTGCCGTTTATGCATTGAGCAAAAAAGGGCATGCCTTCCGCCTTGACCTCAAGACTGGGAAGGTGGTCTGGGACCGGGATTTGGTAAAAGAGCATAGCTTCAGGTTGCCTGAGTGGAGTTTTGCTGGATCGCCTTTTATCTACAAGGATACGGTGGTTCTAAGCGTAGGGCGACAGGCGATTGCACTTAGCCTGAAGAATGGAGTAACCCGTTGGATGCCATCCAAGGAAACGGCGGGATATTCGACGATGGTTCCTTTTAAGGACGATGAGCATTTGTATTTTTCAGCTAAATCGCTGATGGGTATCTCGTTAAAAAACGGCGCCGCGAAATGGTCATACCCTTGGAAGAGTAGTCGTGATGTAAACGCTGCTGATCCAATTCCCCTAGAAAAAAAACAACTACTCGTTTCCTCCAGCATCGGCACGAGCCTTTTGGATCTCTCATCGGGCAAGCCAGTTGAGAAATGGAAGCAGCGGAACTTGAGGTGGTATTTTAATCCCGGCGTAGTCATTGGTGAGCATGTTTATTCAATCCACGGCACCACACATCGACCTACGGAACTAGTGTGCACCGAATTAAAAACCGGTAAAACAATCTGGAGCGAGGAAGGCTATGGCAGCGGTGGTCTGATGGCGGCCGGGAACGACGTGATCGTGTTCGACAAAGGCACGTTGACGATTTTTGAGGCGTCCCCGGAAGCGTTTAAGCTGCGGCTGCGGCAGACGGTGATGAAAGGCAAATGCTGGACCAGCCCCGTGCTGGCAAACGGCCGTATCTATTGCCGTAATGCGACGGGTACGTTAACCTGTCTTTCATTGAGGACAGTTAAACCAAACTAAACTGAAAATGGACTGACGATGATTGAACTAAATAGTCTACGCATTAAAAAATTGCTAGTGACCCTTGCTTTCACGCTGATTCTTAATGCTCACGCGGAATTGCCTCCTTCGGTTTATGAAGAGATGAAACGCGGTGCAGGGGAGGTGGTGGTGGTTAAGGTTTCAAAAGTTTCTCAAGGTGATTCCAAATCGGTTGGGCAACGAATTCAGTTAACCTATGAGGCTAGCGTTATTCGGGTAATTCGTTCCCAATCAGGCCTTCGGCCTAGCACGAAAATAACCATTCAAAGCAGCTATTACCGGTTTGGCCCTGGTGAAGTTGGGCCCAGTAATCCTCGCCGCCTCAAAAAAGATGATGTCGTTATGGCATATCTTCAAAAATGGAAAAAAGCGGGTGACTATAAAATTGCGGCAGGTGGTCACAGTTTTGAAAATCCACCGACAGAAAATCAGTCAAAAATATTGATCGACGGCAAAACGCCTCGTGAAGTTTTGAATGAGTTCAAGTTCCAGGGATTTCTGGCACTCAACGATCAGCATTGGCAGAGTTATAATTGGGTTTTTTCCCGGTTGGATACAAACAAGGATGGGCGTCATTCAAAGGAGGAATACATTGTAAACGGCGTGCATATGAATGAACAGGCTCGCAAAGGGATTTTCAATGCGGCTGACTATGATCAGGATGGGTTTGTATCGGCTTTTGAGTATTTCGAAAATCGAATCATTACTGATGAAGCCAAGTTAATTTTTGAAGCGATGGATCAAAATATGAACGGCCAGTTAACCCGATCGGAGTTTATGAGCAGTAAACACATCAAGGACCTCAAACTTGCTGAAGCAATTTTTCAGGCACTGGATACTAACAAGAATGGTGAACTTATAATTCCTGAATATCTACGTGTTTGGGGGAAGTGGGCACGGTCGAAATAAATACGACGTGAACCAATAAAAAATAGCTCGGGGTTTGGTGATCTAGTTTGTGTGAAGGTTTTGATGAAATGTCCTAAATGCATTGATTTAGAATTAGTCGAACATTCGCAAGAATCGGGTATCTACTATTGTGGTAATTGCGGAGGACATTGGCTGGAGTACACTCCAATGGAGTCTTATGTGGTCGAGCAAGGTGAAATGACTGCTAATGCTTTTCGGACTATTTGGGATTTAAAATCTGAGATAAAATCCGACTAAAAATGCCCTCGGGACCATTGCCAATTAAACGCCTTTACTTATAAGGATGTTGAGTTGGATTTTTGCATGCAATGTAGAGGAATCTGGTTTGATGCTCTGGAGTTGGAAGGGTTTACCAATCGTGATGACTTGGAGAAGAGTAACTCAAAAAGCCGCTTAAGAATTAAGCGGCAGAATGCAGCATGGCATGATAGTCCCCGAGTAAACATCCTGGAGGCTGCGTTTGAAGTCTTCATTCTAATGTGGAAGTGACCTTCTCTTTCCCTAAAAAATATAATCTCCGTGAGTGATTGTGATGAGAAGGTCATAGCCAAATCGGGCTTTGACCAACTACGATAAAACCCCTATTTCTTGTTCAGCAAAAATGAAATATACCGCTTTTTTAACACTTTTATCGATAGCACTAAGTCTTCAAGCTGAGGATTGGACCCAATGGCGCGGAGCCAATCGAGATGGAGTTGTTGGAGGCAAGAAATGGCCTGCCACTTTGGGGGAATCCAATCTTAAACTGAAATGGCGAATTGAATTAGGCTCCAGTTATTCAGGTGCTCTTTTGGATAAGGATACCGTTTACATAACGGAGTCCACGGCAGGAAATAAAACAGACACAGTTCAAGCATTGGATCGGACCACTGGCAAATTAAAGTGGAAGCATGAATGGCAAGGAACTGGTAGCTGGAAAGTAACTTATCCGGGCAGGGTGAACGGTAGTTGGATTCGCAGCACCCCAGCAATCGCTAACGGTAAACTGTTTGTCGCTGGAATGCATGACCGGCTATTAAGTTTGGATATAAAAACCGGGAAAAAACTGTGGGAAATTGATTTCCAGAAAAAATTTAAAACCCCGGTTCCCGTCTTTGGTTGCGTTTGCTCTCCAATGGTTGATGGTGAGTTTATATATATGCAGGCTGGAGCCAGCTTTTGCAAGATAGAGCAAAGTACCGGTAAGATTGTGTGGCGCACCATGAAGGATGAAGGAGGGTTAAGAGGCGGTGGATTCTCCTCTCCAGTTATTGCCGAACTAGATGGCAAGCGCCAGATTCTGCTACAGGCTCGTAGTGAATTGACTGGAATCGACATCGATTCAGGTGCGGTATTATGGAGGCAGTCCGTAAGAGCTTTTCTGGGCATGAACATCCTTACTCCATTACCCTATGAGAATGGCGTATACACAGGCACTTACCGTTCCGGCGCTTTTTATTACTCAATTAACCAAGAGGATGATGGCTGGATTTCAAAGGAAAAATGGAAAATTGGGTCAAAAGCATCGGCCTATATGTCCAGCCCTGTACTCTATGAAGGCCATGCATATGTGCTCATTCAAGATGGAAACTTTGCATGTTACGACCTTAAAACCGGGAAGGAATGTTGGCGGAGCGAGAAGCAATTTGGCAGCGGCCGTCATGGTAAATACATGAGTTTAATCAGGCAAGGTGACCGGATTTTGGCTTTGGATCAGGGAGGTGGCCTTCACTTAATCAAAGCCGATCCAGAAAAATTTCAGTTAATTGACTCTAAAAAAGTTTCCACACAGCCGACCTGGTCTCACATCGCCGTAAGTGACGAACAAGTAGCCGTTCGGGAGCTAAATGCCATTTCACTGTATGATTGGAAATCACCGACTCCGATTGTCCCTTAATTTGTAGGCAGAAATAAAATCCGTTTCTGTTGCGTCGCCGCGTCAGGTAACATTCAGAATACTGGGGCAGTTATGTATTCCATAATTCTTTTGGTGATACTCTCTTTTTTGCTTTCTCCGATGGAGGGGTATGGCCAGAACCAATCTGAAGTTTCAGGTCTTATCATTCCGCGCGATAACGAGGGGATGTATGTCCGCAATGAAGCGGGCCAATTCGAAATCACGTGGACAACCAAAACGAAGGTCGCGCTTGTTACCAACACACGACTGTTGAGGAATTGGAAAGCAGATCGGCTTGAGTACGGAATCCATTCTTCCAAAGAAGTCGTCACGTTCCCCATTCCGAAAGGCCCGATCACCGGCATCAAGATCTCGCGCGGCGGAAAGCAACTTGAGAACACGCTCCGGGAAGCACGCGATGAGAAGTGGTTCTCAGAACACGGCCTGAAGCTGTACTTCAACCAGAAGCCGCAACGCGAACAACTGGCCACCGAGGACGACCCGCGTTTCATCGGCCAATGGAACCCGCAAGACAAGCCACGCACGCTTTCAATCAACGGCGAGAAATATGAGATTTCACTGAAGAAAGGCGGGCAAACCAAAGCGTTGCTCTACAACTTGCTGACGGTCAAGGCTTGCAAGCCGTTCATCAATCGGGCCACCGTCATTGGCCAGCTTAAGGGCGATGTTGTCATCGCCGATGAAATCCATGTCCAGCCGATCGGGGATCAGGTCGCGCTGGATGACCCGAAGCTCCCCCGTTATCTCTTCATTGGCGACTCCATTTCGGGGAACTACGACAAGGGATTGCGGGCCGCCTTGGCGGGCAAGTTCAACCTTCATCACCCGCCCACCAATTGCGGACCGGCGGGCAACGGTGCCAAGAACATCCACCACTGGTTGGGTGCGTACGAACAGCCTGGGCGACACTGGGACGTGATCAGCTTTAACTTTGGCCACTGGAACGCGGGGAGCGACAAGGCGTCCTACCAGCGCGACCTGGAAACCGTGATCGCCGCACTTAAAAAAACTAAGGCCAAGCTGATCTGGGTGACCACCTGTCCGGTGCCCAACGGCTTCGAGCCATCCGGCCCGCTCGACGCCAACGGCAAGGCGCCGCGTCGGACATCCGGTGTCATGCAAAAATACCTCAACCCTTGGGCCGCTGAAGTGATGGCGCGTCATCCGGAGATTTCAATTTGTGACCAATGGCAGTTTGTCAAAGACAACCAAGGTGGCCTCTTCACCGATTGGTGGGCTGGCAAGAATGTCCACTTCGGTGGCGAAACGGCGGACGCTCTGGGCAAGTTCCTTGGTGAGCATTTGGAAAGAATGATTAAGCAATGAAGATAATTTCTATAATTCATTTTTGGTTAGTGTTGGCAAGTTTTACCCATGCAGCTGAGCGGCCGAATATTGTGATCTTTTATGTCGATGATCTGGGCTGGGCGGATACGTCGGTGCGAATGATGGAGAGCGATCCGAATTCGGCGAGTGACTTTCACCTGACCCCGCATCTGGCGGCGTTGGCCAAACGGGGCATTAAGTTTTCCAACGCCTACGCGCCGGCGCCCACCTGCACGCCTTCACGTAAGAGCATTCAGTTTGGCAAAACGCCCGGGCGGCTCGGATACACGTTCGTGCATGATGTGCTGGCGTTGCAGCGCAAGCTGGAGTGGAAGGATGAAACGTCGCTGGCTGATGTGGTAAAGGCGGCCGATCCGAATTATATCACCGCGCATTTCGGCAAGGGGATGGGCAATGAGCGGATGGAAACAATCGGCTACGATGTCACGGACGAGCTTGAGCCCCATGGTGACAACGGGAATTTTCATGGCGATTACATCAGCATCAAGAACCGCACGAAGTTGCCGCCGGATAACCCGAAGCGGATGGCATCCCTTCGGAAAAGCTCGGTGGATTTTGTCAACGCGCATAGCGGTAAGCGGCCGTTTTTGATGATGGTATCGCACTACGCGGTGCACGTGCCGCATACGGCACGGGCGGATCTCATCGAGAAATATCGCAAACTGCCGCGCGGGAAATTCCTAACCGACTCCGATTATCTGCCGGTTGATGAAATGCCCAAGGGCAAGGTGATCAGCTCTTGGCGCCTGCAATATGCGGCTATGCTGGAAGAATGCGACGAAGGTCTGGGCGCGATTGTGGCGGCGTTGAAAAAGACCGGTCAACTCGACAACACCTTGATCATTTTCACGTCCGACAACGGCGGCGGTCTTGGGCCCAATGGCACCTTGCGCGGCGGCAAGGCCAACCTTTACGAAGGCGGCCTGCGTGTGCCGTTCGTGGTGGCCGGGCCGGGAGTGAAGGGGGGGGCGCAATGTGATGTGCCGGTGTCGCAATGGGATCTGCTGCCGACGGTACATGATTATGCCAAGAGCACTCAGCCGCTGCCGAAGGATCTGGATGGGGCGAGCCTGCGCGGCGTATTCGAAAAAGGAAACGCGAGTGAGGTTAAGCGGCCGGTGGAGGGGTTCGTGTTTCATTATCCCTGCTATTTCGCGCCGCCGTTGACGGTGATTCGGCTGGGCGATTACAAGCTCATGGAGCATCACCTGAGCGGCGAGCAAAAGCTCTTCAACGTGAAGACGGATTATGCGGAGAAGACAAATCTCATCGAGTCTATGCCGGAGAAGGCCTCGGAACTGCGCACGGTGATGATGCGTTATCTCGATGCCATTGACGCGGAAGATGTGCAGGATGTGTACAAGGCGCGGTTTGCCGGGCTGGACCACTTCGAGCTGATGGCGCGCCAGAATCATAAGAAGTCCATCGAACGCGCCAGAGGGAATCAAAAACTGATCGGTGAGGCGGATGCGCGCCTCAAAGAGCAACTCGAACGATTCGAACGCAACCGCAAGGAATGCCGCGCCAATATGCAGGGCAAGACATTCTGATTGATGGACGGTTTATTTCGGCAACGAAAGTGTTTCCACCCAGATGGGTCCTTTGCCGACTTCGTATTGGGCGATCTTCTTGAGTTTGCCGTTGGGTTCGATGCGGTAGGCGCCGAGACGGTTGTCGGTTTGGCCGGCGACGTAGAGGAACTTGCCGAGTTTGTCGATGGTGAATGAGCGCGGCACGCGTTCGCAGGGGGTATGGCTGATCAGCTTGAGCTGGCCGTTTTGCGGGTCTACCTGAAACCCAACGATGCTGTCGCGACCGGTGGGTTCAAAACGCGCGGTGATATCGCGATTGGAGACGTAGAGATATTTCGCATTGGGCGTCAGGTGTAGATCGGCAGTGGTGATGCTGCCGGTGAATCCTTTCGGTTGCGTGACGATGTTTTGCATGGGCGTGAGCTGGCCTTGCTCGGTGTCCCATTGCCACGCACCGACGCCGGGTTGCTCGCGTTCGTTGGTGGTGTAGGCGATTGATAAATTAGGATGAAACACCAGATGCCGCGGCTGGCGCGCCTCGTGTTCGCCGGCAGGGCCGCGCGCAAAGGGTGGGTTATGCGGTTTGGTGGTGCCGACCTGCGCGGTGAACTGGTTGATGAACACCTTGTTCGGGCCGGTGGCGGGCACCAGGAGCCAATGGTTGTCCGGCGAGAACACAGCACTGTGGGCGCGCTGCTCAAGGGTCAGTTCGCCGATGGTGGTACCGCGGTAGATGGGATCGATCTTCCAAACCGTCGCCTTGCCCGGGCCGTAGTGGTTGCCGGCGAGAAATTCGCCGTTGTTATCGGTCATCAAATATCCGGGGCGCAGGTTCACAGCTGCTTGATGGGCGAGCTTCAGTTTGCCGTCCGCCGCAATGGCCAACGTGGCAATCGTCGGGGTCTTTTTCTTGGGCACATCCGTGCTGGCGGTGGCGTACATCAGCTCACGGTTGGGCGCGAAAGTGAACGGGCCGGCACCGGAGAGCGGGAGCTGCTGCAGCGGCGCCAGTTTGCCGGTGGTTTTGTTTACGGCAAACACACTGAGCTGGCCGCCGGCGGCGAGGTAGAGGCGCTGCTCGGTGTCGCGCGGATCGCCATCGCGCGGGGCAGGATCGGGGTTGGGTTGGGCTTTTAACACGGCGGCGAGGCGCTGGCGGGCGGTGCGGGATGCCGGGGTGTCCTGCGTGATGGGGCGCTGCTCGAGCTTGTCATTGGGCACGTCGTACAGCTTGCCGTTGCCGTAGAGCTTAAAGCGTCTGTCGCGGGCAAAACGGATTTTACGAAACTGATCCTTATCCCAGCCGGGTCGGGGATCGTAATGGCAGAAGACCCACGGGCGCGGTTCAGTGGGGCGGTTCAGCAGTTGCGGATAAAAACTAATACCATCGAGCTTGGCCTGCGCTGGAATGGGGCGCTTCGCCACCTCCAGAATCGTGGGAAGAAAATCGGTGGAGTCCACGAGGTTGTCGTTGAGGCCGGGTTGAACACGGCCTGGCCACCGCACGACCAGAGGCACGTGGGTGCCGGCATCGGTGGTGCGGCCTTTGCCGCCAACCACGGGGCCGCGCGTGGTTTGCGAAGTAATCTTCCGGTGGGTACCGTTGTCGCTGTAAAAAATGACGAGCGTTTTTTTGCTGAGGCCGAGGGTATCAATCTGCTTCACCACGCGGCCGACGCATTTGTCCATGTACTCGACCATATCCGGAAAATATCGGGTGTCCTCATTCTCGAGCGGCGTGCCGTTGTTCCAATCTTTGCTATCCGGCGTGGGCACAAACGGCCGATGCGGTAGGGCCATGGCGTAATAAACAAAGAACGGCTTGTCGCTGTCCTTCTTGCGGCGGATGAAGTCATTGATGAAATCCACCCAATGATCCGGTCCGTATTTGCCCTTCAGGTCCTTCAGCAATTTACCGTTCTCAAACGTGGTTGGCCGGGCAAAGCGCAGGCCCTTGTCCTCGGTGTGCCAGGAATGAAATAGGCTATACTCGTCGAAGCCAGCGGCGGTGACCTTCATGCCTTTGCCGCGGCGCAGGTGCGCGCCGGGATAGCTCGGCGGATCGTAACTCTGCAACTGCCACTTCCCTGCGATGCAGGTATGGTACCCAGCCTCCTGCATGTAATGCCCGATGGTCTTGGCCTTCGGATCCATCGTGCCGAAGTAGGTCCAGTTACGGTTGTTGTATCGGCCGGTCATCAACTGGATTCGCGTGTTGGTGCAGAGCGGTTGGGAGTAGGCGTGGCGGAACCGAATGCCCTGTGTCGTGAGCCGGTCAATCGCCGGGGTGCGATAGCTCGTGCCGCCGTAGGAGCCGATGCCCTCCACACCGATGTCGTCGGCCATGATCAACACAATGTTCGGACGATCCGCCGCCGGCAACAGCGCGGTGGCGCCCAAAGTGAACACCGCCACAAGCAGCCATCGCAGTTGATCCATCACAGTACGCATGACGCGGGTTATACCGCGCAGTTTCAATAAATGCCATCCATCGGATAAAATGTTGTCGCGCGGTTTGTTTTCCCCTAGAAACCAAGCCGCGCGCTCAAGCGCGCGCCGGACGCCATGCCCTCCATTTCGCCATTCATTCGCCGCGGTCTTGGCCTATGGCTGTTGCTGGTGGGTTCCTTGGTGGCGGTCGCCAGTGAAAAGCCAGCGTTCACCGATTACTGCCAGCGATTGGAGCAGGAAATTCAAGGGCGCAAGCACGGGTTTATGGCGGGCAATCTTGTCTATTACGTCGGAGGCTTTCATGCGAGTTGGAAGTTGATGGAGGACGAGACAATTGGCCTGACACATCCGTTTCATCACGACCTCCGCAGTCGCGGTGTGGGCCTGCTCGACAGCGCTTTGACCGGCACGGAGCACACCGGTAAGGGCAACGACTACAACGGTTGGGAGTTTTATAAGGATACCCGCGTGCTCTACGGCAGCGTGATCGTCGATGGACAGACCTTCAAGCATCCCAAACCGAAGAGCATGCGGTGGCGGCCGGATAAGATGATTTGCGAATACGAGGTCGGCGGCGTGACGCTGCGCGAGGAGAAATTCATTGCGGCCAATGACGCGGCAGCCTCGGTCATCACGGCGTCCAAGCCGGTGACGTTGCGATTTGAAGGCCACAGTTTTTTTCATCGCAAGAGCGTCGTCTCCACCGCAGCCATTCGGTTTGATGCGCGGAATAATGCAGTGGTGATTCGAGAAGGCGGCACGGTGAAATCGCGGCCCGATCCCAATCGCGGCGAGCGTGTCGGGCCGTGTGTTTATTCGGGCATGACCACGGCGCTGAGCGTGTCGCGGGATGTGTCCAAATCCATCGTTACTCGCAAGGATGACCGCGGGGTGCAGCATTATACGATCTCCGTGCCGTGCGATGCGCAGGGTACGGTGGTGTCCTGGGCCATGCACGATGACGGCGATACGGCCATCCGCGCCGCGCGCGAGATCATTGCGCATCACAAGTCGTGGCAGGCAGCCAAGACCGCTGAGATGAATCGCCAGCTCAACGACGAAATTCCGTGGTTTCGCTGTCCTGATACACGCTATGTCGACATCTACTATTACCTGTGGTCGCTCTATCTCATGTACTACATCGAGGTCGGCAAAGGCTGGGAGCAGGAACCGCACACGCAAACGGCGGTGAACAATTTTCTCGGCATACACCGCTACGATGCGGCGTTTCAAATTAAGGTCGGCGCCTGGACGCGCAATCACAGCCGCTACGCCTATGGCAATGTGCTTACCTGGAAACATCTCACGCAGAACAATCGTTTCCGCGAAACGCCCAACGGCCTGCGGATGCTCTCAGACAACAAGGGCATCAGCTGGCACAGTGGCGCTTACGGTGTGGAAACCTCCGAGCACGTTCTGGGCGCGTGGCAGATTTATCAGCACACCGGTGATGTGCAGTTCCTCAAGGCGTGCTACGAAGGGCACTTCGCCAAGTTGTACGAGAAACGCCTGCCTGGGTTTGCGATGAACACCTTTGAGGTAGCCGACACGCTCGTAAAGATGGCTCGCCTGACCGGTAACGAGGCCGATGTGCCAAATTGGAACCAGCTCGTGCGTCGCGATGACCCCAAGCACGTGCGGCTGATGTTCGATCAACGCTGGGAAGCCAACGGCGTGCCGAACTATTTTGCCGCGCCTAGTAACCGCATGCTCATGACTACCGCCTTCTGGTCCATGCGCTCACCGTATTTCCCGAACGAATATGCCAAGCGCATGGTGCATGCCTGGGCGCTTAACCGCGACAAGGGATTCTACGGCGCCTTCTTCCCGCTCGCCATGGCGCGTCAATCGATGACTCAATTTAAATCGAAGGACGACCACGCCTTTGGTTACACGCCCGACACCGCCTACTTCACTCTCGACGGGATGTTTCGCCAGCGCCTCAAAAAAGAAGCCACCGAACTCACGCTCAATCATCTCATTCATTACAACTATCATCCGCAGTGGAAAATCCCCATGGCGCCCGAGGCCTACCGTCGCGATCTCAGTTTGTTTGGCGATCAGTACTCCAACTTTAACGCGGGCAAAATTCTGCTCTACCTCGAGGGCCTTGCCGGCCTGTATTATTCCATCCCCGATAAACAACTAACCCTCCAACCCGCACTCCCTAAGGCGTGGGACTGGATGGAACTCCGCCTGCCTATCGCAGGTCAATGGACTCAGATTAGCTATCGACATGACGGAGTCCAAACCAGTGGTAGCCCGTTTCCGGTAGTGGTGGTTGAGTAAACCTCCGCCCTTGCATCCGGCGGCTTGCGGCGTAAACTCAATCAACCCGTTTACCCATGAAGACACCCCATTCCCGTCGTCAATTTCTTGCCACCTCCACAGCCGCCGTCGCCATGCCACAGCTGTTGCTGGCCAACAAAACTCCCAAGCAGGTGATCATCGGCGAAGGGGAACACCAGTACGAGGTGCAGCACGGCTTCGCGCAATTGCCAGCCAAGTACACATGGCAGACCACCCATAATGTGGCTGTGGATGCCGATGGCTTGCTGTACGTCATTCATGAAGGTCGGCAAAACTTGAAGGATCATCCGTCCATTTTTGTGTTCGATCAAAAGGGCAAATTCATTCGGGCCTTCGGTAATCAATTCCAGGGCGGCGGCCACGGCATCGAGGTGCGCACCGAGGGTAAGGAGCAGTTCCTTTACGTGTGCGCCTACCAAAACGTGAAGGCCTTCGCCAAGCTCACGCTCAAGGGCGAGACGGTTTGGGAAAAATACGCACCGATGGACAGCGGCGTATACCGAAAGGACGAGGACACCAAACGTATCAAGCGGTGGGGGCGCGATGCGTTTATGCCGACCAACTTTGCCTTCCTCAACGACGGCGGATTTCTACTGGCTGATGGCTACGGCTCGTTTTACGTGCATCGCTACGACAAGGCCGGTAACTGGGTGTCCAAGTTCGGCGGGCCCGGCAAGGGCCAGGGGAAATTTGCCACGCCGCACGGCATCTGGATCGATCGCCGTCCGGGCCGCGAGGAACGCGTGGTGGTCTGTGATCGCGCCCATCATACACTCCAATACCTCACGCTGGATGGCAAATATCTCGAGACCCTTTCCGGCTACGGGCTGCCGGCCAACTTGGATTCCCACAAAAACCTCCTGCTCGTGCCCGAACTCCACGCGCGCGTGACCTTACTGGGCGACAACAACAAAGTCGTCGCCCGCCTCGGCGATGATGTCGAGGGCGTGGTGAAGCAGAAGAAGGTGAACCGCGGCAAGCCCGAGACGTGGGTCGCCGGCAAATTCGTTCATCCCCACGACGCCTGCTTCGACAACGACGGTAACATCATCGTCGCCGAATGGGTCGCTACCGGGCGTGTGAGCCGTTTGAAAAAGGTTAGCTGATGCGTTTGTTTCTTGCTGCGTTCGTCATCTTTGTTGGGGCACTGAAACTTCAGGCTGCGCCACCTAACATTGTCTTAATTCTCGCTGATGATATGGGTTATGGCGATCTCGGTTGCTATGGCCATCCGAAGGCGAAAACTCCGATTATTGACCGCCTTGCGAAGGAGGGCGTGCGGTTTACGCAGCATTATTCCAACGGAACGGAGTGCAGTCCTACGCGTACGGCGTTACTGACGGGGCGTTATCCTCAATGGGCCGGCGGACTTGAATGTGCTATCGGCACTGGAAATGTGGGTCGGTATGATGATGCCATTCTCTTGGCCGATCGTCGACAACTCGGGTTACCAGCTGAACAGGTCGTCTTGCCGGGTGAGTTGAAAAAGGCCGGCTATGTTACGGGGATTTTCGGCAAGTGGCATTTGGGCTACGAGCCACGTTTTAACCCCATAGAGCATGGCTGGGATGAATTTTTCGGTTATCTAGGCGGTAATGTACATTACTTCAACCACCGTGAAACAAGTGATTTACACGTTCTCTTTCGTGGTCGTTTACCGGTGCATTCAGAGGGGTATATGACACATCTGATTACGGGGTCTTCCACCGACTTCATTGCACGCAATAAAAACAAACCGTTCTTTTTGTTTGTCTCCCACGAAAGCCCACACTTTCCCTTTCAAGGCCCGAAGGACGTAGATAAAAAAATCACCAAGGAAAATTGGATGACCCCCGATCCGGATACTTACGTTGCCATGCTGGAGGATCTCGATTCCGAGGTCGGTCGCGTGCTGAATTCGCTAAAGCATCATGACCTGGAGCAAAACACGCTGGTGATTTTTGTATCGGACAACGGTGGCTTTGCTCCAGCCGCCCATATGGGTCCATTACGAGGCGCAAAGAGTACGACACTTGAGGGAGGTATTCGAGTTCCGCTGATCATGCGCTGGCCCGGCAAATTGCCCGCGGGGCAAGAAAGTAGCCAAGTATGTGCTACATTTGATTTAACCCGTTCGATCCTTAATCTAACGAAAGGAAAGGCGCCGAATAGGCAGTTGGAAGGGATTGATATCGTGCAGCATCTGGTGGAGCGTAAACCAAATATTCCCCGCACTCTTTTCTGGCGAGGTAAAAGGGGTGAGCGAACTTGGTCTGCGGTGCGAGATGGTAACCTGAAGTTTGTTCGTAAAACCGAAGGTCGAACTGAGGAATGGCTTTTCGATTTGTCTAAGGATCTGGCAGAAGAAACCGATTTGTTGCTTCAACAACCAAAAGAAGGGGCTCGCCTGAAAGCACTTCTTAATGGGTGGGAAGAAGATATCGTCCCAGTCCGGTAGATCTTCACTTTCTGTTTCATTTCCATTTATCCCAAATGGTGCGAACTTTTTGTGGTTTTGAATGGATCAAAAAAAAATGAAGTTGTCATTGTGGGGGCTGGAATGGCTGGCCTCACCTGTGCTTACTACCTAAGGAAAGCGGGTCGGTCGGTATATCTGGTTGAGGCTTCAGATCGTGTCGGAGGGCGTTTGCAGACGGACGTATATGCCGGTTACCGTCTTGATCGCGGTTTTCAGGTCTTACTTACCTCATACCCGGAAGCAAGACTCGTACTTAACTATGATCGCCTAAACTTACATGAGCTTTATCCGGGTGCAACCATCCGCCTTAACGGGCAGTTCTATGAAATGGCAGATCCTTTCAGGCAACCGCTCAAAACTTTAAAGACACTTTGCAATCCAATTGGTAGTACAAGTGACAAAATCAAAGTAGGGTTGCTCCGACTTGGATTGCTCTCAACCAAAGGTTTCCCAGATGAGTCATCGACCCTGGCAGTTATGCAATCGTTGGGCTTCACTGAATCTATGCAGCAACATTTTTGGCGTCCTTTTCTCTCAGGGGTTTTTCTTGAGCCTGAATTAAGAACTTCGGTCAGAAAATTTGAAGAGGTTTTTACTCATTTCGCCAATGGTTCGACCTCTATTCCTTCTCTAGGAGTGGCTGAAATACCTAAACAATTGGCTGAATTTGTGGGAAATGATCAACTCATGCTTAATACCAAAGCTGAGAAAGTCTCGGGGCAGTCCGTATTATTATCTTCCGGTCAAAATTTGGATGCAAAAGTGATTGTAATCGCCACAGACCAAAAGGCTAATTGTGCTTTAACAGAAATGAATATGGCCGATGAAGGTCGTACAGGAGTAGTTTGCATCTATTACGCCGTCGATAAGCCGATTACTCAACCGGGTCGTTTGATTCTAAATGGAGATTCGAAAGGCCCCATAAACAATTTGATGGTTATGCCTGAAGGAGCAGAATACGCGCCGGAGGGAAAATATTTAATAAGCGTTAGCGTAGTCAAAAGAGAGTATTTTAATGACGCTGACCTAGATCAACTGGTTAGGTTTCAACTTCGAGAATGGTACGGGATAGACCCAAATGAATTACGTCATCTCAAAACATATTTGATACCAAACCCTGTGCCTCCATCTCCATTGCCACGTAATGATAGGGATTGCAAGATTCGTGCAGGATTATACCGTTGTGGTGACTATATGGGCGTTCCCTCGCTTAACACAGCAATGCGTTCAGGACGCCTAGTGGCAGAACAGATCATAAGAGAAGGCTGACTGTGCATCATATTCTCGGGGTTGATTTAGCGTGGGGGTACAAGAATCCTGATGGAATATGTTCTATCAGTATAAAAAATGGTAAAGCCCGCTTGGAACAAATTGGATTGTCCAAAGGGGATTCTCAGCTGACTGAATGGATACAAAATTATGTCAATAAAGGCAGTGTGTTAGCTATGTTTGATGCTCCTTTGATTTGCCTTAACAAAACTGGGTCACGGCCAGTCGATCGGGTTTTTCATCGCCTGTTCGGAAAATACAAGGCTGGTTGTTATCCGGTAAACCAGCAGCTTTGTAAGCGGCCTCTGAAAATAGGCGATCGACTTAACCTAGATGGGTTTAGAATCGATTGGGAAATCGCGCTTTCAAGAGAACGTTACTTAAAAGCATGTGAAGTATACCCGCATGTTGCTCTAATACGATGGTTTAATCTTCCTGAACGTATCAAATACAAAAAGGGGAATTTGGTTCAAAAGAACAGGGGTTTTTCGGAATTAAAAAGTTTACTGTTCAATGCGCTCGATAGCCGGTTTTTTGCTGTCGATAACCTTCATCTGATCCAGTCATTATTCGATCAACCATGGTCAAAAAATAATGAGGATCAAGTTGACGCACTTATATGTGCCCTCATTGGCTATTGGCATTGGAAATATCAGGGTGAATTAACCGAAATAATTGGAGACTTGGATACTGGGTTTATCGTTATACCCAAATCACACACCTCATCCATGACTTGATAATCCCTTCATAAGGCCACACCATCAGCCCATGAAGCCGCTAATTATTCTCTGTTTCACATTCCTTATTCATTCCACGTTGAATGCGGCTCCTCCGAATATTGTATTGGTATTCATCGATGATATGGGGTGGGGAGACTTTTCATGTTTTGGCAATAAAGATGCCAAGACTCCGCAGATTGATCGACTTGCAAAGGAGGGGGTGCGCTTTGAGCAGTTCTATGTGAATTCACCGATTTGTTCGCCCTCGCGTACGGCAATTTCCACCGGGCAATATCCACAGCGGTGGCGCATCACTTCTTACCTCGCACATCGCGCCCTCAATGAACGAAGGGGGATGTCACAGTGGCTGGCCCCTAAGGCTCCGATGCTGGCACGCTCACTCCAGCAAGCCGGCTATGCCACGGGGCATTTTGGTAAATGGCACATGGGCGGTCAGCGAGATGTTGATGAAGCACCGGCGATTACCGATTACGGCTTCGACGCGTCGCTCACCAACTTCGAGGGCATGGGGCCCAAGCTGCTGCCGCTTACGTTGCGGCCCGGGCAGGACCCGAACAAGCCTGGCCGTATTTGGGGGGATGCAGAACGACTGGGCAAGGGCGTGCGTTGGATGCAGCGCTCGAGGATCACTGAAGGCTTTGTTGATGAAGCGATTCCGTTTATCCAAAAGGCGGTGAAGGTGAAGAAGCCGTTTTACATCAACCTCTGGCCCGATGACGTACACAGCCCGTTTTGGCCGCCGGTCGATAAGTGGGCCGATGGTAAACGCGGGCTTTACCATTCGGTGCTACAGGAGATGGATCGACAACTTGGCAAACTATTCGACCTCATCCGCAACGATCCTGATTTGAGAAAAAATACCATTGTACTTGTTTGTTCCGACAACGGGCCGGAGCAGGGTGCCGGATCGTCTGGACCGTTTCGGGGATTCAAAACGCATCTTTATGAAGGAGGGGTCCGATCCTCGCTCATTATTTGGGGAGGGCCGGTAGCTAAACAAAACTTTGTGAACCGTACTTCAGTTTTTTCCGCAGTCGATCTCGTGCCCACACTTTTGGATCTGACCGGTACGCCGCATCCCAAGGACACTACTTTTGACGGCGAATCATTGACTGGCGTGTTGCTTGGCAAATCTGAAGCCTCGCGCAAGGCGCCCATTTATTTTCGTCGCCCACCCGATCGCGATAGCTTTTATGGCGACAACGATCTGCCTGACCTTGCTGTACGCGATGGTAAATGGAAATTTCTGTGTGAATACGATGGGTCCGATCCTGAACTCTTCGACATGGAAAAAGACCGTGGCGAAACCAAAAATCTCGCGAGTCAGCATTCAAATCTGGTTAGCGAGTTTACCAAAGCCTGTATTCAGTGGCACAAGTCGTTGCCGCCTGATAATGGGCATCAACTGACGGGAAATTTTCGCCGCCAACCAGGAAGAAATAAAAAGAAATGAAACCCCTCTTTTCGCTCATCTTTCTTTTTGCGTTTGGCTTGCTGACTTTTGCTCAGGACGCAGACCAGCTTCGTTTTGCCAAGATCATCAGCAACAATATGGTGTTGCAACAACAGAAACCCATCTCTCTTTGGGGATGGGCAAAACCTAAAACTGAAGTCAGCGTCATCCTTACGCAGGACGCCAAAGTAGGGGAGGCAGCTTGGGCTGCAACAAATGACTCTACCGATGATAAGCAGGACAACGGGGCTTATTCGGTGACCATGCGATATATGGAAAAGAATCCGCCCAAGCTGGCGACGCAAAGGCTGAAGACGAAGGCCGACAATGATGGCCGTTGGTCAGTTCAATTTCCAGCAGCGAAAGCCAGCTTTCAACCCACATGGATTATCGCCCAAACAGCACAGGAATTGGCGGTAGTCCAAAATGTGCTAATTGGCGAAATTTGGGTGTGCGCTGGGCAAAGCAATATGGGTTGGGGGAACTTCAACCGCAAGGGCCGTGAAGCAGCATCGGCAGACTTTCCAGGCCTACGCTACATTTCCTGGGACGATTCTTGGTACAAGCCACTAGCCGATGTACGCAAGACCATCCGTTGGCAGGAATGCTCGCCCGAGGCCGCTCAGCGGTTTTCTGCTGTACCTTACTTGTACGGCGCATTTTTGCATCGGTATCTAAAGGTGCCTGTCGGAATCATCAATGTCGCACGCGGCGGCACGCTTGGTCAGACGTGGTGTATGCGCGATGAGTTGGATAGTATAGATAACAAGCTGATGAAAACAGTACTGGCTGAACATGACACGCAAACTGCGGTATGGGATGATCCAAAACAGGTGGCGGCTTTGATGGCCGAGTGGGAGCAATCCTGTGAAGTGGCACGCAAGGAGCACGCTGTTAAAGTAGCTAAGGCCAAGGAAGAAGGAAATAAGGAGCCACGTCTACGGTTACCCAAGAAACCGAGTGATGCCAGAGCTGGTTGGAGTCCGCCGGCCGGACTGTTTAACGCTACTGTGATGCCTATTCGACATCTTGGCCTGCGCGGAGTGCTTTATTATCAGGGTGAAAACAACAACTTCATGCGCTGGACGCGTTATGAATCCACTTTTCCCAAAGTGCCCGTTTCTTTTCGTAAAGCGTTTGGTGATGAGGCGCTTCCCTTTGGCTGCATTAGCCAACCCGGTTGGGGTACCTTTGGGATTGATCCTGAAGTTGCCACGATTGCCGAGGGGTATGCCATAGTCCGGGATATCCAGCGACGGGCTTTGGAGGCTGATCCGAATGCAGACATGATAGCCACTTATCCTACCGGCAATTCCTACATTCATCCCGCTGAAAAATTACCTGTGGCCGAGTACGCCTCTCTTTGGGCGTTGGCCAACGTGTATGGTAAGAAAGTGGTCCATCGGGGTAATGAATATACCAAATTTAAAAAGCAGGACGGGAAACTCTATGTCTTCTTCGATCAGGATCCCGTTGTTCACGATCGCTGGAAGCACATTGATAACAATGCTGCGTGGCAAGTGTTGCCTCAGCCTCGCGAGGGTAAGGCTCCGATTCAAGGATTCATAATAGCTGGAGCCGAACAGCGCTGGTATCCGGCTAAGGCCCGTGAGATCAAATTGGATAACCAGTGGTGCATTGAGTTACACAGTGATTTAGTTAAAGAACCGGTGGCCGCCCGTTACGGTTGGGCTAATTGGCCGACGGGTAATCTGGTTGGACGTGAGCGCCTTCCGGTTCCCACGTTCCGTACGGATAATTGGCCAATTCCAGAAGGTGTAAGTTATTCTCCTGAAGTCAAAAAGGTTGCTGAAGAAAAATTGAAAACCTTGCGAGAAACAGCTCAACGCCAAGCTTTAGAACGGAAGTTTCGGCAGGGCCAAATTGATCTGGCTGCACTGGAGCGTGATCTAAATAAGGGCAATGCCAAGGGACAGATCGAGAGTAAGATTAACCGAATGAAAGCGCTTTTAGATGAATTTGAAACGGACCTCTGGCTGTCCCGTCAGCTGAAAGAATACGACCCGGACTTTGCTGAGAAGCTTGCTGCTCTCCGGAATCGAATTAGCGATTTAAAAAATGATTAATTTTTAAAGGAAACGGGCTCGCCACCCGTTGTAGGTTCTCAATTAGGACCTAAAGTTTTAACCTCGGCTCTTATAAAAGTGTTAGAGGTGGTTTAGGAAATTAGCCGGGTCAACGCAAGGGGCGCACTTTGATGTCCCTGAACCAAACAACTTGCCCATGGTTTTGGAATCCGATGCGGCCCTTCCGTGGGAGATCTTTCAGGGCACTCTTGAACTTATTATCGGAGCCGTCGGGGTTCTTACCTGGCGAATCCCATTTATCTACGTCTACGCTAAAGCACTGGCCTCCGTTGATGTGACAGGTAATGATCGAGCCGTCGCAGCGAAGGATAAATTCATTCCATTGCCCAACAGGGTTGGAGAAGTCCTTAGCCGGCGCTGCGCCGTCATAAAAGGAGCCATTCAACTTACGTGGTGGCAGTTTGCGGTTAGCTTTCTTTTGGAACCCTTCATTGTCCATTAACTGGAGTTCAAAGCCACCTTGGACAGGATTGTCTTTATCGGTTCGATAAAAGACTCCTGAGTTCGCTCCCGGGCTAAGCTTGTAGGAGAGCGAAAGTTCAAAGTCGGAGAATTCCTTTTTTGTCCAAAGATAGCCCATTCCGCGTAAGCGTACCTGACCTTTCTTGTCCTTCTGCTCCTGCATACGGCAGACCACCGAGCCGTCTTTTTCAATCTCCCATGCCCCTTTTTCAAATTCAAAATGATTGAGGTGCTTACCGTCGAAGAGAACTTCAGCTGCTGGGCAGGTGAGGATGCCAAAGACTAAAGAAGAGAGGCAAAAGGTTATGGTTTTCATGTGGAATACGGCTGCAAGCCTAGGTGAGCCTGAATAAGTTCGTCAAGAGCAAGGGCAGCACAAAGAGCTATAGCCATTTTTGTCTGAAAGTTTTTAGTATCCAAAATTTAAAAATCATATAGATGCAATTGCCATATATCGCAGAGCTTTGCCTGTGAGTATAGCGGCTGTGCACCACAAAAAGTTCATCCTTAGCCAGCCTGCAGCTAGGCAGAGTGGGTCACCAATAAAGGGAAGCCAGCTCAACAGCAGGCTCCAGTAGCCATATTCTTTTAGCCAACCGAGAGCCCGTAAGTTTTTTTCAAGTCGAGAGGTTTTGTCCGGAAGTAACCGTCCCAGTCCGTAATTTGTGAGACCTCCAAGTGTATTACCTATAGTCGCGACAGTGATTACCAGCCACAAGGGATGGTCTCCTAGTTTTATCACCGCAATGAGAGTGGCTTCTGAACTGCCTGGGAGCAGGGTAGCACTCAGAAACCCGCTCAAAAAAAGCATCCACAATCCTGCCTCGCTGACTATTAATTCACTCATTTGTTCAGTTTTAAGCTAATCTGAAGAGGCGAACTTCAGGTATTTTCAGGTTCGAATCAACCCAAGGCCGGTTTCCTGGGAACTGGATTCTTGAAACCATTGGTAGGTTTCTGCATCCTCTGGCCTTTGCATGAAATCTCGACTCCTCATTACTTGGGCCGTTTTCGCGGCATTGTTTTTTTCGTCTAAATTACAGGTGGCAGCTAAACCCAATATCATTGTTATTATGGCCGATGATCTGGGGTACGGGGATATAGGCTGTTACGGAGCTAAGCCGAAAAATTTGAAGACGCCTCACATCGATAAGTTAGCCAAAGGCGGCGTTCGCTTTACCAGCGGGTATTGCTCGGCCTCCACGTGTACACCCACACGCTTCTCATTTCTTACGGGAAAATATGCTTTCCGGCAGGAGGGTACGGGTATTGCGCCGCCCAATGGACCGGCGGTGATCAAGCCGGGGCCGGAGACTTTGCCTAGTCTGCTAAAAAAAGCGGGATACAAAACCGCTGTGATCGGTAAATGGCATCTTGGTTTGGGTGGGCCAGATGGGCCGGATTGGAATGGCGAATTAAAGCCAGGACCGCGTGAGATTGGGTTCGATTATAATTACCTTTTGCCGACCACGAACGATCGTGTGCCGCAGGTGTACGTCGAGAATCATCGCGTAAAGAATCTGGACCCCAAGGATCCGCTCTGGGTCGGCCGAATGAAACCGAGCCCAGACCATCCCACTGGAATTACGCATCGGCACACGTTGAAGATGGATTGGAGCCACGGGCACAACTCCACGATCCATAACGGCATCAGCCGCATCGGGTTTTACACCGGCGGCCATAAGGCGCGGTTCCGGGATGAAGATTTGGCTGATGAATGGGTGATGCAATCAAACAAATGGATTGAGGCCAACAAGGATAACCCCTTCTTCCTATTTTTCTCTTCGCACGATCTGCACGTGCCACGCATTCCACACGAGCGCTTTCGTGGTACGTCAGGCTTGAGCTATCGCGGAGACGTGATCGTGCAGCTCGATTGGTGTGTGGGTGAGTTAGTGAAAACGCTTGATCGCCTCAAGCTCTCCGACAACACCCTCATCGTATTTTGTTCGGATAACGGCCCCGTGGGCGACGATGGATACAAGGACGAAGCACTTGAGAAGATGGGTGACCACTCTCCAAACGGTCCTTTCAGCGGCGGCAAATATAGCGTGCTCGAAGGCGGCACGCGCACGCCGTTCATCACCTATTGGCCGGGCAAGATCCAGCCGCAGGTGTCCGATGAAATGGTCTGCACCATTGACCTCGCCGCCAGCTTCGCCGCGCTCGCCGGTGTAAAACTGCCCAAAGCCGCCGTGCCCGACAGCTTTAACCTCCTTGGCGCGCTCCTCGGCAAGCAAGGTGCCAAAGGTCGCGAGCACCTCGTTCAGCAGGACAATGGCCGCGGCGGTAACTACGGTTACCGCAAAGGTAACTGGAAACTTCAGCGCCACGATTCCAAACGCAAACGCAATGTCGTTGTGACCGCTAAACTCGCGAACACTCCCGCCCCACGCTTCGCCCTGTTTGATTTGAGCAAAGATATTCAGGAAAAGAAAAACGTGGCCGAGCAACACCCCGAGGTCTTCGCCCGCATGAAACAGGAACTGCAGGATATCATCGATGCCGGCCGCAGCCGGCCGTGAGCACGCGCTGGTCCTCTGAACAACTCACCGTAGCCAATGGCGATGGGAGACCGTAGGGTTTGGGCATTTATGGATAGCACTATCGGAACACCATTTACGGACGAGGCCAGGCGCGTGTTGTTGTGCGGGTCGGGCGAGTTAGGCAAGGAGGTGGTCATTGAACTGCAGCGCTACGGCGTGGAGGTGATTGCGGTCGACGCGTATGCTAACGCGCCGGCGATGCAGGTGGCGGATCGTGCCCATGTGATCTCGATGCTTGAAGGCGACGCGTTGCGGGCAGTGATTGAACAGGAACGGCCGCACTTGGTGGTGCCGGAGGTGGAGGCGATCGCGACGGATACGCTGGCGGCGATTGAGGCGGCGGGCGAGGTGGAAATCATCCCCACCGCGCGCGCCACGCAGCTGACGATGAACCGCGAAGGCATCCGGCGCTTAGCGGCTGAAGAGCTGGGACTACGCACGTCGCCCTTTGAGTTTGCCGCGACGAAAGAGGAATTCTTGGCGGCCATCGAGAACATCGGATTGCCGTGTGTGGTGAAGCCCATCATGTCCAGCAGCGGCAAGGGCCAAAGCACGGTGAAGACCGAAGCGGACATTGAATCGGCGTGGCAATACGCGCAGGAAGGCGGCCGCGCGGGTGCGGGCAAGGTGATCGTCGAGGGCTTTGTGGATTTCGATTACGAAATTACCCAGTTAACAGTTCGACACGTCGGCGGCACGAGTTTTTGCGATCCCATCGGCCACGTGCAGGTGGATGGCGATTACCGCGAATCGTGGCAGCCGCAGCCGATGACCGACACGGCGCTCGCCAACGCGCGAGAGTACGCGCAGAAAATCACGGACGCCCTTGGCGGCCGTGGCATCTTTGGTGTGGAGCTATTCATCAAAGGCGATGACGTATGGTTCTCCGAAGTCTCTCCGCGCCCACACGACACTGGCATGGTGACGATGATTTCACAGGACCTCCCGCAATTTTCCCTGCACGTACGCGCCATCCTCGGCCTGCCTATCCCGAACATCACGCAGCACGGCCCCAGCGCCAGTGCGGTGATCCTCGTGGAAGGCGAGAGCGACAACGTCCGCTTTGGCAATCTCAACGCCGCCCTCGCTGCGCCTGATACGCAACTTCGCCTCTTCGGCAAACCGCACGTCAAAGGCAAACGCCGCATGGGTGTCGCCATTGCGCGCGCTGAAACCATTGACGCGGCACGCGCCAAGGCCCGCGCCGCCGCCGAAGCGGTAGAGGTGCAGTTGTAATGATCTTCTGAGAATCGAGTCCACCGTTTTAGAAGGAAACGGGAGAACGGTAGCAATGTGCTGAGAACCACTGAACTTGCCTGAATTAGGATGGTGGGGCAGGGTTCTTCTGAGAAATGAAAGCACTGATTTTTATTGTTATAGGTTTGTTGGTGGCGGGGTGTGGGCAAAGCAAAAAAACGAGATTTATTGACGAGATTATTGCTGGAGGATTGAGTGAGCGAGACGCGATCTTACAGGGGGATTCGTCCTTTTCGGATTACAAGGTGTACCGTGATGGAAACAACGACGGAGTTTGCTATGAATACACCTTTAAAGTGAATCTTCCAGAAGATGAGGGCAACAAATTCCCCAGTTCTATTAGGGGCGAACTAATCAACGTCCTCAAATCAGACGGCACTACTAAAAATGTCATGGGAAAAGGGATATACTTTCGTTTTATCTACAAGAATCCAGACGGCCGGGTCATAGCTGATCAGAAAATCTCATCCTTAGATTTTTGATTGAACGACAAGTGTCCCTTGCCCGTGGGTTTCCGGTCTAATTGGGTGGGTCATTTTTTCCTGTTCAACTCCACGCAGAGCGCGGATGCTCTTCGTATGAGCTCCCACACTCGTTCCACGAAACCCCGTGCCGCTTCGCGGCGTACCTTCCTCAAGCAAACCACAGCCATTGGCGCGGCCGTGGCGTTGCCATCTTTCACCATGCGCGCGGCGGCGAATAAGAATAGCGTTGTGCGCATGTTGCACATCGGTGTCGGCGGCATTGGCGGCATGCAGCGCGGTCAACTGAAGAACCACAAGAAGGTGGAGTTCGCGTTCCTGTGCGATGTGGATTCCAATCCGCTCAAGAACATCGGCCGGCAGTTTCCGAAGGCAAAGCAGTTCACCGATTACCGTGAAGTGTTTGAAAAGCACTTGAATGAATTTGATGCGGTGATCGTGGATACGCCGGATCATCATCATGCACCGATGATGACACGGGCGCTGGCGGCCGGTAAACATGTCTACGGCCAGAAGCCGCTGGTACATCAGCTTGATGAGCTGCGTATGATCCGCGAGGTACTGGCCAAGCGGCCGGAGCTGTACACGCAGATGGGCAACCAGCGCGCTTGCTATACCGGCCGTATGCAGGCGGTGGAAATATTGAAAAGTGGCCAGCTTGGAAAGCCAGTCGAGGCTCATGTATGGACTGGTACTGTAAAGCGAGGTCATTACTTTGATGATCCTTGGCGTGAGTTGCCTGCCGCCAAGCCGATTCCCGGAAATCTGGATTGGAAACTCTGGAATGGGCCACTTAACAAACCCATGCCGTACTCTGATGACATTGCCCCACGACGGTGGCGTGGCTACTGGGAGACCGGCGGAGGTCAGCTAGCTGACTGGGGTTGCCACCTAATCGATCTTCTCTATTTCGCCTTCGATATGCCCGATCCCGAGGCGGTCATCACCTACACCCACCGACCGTCCAACGATAGCCACTCGGCCTACAATCGTAGTACGATTACATATCCTGGCGGGAAGGGCTTCGCACGTGATAAGTTCGTGATGCACTACAACGATCACGGCCTCAATCCCTCATGGGCAGCCTTGGGTTTACCGGATATGAAGGAAGGCGCAAACCGGACACTGGTTGTTTGCACTGAAGGGACTTTGTTACTGGAACCCGGTGGCGGCATGAAAATCTTCCGCAAGGGTAAATTAGTTGCCAACGAGCCCAAGCCCACGGTGGAGCCGCGCCATCACTGGCACGACTGGGTGGAATGCATCCTCGGAAACGAACGCCCGTTGTGGGCGCCATTTGATATCGGTTCGCGTATCACCGAGCCCGCGCTGCTTGCCACTAAGGCCACCCGTTTTCCGGGCCAGGAACTGCGTTGGGACGCGAAGAATTACCGCTTCACCAACCACGAGCAGGCCAACAAAACCATCTTGAAGCGCGACTACAACGCGGGCTTCGAACCGGTTTAATCAAATCTCTCCAGAGGCACAGAGGGCGCAGAGAATGCTGCTCTGTGTCTCTGGAGTTTTCACTTCATGCGTAACTTTATTGCTTTCCTGCTCCTCGCCGTCACTGGCTGGGCAGCCAAACCGAATGTCCTGTTTATTGCCGTCGACGACCTCGCGCCGGCGTTGCGGTGCTATGGAAACCTGATCGCCAAAACACCGCACATTGATCGGTTGGCGGCAACGGGCGTGCGGTTTGATCGGGCGTACAATCAGCTGCCTCTCTGCAATCCTACACGTGCCAGCGTGATGACCGGATTGCGGCCGGACACGATCAAGGTGTACGATCTTGATCGGCATTTCCGCGATGAGGTGCCCAAGGCAGTAACGCTCTCGCAGACCTTCATGCGCAACGGATGGTGGGCTGGTCGTGTGGGGAAGATTTACCATTACAACGTCCCGGCCAGCATCGGCACCGATGGCTTTGATGATCCGCCCAGTTGGCAGAAAACAGTGAATCCCAAAGGGCGCGACAAGACAGATGAAGCGCTAATCTTCAACGCCGAACCGCATCGTAAGATTAGCGCTGCACTCAGTTGGCTCGCAGCGGAGGGCGCGGATGAGGAGCAAACCGATGGCATGATCACCACCGAGGCCATCAAGTTGATGGCGGCTAAAAAGAAGGAGCCGTTTTTTCTGGGGGTCGGTTTCTTCCGTCCGCACACGCCGTATGTGGCGCCGAAAAAATATTTCGAGATGTATCCGCTCAAGGACATGCGACTGCCTTACGCGCCCAAAAGCGATCGCGATGACATTCCCACGGCCGCCTTCGCGCACAACTGTCCCGTGCCGCACTACAACCTAGACGAACTGACGCTGCGCAAGGCGCTGCAGGCGTACTACGCAACCATTTCGTTTGTGGACGCGCAAGTCGGCCGGCTGATGACCGCGCTGGATGAATTGAAGCTGACCGAAAACACCATCGTCGTGTTGTGGAGCGATCACGGGTACCACCTCGGCGAGCACAACGGTATTTGGCAAAAGCGCACGCTCTTTGAACAATCCGCCCGCTCGCCGCTGATCATCCGCGCTCCCGGCATGAAGGGCAACGGCACAGCCAGCACGCGCATCGTGGAGTTCGTGGACATTTACCCGACGCTTACGGACTTGGCCGGATTGAATAATCCCAAGGGCCTGGAAGGCCGCAGCCTTAAACCACTCCTGCAGGATCCGCTCGCCGAATGGAACGGCACGGCCATTACGCAGGTATTGCGCCCGGCGGACAAGCGATTGCCCAAGCCCGTGATGGGCCGCAGCATCCGCACCGACCGCTGGCGTTATAGCGACTGGGCCGAAGGCAAGGCCGGTGTGGAACTCTACGACCACGCCGCCGACCCGATGGAATTCAACAATCTCGCCCTGAAACCCGACGTCGAGGCCAAGACCGTCATGAAACGCCTCCGCAAACTTCTCGAGCCCAAAGCCAGTGGCAAAGTACCGACTACTCCCTTTAATCCTAAGCGTCTCTAATATGAAATTGCCTTTGATTTTCTTGGCAACTTGTATCGTCGCCCATGCGGCGGATTCATTGTCGCCACTCAAGAAGGTGCCTCAAAATGTGGCCGAGCTTTGGGCGGAGTACGATCCGCAGAAGGAGCCGCTGCGGACAGAAATGGTTCGGGAATGGGAAGAGGATGGAGTGGTGATTCGTTATCTGCGCTATTACATCGGTACCTTCAAGGGTAAGTCGGCGTGGATGGCGGCCTTCTATGCATTCCCCAAAAACGCGAAGAATTTACCCGGCGTGTTGCACATGCACGGAGGTGGACAACGGGCCAACTTAACTTTGGTGAAATTCCATGCCTCTCAAGGGTACGGTGCCTTGTCAGTGAACTGGGGAGGCAAGCCGATGGAGGGGGCCAGACCCGGTGAGGCCAACACCGATTGGGGGGCAGTGGATCCCACCCAGAATAATGTGCAGGGTTATTTTAATTTGCTGCCAGGCGAAAAGTTTTTGGACGCGCAGGAGTCGCCACGAAACTGTAACTGGTTTCTGATCACCCTTGGTTGTCGGCGTGGGTTGACGTTTCTGGAACAGCAAACGCAAGTTGATGGGAAACGATTGGGAATTCGCGGGCATTCGATGGGCGGAAACCTTACCATGTATGTCGCGGGTTCAGACTCGCGCGTGAAGGTGGCTTCGCCATCGGTAGGGGGTTCAGGGTACCGTACCTATGCGCGTTACGGATTACCGCCACAGATAAGAAAAGTAACAGGGGACCTTGAATTGTTTCGTCGTACCATGGGTTATCAGTTTTATGCTCCACGCATTACAGCACCATTACTGCACTTGGGAGCGAGTAATGATTTCCATGGCCAAATGGATGCAACTTACGCGACGGGTGCACGGGTGAGTAAAAAGGTGCCACAAAGATTTGTTTTCGCACCGCATTTCAATCATCGCTTTAATGCTGAACAGCAAGTTTCTCGTATTCTTTGGCTGGATCAACATCTCAAAGGTGGGTTGAAGTTGCCGGCAACTCCATCAAGTGAGCTGGAGCTAAAATCTATTCCGGTTTTACGGGTTGTGCCTGCCAAGGGGCTGCCTGTTAAGGAGGTGGAGATATACTACTCGATCGATCCGGACGCTCGTTCGCGTTTCTGGCGCGATGCGCAAACAAAGCAAAGTGGTAACACATGGTCTGCTGAGTTACCGTTGATAGATTTAAATCAGCCGCTGTTTGCTTTCGCTAACGTGCACTACCAATTGCCGGAGCCCGGCGCTTTACCACGTAACGCGGCGACGGATGTCGTTTGTGTTAGTTCGCTATTTCACGAGGCTAAACCGGCAGCGTTGAAGGCCGCAGGCGTAAAAGCAGAGGGTGGCTGGCAGCAAGTGATCGATGATTTTAATCGTGGCTTTCATGATTGGTATACCATTAACGGGAATCATCGTCCCTCATGGCAGCACTGGACGCGTAAAGTGACCGATCCGAAATGGCGCGGACCGCAAGGCGCGAAGCTGGCGCTGACCATTCAAAGCGAGCAGCCGAATGTCCTCGGCGTGGTGCTGCATGAAAATACTTGGCGTCAGTACCGAGGCAAAAAGCGGACGTACGTGGCCGAGATGAAACTGAAAGGCGGCAAAGCGGAAACCGTGTCGCTGGCGTTGACGGATTTTAAGAATGTGACCGATGGCGAGCCGCTCAAGAACTGGGAGCAGTTGGATGAACTCGGTCTTGTGGCCAAGGCGACTCTGCGCGGCCCGAAACCGATAGAAGTGGCCGCCGATCCTTGGCAAGGCCCGCGACCGGTGTTCAAGCGGTTGGAATGGGTGTTGCCGGTGAAGGATTGACGTATCGGCCCGCGTGGGAGCACAAATGGACATGCGCTTTTTATTCTGTTTCCTTTTTCTGCTGCACTTGAGTGTGTCCGCCGAGGACAAACGGCCGAACATTATTTTCCTGCTGTCCGACGATCAGGCCGTACGTACTATGGGCTGCTACGGTGCGCCGGGCGTGCAGACGCCGCATCTCGATCGGCTGGGCGCGGACGGGATGATCTTCGACGCGCATTACGATACCACTGCTATTTGCATGGCAAGTCGGGCGAACGTGATGACGGGGATGTTCGAGTACAAAACCGGCTGTAACTTTGAGCACGGCACGATGTTGGAGGGGCATTGGCGGCGGAGTTATCCGGTGCTTTTACGGCAGGTGGGGTATCGCACAGCCTTCGCGGGCAAGTTCGGGTTCGAGGTGAGCAAACAGCCGGGCGGCAAGGACAAGTGGCTGCCTGCGTCGGACTTCGATCGCTGGGGCGGTGGTCCGGGCCAGACGAGTTTTGTGACGTCGAAAAATGCTTCGATGAAGGCCTACGCGAAAAAATGGCCGCATGCCACCTTATCCTACGGCGCCTTTGCGCAGGATTTCATTCGCGACATGGCGAAAGATGCCAAGCAGGGGAAGGCACCGTTTTGTTTGTCGATCAGCTTTAAGGCGCCCCATCGGCCGGTTGATCCGGATCCGAAGTTCGATCATGTTTACGCCGGCAAGAAATTTCCCAAGCCGGCCAATTACGGTCGGGCTGCGGGTAAACATTTTTCCAAGCAAAGCACCATGGGCCGGCAGTACGAACGGTTTGGTAGTTGGGATTACGACAAGAATTACGATGGCGTGATGGCGAAATATCACCAGCAAATCTACGCCATCGACGTGGCCGTGGGCATGATCCGCGATGCGCTCAACGAACACGGAGTGGCGGATAACACGGTGATTTTTTACACTTCGGACAATGGGTTTCTGTGCGGTTCGCACGGGTACGGCTCCAAGGTGTTGCCGTACGAGGAAGCCTCGCGAGTGCCGTTGTTGATGTTTGATCCGCGCCATGCCAACAGTGGCAAACGTTTGCGCTGCGCCTCACTCACGGGCAACGTGGATTTTGCGCCGACACTCCTCGAACTGGCGGGTCTGCCCGTGCCGCAAAACATGGATGGCCGCAGTTTGCTGAAGCTCTACAACGATCCGAAATCCGAGACGCATCAGTCATTGCCGTTGATCAATGTGTGGGGCCCGAAGGCGGTGCACAGCTACGCGGTGGTGACCAAGGATTGGAAATACATTTACTGGCCCTACGCTGAGGGCGAACTGGAGGCGGCCGATGAATTATATCATCTCGCTGAGGATCGGTTGGAGCTGAATAATGTACTTCGCGATAGTGACGCCCGGGAAGCCCTCGCCGAGATGCGCAAAACCTACGATGCCGCAGTGACCGCGTGGAAGAAGGAGAGCGTGCCGTATCACAGCTACAAACAGTACGGCACCATCTTCGATCGCCACGTGAAATGGGCCGAAAAACGTGAGGTGTTTTTGGGCCTGCAAAAATGAACGCGGAGGCTTGATTTACTCCGGATGTTCCATGACACTTTTGGACATGGAGAATTTCAGTCCGAACCGGCGGCAATTTCTGAAAGGCGCGGGAGTGGCGATGGCCTTGCCCTTGCTGGAATCGTTGCCGGAAGTGCGTGCGGCGCAGAAGGCCGCCCGGGCCAAAGGGCCAGTGAAGCGGTTTGTTTGTTTGTCGAACAATTACGGCATTTATCGGAAAGGATTTTTCCCGAGCACTGCAGGGGCAGACTATGCGCTAACGCCCACGCTCAAGCCTCTGGAACGCCATCGCAAGGAGTTCACGGTTTTCTCCAATCTGGACCACGGTAACACGGGCGGGCACCAGGGCGTACCGGTGTTGCTCAGTGGCGTGCGGCCACACTTGGCGGCGGGCTTTCCGGAGGGGAACATCAGCCTCGACCAGAAGATGGCCGAGCATGTCGGCGCGGCCACGCGGTTTCCTTCGCTGACGGTCCGGGTGAATGAAGGAAATCTCACGAGCTTCACGCGCACAGGCGTGCAGGTGCCCGCGATTGATTTACGGCAAACCTATCGCGCCTTATTCCTCGAGGAAGCGGCCGCGGACAAGGCCAAGCAACGGCAGCAGTTCAAGCTGCACGGCAGTATTCTCGATGTTGTGCTGGAGCAGGCGAAGGGTGTGAAGGGCCAGCTCGGCAAACAGGATCAACACAAGTTTGAGGAATACCTCGAGTCGGTGCGGTCGCTGGAAAAGAAGATCGTGCAACAGGAACCGTGGGTGGACCGGCCAAAGCCTAAGACCGACCATCCCGAGCCGCCGCAAGGCAAGGGCACTGAGGCGGACTTGAAGGCGATGATGGAGCTGATCGCGTTGGCGATCCAAACCGACTCCACGCGCGCGATTACTTTGTCGTCCGGTTTTGTGAATGGCGATTTCGGATTGAACGGTGGGTACCACGGCTTTTCGCATCACGGTAATCGCGACAGTCACACGGCCGCGCTGATGAAGATCGAGGCGAACATGACCGCGCAGATGGCACACCTACTCGACCTACTCAAGGCGCAGGAGGATCCGATCAACGGAGGCACATTGCTGGATCACACGATGGTCTTTTTCGGCTGCGGCATGGCTACGGGAACGCACTCCACGCGCAACCTGCCACTGTTGCTTGCTGGCGGCGGCTTCCGGCATGGTGAGTCGAAAATCTATCCGGAAGAGGATCCCCGGCGCGTGCCGGCGTCGAACCTGTTGCTGTCCATGCTGCAAAACTTTGGTGTGGAAGCCGACCGCTTTGGTCCCAGCACCGGCACCCTGACCGGCTTCGAGCGGAAGTCATGAACCGCCTGCGCGGCATCGCGTTTCTCCTGTTGCTCGCCGTGTGGCCTTTTGGCCAAGCGCGGGCAGACAAGGCGCTTGAGGCACTCAAGCCGTTTTTGCGCACGCACTGTCTTGAGTGCCACGGGCCGGATAAGCAGAAGAATGAAATCCGCTTCGACACGCTCGGCATAGACCTCACTGACCGCCGCACGCTGGAGATTTGGCAGGATGCGCTGGATCAACTGAACCTCGGCGAGATGCCGCCCAAGAAAGCTGCGCAACCGGAGCGCGCGGATACTGCCAAGTTTATCGATGCCCTCAGTGCGCGGCTGGAGTTGGCGTATGCCCAGCGCAAAAGCACCGGCGGCCAAACAGTCATTCGCCGCCTGAACCGTCTCGAACTGCGCAATACCCTGCGTGATCTGCTTTATCTGAAGGGCGCAGCGTACCGGCCCGGAGCGGTGAGCGGGTTGGTGGACAATAACGGCAACGGGCGTGTGGAACGTAAGGGCAACGATCCGGTGCGGTTGTTTCCTGAGGACGAACTGGACGAGGGCTTTGCCAACATCGGCGACCGGCTGGTGATGTCTGATTTTCTGCTGAAGCTCACGCTGGGTGCCGCGGAAGAAACGCTGGCGGCCGCCACGCACACGGGCCCTAAGCCGGACACCACGCCGCGCGTGTTTACCGCACCGTTTGTGCAGGGTCGCAAACTGGGCCAGCGCACGATCGAGACCGTCGCGCGCGAGGAGTTTGACAAGGAATCCGACCTGCTCACGCAGCGTTATTATGAAGGCTCCGATGGTCGACTGATGCCCCGCGAACTGGGCGGCGGCGTGAGCACCGCGGCGCGTTATCGCGTGACGGTGGAGGTGTCCGGCCACAACCAAAAACATCCGTGGGATGAACTGGCCAAGACCGACCAGAGTAAGCCATTTGAGATTGGCCTGCACCTGGCCGATGTGCGAAATGGCGGTATCGGCGGGCCGACCTCGCATGCCGTGCAGGTGTGGCAATTGCCTAGTGACGGCAAGCGGCGCACGTTCAGTGCCGAGGTGTGGATTGATGACACCTGGACGCCGTGGGTCGGCTGGGAGAATGGTCCCTACGACCGCAACTTCCGCGCCGAGCGGTTGGTGGAACAATATTATCCGGCACAATTCAAGCCGCGCCCCGATCGCAAGGCGGTGCCGAAGGAAGTGTACGACGCCTGGCCGGTGGAGATGGCGCGTGTGCTGCTCAAGGCGGGCTACGCCGGACCGCACGTACGCCTTTACAGCCTGAAGCTCGAGCCGCTGATCGATCAATGGCCGCCGCGCAGTCACACGGCGTTGTACGGCACGGGGCCGGTGGGTGAGGCAGATGTCGAACAGCTGTTGCAAACCTTCGCCACGCGGGCGTGGCGCCGGTCGGTGACGGACGCGGAGGTGGCGCCGTACGTGCAGCTCGTGCGCGGCATGATGGCGGACCCCAAGGCGAAACCGCTGGGCTCGATCAAGGATTTGAAATACCGCTCGTATCATGGCAAATGGACCCAGTTGCCGAAGTTCGACGAGCTGAAGCCAGCGGCCGAGGGCGCGTTGGCCGGTGGGTTGATCGATCTTCGTCCCGCGCGCAAGCCTGAGCATTACGGCATGGTGTTTGAGGGCCGCCTGGAAACGCCGGTGGCCGGTGAGTATACGTTTGAGCTGGCGTCGGACGACGGTTCGCGGCTTCTGGTCGGTCGCCAAAAAGTCATCGAGCACGACGGCCTGCACGGCGCCTCCACCAAGCGCGGTAAGGTGCAATTGGCCAAGGGCACGCACGTCATTCGACTGGAGTATTTTGCCTATGGCCAGCCCAATAGCTTGCGCTTGGCGTGGAGTGGGCCGGGTATTGCGAGCACACCCTTGTCGGTGACGCATGCCGCGCCGCAGCAAATTGTCGGCAACCCCGATGAAGCCCGCGCTATTCGCGCACTGCAGGCCGGTTACACCGCGCTGTTATGTTCGCCGCGCTTTTTGTATCTGCGTGAAAACACCGGCGACCTCGGCACCCACGCGCTGGCCTCGCGCCTCAGTTATTTCCTGTGGTCGTCCATGCCCGACGAGACGCTCTTCCGACTCGCGGCAGAAAACAAACTGCGCGAACCGGCCGTCATGCGCGCGCAGGTGGAGCGCATGCTCAAGGATCCGCGCGCCGAGGCGTTCGAACAGAATTTCACGGCCACGTGGTTGCGGCTTGATAAGCTTGGCAAGATGCCGCCGGAGAAGGGCGGTCCGTTTCGTTTTTATCACGACCGCAGAATGGAGCCGATGCTCTCCAAACAGGCCACGGCGTTTTTTGCGGACGTGCTCGCGCGCAACGAACGGATTTCCTCCTTCATTCATTCCGATCACACTTTTCTTAACGCCCACATCGCCCGCTGGATGTACGGTCGTGACGACGTGCCCGGCGAACGTATGATTCGCGTTCCCACCGGCGATCCGCGCCGCGGCGGCATCCTCACCATGCCCGCGGTGATGACCGCCACCGCCAATGGCGTCGACACTTCGCCCATCGTGCGCGGTGTGTGGCTGCTGGAAAATATCCTCGGCACACCGCCCGCGCCGCCCCCCCCCGATGTGGAACCACTCTCGCCCGATCTACGCGGGGCCAAGACCATCCGCGAACAACTCGAGCGCCATCGTACCCACGAAGCCTGCGCTAGTTGCCATCGCAAGATTGATCCCATGGGATTCGCCTTTGAAAACTTCGACCCCGTCGGCCGATGGCGAACGCACTATCGAACCGACGGACGGCCGCAGATTGATCCTGCCACCATGCTCCCCAATGGGGATCAACTCGCCGACATCGTCGCCTTCAAGCAAATGCTCCTCAAACGCGAGCCGGATTTCGCCCGGTGTCTTACTGAGAAAATGCTCACCTACGCCACCGGCCGTCGCCTTGAGCCCATTGACCGCGGCGAAATCAACCGACTCACCACCGCTCTTGCCCAAAACGGAAACCGACTCCGCGACCTCGTTCACCTCATCGCCACCAGCGAGATTTTCCTGCAGAAATAGCGCCGGAGTGCGGTCAATGGTTCGGCATAGTCCCCGCTTGCCTTGAGCTGATCCATCCCTGACCCTTGTGCGCCACATGAAAACGCATCGCTTGTTTCAACTGTTATCGCTCGTCTTTGCCCTCGATGTGGTGGGTGCCTCGAAGTTTGCCATTCCGGCCACGGATAAGGGGTTGCCAGGTGAAGGGCCGATCCGCCGTTATGAGTGGTTCCAGAAATTGTGGGAACGCAAACGCAGCGGCTGGGCGGAGCGCGTGAAGACGGATCAGGGGGCGTTGGTGTTTCTGGGCGACTCCATCACGCAAGGGTGGGGCGATCAATTTCGCGGGCATTTCAAAAACGTGCCGGTGGCCAATCGCGGTATCAGCGGGGACACCACGCGCGGCGTGCTCATCCGATTGAAGGAGGATGTGCTGTCGCTCAATCCCAAGGGCGTGGTGATCCTGATCGGCACCAACGATCTCGAGGAAGGTGCCGCACCGGAAGTCATTGCCGGCAACCTTAAGCTCATCATTGCCGCGCTCAAGAAACACAATGCTACGATGCCGATTATTCTCTGCAACACGTTTCCCAGTTCGGCTTTCAAAAAACGTCCGGCCGATCAGATCAAGAAGATCAATCAGCTGTACTTCGCCGCCGTGAAAGGCGATCCGCAAGTCACCGTGCTCGACACGTGGATGCTTTTTGCTGATGCGAAGGGCGACGCGAAGAAGGCGGAGTTTCCCGATCTGTTGCACCCGAACCAGACCGGCTACGACAAATGGGCCTCCGCCCTGCAGCCGTTGCTGGCGACGCATGGTTTTGTGGAGACGCTCAGCCCGGCGTTTGAAGTGGAAGCCGGTTTCGTTCGCATTTTCAACGGCAAAGATCTCACCGGCTGGGGATTCCGGAATCAGCGCACGCAGGAAAAGACCGCCATCTTTGACGGCAAAAAGGCCAGCAGCGACGGTCGTTACCGCGCGATCAACGGTCGCCTTGTGGTGACCACACCGCCCGAGGGTCGGCGCATTCAGCAGCTCTGGACCACGCGCGAGTTTCCCAAGAATTTTATATTGAAACTCCAGTTCCGCGCTACGCCTAATGCCGACAGCGGCGTGTTCATTCGGCGACCGCAACTGCAGTGCCGCGACTACATTCTCGCGGGACCCTGGAAGGAGCTAAAAAAATACAAGCCGCAGGACTGGAATGAAATTGTGGCCGTGGTTAAGGACGGCGTCGCCCACTGCACTTGCAATGGCGAAGTGCTCAACGCCGAATTTAAAGTGCCCGCTACTGGCCCCATTGGCCTCGAAGGCGATCGCGGTCAGATGGAATACCGCAACATTCGCGTGAAGGAATTGAAATAGCTTCGAATGGATTTGGGCATTGGCGAGTCTGATCAGCGCGAACAGTTATGAGATTCATTGGGGCAGCAGTGGCTTGGGGGATGTTGGGCGGACTGGCTTGGGCGGCGACGCCGAAGGCGGATTTGGATGGATTTCGCAAGACGGTTGAGCCGGTGTTGAAGCGGGCGTGTGTGAGTTGCCACGGGCCGGATAAGCAGAAGGGGAAATTCCGCGTGGACACATTGGACCCCGACCTGTTGAACGGCGGGGACGTGGACTGGTGGCTGGAGGTGTTCGGTGTGATCGGCAATGGCGAGATGCCGCCGGAGGATGCCGAGGTGCATCTGCAGGATGCCGGCCGGGCGGTGGTGATCGATTGGCTTTCCCGCGAGATCCAGCAGGCCTCGCGCGTGGCCCGCAGCGCACAGGGGCGTTCGTCGTTCCGTCGCCTCACTCGCTACGAATACGACTACGCACTGCGCGATTTGCTGGGGCTAGACCATTCGCTGGTGGATCGGTTGCCGCCGGAGACGGCCTCGGAGGATGGGTTCAAAAACAGCTCGGAGCTGTTGCAGATGTCTTCCATGCAGTTTCAAACCTATCGCGAGATCGGTCTGAAAGCGTTGCGGCGGGCGATCGTGACCGGTGAACGGCCCAAGCCGGTAAAGTATGTTTTGCCGTTGGAGAAGTTATTCGAGCAAACCGCCAAGTCCCAGAAGGCCAAGGTCTTTCGTCGAGACGATGAGAAATACGCCAATCACCGCAAGCGCGCCCATCTGCTGAACCGGGAGACGGGTGTGGGCGTTCCTTTTTCCGGCGGGATGTATCGGCCGCTGGACGATACGGCGGCTGTGCAGGTTCAGCCCTCTTCCAAGGTCTACATGGAGTTGCCGCGCAATAACGAATGGAAGGTAGGGTTGGATCGGTTTCTACCAGACGCGGGTACGATGCGGATCAGCATTCGGGCGGCGCGATCCACCGAGGAACTGAAGGGAGACGCCAGTTTGCAGTTGGGGTTCAGCGCGCACACGAGCAACAATGCGAATTTCTCAAACGTGATCAGCGAGCGGGATGTGCTCGTCAAGGCACCGGCGGGTAAACCGGAGTTTATCCATTTCGACATTCAACTGGCCGATATTCAGCGCAATCCATTTCGCAAACTGGAAACCACATTCCCGCGGCGTGATGAGTTTCTGCACATTCGGAATGTAACTCTGGTGAACGGGCTGCACGTTCAGTTTGATCACGTCGAGATCACCGCGCCGTTTTACGCGCAATGGCCGCCCAAGACGCACACGGCGATTTTCTTCGAGAGCGGGAATCGCGGAGACGAGGCGGTGTATGCGCGCGAGGTGCTGGAGCGGTTCATGGGGCGTGCGTGGCGTCGATCGGTCGCCCTGCCGGAAGTGGATCGGTATGTAAAATTATTCGACGAATACCGGCCGCAGTTTGAGTCGTTCGAAGGCGCGATGGTCGAAGTGTTGGCCACGGTGTTGGCGCACCCGGAATTTCTCTACCTAGCCCAGCACGATGCTGGGGTGCCCAAGGCGGAGCCCTCAGGGATCAATGAATTTGAATTGGCAGGCCGGTTGGCGGTGTTTCTTTGGTCGAGCATTCCGGATGAGTCGTTGCTTGATCTGGCTCGTTTAGGAAAATTGCGGGAGCCCAAGGTGTTGGCTGCACAGGTGGACCACATGTTGGCTGATCCGCGCGCCAAACGGTTCACGCGGCATTTTGTCAGCCAATGGCTCGGGCTAGACGGTCTGAACAGCGTGGACCATATCCGGGACGATCAGCTCAGGACCGCCATGATAGAGGAGCCCGTAGCATTTTTTGAACAGGTGCTGCAGGCCAATGGCAGTGTCATGGATTTCATTCATTCGGATTACGCAGTGGTCAATGCCAAGCTGGCGCAGCATTACCGGATTCCGGATGTGCACGGTTTGCATTTCCGCAAGGTGGCCCTCGAGGCCCGGCACCAACGCGGCGGGTTGATGACCGGAGCGGCGGTGTTGGCGATGAATTCGGACGGCAAGGATTCCCATCCCCTCAAGCGCGGGGTCTGGATGTTGGAACGCATGCTGCATGATCCGCCGCCGCCACCACCGCCCAATGTGCCCGAGGTGGATCTCGCCGATCCGGAGATTGCCAAGATGACCTTGAAGGAACGCATTGCCGATCATCGCGATGATCCGGCCTGTTATTCTTGCCATGCGCGGATTGATCCATGGGGGATCGCGTTTGAACATTACGACGCGATGGGATCCTTCCGCACCACGATCAAGGGCAAGCCGGTGGACGCCACCTCGAAGCTGTTCAACAAGCAACCCTTGGCCGGCATGGACGGTTTGAAGGAATACCTGCTCGCCGAACGACAGGATCAGTTCGCGCGCGCGATGACGCACAAGCTCACCGCCTACGCGTTGGGTCGGCACCTGACGTTTGCCGATCGCGCGGATGTGGAGGAATTGACGACGCAATTCAGGATGCAGGGTGATCGGCTTCGCGACCTCGTACATCTACTTGTTCAAAGTCGCATTTTTAACTCCAAATAACGGGTCAATATCAGTATACTATTCATGAGATGAGGACATCCATCGCAAGCGAATTAACGCGCAGAACATTTCTGCGTGGAACTGGCATCGCTCTGGCTTTGCCTTGGCTCGAAACTTTTGCGGCAGATGACCGGAAAGCCAATGCAACGCCGAAGCGTTTTGTCAGCGTCTATCATCCCGATGGCGTCGGGGTGCCCATTCGGAAAGATCCGGCCTGGAAAGACTGGAGCTGGTTCCCGCATGGCGGCGAAAAAGATTTCCAACTCACCAAGGTACTCGATGTCCTCGAACCGCTGCGCAAGGACATTACCATCTATTCTGGTCTCTCTCACCCAGCCGTCCGGCGCGTGCACGGTCACTCCAATGCCGACCAGTATCTGACCGGCGCGGACACCAAGGGCCACGGTCCTTACAAGAATTCCATCTCGCTGGATCAACTCTACGCCGAGCAGATCGGCGACGCCACCCGGCACGCTTCTCTGGTGATGTCCACCAACGGCGGCATCGGCGGCCCGCGCGGTGCGCAGACGCAGTCATTTAACCGGGAAGGCCGCGCCATTCCGGCGATGAACAAGCCCAAGCAAGTCTTCGACCTGCTGTTTGTCGCCGATGGTAAGGAAGCCGCTGACCGATTGGCTCGGAGCAAGAGCGCTCTGGATTTGCTCATCGAAGACACCCGCTCGCTCGGACGCAAGCTCTCCAAGCGCGATCAGGAAACACTCCAGCAATATCTGGACTCCGTCCGCGACACCGAGGTTCGGCTCACCAAAGCCCGGCGCTGGTTGGACACGCCGTTGCCTGCCATCAATTCGGCGAATCTGCATCTGGAAGCCGGCCCCGCCGAGGCCAAGCAGTATTTCCAGACTATGTATGACCTGATCTACCTCGCTTTTCTGAGCGACTCCACCCGTGTGGCGACGTTCCAGCTTGGCCGGGAAAACGGCGGTGGCCCGCACGATCTGCTTTCCAAGGCCGTCGATCTGGGCGGCGCGCATGGTCTGACGCATGCCGTGAAGAAAACGAACGGTTGGCAAAACCTCGGCACCTACAACCGCTATCAGATGGAAGAATTTGGGCGCTTCGTGAACAAGCTAAAGGATACGCCTGAACCGACCGGCAAAGGCAACATGCTCGACAACACCTTCGCCATGCATGGCTCGGCCTCCAGCAGTTTTCACCTCTCGCGGAATTATCCCATCGTCTCCGCGGGCGGCAAAAACCTCGGCTTCAATAACGGCCGCTACCTCCAGTACGTTAATCTGCTTGAAGACGGCAGTCTGCCCGGTGCCGGCGTCATTAGCGACGCGGGTTGGCGCGGCACGGCCAAGGAGGAAGATCAGCCGCTGGGCCATTTGTTCGTCAGCATCCTCCAGCGCCTCGGCGTCGAGACCGATACCTTCGCCGGATGCACGGGCACGCTGAACCGCATGTAAGCCGATTTCGGTGACAATTTCTCCAGTGAACTGAAGGCACTTGCCTTCGGGGACGTCCAAGGCATGCTTTGCCTGAGTCCGTTCGCAGTACATTGCTTTTAGCGGATTAGTGATCCCGATGATGAGTTTACCACAACGCTACGACTGGTACGCAGCATTCATTCCCCGCCTTCGGATGCTGGGGGGCTTGGCGATTTTACTATTTGGTTCAGGCCAATTGGCGGCGATCGAGGAACCGAAGGCGAATCTGGAGGATTTCCGAAAGACGATCGGTCCGGTGCTGAAGGCGGCGTGCGCGGGATGCCACGGGCCGGACAAGCAGAAGGCGAAGTTTCGGGTGGATACCTTGGATCCGGATTTGCTTAAGGGCAAGGACGTGAGCTGGTGGTTGGAGGTGCAGGGCGTGTTGACCAATGGCGAAATGCCGCCGCCGGATTCGGATGTGAAACTGGCCGATGCCGATCGCGTGAAGGTGATTGATTGGCTGGCTGTGGAAATCCGCGCGGCCTCAGAGGCGCGACGGGCGGAGGGCGGTCACACCACGTTCCGCCGGATGACGCGGTACGAATACAAATACGTGATGCAGGATCTGCTCGGGTTGCCGCATGACTTTTCACGCGATCTGCCGCCGGAGACCTCCTCTGAGGACGGCTTTAAGAACAGCTCTGACATGCTGCAAATGACCGCCGTTCAATTCGCCCAATACCGTGCGCAAGCACGGCGGGCATTAGAACTGGCGACGGTGCGCGGCGAACGACCGGCACCGGTATATTATGGGCTTAGCATGCGCGGGTTCACCGAACGGTTTGAGGCAAAGTACGCAGCCGCAGTGAAGCGCACGCGCAAAAAAGTGCAGGAGGAGGGAATTCCGGTGGCGGAAGTGTTAAAAGCGGAGAAGGAAAAATTCTCACTCAATCCCGGTGGGGCGCACTTCAAGGATTCAGTGACTGGTCAGGGTGTGCGGACGAAGTGGGCGTACCACGGCGCGAAATACGCGTGGAAGCCGGTGACCGAGCGTCCGTCCATGCCGCCGGTTTCGCCGGATGTACTGGTGATGCCGGCGAACTCAAAGTTTATCATCGATGTGGGCGACGGATTACCGGACACGGGCATCATGCGCGTGCGCATTCGGGCGGCACAGGAAACGGTCCAAGGTAAAAAATTGCCGACCTTGCGGCTGCATTTCGGAAATCAGGCGAGCAACGACTCGCGCGTGTCCGTGGAGGTTGGCGGGTATGACCTCACCATCGATGCGCCGCCGGGCAAGCCGCGCTTTTATCACTGGGACGTGCCGCTGGCTGAGATTCCGCGCAACGCATTCCGGCACACCCAAAAGCTTGGGCAACTGCCGAACCCGGCCGAGTTCATCGAGCTGCGTAACACCTCCAGCACGCCGGTGGCGTTGGTGATTGATTATGTGGAGATCATCGCGCCCGTGCTGGAACAATGGCCGCCCGCACCGCACATGCGCATATTTCATGAGCGCGGGAAAGCCGATGAGGCAACCTACGCACGCGAGGTGTTGGGGCGGTTTATGGCGCGCGCTTGGCGACGGCCGGCCAGCGAAGCGGAGGTGAGCCAGAAGCTGGCTCTGTACGCCAAGCTGCGACCGCAGTGTTCGGATTTCCAGGAAGCGATAGTGGAGGTGTTGGCGTCCGTGTTGGCCTCGCCGAAATTCCTGTACCTCGTCCGCGCCGGCGCAGAGGAAGCGAAACCGGAGCAGCGGGTGACGGATTCGGAACTCGCCACGCGCCTGTCGTTTTTTCTCTGGAGCAGCACGCCCGATACCGAGCTAATGCGCTTGGCCAAAGCGGGCAAGCTATCCGACGCCAACGTGCTGGAACAACAGGCGCGACGGTTGCTGGCCGATCCGCGCGCCGCACGGTTTGCCCGGCATTACACGCGGCAATGGCTGGGCATGGAGCAGCTGGATTTCGTGAAGATTGATGCCAAGGCGCACGGCAAGGTCGATCCGCTTCTGCTGGAGGCTATGAAGCAGGAACCGGTCGCGCTCTTTACCGAGATGCTGCGGGCCAATCGACCGGTTACGGAGTTTCTCCATGCCGATTACGTGTTGGTGAACGATCGGTTGGCACGGCATTACGGCGTGCCGGAGGTGTACGGCGATCAGTTCCGTAAGGTGATACTGCCGACCGGGATCCGGCGTGGCGGACTGCTCACCTCCGCGGGATTGCTGGTGATGAATTCGGACGGCAAAGATTCGCACCCGCTCAAGCGCGGCATTTGGCTGCTGGAAAACCTGTTGCACGATCCGCCTCCGCCACCGCCGCCGGCCGTGCCGGAGATTGATCTGGCCGATCCGGCAATTCTCAAGATGACCCTCAAGCAGCGCATGGAGGATCACCGCAGCGATCCAGCGTGCATCTCGTGCCATTCAAAGATCGATCCTTGGGGCATCGCGTTTGAAAACTTCGATGCACTTGGCCAATGGCGCGACAAGATTGGCGATGAAGCGGTCGATGCCGCCAGTGTGTTGTTCAACAAGGATGAGCTGCGCGGCATGAAAGGCCTGAAGGACTACCTGCTGGCCAACCGGCAGGATCAGTTCGCGCGCGCCATGGCGCACAAGATGGCGGCGTACGCCCTGGGTCGGCCGCTGACCTTTGGCGATCGCGCCGAGGTGGACCGCATTACCGCCGCCCTGCGCAAGCGCGACGACGGACTGGCGGACTTGGTGTTTCTGATTGTGAAAAGTGAATTATTCCGGCAAAAATAAGTCAGAGATTGTGGGGTTATGAACGTGAATTTATCGACATTGGATCGACGGAAATTTCTCCGCGGCGCCGGGGTGGCGCTGGCGCTGCCGTGGCTGGAATCTTTTACCGGCGCGGCGCAGTCGCCAGGGCAGCGCAAGCGGCTGGCCTGTTTTTATCTGCCGGACGGCGTGCCGATGCCGTTGGAGAAGGATCCGGCGTTTCGGGACTGGAGTTGGTTTCCGCATGGCAAGGGCAAGGATTTCAAGCTCACCAAGTGCATGGAAACGCTGGAGCCGTTGCGCAATGAGCTGACTGTATTTTCTGGCCTGTCGAATCCCGCGCTGCGCCGAGTGCATGGCCATGCGAATGCCGATCAGTTTATCACTGCGGCGAATACTGGCGCTGATGGCGATTATCACAACAGCATTTCGCTCGACCAAGTGTTTGCCGCGCACGCCGGCGAACACACGCGCCACGCCTCGCTGGTGATGTCCACCGATGGCGGTACCGGTTCGCCGCGTGGCGCGCACACGATATCCTTCAACGCCCAGGGCCGGCCCATTCCCGCTGAGCACAAGCCCAAGCGCATTTTTGATATGCTCTTTGTGAAGAACGGCCCGGACGCAGCCCGTCGCTTGGCCCTGAGCCAAAGCGCGTTGGATGATTTGTTGGAGGACGCGCGGTCGCTGAATCGGTCGCTCTCCAAGCACGATCAGGAAACACTTGCGGAATATTTGCAGTCCGTGCGCGATACCGAGATGCGGGTGGCCAAGGCCAAGCGGTGGCTGAATATCCCTATGCCCAAGGTGGACACGGACCATCTCAAGCTTGATGTGACGCCTGAGGATCCGCGCAATTTCCTGCGCACCATGTACGAGCTGATTTATCTCGCTTTCAAGACCGACACCACGCGCGTGGCCACCTACCAGCTCGGGCGCGAAAACGGCGTGGGCGTTAGTGATTATCTGGCGCGTGCCGTGGGCTTTAAGGCTGCTCACTGGCTGACGCATGAGGTAAAGAAACCCGGCGGCTACAAAAATTTTGGGGTCTATTGCCGCTTCATCAACGAGGAACTCGGCCGCTTTGCCAATCGACTCAAGGCTACGCCCGAACCCGGCGGAGAGGGCAACATGCTCGACCACACCGCCATACTGTTCGGCTCGGCCTCCAGCGCGTTCCATCTCTCGCGCAATTATCCGCTGCTACTGATCGGCGGCCGCAAGCTGGGCTTCAAGCACGGCCAATACCTCAAGTACGGTCGGGGTAACCAAAAACACCAATCGACTGCCGGTATCGACACCGACGCGGGTTGGCGCGGTGAGATGAACTTTAGCGAACTGCCCACCGCCAATCTCTACCTCACCATGCTCCACAAGCTCGGCGTTGAGACAAACAGTTTCGCCGGCAGCACAGATACCCTGAGCGAGGTGTAGGCAGGCAATGGTTATGTTCCGGGTAATCTTCAAAATGAAATTGCCCGCACTCGCGCTTGCTTTGTTGATGGCTGGCTCTGCCATCGGCGCGGATGAGGCGGCGCTGCGGGCGGATGCGCAGAAGGTTTTCAAGGAGAAGGTCGGCCCGTTCGTCAACAAGTACTGCACACGCTGCCACGGTTCGCGGGCGAAGGCGGGGATCAATCTTCAATCGGCACTCAAAAACCCGGACGGCGAGTCGGCGTCCCTGCACTGGAAGAAGGCGGTGTCTAATGTGAAAGTGCACGACATGCCGCCGGAAGATTCCTCAAAAAAACCGACCGACGAGGAGCGACGGCAGTTTGCGGAGTGGATCGGTAAGCTCAAGTATCTGGCGCCGCGCGATCCGGGGCCGTTTGTGATCCGGCGCCTGACCAAGGCGGAATACGGGAACACGTTGCGCGACCTGTACGGAGTGTCGCCGTCGGTCACCGATAGTCTGCCGGACGAAGTGGTGGGCGAAGGGTTTCTCAATTCCATTTCTCCGCTGCAATCGGAGCTGTTTCTTGAGGTGGCCAACAAGGTGGTCGGGCAGGTCATGGCAGCGGCCGGTCAAGCGCCCACGGCGGTTCAGAAACGGCTCTTTGGCGAGACGCCGCCCGAGGGCGCGGATCTTCGCAAGGCGGCGCAGCAAGTGGCGCGGTCCTTGGCGCGCGATGCCTACCGGCGACCGCCCACCGAGAAGGAGTTGGACGTGCTAGTGGGTATCTTCGAGCTGGGACAGGAAAACAAGCTGGATTACATGGCGTCGCTGGGACTGATGTGGAAGGCGGTCCTAGTTTCGCCACAATTTCTCTTTATCACGCCGGCAGGCGCAGTGGACTCAAAGGAATCCATCGTGCCGCTGGACAATTTCCAACTGGCTGCCCGGATTTCCTATTTGGTGTGGTCCGCGCCGCCGGACGCTGAACTGGCCGCCCTAGCGGATCGGGGCGCGCTGCAGAAGCCCGAGGTGTTGCGGGCGCAGGTGAAACGAATGTTGAACGACCCGCGCGCACGGGCGTTGTACGACGGTTTCGGCGCTCAGTGGCTGAAGGTGGATGGACTGGACCGGCAGGTGTTCGACCCGGATCTGTTCCCGCAGGTGACGCCAATATTAAGGCAGGCGATGATGGAGGAGCCCCGCCTGTTTTTCCAAAGCGTGCTGCGTGAGAACCAAAGCATCGTGCGATTCGTGGACAGCGACTACACGTTCCTGAACGAGCCGTTGGCTAAGTTGTACGGACTGAAGCAGTCCGTGCAGGGGCCCAAGATGCGTCGGGTTAAACTGACCAATCCCAACCGGGGTGGCATCCTCGGCATGGCGGCCACGCTTTCGGCCACATCGTTCCCCAACCGCACCAGCCCGGTGAAGCGCGGGGTATGGGTGCTGGAACAGGTGCTGGGCGAGCGCGTGCCGCCGCCACCGGCTGACGTGCCTGAACTCGAAGAGCAGGAGCATCAGGACGTGAAGGGCCTGACGCTGCGCCAACGGACGGAGCTGCATCAATCCGAAGCCACCTGCCGTAACTGCCACAAGGTGCTGGATCCGATCGGCTTCGGCTTGGAGAATTTCGACGCCATCGGTCGTTGGCGCGTGAAGAACGACGCCGGCGCGGCGATTGATTCGGTGGGAAAACTGCCCAGCGGAAAAGACTTTTCCACTCCCGCAGAATTGAAGAAGCTGCTTGCTCAGCGCGAAACGGATCTAGCTCGGAACCTGACCGAACGCCTGATGGCCTACGCGCTGGGTCGCCAGCTGGAAGGCTATGACGAGGTAGTCCTCGACCAGTTGATGGAACGGATCGTCCGGGACGAGTACCGTTTGCAAACGATTGTCACCGAAGTCACCACTAGTTACCTGTTTACCCATCGCCGAGTTAACAAATGAAAACCATGCATCAAAATTCTCCTGTCGATCGCCGGACCTTTCTGAAGGGGGCGGGCGTTTCTCTCGCGCTGCCATTTATGGATTCCCTCGGCTGGGCGGCCAATACCAAGGCCGCCGCCAAAGCGCCTGTGCGGCTCGCCTTCATGTACATGCCGCACGGCGTCATCATGGACCAGTTTTGGCCCAAGGATCAGGAAGCGTTCCTAAACGCCGCGCCGCCGATCCTCAAGTCGATGAAGCCGGTCATGAACCAATGCCTGATGATGAAGGGCATCTCCGGTGTGCCGATCGCACCGTTCAATGGCGCGCCGCACGCGCTGGAGCTGTCCACCTGGCTCACCGGGCGTTTGCCCGATCCGGACACGCGCGGCCGCGTTAACATCTCCATCTCGGCCGACCAGATCATGGCCAACTACGTCGGCGCCCACACTCTGCTGCCGTCACTCGAGCTGGCCACCATGCCGCAGACTTGGAAGGAGAATCAGGAAGGTTTGCACGAGGGGTACTACAACCACTGCAGCTACCGCTCGCCCACGCAGCCTGTACCGGCGGAGACGGATCCTCGCAATGTGTTGAACCGTCTCTTTGGTAAACGTGGCCAGGAAGGTAAGGTCACTCATGCGAATCCGCTGGACCGGCAGATGCTCGACCGCGTGTTGGGCGGCGCGCGAGAGTTGCGCCGGACCTTGTCCAAGATTGATCAGCAGAAGCTCGACGAATACCTCGACAGCGTGCGTGCTGTGGAACGTCGCATTGCCGCCATCGAGACCCGCCAGCAGGAGGCTGCACTGGAGAAGAACGGCGTTGGCCCCTCCAAACGGCACGCCACCGACTCGGCTCCCATCGAGGTGAAAATCCCCGAAGGCGACAAGCGCAGCGAATACATGCAGGTTATGTGCGACCTTACTGTGCTGGCGTTTCAAACCGACACCACGCGGGTGAGCACCTACGTGGGGTCTCGCCCCAACGGTGCGTCCTACCCCGAGTTGGGCTTCAGCAACCAGCATCACTCGCAGACACACTACGGCAGTGATCAGGAAAAAATCGGTAAGGTTGCGGCCATTAACGAATTCAACGTTGCGCAGTTCGCCTATATGGTGAAGAAGATGCATGCGCTCAAGGAAGGCGATGGCACTTTGCTCGACAACTGCATCATGATGTGGGGTTCCGGCCTCGAGGACGGCAACAAGCACCGGCGCGACAATCTCCCGTTCATCATCGCCGGTAAAGGCGGCGGCAGCCTTAAGAGCGGCCGGTTCTTGTCTGGCATCAATGGGAATCAGGGCGATCTACTCACTACCTTGCTCGCCTGCGCCGGCGTACCGCTCGATCGCCCCATTGGCATTGCTACGCAACAGATTCACCAAATGAAGGCCTAGTGGTTCGCAACCGAACCGCGAGGAATA
>JAYOSV010000023.1:0-52965 GCA_038139415.1 Verrucomicrobiales bacterium | reverse complement strand
AATGTGTACATCGCCGATGAGGCCAATGACTTGATCCGAAAGTACGATCCCAAGACCGGCGAAGTCTCCACCGTGCTGGGCCACGGCAAGGTGAAGTTGGATTATCCCCACGGCGTCACGTGGGAAAAAGGCAAACTCTACGTCGTGGACACGGGGCATAACCGCATCCTGCGAATCGAAGATTAATTCTCCAGCGTCAACTCGAGGTAGTCGGCGGCATTTTGGTAGCAGATGCGTTGGATCATGCTGCCGACGAGTTCGTCATCATCAGGCACAATGCCGTAGCGTTGCCAGCCGCCGACGAGGTTGCACAGGGTGCGGCGGAAGTACTCGTGGCGTGGAAAACTGAGAAACGACCTCGAATCGGTGAGCATCCCCACGAAGCGCGAGAGGAGGCCGGTGTTGGCCAGCGCTTTGATCTGCCATTCCATGCCTTCCTGTTGATCGGCGTGCCACCAGCCGCTGCCGAATTGCAGCTTGCCCGGGGTGCCGCCCTGGAAGTTTCCGATCATGGTGGCAAACGTGAAGTTATCCATCGGGTTGTTGTTGTAGAGAATGGTCTTGGGCAGGGTGCTGTCCTGTTCGAGGCGATCAAGGAATGCTCCGAGCGCGGCGGCCTGCGGCCAGTCGCCGATGGAATCGCAGCCGATGTCTGAGCCGATGGTGTTGAAGAGGCGGGTATTGTTGTTGCGTTGCGGGCCGATGTGCAGCTGCATGGCCCAGCCTTTGGCGGTGTAGAGCCGGCCTAAGTGCGCCATCACGTGGGCGCCGAATTGACGTTGCTCCTCCGGCGTGGCGGCACGACCAATGCGGGCCTTGTCGAAGATGCGTGCGGCTTCGGGGTTGCTGGGGAACACATCAAAGCAGTAGGGGAAACTGTGATCGCTCAGGCGCGAACCGATGGCGTGAAAATCGTCCACGCGTTTTTCTAGCGCAGCAAGGAAGCCGGGCAGGGTGTCGGTGGCAACGCCGGCGGCCGAGGCCAGTTTATCGGCCCAGCCGTTGAACGCTTCGGGATTGTCTACGCCCCAGGATTTATCCGGGCGAAAGGTCGGGTACACCTTGGTGCGAATGCCGAGCGTGGCAATGGCTTCATGCTGGTCCAGCGAATCCACGGGATCATCGGTCGTGCACAGGGCGCGCACATCGAATTGTTCCAGAATGCCGTGCACGGATAACGCCGGATCGCTCAGACGTTCGGTGGTCTGTTCCCAAATCGACTCAGCCGTATCGGGGCTCAGCAGTTCTGTGATGCCGAAGTAGCGCGCAAGTTCCAGATGCGTCCAGTGATAAAGCGGGTTGCCGAGCGTGTGCGGGATTGTGCGGGCCCAGGCGAGGAATTTTTCCTTGGGATCGGCATCGCCGGTGACGACGGATTCAGGTTCGCCATTGGCGCGCATGGCCCGCCATTTATAGTGATCGCCCTCCAGCCACATCTCGCCGAGATTTGTAAAACGCCGATTGTCGGCCACCTCGGCCGGTGGCAGGTGATTGTGGTAATCGAGGATCGGCTCGCGCTTGGCGTACTCGTGGTACAGCCGTTGCGCGGGATCGTTGCCCAACAAAAAGTCGTCGTGAATAAACGCCATGGAACTCGGTTCGTTTAGGCGAATCGTCCGCAATTGGCGATCCTTTTTCTCGAGGGCAACGGGGCTTCAGCCTGCGAATCGGGTGAATTCGGTTCCCGTCACGCCCAGTCGGGCTTTAAACAAACTGCCGGCGTGAGGCTGTTTTTCCAGGGCCTCTTCACTGAGGTTTTTGCGGGCGCTGGTGATGTACAGTTCATCCAGATTCGGCCCACCAAACGCGCAGGCGGACACTTGGCTCACGGGCAATTCCAGTCGGGCCAATTCCTCGCCGGTCTCCGGATCAAGCCGTACCACCCCCCATCCGCCCCAGAGCGCCAGCCAGATTTTGCCTTCCACATCCATCGCCATGCCGTCCGGAAAGGCGCCATCCTGCGTAACATGATACAACGGCCGCCGATTGCCGATGGCGCCGGTGGCGTGATCAAAATCCCACGCATCGATTCGGCGGGTAGGGCTGTCGATGTGATACATCGTGGTGGCATCCGCATTCCAGAGAATGCCGTTGGGGATAGCGTAGTCCGTGGCCATCCGCTCGGCGTGTCCGTCGGCGTGCAGGCAATACATCGCGCCGGAATTGCCCTCCTCACAAATCGGCATGGTGCCGGCCCAGAGGCGGCCGGCCGGGTCGCATTTGCCGTCATTGAACCGATGCTCCGGTCGGTCCGGTTCCGGATCAATGATGGTTTCGGTTGCGCCGGTTTCTGGATCAAAATAGAGAAACCCTTTTTCCGCGGCCAAGACTAAGCGTCCGTCCTGAGCCAATACGAGGGTCCCGGGCATTTGGCCTATGTTCCACGTGTGATTCGATCCATCAGCGGGGTCGTGGCATTGCACAAGGCATTCCAGAATATCCACCCACCAAAGCACCTTGCGGTCCGCATCCCAGAGCGGTCCTTCGCCTAGAGGCGAGCGGGTGTCCAGCAACAGCTTGGGTTTCTCAACAATCAGGCTCATGGCCGTATGGTCAGGGTAGCCTTTCGGCCTTGCCAGCCCAAACATCAATTGCCTCGCGCAGTTGATGTTTTTTCGCTACAAACCCGCGTCCATTATGAGCGGTTCGACTCCAGAAAATCGCGATCCCGCCAGCTTGCGCAGTGCCCGCTGGTTTGCGCCGGATGACTTGCGGTCCTTTGGGCATCGCTCCCGGCTCAAGGGCATGGGCTGGGCGGATGAGGATTATCGCGACAAACCGGTCATTGGTATTCTCAATACGTGGAGCGACCTGAACACCTGCCATTCCCACTTGCGCGAACGTGCCGAGAAGGTGAAGCAGGGCGTCTGGCAGGCAGGCGGATTTCCGGTGGAAGTGCCGGTTATGTCGCTCGGCGAGATGTTGATGAAGCCGACCACGATGCTGTATCGCAATCTCCTTGCGATGGAGGCGGAAGAGGTGCTGCGCTGTCATCCGATCGATGCCGCCGTGCTGATGGGCGGCTGTGATAAGACCACTCCGGCGCTGCTAATGGGCGCAATCTCGGCGGACATTCCGATCATTTATCTGCCGTGCGGCCCGATGTCCACCGCGCGCTGGGGCAAAGAGGCACTGGGTAGTGGTAGTTCGGTGTGGGGGTTCTGGGCCGAACGGTGTGCGGGCAATCTTTGCGACGAGGACTGGACGAAATTCGAAAACGCGATCGGCCGTTCGCCGGGCCATTGCATGACGATGGGCACGGCCTCGACGATGGGTGCCATTGCCGAGGCGTTGGGATTCTGTTTGCCGGGCGCCTCGAGCATTCCGGCGATGGTCAGCGAACATATGCGGATGTCCACTGCCTGCGGCCGCCGCGCCGTTGATTTGGCCTGGGCCAATCTCAAGCCTTCCGATGTGCTCTCGCGCGAGTCGTTTGAAAACGCCATCACAGTGGACATGGCTGTGGGGGGATCCACCAATGCTATCGTGCATGTGATCGCCATGGCGCGCCGCGCGGGCTTCGATATTTCGCTGGAGGATTTCGATCGCATCAGCCGCACCACACCCGTGCTCGCTAATGTGCGGCCCAACGGGAATGATTATTTGATGGAGGACTTTTACAACGCGGGCGGTCTGCGCGCGTTGATGGCGCAGCTCGGCGACAAGCTATATGGCGAGTGCCCGACCATCACCGGCTGTTCTATCGCTGAGAATGTTGCCGATGCGGAGTTGATTGATGACGATGTGATTCGCACAGCGGAAAATCCCGTGCAGGCCGAAGGCGGCACGTTTGTATTGCGCGGTAATCTCGCGCCGCACGGTTGTGTGGTGAAACCCTCCGCTGCTACGCAGGATCTTTTCAACCATCGCGGGCCGGCGTTGGTGTTTGATGATTATCCTGATCTCAAAGCCAAACTGAACGATCCCGAACTGGACGTCACGGCGGATAGCGTGCTCGTGCTGCGTAATGCCGGCCCTGAAGGTGGTCCCGGCTTCCCCGAGTGGGGGATGTTGCCGATTCCGGACAAACTGTTGAAGCAGGGCGTGCGCGATATGGTGCGCCTCTCCGATGCCCGCATGAGCGGCACCAGCTACGGCATGTGCGTGCTGCATCTTTCGCCTGAGAGCCACGTGGGCGGTCCGCTGGCGTTTGTGCAGACAGGTGATGAGATCGAGCTGAATGTGCCCGCGCGCAAAATTCATTTGCACGTGAGCGATGAAGACTTGGAAGTCCGCCGAGCCGCGTGGCAAAAGCCCGAGCCGAAATACGCGCGCGGCTATGGCCAGCTCTACATTAACCACGTCACGCAAGCCCACGAGGGTTGTGATTTTGATTTTCTCCAACACGGTCCAGCCACCCCTGAGCCGCCGATTCACTAACATGAACACCGCCACCATCACTCCCGAGAGGCTTTCCAACTCCGTGATCGCTGTGCCGCCCTTGGCGCGTGATAAGGATCTCAACGTGTGCGCCTCCGAGAACGCCAAGATCATGCGCCACCTTGAGGCCGGCGGTATTCGCACGCTGCTCTACGGCGGTAACGCGGTGTTCTACCACATTGCGCTGGCTGAGTACGCCGACACGCTGGCGATGTTGAAGGAACAGGCCGGAGCGGACACCACAGTGGTGCCGTCGGTCGGTCCCGCGTATGGCACCTCGATGGATCAAGCGGCGGTGCTGCGGGATTTTGATTTCCCCACCGTGATGGTCTTGCCCGCGCGCGACATCGCCACGCCCAAAGGCTGCGCCACGGGCATCCGCAAATTCGCCGAGGCCTACGGCAAACCGATCGTGCTCTACATCAAGTTTGAAGGCTATCTGGAGCCGGAAGACGCGCAGACGTTGGTTGATGATGGTGTCGTGAATTGGATAAAATACGCCATCGTGCGCGAGGACCCGATGCAGGATAATTATCTGCGTAAGCTTGTCGATTGCGTGGATCCGCAACTCATCGTCAGCGGCATTGGCGAGCAACCGGCCATCGCGCATGTGAACGGGTTTGGCGTGAACAGCTTGACCAGCGGTTGCGTTTGCGTGGCGCCCAGTCTCTCCATGAAAATGTTGCACGCCCTCAAGGCGGACGATCTCGATACCGCCGAGAGCATTCGCCAGACCTTTGAGCCGCTCGAGGATCTTCGCAACGGCATCAACCCCATCCGCGTGCTGCACACCGCCGTGGCCGAGGCCGGCATCGCCAACACCGGCCCAATCCTCCCGCTACTGCACGGCACTTGCGCAGACAGCACGGCCAAGATCGCCGCGGCCGCGAAGGCGTTGTTGGAGCATAATTAGGTTTCCGGCAGTATTATCTAGGGCGCGGGTAAGGTAAACTTGCCCCACCCACCGGGCGGTGGTTCAATCGGGCATGTACCGTTGGTTTCTGTTGGGTTTCCTGTTGGCGGCGTTGAATCTGAACGCGAAGGATCGGTCGCCAAATTTTGTGGTGATCCTAGCCGATGACATGGGTTACGGCGACGCCACCTGTTACAATCCCAAATCCAAGAGCCCCACACCGAATATCGACAGGCTGGCGCGCGAAGGCATGCGCTTTACCGATGCGCATTCACCGGCTTCGTGGTGTGTGCCTACACGGTACGGGATGTTGACTGGCCGCTATCCGCATCGGGCGGATATGGATTGGCGCCGGAAGGCGGTGATCGAGGAGGGGCGTACGACTGTGGGGTCTGCGCTGCGCGAGCAAGGCTACTCCACGGCGATGGTTGGCAAATGGCATCTCGGATTTGATGGCGGTCCGGACTATGACTACACCAAACCGCTGGTCGGGGGGCCGTTGGATCGCGGGTTTGATTTTTACTCCGGTATGTCGCACTCGCTGGACATCGTGCCGTACTACTACATTAGCGGCCGCAAGGCGGTGATGGTGCCGGATCAGCAGATCGGTCCGCGCAACACCGAAGGGTGGAGTCCGATCCAAGGTGAGTTCTGGCGCGGGGGTCCTATCTCGCCGGACTTCAAACATGTGGAAGTGTTGCCACGGTTCACGGAACAGTCAGTGGATTACCTGCGCACGCGCCGCGACAAGGCCAACCCGTTCTTCCTATACGTCGCCTTGCCAGCGCCGCACACGCCGTGGTTGCCGACCAAGAAATTTCAGAACCGCACCAACAATATGTACACAGATTTTGTGGCGATGGTGGATGACACTGTTGGCCAAATCCTGAAGGCGCTGGATAAGAACGACTTGGCGCGTGACACGCTCGTGTTGTTCACCAGCGACAATGGGCCGGTGTGGTATGATTCCGATACCCAACGATTTGGCCACAGCGCCACGACGCCGTTGCGCGGCATGAAAGGAGACTCTTGGGAGGCCGGCCATCGCATGCCATTCATTGTGCGCTGGCCGAATGTGGTGAAGGCCGGCTCGGTGAGTGATGCGCTGGTGTGCCAAACCGATTTGCTGGCGACCTTCGCTGCGATTACCGGACGCAAACTGGCCGATGATGAAGGGGAGGATAGCGAAAATTTGTTACCCGTGCTCACCGGTCGCCGAGAGGAAGGGCGTTTTGAGGTGGTGACCTTGAGCTCACGCAAAATGCTTGGTGCGCGTCGGGGGGGGTGGAAGTACATGGACACCCTCAGCTCCGGCGGGTTCACGAAAGTGCCTCTGACCAAACCAAAGCCCGGCGATCCGAAGGGGCAATTGTACAACTTAAGTAATGACATTGGTGAAACGGAAAATCGCTGGAACGATGCGCCGGGTGTGCTGAGGGAATTTGAAGCCATGCTCGCCAGCCAGAAGCAAAGCGGTCGGTCGCGTCCACGTATGCAGGCATTTGCGCGCACGATTCAAGCGGCCAAGAGCATCCGGACCTGGCGGTTGGATCCGGATGGCCAGAACGGGACCTTTGCCGACTATACCATCGGTGCGCCGGGCAAAATCATAGCAGGTAAGGTTTCCACGTCGTTGCGGCGATTGGTATTGGCCAATGCGGATGCGACCACACGGCACGACGAGAAGTTTCATTTCGACCCGGGCATCCTGCTGCGATTCCAGTCCGGCAAAGACGAGGTGCAGGTGGCGATTTGTTTCATCTGCAACAAATGGGCGCTGTACCTGAACGGCGAGACGGTGAGCTACACGTCGATTGAGAGGGAACGGCGCGCGGTGTTGGCCGAGGTGAAAGCCATTTTCCCGAACGACAAAATCATCCAAGGCATTCCCGAAAAACTGCAATGAAAACCATTCTGACACTGGCGATCCTCGGACTGGTGGCGTTGGACGCTTGGGCGCGCCCGAACATTGTGTTGATCATGGCCGACGATGTCGGTTGCGAACCGATCGGTGCATACGGCGGCGAACGTTGGAAGACTCCGCACATCGATGCACTGGCCGAGCGCGGCATGCGATTTGACTACTGCTTTGCCATGCCGGTGTGTCATCCCACGCGCACGACGCTGCTGACTGGAAAGTATCCTTTTCGGCTGAAATCGGGCTGGGGCTCATTTCCCAAAAGTGAGGAGAAGCATTCTCTGGCGGAGGTACTCAAGCGCGCCGGATACGCCACGGCGGTGGCCGGCAAGTGGCAGTTGTGCCTGATGAAAAACGACCTGCAACAGCCCGCCCGAATGGGGTTCGATCAATGGAGCGTTTTCGGTTGGCACGAAGGCGCGCGCTTTCATGAACCGTATATCTACGAGGACGGCCGGTTGCGCACGGACACGAAGGGCAAGTACGGGCCGGATTTGTACGTTGAATTTCTAGGCCGGTTTATGGAGCAAAGCAGCGCGGCGGAAAAACCGTTCTTTGCCTTTTACTCCATGGCGCTGGCACATGATGTTACCGACGATATTCCCGAGCAGGTGCCGTACGTGCCCGGCAAGGATCGTTGGATGGATTACGGCGAAATGATCGTGAGCATGGACGCCATGGTCGGCAAGCTGGTGAACAAGATCGATCAACTCGGCCTGCGCAATGATACCTTGATCCTGTTCACCGGCGACAACGGCACTGCTCAACGCTCCAAACTGCGGCACATCGAAGGACGGAAATACGAATACGAGCAGGTGTACTCTATCCGGAATGGCCAACGCGTGCCTGGCGGCAAGGGAACCTTGCTGGACATAGGCACCAACGTACCGCTGATCGCCAGTTGGCCCGGAACGATTCAGGGCGGCAGTCGCGGGCATGAGCTGGTGGACTTCAGCGACTGGCTACCCACGCTCGCGAAATTGGCCGGCGGCAAGCCAACCCAGCCGTATGACGGCGTGAGCTTTACCTCCACGCTCCTGCGCTCCCGCCGACATGAGGCGCGATCATATGCCTTCGCCGAACACCGTGGCGGCAAAGCGTGGGTCCGCACCAAACAATATAAACTCTACAACGACGGCCGTTACTTCGACATTCAGGCCGATCCCATGGAAAAACAGCCACTCAAAACCCCCGCCAACCGTGCCGCCACGGATCGTAAGCTCCTAGAAGCGGCATTGTTAAAACTGAATTACCCCGCCAAGAAAAAGTGAAGCGGTTGACGAATATGGATCTATAAAAGCGAGTGCTCTTTGACAAAGAGTTTGGTTTTTAGGTTGTGTTATAGGGGGAGCAGCGGCTCAATAATTTCCGTTGATTGTGGTTCTTATCTGGGTAAAATCAAAACGCAGTGCGTTGTTTCGTTTCCATAGTGTGTTTGGCTATACTCTTGGGCTGTTCCAGGAAAGCAACGAATGATGCGCCTTCAGGTTCTTCTAATCTTGCATTGCCTGCACCCGAGACGGTGGAGGAACAGGACGTGCAGCGGCGGCAGGATGGATTGCTTTATCATGTTCCGACCAGTGCCCCTTACACAGGTGGCGTAAATATGCTGTTAGCTGATGGGCGGAAAGCGTTGGTTCGATTTAAGGAGGGTGTGCAGCATGGGGAGCAGCACGAATGGTATGCCAATGGGAAACTGGCGGCGGTAACGATGTTCAAAAATGGATTGCCGGTTGGTGTGCGGAAAGAATGGGATGAATCTGGAGATACTGAGTTTGAGATTACCATCAAAGATGGACAGCCTGCGGAGCGAAAAGTAGTGAGCAATGCAAGACTCACACTCAGTGAAAAAGAGCGCAAATATTTGTGGGATACCGAACACCATGGGGCGTTGTTGCGTAAATTTGGATTCAAACCCTTTATTCAAGCACTGGAATTGCGTGATTCAACTCTGATTGAAAAGCATTTGCATTCTGAGTTCGAAGCGATGGTTCCAAATGAAAAGGCTCAGGTTGTTAGGTCGATTGGAAACGTGGGGGAAGCAGTTCGGTGGGATGTAAGGGAAGGAAACAGGAAGCAGTTGAGACTTAAAGCGTTCTTGGGGTGGCTTGGGCAATTGTTGGATGGTTTTCATAAGGATCCCAAGGTTAAGATTTCGCTTATGCAATTTGCACCGGTTGAACGTTATTCGTTGGAAGGGGTTTGGCTGGGTAATGTTCAATTAAAACTATTCGGTGAAACTGCAAGTGGGGAACCACGGGAGCTGGTGCTCTACGTGGATATTGAGGTGAACAAACCTGATGAAGCTGGTTTGACGGAGGGCGGTTGGTTGATGGCGGCCAAGATCACTCGTTTGAAAGAATCAAGTTCAGGTCGTTACTTAATGAAAGATGTTGCAGTTGAAATGGGTGTTAATATTGAAGAGCTAAATGATAACTGGAAGGTTGATCCTGAGAAAGCTACAACCAATGCAGGTGGGGTGTTCGTTTGCGATTTTAATCATGATGGAGTAGAGGATTTTATCGTATCTGATCTTAAACTATCTCAGGGATTCAAGTTGTATCAAGGTCGCGCTCAAGGCGGATTTGAGGACGTAACTAAAAAAGTAGGGTTGGATGCCGAACGGGCTCACATTTTTGTGTGGGTGGATCTGGATGGCGATAGCTGGGAGGATTTGCTGCTCAACACTGGGCAAGTGTATCGCAATGTGGAGGGGGAGAAATTTGAGGAAGTATCCGATAGGAGTAACCTAAAGCTAGTGGGGGATCTTGGAAAAACGGGCTCGTTCACCTACCACGCCATCGCGGATTATGATGGGGATGGACTGCTGGATATTTATTTGTTCCGTGTGGATTCGCAGCCGTTGAAGGGCACATGGATTGACGGGAAGGTGGGGCACAATGCGAAGAATCAACTGCTGCGCAACATTGGAAACTGGCAGTTTGAGGATGTGACGGAGATGACGGGCACGGATGGCGGCGCGCGGTCGACCTTTTCCTCAGTGTGGTTTGATGCCAACAATGATCAACGGCCGGACCTGTACGTGATCCATGAATACGGGAACGGGCTGTTGCTTGTGAACCAGCCGGACGGCACGTTCAAGTCTCGGGAACTTGCTGATCGGGCGGCGGATTTTGGGTCGATGGGGTTGTCCAGTGGGGATTTCAATAATGACGGTCGCATCGATTTGTATGTTGCTAGCATGTATTCCAAGTCTGGCAGCCGCGTGATCGGCAACCTGAAAAAGAACGCGTACAATGACGAAGTCATGAGCAAGCTCAAGCGCATGGTGGCCGGTAGTCAGTTGTATCAGAACAACGGCAATCTCGAGTTTCAGCCGGTAGGAAAACAGTACGACGTGATCGGAATCGGCTGGGCGTACGCACCGACGTTGGCGGATTTAGATAATGACGGTTTTCTCGACATCCACGCCACCACCGGCTTTATCAGTCGCACACGCGACAAACCCGACGGCTGACCATGCCTTTGGCAGGCTGTCGTGTCACAGCCTTTCGATCGAAGTTGCCAAGTGCCCGCCCCCGCGGAACTGGATGAGAATCTGGATGAATTCTGGTCCGGCAATGCCTTCAATATTTCCATGAGCCACAATCTTAGCGGTTACGAGCGCAATCGCACCTATCTGAATGTGGGCGGGAAAAACTTCGTGGAAATGAGTTTTCCGACCGGCACGGATTCCGATGGGGACGGCCGCTGTGTGGTGCCGCTAGATTTCAATCAGGACGGTCGTCAGGATCTCATTGTACGGCAGGTAGGCGGTGGCCCGTTCAAGTTGTTTGAAAATCGGTTTCCCCAACAAAATTGGCTGCGCATTTCCTTGCGAGGTGTGAAAGCCAACCGCAATGGAATTGGTGCGCGCGTGGTGGCTAAAATCGGGGGTCGTCAGGTCGTGCGAGAGTTGTGGCCGGTGAACACCTTTTACTCACAGGCTCCCGGTGTGGTACACATCGGGTTAGGCGCAGATGAAATGGTGGATGAGCTGACCATTCAATGGTCGAAGGAAACCATCCAGCGGCACGTCAACGTGGTCGGTAATCGGCACATCCTCATCAAGGAGGAAGACGGTGCGGTTCACACCGTGAAGCCTGGCGAATCGTTGCCGTATTAATCCTCGTCGCGTCGCAGGACGCGTACATCGCCGCGCCGGGCTGTGAGGCCGTCGCGGTCGAGCTTCTCTAGCACGGGAATCAAAATCCGACGGGACACGTTCATCGCTTTGCGCAGATCGCTGGCGGTGGCCTGCGTGTTTTTGCGCAGGTATTGTTTCACGATCAGGCGCAAGCGATTAAACTCCGGCGCGCCCATGGCCAGCTCGGGTCCGATATCGATAATTTCGCCGGTATCGATTAAAAACTGCAGGGCCGACCGGTCGGTGGGGCTCTCGGTCAAGGTTTTGCGCGCGGGTGGATCGGTGGAGCGCAGCGCGGCGCGAATGCGTTCGCCGGCATCGCGCAGGTGCGCGGGCAGGGTGGGTTGATGATTGCGGTTGGCGATGTGTGTCTGGTGGCGCTTAAATCCGTTTTGCTCAAGGTCAGTCAATAACTCCTCAAACATCTCTCGACCATTGAAGGCGTGTTCGGCGTGAGGGCGAAGTTGGTCCAGTGGCAGTCCGGGGCGTTCGGGGTGCTGGCGGTGTTCCTCATCAATCAATGCCGCGCAGGTCTCGCGTAGGGCGGTCCAGTGGTGGGAATCCACTAGCCAATCTCCAATACGCGTTAGAGGATCAAACCCGTTGACCGCGTCCTCAATTTGCGTCTTTGTAAAATGCGATGGGCGCAACAAGGTGTCGGAACGCGCCGCACCGTCTCGGGCCAGTTGGGACGCTATCCAGACACCGGCATCCTCGGGGTGATCCGCGCGGGTTTGCAGGAAAGCGCGATGAGCTTTCGTGCGGAGTTGCTTGCGATCGCCGAAAGCATCGAGCACGCGGCCGCCGGCCAGTGTGACGCTCTCGGGCCAGTTGCGGATCACCAGCCGATCGCCGGGCCACACACAGGCCGGTTGTTCCAGGCGCAACTGGGCCAACTTTTGTTCGCCTCCGGCCAAGGTCTTACCTGCCATCAACACCAACCGCGCCGGCCAATGGCTGCTGCCGTGGTGCACTCGCACACGGGTGTCGTTGCGGAGGGGCGTGCAGTCGGCGGGCAACCGTGAGGACCGTTCGAGGAGGACGTCGATTGTCCCGGTAGGTTTGGCCAGTTCGGGCAGGGTGATGGTGGCGCCGCGAGGCAGTTGGTCGCGCGATAATTCAGATAATACGAGCGCGGTGCGGGTGCCAGGTACGGCGTCGTTTTGGCCGCGGTGATGCGATTGCACCGAACGAATACGGCTCTTTACCCCGGGTGGGAAGGCCTTGATGGTTTTACCCTGCTTCAGGCTGCCGCCGGTGAGAGTGCCCGTAACGACTGTTCCGATGCCCGGCAGTGAAAACACCCGATCGGCCGCGAGGCGCGGTTGGCCATCATCCACGTGCGGCGGCATGGCTTGGACGGCGGTGGTGAGCGCGGCCTTTAATTCGTCTAGGCCCGTGCCTTGGTGGGCGGAGACCGGGACAATGGCGGCCTCGGCCAGTGGGCTGTTTTGCAGTTGCTGGCGAATTTCGTTTTCGCGCAATATGGTATCGTCCACCAAATCGGTTTTGGTTAGCGCAATCACGCCCCGGGTGGCGCCGAGGTAGCTGAGGATTTGCAAATGCTCCTCGGTCTGAGGCATCCAGCCGTCATCGGCGGCCACCACCAGCAGAGCAAGATCCACGGCGCCTACGCCGGCGACCATGTTTTTCACGAAATCCTGATGGCCCGGCACATCGACGATGCCAAGGTTGTGCCCGGGCAATTCCAGATGAGCGAAGCCGAGGTCGATGGTGATGCCGCGCTGTTTTTCCTCCGGCAACCGGTCGGGGTCATGCCCTGTGAGCGCGGTGACCAGCGCGCTTTTGCCGTGATCAATATGACCGGCCGTGGCCAGAATGGCATGACGGATGGACATCAGTGGAACGTGCTGCCGGGTTTCATTTTTCCGGCAGGCGTTTGAATTCGAAAGTGGCTTTCACGGGGACTTCCTTGCCGTTCACCTCGAGGTGTGGCCCGAAGAAATAGTTGAACGGGCCAGCTTTCGGGGCGGGTTTGACGGTGATGTCGCGCCCGCGGCTGAGCTCGAGGCGGTTAGCGGGATGATGGCCAAAATAATAATCGGCCAGCTCCGGATGCTTGTCGGCCTCGCTGATGTCGACCGGCACCCATTTGCCGTTGGCATGAAACTCCGCCCAGCAGTGGTAGCCGCCAATGACGCCGGCGTTTTTGTTGGCGGGGATGGTGAAGCCGATGGCGAATCGCGCGGGAATGTTGACGGCGCGGCAGAGGGCGATGAAGTAGGCGTGGAAGTCGGTGCAGTTACCGGTACGCGCGTCGCAGGCGTAGAGCGCATCGCCACGGCCCCAGCCTTTGCCGGTTTTACTGTAGCGCATGTGATCGAGCACATGCCGGTAGAGAGCCTGAGCGCGGGCGTGATCATCCTTCCCCTTTATCTTGGCGGTTGCGGCATTGGCGATGGTGGTGAAGCGCGCGTTCAACGGCACCAACCGTTCGGCGCGCAGGTGCACCTTGGGGTCGCCAGATTCACGATGGGCACGCTTTTCCTTACGAGCGACCTGATAGCGCACCGTGATGCGTTGGCCGTGATTGTCGGGGCCAGGCTCCAGCACAAGAATGTCGTTTTGGCCGGCGGCATCGCGTGCCCGATGCCAGGCGATCGGCGATTGAATGGTGAGCACTTCAAATTTCTGATGCGTATCGGGTTTGGCCAAGGGAATCCAAAGCCGCCCCGGGGCCGGCAGTTCAGGCACGGTCAATTGATAGACGAGCTCAAAACGGTCAACGCCGCGCACGATGGTGTTGACCGCAGCAAATCCGTTGCCCGTAAACAGGATGCTGAGGGTGAGCACTAGTGTTTTCATTGTAAAATAGTTTGGATGGATTGAGTTAGTGGTTTGTCTTGTTTGGGAAATACAGTGCGAAGATCGAGCCGGAACCGTTGACCTTGAATGACGCCGATCACCGGCAGGTTGGCGCGGCGTAGATGGGCGGCAAATTCCTTGAGGGTCATTGCGTCCGGCACCAGATCGAGCGTGATGCTGGGCAGGGTGGCTTGCGGCAACGCGCCGCCGCCGACCTGCGAAGCGCCTTCGCAAACAGTGACCTGCAAAGGCAATGCCGCGAGGGTTTTGGCTAGTTTGTCGGCACGGCGTTTCAAGGCGGCCGGATCGGCTCGGAGCGCTTGGTTGAGCGGCAGCGTTTCGCCTTCGTCCTGGAGGTAGCTTTCGGCGGCGTCCTGCAACGCGGTGAGTATCAGCTTGTCGCAACGTAACGCGCGGAAGAAGGGATGTTTTTTCAGCGCGGCGATGTGTTTGGTTTTGCCGGCGATGATACCGGCCTGCGGTCCGCCCAGCATTTTATCTCCACTGAAGCATACGAGATCCGCGCCGGCCTTGAGCACTTCGCGTGAGGTGGTTTCGTGATGGCCTTCGGCCCAGCCCTCGGTGGCCAGTAATACGCCGCTGCCGAGATCTTCCACGAAGGGAACACGTTTCTTGCGGGCGAGCGCGGCCAGTTCGCGGCGGTCGGGCGCGGCGACAAAACCGTCCATGAAAAAATTACTGCGATGCACCTTGAGCAACAAGCCGGTGTCCGAGCAGATGGCTTTGGCGTAATCCTCTAGGCTGGTGCGGTTGGTGGTGCCGATTTCGCGCAAGACGGCGTCGCTGGTTTCTAAGATTTCCGGGATGCGAAAGCCGCCGCCGATCTCCACGAGTTCCCCGCGCGAAATTAGGACCTCTTTTTTGGTGGCGGTGAAATGCCGCAGAATGAGCACCAGTGCGGCGGCGCAATTATTGGTTACCACTGTCGCCTCGGCGCCGCACAGTTCGGCGAGACATTGTTCCACATACGCCGCGCGCCGGCCGCGACGTCCGGTGGCGAGGTCGATCTCTAGGTTGGTGTAGCCGGCATTGGTGGGTGGCGCGAAGGGCGCGCGGCCGAGGTTGGTGTGGACGACCACGCCAGTGCCGTTGATGACCGGTTGCAGTCGGGACAGAGCAAGATCGTCCAGTCGTTGCCGGATGGTCTCGGTAATGACGTCGGGCTCGGGAATGGCTTTGGCTTTGCGGAGCGCCGCCAATTCCGCGCGGATGGTCCTCACTACCAATGGCCGAGGTAGCGGGCAATCAGCCATCGCCTCGAGCAGCGTATCTACGCCGGGGATGGCGCGTCGTGTTGGATTCGTTTTTGCCATCAGTTTACGGTGATCAAAGGTTCCGTGCGCTCGGTGAGTTGGCCGAAGGCAGTGAGGTTCAATGCAGCGGTGACTTCTTGAAACGCGTCGAGGCCGTTGGGCGCCACGGCGACGAGCAGTCCGCCGCTGGTTTGCGGATCGCAGAGCAGGGCGCGTTGGGCGTTGGTGAGCGGGCTGAGCTGATGGCCGTAGCTGTCGAAATTGCGATCGGTGCCGCCGGGCGTGCAGTCCCCTGCGATGTAACTATCTGTGTTGGGCAGTCGCGGTACGGCGGTGCTGTCGATCACGGCGCTTACGCCGCTGCCTTCGCAAAGTTCGGTAAGGTGGCCGAGTAGGCCGAAACCGGTGACATCGGTCATCGCCTTTACGTCGGGCAAGGCGCTGAGGGTGCTGCCGATTTGATTGAGTGCGGTCATCTGATTGACGGCGCGTTGCACATCGGCGTCCTTAGCTAAGCCGCGCTTTTGAGCAGTGGTCACAAGGCCGACACCGAGGGGCTTGGTGAGGAACAATTCGCAGCCGGGCTCCGCGGCGTCGTTGCGCTTGAGGTGGTCCACCGCGACTTGGCCGGTGACAGCCAGACCGAAGATGGGTTCGGGCGCGTCGATGCTGTGACCTCCGGCCAACGGGATATTGGCCCGGGCACAGGCTGCCCGGCTGCCTTCGAGCACTCGACCGGCCACGGCAGGGGGGAGTTTTTCGATCGGCCAACCGAGCACCGCAATAGCCATCATCGGAGTGCCGCCCATGGCGTAGATATCGCTGATGGCATTCACGGACGCAATCTGCCCAAAGTCGAACGGATCATCGACGATGGGCATAAAGAAGTCCGTGGTGCTGATCACCGCCTGGCCATTGCCAAGATCGTACACGGCGGCGTCATCCTTGGAATCATTGCCCACGAGTAACTGCGCGTGCGGCGTGGCCTTGCCGGCTTGGCTGAGGATTTCCTCAAGTACCTTGGGCGAGATCTTGCAGCCACAACCGGCGCCATGGCTGTACTGAGTGAGGCGGATGGGATCAGTCATGGGGAATGAGGAAATTGGCGGAGAGGGTAGGAATCGAACCTACCTCGGCCCGGTCACGGACCGACAACGGTTTTGAAGACCGCGGGGGCCACCAGGCACCCTCAACTCTCCGGATTGTGTGCCGCGCGGGCGCGGCCAGGAAGACCATAGGCGGTGTGCTACAGACTCCGGAGAGCCTGCAATACGGCGTCGGGCTCAGGGAATTCACCCGTCGCCCGCTTGGAATGCACCAGCTTGTCATTTGCTGTGACTTCAAACACCCCGCCGGAACCGGGGATCAGTTCCAAAGACGAGATTCGTTGCTTCAGCTTTAATAACCGTTCCGCCAAACTGACGGCCTGCGGCTCATAGTTTCAAGCCGCGCAATATTCAATACGCACCTTCATGGTTTCAGAAAACTTAAGCCACCCCGGTCGGTTTGGCCAGTTCAATGCAGCTTGAAACACGGCCGCGCCTTGGGCAGAATGCGCGTGTGAAGCGTTTTTATTATCTCCTCGCGAGCCTGTTTTTGGCCGTGACCCACACACAAGCCGACAAGGCGCCCCGTCCCAACATCATTATCGCCATGGCTGATGACATGGGCTGGAGCGATATCGGCTGTTACGGCGGCGAGATTCGCACCCCGCGACTGGATGCCTTGGCCGACAAGGGCGTGCGGTTCACGCAGTTTTACAATACCGGCCGGTGCTGCCCCACACGGGCTACGTTGCTCACCGGCGTGTACGCGCATCAGGCGGGGATTGGCTGGATGATGAGTAATCAAAACTTGCCCGGCTTCAAGGGGGATCTCGGCAAAAATGTCCGCACCATTGCGGAAGTAATGAAGACCGCCGGATACGCCACCTACATGTCTGGGAAATGGCACGTCACGCCGCATGTAAAACCGGAGGGGCCGAAATACAACTGGCCACGCCAACGCGGATTCGACCGCTTCTACGGCACTATCCACGGCGCCGGCAGTTTCTTTGATCCCAACTCGCTCACGCGCGAGAACACCCAAGTGTCGCCCCTCACCGATAAGGGATACCAGACCGACGACTATTATTACACCGACGCCATCAGCGATCACGCCGTGCGTTACATCGAGGAACACAAGGGCGATCAACCGTTCTTCCTGTACGTGGCCTACACCGCGCCGCACTGGCCGATGCACGCCACCGAAAAGGAGATCGCCGCCTACAAGGGTTTTTACGACAAGGGATGGGACGCCGTGCGCAAGGCACGGTATGCACGTCAGCTAAAGATGGGGTTGATCGATCCGAAATGGAAAAACTCGCCGCGTGACGGCAAGGCCTCCGCGTGGTCTGATGCTGAGAACAAAGAGTGGGAGCTGCGTCTTATGGAAACCTACGCCGCCATGGTCACGAACATGGATGCCGGCATGGGGCGCGTGGTGGATGCGCTAAAGGACGCAGGCAAATACAACAATACGCTGATCCTCTTCCTCGCTGACAACGGCGGCTGCGCCGAGGGCATGGGCCGACGCAATGGCATTCAATACCGCGATCAGAATCCCGAACAACTCAAACCCATGGGCAAGGGAGACCTGCAATTTGACATGATCCCGCGCCGTACCCGCGATGGCCGCGTGGTGAAGCAGGGCACCGAGGTGATGACCGGCGGCGATGATACCTATCACGGCTACGGTTTGGCTTGGGCTAATGCTAGTAACACGCCCTTCCGCGAATACAAACACTGGGTGCACGAAGGCGGTATCAGTTCCCCGCTCATCGCCCATTGGCCCAAGGGCATTGACGCGGCGCGTTATGGCAAACTGGAAAGCCAGCCTGGCCACCTCATAGATCTCATGGCCACCTGCGTCGATCTCGGCGGCGCCCAATACCCGGCTAAGGTGGGCGACACCGCAATCGTGCCGTTGCAGGGCACCTCGCTTGCGCCGGCCTTTAACGGCAAGAACATTGATCGTGAAGAGCCGATCTATTGGGAGCACGAAGGCAACCGCGCCATGCGCGAGGGCAAATGGAAGCTCGTTGCCAAGGGCGCTAATGGCCCTTGGGAATTGTACGACATTGATGCCGATCGCACTGAGCTGAACAATCTTTCTGAGGCAGAGCCAAAACGTCTTGCCGACATGGCCGAGCGCTGGGAGGCGTGGGCCGAGAAAGCCCTCGCCAAGCCTTGGCCTTGGGGCGGCAAAGGAAGGAATGCGGGGTTTTCCAAGAAGCAAAAATTCACGCTCAAACAGGGCGATCATTTGCCGCAAACCCAGGCACCCATGGTGCGCGGCAAAGGGTTCACTGTGGAAGCCCGCGTGGCGGCCGGCGGAAAAGACGGCGTGATTGTCGCGCAAGGCGGCACTAACCACGGCTGGTCACTCCACATCTGGGAAGGCACCCTCCGCTTCGTCACCCGCCACGACGGCAAATTGACGATGGTTGCAGACGAAAAACCGTTTCCCAAGAGTGCCGCGGTGGTGGTTGCGGAACTGGCAAAGGACGGCAAGGTGACCCTGAAGATTGACGGCGCCATGGTGGCCCAAGGCAAAACCCCCGGGACCATGCGCGACATGCCGCTCGATGGATTGGAAGTTGGCGAAGATCGTAATGGCGCCGTGGGTCGTTATCCGGCGGATAAGAAATTTGCCGGCAAGGTGGATGCGGTGAAGCTGCAGTTGATAAAGTAGACGGAGAGTTTGTTATGGCGTAGAGTTTGCGCCTTTAAAGTAAAAGGGGCGATATACGTTTCAGTAGGAAAACTCCGATACACGAACAATTCTATCTGCGAGTAAAGTGCCGGTCTGGGTGGTAAGGTGAAGGCCACGCATGAATTTGAAGTAAAAAAATCAGAACACTCCAGTGAATACAAAAAAAGCCGCCCGCGGGCGGCTTGTGTTTTTTTTGGAATTGATTGTTAAGGGTTGGCGTTTTCCTTCTTGTCCTTGGCAGCGCCTGCAGCAGCCCCGACGGCCCCGCCGGCAGCGGCGCCCACGGCGGCGCCTTCTAGTCCACGCCCGGATTGATGGCCGATCACGCCGCCCAGAATGCCGCCCACAGCGGCTCCAATGCCGGCGCCTTTGCCAGTGTTGGTTTGGCAGCCTACACCCGCGGTGAGCATCGTCCCCGCAGCCAGAATCATCATTACTTTCTTCATTAGTTTCTTAGTTGGAATTTTGTATCCGACGTGCCCAGAGTGCGGCGATATTCAAATCTTTCAAGACGAAACCGGTTGGACTTGCTCTCGCCGGTGGAAAACCCACAATGAACGCATGAATTTGACCCGACGAGATGCCCTCAAGGCCGGTGCCTTGGGCATTGCTTCAACAGCCACTCCCACAACAGTTTCCGCCCAAGTGCCGCGAGCGGGGCTGAAGTCGGATTTTAAGATTACCAAGGGTCGCATTCGCCAATCGGTGATGGGCTGGTGCTTTAAGCCGATGCCAGCGCTGGAATTGGCCAAGCATTGTCGAGCCATTGGGATCGAGGCGATTGAGGGGATTTCGGCCAAAGATTATCCGGCAGTACGGAAGCTGGGACTGAAGATTTCACTGGTGAGCGGCGGGCACGGCTTCAAGAAGGGACCATGCGTGGCGGATAACAAGGCGTTCGTGGTGGAGAAACTGAAGCTCGGCATTGATCTGGCCGCGGAGATCGGCACCAAGAGCGTGATCACTTTCACAGGCATGCGCGAGAAAGGGCTCACCGATGCCGCCGGCGCGCGTAATTGTGTGGAGGCTTGGAGGGCGGTGATGCCGTATGCGGAGAAAAAGAAAATCAATCTCGTACTCGAACATCTTAACACGCGTGATGACAGTCATCCGATGAAAGGGCACCCCGGATATTTCGGTGAAGATGTGGACCACTGCGTAGAGCTGATTCGTCAGGTGGATTCGCCGAACATGAAACTGCTCTTTGATGTCTATCATGTGCAGATTATGAACGGCGATGTGATCCGCCGCATCCGCCAGTACAAGGATGTGATCGGGCATTACCACACTGCGGGTAATCCGGGGCGGGCGGAGTTGGACGACACTCAGGAGATCAATTATCCCGCCGTGATGCGGGCGATAGTGGCGACTGGTTACGATCTGTTTGTGGCACAGGAATTCATTCCAACCTGGGACGATCCTGTGGCCGCGCTGCGGCACGCAGCGATGGTGTGCGACGTGTAATAAAACCGCTTTGTGAGTGTGCTCAGTGGTGCTGCCGGCGTCTCGCCGGCAGATCGGCGCTTTCCGGACACCGAAATCCTGCCGGCGAGGCACCGGCAGCACGAAACGCAGAAGGAGGAATGAGGGCAACTGATCTTGCCTTTTGGACGGCTTGCCGCAACCTTGGCCCATGCACCGTTTTCTTTCCGTGTTGATGGCGTTTGCGTGGTCGGCTGTTCTGTCGGCCAAAGTATCCAAAAAAGACCGGCCCAATTTTGTGGTGATCCTTTGCGATGACTTGGGTTATGGCGATCTTGCTTGTTACGGCCATCCGCACATCAAGACGCCGCATCTCGACAAGCTAGCGACGCAGGGCATGCGGTTGACCAGTTGTTATGCGGCCGCACCGGTGTGTTCGCCTTCGCGAGCGGGGATGCTAACAGGTCGTACGCCGAACCGGTCTGGCGTGTACAACTGGATTCCCGGAAACCACGTGATGCATCTGCGCAAGGATGAGGTCACAGTTGCCGCGATGCTCAAGAATTCAGGCTACGACACCGCGCACGTCGGTAAGTGGCATTGCAATGGGAAATTTAATTCGCCCGCCCAACCGCAGCCGGGTGATCACGGGTTTAACCATTGGTTCGCTACGCAAAACAACGCGGCGCCGTCGCACGAGAATCCTCGCAACTTTGTGCGCAACGGCAAACCGGTGGGGCCGATGGAAGGCTACGCCTGCCAGTTGGTGGCCGATGAAGGCGTGGATTGGCTGCGCAACGGGCGTGACAAGCAGAAGCCGTTTTTTCTCTTCACCTGTTTTCATGAGCCGCACGAGCCGGTGGCGTCCCCGGACAAGATGACCGCGGGCTATTCGGAAGTGGCCCGGAACAAACTGGAGGCGGAGTATTTTGCCAATGTGGAAAACATGGACGCCGCTGTCGGTAAACTGATGGCGGCCTTGGATGAGCTGAAGCAGGCGGACAACACCCTGGTATTTTTTACCTCGGACAACGGCCCGGAAACCCTGCGGCGTTACGGCGGTGCAGCGCGTTCGTTCGGCAGTCCGGGGCCGTTGCGCGGCATGAAGTTATGGCTGTTCGAAGGGGGCATTCGGGTGCCGGGGATTCTGCGGTTTCCCGGTCGCATTCAGCCCGGCAGCGAAAGCGATGAGCCGGTGTGCGGTCTGGACGTACTGCCCACGCTCACGGCGCTGGCGGGCATTGAGCGCAAGCCGGATCGAGCCATTGATGGCACGAGTTTTGCAGAGGTGTTCACAGGCAAACCGATTCGCCGCGTGACACCCCTGTACTGGCATTACTATAACGCGCTCGGGGCGCCCAAGGCAGCGATGCGCGCGGGCGACTGGATGGTGCTCGGCAGTTGGGGCCAGGCCGATCAGCGCGGCGGCGGGTTCTTTCGCGAATCGGACCAGAAATTGGTGAAGACCATGGAGCTAAAACATTTTGAGCTCTACAATTTGAAACGCGACCGCGATCAGAAAAAGAATCTCGCCGAGACAGAGCCGGCGCGCTTGAAGGAATTGAGCGTGCAGTTGGTTAAGAAATATCGCGAAGTGCAGGCCGAGGGGCCGGAATGGAAGTTTGGGAAATAACATGAAAAAGTGGATTGGTTTGTTGGGCCTGTGCGCGTGGACGGCGCAGGCGGAGGTGACGCTGGCGCCGGCGTTTTCGGATTACATGGTGCTGCAACGGGGCGCTGTGGCGCCGGTGTGGGGCACGGCCAAGCCGGGCGAAAAGGTGACCGTGGAATTTGCCGGCCAAACCAAGCGCACCGTTGCCGGTGAAGACGGCCGCTGGCGCGTGCGGTTGGATGCAATCAATGATACCACCGTGACCGGTGGGCTGAAGGTGACCGGCGAAAACATTCTCCTGATCAAGGGCGTGCTGGTGGGGGAGGTGTGGTTTGCCTCCGGCCAATCGAACATGGCCATGACCGTTTCGCGCTGTCGCGATTTTGAGAAGGAACAGGCTGCGGCCAAATTTCCGCACATTCGCATGTTTATCACCGGCCGCTCGCCGCAGCTTCAGCCGCAGACAGAGTGCACCGGCAAGTGGTGGATTTGTTCGCCGGAAACAGTCGGGAACTTTTCCGGTACGGCGTATTTCTTTGCGCGCGCGCTGCACGAGCAGTTGGAGGTGCCGGTGGGCATCATTCATTCCTCCTGGGGCGGCACCTCGATCGAAGCTTGGACGAGCTGGGAGGCGCAGCAAAACGACAAGCGCCTGCTGATGGTGCATCAACCGTGGAAGGACAAACCCGAGCCCAATCAAAACAAGCCGGGCAACCTCTTCAACGGCATGGTGAATCCGCACATTCCCTACGGCATCCGCGGCGCGATCTGGTATCAGGGCGAGCGCAACTCGCGCAATATTACTTTCGCCAAGGCGTACTCAATACAATTGCCCATGATGATCAATGACTGGCGGCGGCGCTGGGGACAGGGTGACTTTCCGTTTCTCTGGGCGCAGTTGCCCAATTTCAAGGCGGTGAATCCCGATCCCAACGCAACGAGCATTTGGGCGCACACGCGCGAAAGCATGGCCAAGACCCTCTCGTTGCCCAACACGGGCATGGCCACCACCATCGATATCGGCGAGGCCAGAGACATTCATCCCAAGAACAAACAGGACGTCGGTCGGCGGCTGGCCAACTGGGCGTTGGCTGAGTTTTACAATCAGGAAGAGGTGCCCACCAGTGGGCCGATGTACGCGAGCCACGAGATCAAAGGGGCCAAAGTGCGCGTCCAGTTTCGGTACGCGGCCGGGCTGAAAGCCAAGGCCGGCGATGCGGTCACCGGCTTTGTGCTGGCTGGCGCGGACAAGTTGTTTCATTCCGCCACCGCCATGGTAACGGAGGACGGACACGTGGAAGTCGTCAGCAAAGCCGTCGCCAAGCCCGCCGCTCTACGCTATGGCTGGTCGGATAATCCCGTGGTCAATCTTGTCAACCAACACAACCTCCCCGCCACTCCGTTCCGCACGGATGATTGGTAAACTTATGAAACAGCTCTTCACGCTCCTAATTTTCACCGCCGGCTTATTGCACGCTGCGGATCGACCCAACATCCTGTGGCTTTCGGCGGAGGATATCAGTCCGCATTTGGGCTGCTACGGTGATCCGCATGCGATTACGCCGAATCTGGATCAGCTGGCTAAGGAAGGGACGCGGTACACGCATGCCTTTACCTCAGCGGGCGTGTGCGCACCGTGCCGGTCGGGAATTATCACTGGCATGTACCAGACGACGCTGGGTACACACCACATGCGCTGCCGGGCGCAGTTGCCGGTGTCTATCCGACCGTTCACGCAATCCCTGCGCGAGGCGGGATATTACTGCACGAATAATTCCAAAACGGATTATCAGTTTAGCGCGCCCAAGGACACCTGGGATCAATCCAGCGGCAAGGCCCATTGGCGGGGGCGCAAGAAAGGGCAGCCGTTTTTTGCGGTATTCAATTTCACTGGCTGCCACGAAAGCGGCATTGCCAGCGAGGGAAAATACAAATCGGTGACGCAAGCGCTGCCCGAGAACCATCGGCAGAACGCCGGGAAACTGTCGTTACCGCCGTATTATCCGGATACCGCCGTGGTGCGCGAGGATTGGAAACGGAACTACGAGCTGATCTCCGCGATGGACGCTTGGGCCGGTCGGTTGATCGCGCAGTTGAAGGAGGATGGATTGTATGATGACACGATCATCTTTTTCTGGAGCGACCACGGAGTGGGTCTACCAAGAGCCAAACGTTGGCTGTACGATTCCGGCACGCGCGTGCCGTTGATTGTGCGCGTGCCCGGCGGTCAACCGGCAGTGAATGGTCGGTTGGTGAGTTCCATTGATTTCGGACCGACCGTGTTGAAGCTGGCTGGATTGTCGATGCCCAAGCATGTGCAAGGTCGGTCGTTCATCCATGATGCTCCCCGCGATTTTGTGTATGGCGCCCGCGATCGGATGGATGAGCGGTACGACATCATCCGTAGTGTGCGCGGGCCGCGCTATCGCTACATTCGCAATTATGAGCCGTTGAAGCCGTATTACCAATACATGAACACGCCGGAGAAGGGCGCCACCATGAAAGAGATCCGGCGCGTCCATGCCGCGGGCAACATGCCCGAGGCGGCGGCGTTGTTTATGGCACCGTTTAAACCGGCAGAGGAATTGTATGATTTGGAGAAGGATCCCCATGAGATTCGAAACCTCGCCGGTCAAGCGGAACACGCTGCGCGGTTGCAGCGAATGCGTGAGGTTCATCTGCAATGGGTGCGAGACACCGGCGATCTGGGACTCCTGCCGGAAGCCGAGATTGAGATTCGTGAAAAAACCGTTGGGGCGCGCTACCAAATTTTGCAGGGCAATAATAAATTGAACGCCGAGCTTGGCCGCGTGGCGGCGCTGGCGTCCTCCGGCGTCCATGCCCTGCCGGAGCTACTGCAGGCACTGCGTCATTCGGATGCGGCCGTGCGCTACTGGGGTGCCACCGGCGTGGGCAACATCGGCAAGCCGGTCGCTCACGCTAAGCTGAAGATGATTGAGGCGCTCAAAGATTCCTCGCCGAGCGTGCGCATTGCCGCGGCGCGGGCCTTGGGCAAACTGGGCTTTCCCGGACAGGCGTTGCCGACCTTGGAAGCGGAGCTGAAGAGCGAACATCAGTGGGGCCGGTTGGCGGCGGCGATTGTGCTGGATGAAATGGACGAGCAGGCGCGCCCGGCCATTTCCGCCCTGAAACAGGCTCTCGTGAAACAGCCGAACAAGTACATCGTCCGCGTGGCCAATCGCGCGCTTAACGAGCTGCAGGGCACCCAAAACACCGTTCCGTAAATCGGCGGACATGGTCGGCCTCAAGTTTTTGCTGAAAACCTTTGCGTGCCGAGCCGCTTGGCGGTTGAATCGGGTCCTCACAAACAATTTATGAGATACGTATTTCTTTTCTCACTGCTGTTCACTGCCGGTTTGGTAGTGGCGAAACCGCCGGCGGGCTTTGGGACGCCGGATATGGAAATCACCCTCGGCACTAAACACGGCCAGATGCGCTTCGATCAGGAAGCTCTCGCAGTCGCGCCCGGTGCCAAGGTGAAAATCACGCTTAAGAACACCTGCGAGATGCTACATAACTGGGTGCTCGTGAAGGGCGGCACGGGCGACCGCGACCGGGTATCCGGCAAGGCGCTGCAGCTCGGAGCGCAGAGCATGGTAAAACATTTTGTGCCGGACGATCCGGCCATTGTCGCCAGCAGCCAGATCGCCATGCCTGGCAAAACGGTTGAGGTGTATTTCGTGGCGCCGAAAGAGGAGGGCGATTACCCCTATGTCTGCACGCTGCCCGGGCACGCCTTTACCATGGTCGGCACGCTGGCCGTTTCGAAGGATCCCAAAGGCGCGTTGAATCGTCTGAACAAGGCACGCCCTCAGGTTCGAGCGCAATGGCCATTGCTGGTGACCAACAAACCTTTGCTGCAACGGGCCTTTGTACAAAATTCACCGGCACGTTCCATTTGCGTGGGCCTACCGGGCGGAGTGAATTACCTGTTCGATGCGGAAACCTGCGCGGTGCAGTACGGCTGGACCGGCGCGTTTCTCGATGTGGGACCGGACCGCAAGGGCCGTGGCGGGCGGCACTGCAAGATTCTCGGTCAACGCTTTGAGGTCGGCGCTCAAGGCGCGTTGCAGATGGGTGATGCTAAGGCGGTCTTTGAGGGCTATAGCCGGTTGGGGTCGCCTGAGTTGTTTTATCGCGTGGGCGATGCCCGAGTAAGCCAACTGATCACCCTGCACGCCGGCCTGCACGCCGGTATTCTGAAGCGCGGTCTGCAATACACCTTCAAGGTGGCCGGGGCCAAGAGCGCGGTGACATTTGAGCTGAACCCCGAACAGGTGCTGGCGGAAGCCAGTGCCGGAAAATGGAATGCCGACAAAACCGCGCTGACTTTGTCCGCCAAGGAAGCCGGCGAATTTACCGTAACCCTGTTGCCCAAGAACTAGCATGAAACCGATTCAAATTCTCTTTGCCACACTGGCCCTCGCAATGGTTGCGACCGCCCAACCCCGCAATCTGCCCGCCGGGTACATTGTGGAGACCGTCAACATTCCTAAGGAAATCACCTTGGGCGTCGGCGGTATGGCGTTCATGGATAACAACACCCTGTTGATCTGCACCCGCGAAGGGGAGGTGTGGAAATTCAACACACAAGACGGTCAATGGGAACTGTATGCCGACGGTTTGCACGAAAGTCTGGGTCTGTGGATCGACCGGAAAAAGGGCGACGTCTACGTGATGCAACGTCCCGAGTTAACGCGCCTGGTGGACACTAACAAGGACGGCAAAGCCGATTTGTACCAGACCGTCAATGCCGGCTGGGGGCTCACCGATAATTATCATGAGTACACCTTCGGTCCGGTGCGCGATTCCAAGGGCAACTTCTACGGCACATTGAACACCTCTCTCAGTTGGCCGGGTTGGGCTGGCAGCGACAAGTGGGACAAGGCGCGCGTACACGATTCCAAGATGGGCCGCGCGGCCAAGTACCGCGGCTGGTCGTTCCAGATCACGCCGCAGGGCAAGTTCGTGCCATACTCCATGGGCATGCGTTCGCCTGCCGGTATTGGTATCAATGGGCAGGACGACATCTTTTACACGGATAACCAGGGCGACTGGAATGAGACCTCCACTCTGCATCACGTGGTGAAAGACCGGTTCCATGGTCATCCTTCCTCGTACTACGATCACCCGAAATACATCGGCAAAGACCTGAACAAAATCTCCATCGAAGATTATCGTAAACTGCGCACGCGGCCGTCGGTGTTCATCCCGCATGGCGAGCTGGCCAATTCCCCCGGGGAACCGGTGTTCGATACCACGCAGGGCAAGTTCGGGCCCTTCGCCGGTCAGATCATTTTGGGCGACCAAACCCGTTCTAACCTCATGCGCATTCATTTGGAGAAAGTGGACGGCGAATATCAAGGCATGGTGGTGAACTTTATTTCGCCCCTGCAAACCGGCTGCATTCGCGGTGTGTTCGGTCCGGACGGCAGTTTCTGGGTCGGCCAAACCGGTCGCGGCTGGGGGTCGGTGGGCGGCAAGCAGTTTGGCCTCGAGCGCGTCCGCTGGGATGGTAGCACCACGCCCATGGCCATTCATCATATCAGTCTCACCAAGATCGGTTTTGATGTGCACTTCACATTGCCTGTAGATGCCGAGACCGGCGCCGACCCAGCTAATTACAATCTGTTGGAGTACGAGTACCAGTACCGTCCCCAGTACGGCTCGCCCAAGAGCCAGCAAAAGAAACTCGTGCCCACGACGGTGAAACTCTCCACGGACCGAAAAGTGGCGCACCTCACGTTGCCGTTGACCGCGGAGAAAGTGTATCAATTCAACCTGAGCGATAAGTTACGGTCGTATGCCGGCGCGGACATCGTGAACCGCGTGGCTTGGTACACCGCCAACCGGCTTCATCAATAATCGGACGATGAACTCCCTGCGAATCCTTCTGTTGGGCGTTTTGAGCGCGGTGGCCGTGCAGGCTGCCGAACCGCTAAAGGCGCTGCTCATCACCGGCGGTTGCTGCCATGATTATGCCAAGCAAAAGCTGATCATCAGCCAGGGCGTCAGTAAACGCGCCAACGTGGACTGGACCATTCTGCACGAGGGCGCCGCCGGTCGTACCCACAAGTTTGCCATCTACCAGAAAAAAGACTGGATCAAGGATTACGACGTGGTGGTGCACAACGAATGCTTCGGCGCCATTGGCGACAAGGCGTTTGTGGAGGGCATCGCAGCGGCTCATGGCAATTCCGGTGTGCCGGCCGTGGTGCTGCATTGCACCATGCACAGCTATCGCGCCGCGGATAAAATCACCGACGAATGGCGCAAACTGCTGGGCGTCACCACCGTGCGCCATCAGCAGCACGTGGCCGTGACGATTGATAACATCCAGCCCAAACACCCGATCATGAAGGGGTTTGGCAAAAGCTGGACCACACCGGCCGGCGAGTTGTACGAGATCGTCAAGGTCTGGCCGAACACCACCGTGCTGGGGCATGCCTTTGGCGTTCGCACCCAGAAGAATCATCCCTGCATCTGGACCAACCGTTACGGCAAAGCCCGCGTGTTTGGCACCACCATCGGGCACCACAATCAAACCATGGAGAGCGAAGCCTATCTAGGGTACCTCACCCGCGGCCTCCTCTGGGCCTGTGGAAAACTCGACGAAAACGGCCAGCCCACCAAGGGTTACGGCCTGTCAAAATAGCGAATACCATTGACAATTTGGCCAATTTAACCTAAGGCCAGCGTCCCAAGGAGGGTTTGCATTCGTCGTTTGACTCAAAAACGACAGTGTTACCAACGCGACAAATCAGACAGTAAATCTATATTCACTGGCCAATGAGCACTAGTACCAACAACAAAGAAGGCGATCCAATCCTGTTCTGGGGTTGTTTTATCGCATTAATCACCACGGCGTTTGCGTTTATCACGCGAGCGTTTCTCGTTAATGACACAAGTTTTTGGCCCAGTGACTTTGGGTTCGACACCGTGAAAGGCCAGGAGTTGTTCGGTGCCGGCATATGGCCGTTTGCGATCAGTATCATTGTTTTCAGTCTGATCATTGACCGGATTGGCTACAAAGTGGCCATGATTTTCAGCTTTGTCTGTTACGTGATCTATTCGGCTTTGGCGCTCAAAGCCTACGGAATGGTGAATGCCCCCGGCCTTGAAGGAGAGGCCCTGAAAGCCGCACAGGAAGCGGCGTTTGGGAATCTGTATTGGGGGTCCGTGATATTGGGTCTGGGTAACGGAACCGTGGAGGCGTTCATCAATCCGGTAGTGGCCACCATGTACAAGAAAGAGAAGACCAAGTGGCTCAATATTCTACATGCTGGGTGGCCTGGCGGCCTGGTGATTGGTGGTATGCTTACGATCATTTTGGGCGCACAAGCCGCTGAAGACTGGCGGATTCTGATTTATCTAATTGCCGGCCCGGCCATCATTTATCTGGTGATGCTGATGAACAAAGAATTCCCTCAGAACGAGCGTGTTTCTTCTGGCGTGAGTTATAAGGAAATGCTGGCGGAATTCGGTGTTATTGGGGCGGCGATTGCCGGATATTTAATCTTCAAACAATTGGGAATGGTGTTCGGATGGAGTGATGGCGTTGTTTATGGACTGCTGATCGCTTCCGTTGCAGGTTACGGGGTTTATTGCCAATCACTGGGACGTCCGCTGCTGATCTTCCTTTGTATTATTATGATGCCTTTGGCAACCACTGAATTGGGAACCGATGGAGCAATTACAGGAATCATGGAAGAGCCAATGAAATTAGCCGGTTGGCACCCGTTGTGGGTGTTGATTTACACCTCGGCAATCATGATGGTGCTGCGCTTTTTCTTCGCGGGACCGATTGTGGAAAAACTCACCCCGATTGGCCTGCTGATTGCATCTGCGGCTTTGGCTGTTGTGGGACTTTTCATGTTGTCTAGTGCGTCCGGCATGATGGCGATCTTTGTTTTCGCCACGCTGTACGGTTTCGGTAAAACGTTCTTCTGGCCGACCATGCTGGGTGTGGTGTCTGAGCAATGTCCGAAAGGCGGCGCCCTAACACTGAATGCTATTGCCGGAATCGGCATGCTCACGGTGGGAATCGTGGGTGGCCCGTTGATTGGTAAAATGCAGGAGGATTCCGCGATCAAAGCCTTGACTGATGCCAAGCCTGACGTCGTGGAGAGTGTCTCCACGGACCGCACCTATTTCTTGGGGGGATACACAGCAGTGGACATGGACAAAGTGAATGCACTGAACAGTCCTGAAGAAGAATCAGAATCCAAGGGTGAGACTGAGTCGAACAACGAAGAAAACGGCGAAAGCACCGATGGCGAGAATAACGATGAAAACGAGAACACCGAGGATGGTGAAAACACGGAGACGTCGCTGCTTGAGCAGCCGGCGAATCTCCAGCAACTCGCCGCCCTCATGGTGTTGCCGGTTTCAGGTGCGTTGATCCTTGATGAGGAAGCCGCCCCTCAGCCGGCTGACGGCGAGGCCGATGAAGAGCCTGATAGCTCAACCGAACCTCCCACGGATGGGGCGACTGACGGCACAGAGGAACCAGTTGAAGGCGGAACAGAAGAGGCCAGCAAGGAAGACGAGCCTGCTGAAGAAGCTCCGGCTGAAGACACTGCAGAAGTAAAGGAAATCAAGGAGATCATCAAAAAGGGCAAACAGTCTGCTTTGGCGAATATCACGATCTTCCCGATCTTCATGCTCATCTGCTACATTGCACTGCACGTTCACTTCAAAAACCAAGGCGGCTATAAGGTCGTAGATTTGGATGAAGAAGACGGTTCCGGTGGCGGACACTAACCGGAGCGAATAACTCAATTCAAGGCGGCCTTCGGGCCGCCTTTTTTTATTCGCCATCGCCGTTTGATTCGCGGCGTTTGAATCGGCGTTGGGGTTCTGGGAGGGCCATGTCGACCTTGGCGTAGTAGGTGTCGGCACCAAAGCGTTCGTTGGCGGCGGATTGGAAATCACGGCTGGGGGCGACGTTGAAGTTGTCGTTAGCCTCCACAAAGACGGAGGCCCCGTCGGGTTGACGTAGGCAGAGTAGGAGCGGCGTGGTGCCAGGATGGGCCTCGGCCAATTCTCGCACCCCATCCATGGAGTCTGGTTGTAAGGATTCAACCTTGAGACGGAGGTGCACCTGTTTGGTGAAACGCTTAGGAGCCTCGTCGATGGGGAAGATTTCCTGCGGGAAGATTTTGGGAACGTCCTCGTTATTATTGACCTCGCCGATGAACATCAGCGGTTTATTGACCTCGAAGAGGTGGTTGAATTTGTCGTAATTCTCGTTCACACAAAGCACGCCAAAATCCGTTTCCAGATCCTCGGCAGTGGCGATACAGTAGGGTTTGTCGGTCTTGCGGGAAATGCCGCGGCGCACTTCGCTTACCAGGCCGGCCACGCGCACAATGGTGCGGCCGGGCAATTCCTTGAGTTCGCCTACCTGATGGGTGCAATAGCTATCGATGAGGCTGAGAAACGGCTCGAGCGGATGGCCGCTGACGTAAAAACCAAGCAACTCTTTTTCGTAGGCGAGCTTCTCGGCATCGGGCCATTCGGGCAGATTGCGTAGGCCGGCGGGGATTTCCTCTTGCTCGGGGTCATCGGCTTCCAACATGCCAAACAAGGTTTCCTGGCCGCGGGCGCGGTCGTCGGCGGCACTGGAGGCGCGGGTGAGGGAACGGTCAATCTGCGCGGTAAGGCTGGCGCGACTTTGGCCAAAGCTGTCGCAGGCGCCGGCCTTGATCAGCGCTTCCAACACCTTGCGGTTGACCGCCCGGAGATCGACGCGGTTGCAGAGATCGGGCAGGGAACTGAACGCGCCGGTATCTTCGCGGGCAGCGAGCATGGCTTCCACGGCGGCTTCGCCCACGCCTTTGATGGCGGCGAGGCCGTAGCGGATCACGGTGCCGTCTCGCGCGGGGGCGAATTGCACTTGCGATTCGTTGATATCCGGCGGCAGGACGTCGATGCCCATCGCTCTGGCTTCGTTGACCAAGACGGTGAGCTTGCTGGTGTCGCCCATGTCGTTGGTGCACAAGGCGGAAAGAAATTCCACCGGATAATGCGCCTTGAGATAGGCCGTTTGATAGGCCACCACGGCATAGGCGGCGGCGTGTGATTTGTTGAATCCATAGCCAGCGAATTTCTCCAGCAAATCGAAAATTTTGTTGGCCTGAGCCTCGGGGATGCTGTTGGTTTCCTTGCAGCCGGCCACAAAGCTCTTCCGCTGTTTGGCCATTTCCTCGAGCTTCTTTTTGCCCATGGCGCGCCGTAGCAAATCCGCACTACCGAGCGAGTAACCAGCCAGCAACTGCGTGGCCTGCATTACCTGCTCTTGATAAATGAGAATGCCGTAGGTCTCTTCGGAAATCTCTTCGAGTAACGGATGCTCGTATTTGATTTCCACCTTGCCGTGGCGTCGCTTGATGAAATCCGGGATGAGATCCATCGGGCCGGGCCGATAGAGCGCCACCAGCGCGGTGATGTGCTCCACGGAAGCGAGTTGGAATTCGCGGCACAGATTGCGCATGCCGCCGGATTCCAGCTGGAACACCCCGACGGTGCGGCCTTCGTTGAGCAGATCGTAAGTCTTCTGATCATCGAGTGGGAGAAGATCCACATCGATGGTCTCGCCCTTGGTGGCCTGGATCATCTCGCAGGAGTTGCGAATGACCGTCAGCGTTTTCAAGCCGAGAAAATCCATTTTCAACAAGCCCAGATCACCCACGGGGTTCATAGGGTACTGGGTGGTGATGATGCCGTCGGCGTCCGCCTTGAGCGGGAGCACATTAACTAACGGCTCGGCGCCGATCACCACTGCCGCGGCGTGGATGGAGGAATTGCGTGTGAGATCCTCCAGCACAAACGCGGTATCAATCAGCTCGCGTGTGACTTCCTCGTTATCGTAGGCCTGTTTGAGTTCGGTGGATTGTTCGAGCGATTTTTCCAGCGTGATCTTGAGTTCATCCGGGATCATTTTGGCTAGTCGATCCACCTCACTGTAGCTGAGGCCCATGACGCGGCCGACATCGCGGATGACGGACTTCGAGCCCATCGTACCGAAGGTGATGGTCTGGGCAACGCAATCGCGCCCATATTTTTCCCGGCAATATTCGATGACCGTCTGACGTTGGTCATCGGCAAAATCGATGTCGATGTCGGGAGGGTTAACGCGTTCGGGATTTAGAAAACGTTCGAACAGCAGGCCGTAGCGCAGCGGGTCGACATTGGAAATTTCCAGCAGATAGGTGACCAGCGAACCGGCGGCCGAACCACGGGCCACACAGGCAATGCCCTGTTCGCGGCCGTGCTGGACAAAGTCGCCAACAATCAGGAAGTAATCGATGAAGCCGGTCTTCTTGATAACGCCCATCTCCACCTCAATGCGATCGAGTACGTCCTGCAGCGCGGCGGCCACTGCGGGGTCTTTGGGGTCGGCCTTGTCCGTATCGTCGGTGGCCTGCAGCGTTGGTAGGGTGGAAGCATCGCGGATGGAACGAATCTCGTATGCGCCACCCTTGTCCTTCGCCTTGATGCCATAGCGTTTCTCAAGACCGTCAGTCATCAGATGCCGCAAATACCCTTCGCCGGTGAAACCTTCAGGCGGTTCAAACACTGGATAATGCAGTTTACCCAGCTCGATCTCCACGTTGCATTGCTCGGCCACAGCCATGGTATTACGCACGGCCTCGGGGACCTCGGAAAAGAGCGCAGCCATTTCATCGGCGCTGCGCAGGTAAAATTGTTCCGGCGCATAATTCATGCGATTCGGATCGCTGAGGTGGGTTTGGGTGCCGATACAGATCAGCGCGTCGTGCGCATGGGAATGATCGCGCTCGATATAATGCACATCGTTGGTGGCGACGAGATTGAGGTCAAATTCTTTGGCCCACGGAATGAGTTGGGTGTTTACCTTGGCTTGTTCGTTGAGGCCATGGTTCTGTAACTCGAGAAAAAATCGTTCCTTACCGAAGAGCTGCTTAAACCAGTCGATTGCGGCGCGGGCCTTATCGGGATCATCTCGCATGATCGCCTGAGGGATCTCGCTGGCCAGACAGCCGCTGAAGGCGATGATCCCTTCGTGATGCGCCTCCAGCAGTTCCTTATCGATTCGGGGCTTGTAATAAAATCCCTCGAGATGCGCGGCCGTGGTAAGGCGCACGAGGTTTTGGTAGCCGATTTCATTTTCGGCCAGCAACAGGAGATGGTTGTAGCCGTCCTTGCCCGTCCGGCTGTTGGCCTTGCGGTCAAACCGGCTGCCGGGCGCGATGTACATTTCGCAGCCGATGATCGGCTTGAGATCCTTGCGCTTGGCCTGCTGATAAAAATCCACCGCGCCATGCATCACGCCATGATCGGTGATGGCCAGCGAGGGGAAGTTCAGCTCCACCGCTCGGTTGACCAGCTTGTCCAGACGGCATGCGCCATCGAGCATAGAAAACTCGCTGTGGACATGCAGGTGTACAAACTCGTTTTGGGGCACGGCTCAACTTAGCCGAGGGCACGCATTGTGTGCAAGCGGATGAAGTGTGCTGGTTGTTAACAGACAAAAATACGACAGCGCGCGCTTGCTTTCCCGTAGCAAACAACGCACATTGCGCGAACCCTACTTGTAACCCAAGTGCTGTCTATGAGTGATCAACCCGATAACGAGTTGTCGTTGGATCTGCAGTTCCTGCCCGACTGGGCACAGGACGATGCGGAGAAGAACAAGTATGCCAATCACTCAGGCGAAGACCGCCCGCAACGCGGTGGCGGTCGCAAGGGGCCACGACGCGATCGGGATGATCGCCGTCCCCGTGGGGACGGGCCGCCAAAGCGCGGGTCACGTAATGACGGTCAGCGCGGGTCACGTAATGACGGTCAGCGCGGGTCACGTAATGACGGTCAGCGCGGGTCACGTAATGATGGTCAGCGCAGGTCACGTAATGACGATCGCCGGGGGCCGCGGGACAGGCGAGGCCGCGATTCGCGTGGCGGTAAATTCAATCGCCCGCAAGCACCGCAGCTGGATCTAAAGGTGGATTTCTTGCCGGATGTCGATGGCGTGGAATCCATCGCTAAGGAAATCAAGCTTACCGGCCGCTCTTATCCGCTCTTTCAAATTGCGCTGCTCGTGCTCGAGCGCCCAGCGCGTTACACCATCCGGTTACGCGTGCAGAAAAAGCCCGGCGGGGAAGTGGCCCAGCGGCTGTTCGCCTGCAAGCTCGATGGCACCGCGTGGCTCAACGAGGATCAGGCCGTGCGACACACCTTGGGCGAGCACTTTGATAAATTTTACGACACACGCAAGACGGAGACTGAAGGGCCCAAGGGCAACTTCGCCTTCGTGGCTCAGTGTGGTGTGACCAATGAATATCTTGGCGCGCCCAATCATCACGATTACCAGAACCGGTTGGTGACCTTCCACGCCGAGCGCCTGTCGCGAATGCCATTTGAGAAATTCAAGAGCCGTATCCGCATCGTGAAAGAGGAAGAAGCCGTCAACGCGTGGTTGGAACAGGCCAAGTGGAAGACCGAATACGTCACCCGTAAGGCGGAGGCCGAACAAGTCTTTGTCAAACAGGATGAAGTGGAGGCGCATTTTCGGGATCATCACCTAAACGACGCGGTCGAAGAGGTGGAGGTGTGCGAGGTCTCCGGCGAAAACGCCAAGACCATGGTCAATCCGCGCACACTCGCGGAATTCCTCAAGGACCAATGGCACAAGCAAAAGCATTTTCCCATGCAGCTCTCCACCCACTTGAGCAAACAGTTTTCCCGCATGGGACTGCAGTTTTTCAAGAAGGACAAAAAAGTAACGCATGTTTCGGTGGCGCGCCCCAATTTCCTCGATGTCGAATCCGAGCCCGTGAGTGGTGGTGTGAAGAAAATCATGCAGTTCATCGACGGCACCGAAGAATGCACACGCCGCCAGATTCTGGAACACCTCGGTGGCATGGAGCATGTGGAACCGCAGGAAGGCGTAGAATCCGCCGTGACCCTGGAACAAACCGAAGAACAAAAGCAACTCACTTCCGACCTCCACTGGCTCATCCATCAGGGCCACGTCCTGGAATTCTCCAACGGCATCATCGAGACGGCCAAGAAACCCAAGAAGAAGCCCGAGCCCCCCACTGAATCCAAAGCCCCCGATGCGAGCCCGGATGAAACTGATTCCGAGACTCAGCCGGCCGGAACGGAATCGGTTGCAACAGCCGATACGGATACCTCAGAATCTGACTTGGAAACCTCTTCAGAATCCAATCCTGCCGGATAATCCCTCTCAAATTTCAGGGGGCACCGGCCTGATCTCTTCAATAAGATCTCGGTCGAAAAGGCCGGTTACTCCATTCGAGTCGGCGGTCTCAACAGCAATCCATTGTTAAAGAAATGGCTTAGAACCTTACTCCCACTCGATTGTGCCGGGGGGTTTGCTGGTAATGTCGTAGACGACGCGGTTGACGCCGTCGACTTCGTTGATGATCCGGCTGGAGATGGTTTCCAGTAGGGCGGGCGGCAGCTTGACCCAGTCGGCGGTCATTCCATCCTTACTCTCCACAATACGCACGGCAATGGTGTACTCGTAGGTGCGTTCATCGCCCATGACGCCAACGCTCTTCACTGGGAGTAACACGGCAAAACTTTGCCAGACTTTATAGTACCAGCCGCTGTCTTTCATGGACTCCACCACGATGCGGTCCGCGTTACGGAGAATTTCTAAACGGCTTTCGGTTAGGTCGCCTAACAGGCGAACGGCCAGACCGGGGCCGGGGAAGGGTTGACGCCAGACGACTTCCTTGGGTAGGCCCAACGCCGTGCCGAGCGCGCGGACTTCATCCTTGAACAGGCAACGCAGCGGCTCGACGAGTTTGAACTTCATGTCCTTGGGCAGGCCGCCCACATTGTGGTGGCTCTTGATCAAAGCTGCCGGGTTGCCAGCGATGGGAACGGACTCGATGACATCCGGATACAGCGTGCCTTGTGCGAGGAATTTGGCTTTGCCGGCCTTGCGGGTGGCTTTTTGAAACACATCAATGAAGGTGTTTCCGATGATCTTGCGCTTGGTCTCGGGGTCCGTGACGCCCTTGAGTTTTTTTAGGAACAACTTGGCTGTATCCTCGTAGAAGAAGTTGCATTTAAAGTTATTTTTGAACAGCGTCTGCACCGCTTCAGCTTCGTTGGCACGGAGGACGCCGTTGTTGACGAAGATACAGGTGAGTTGTTTGCCAATGGCCTTGTGGATGAGCGCGGCGGCCACGCTGGAATCCACGCCGCCGGACAGGCCGAGGATGACGTGTTCCTTGCCGACCTGCGCGCGGATGTCTTCCACGGACTGGTCAATGTAGCTGCGCATGGTCCACTTGCGGCCGCAGCCACAAATCTTTTGAACGAAATTTCCGAGAATGGTTTTGCCCTTGGGTGTGTGCACCACTTCGGGGTGAAATTGCAGTCCGAAAAATTTGCGCTTCCGGTTTTCCACCGCGGCGTACGGGGAATTTTCCGTGACCGCTACGGTCTTGAAACCTTCGGGCAGTTTCGTGAGTTTATCACCGTGGGAATTCCACACCTGCAAGCTTTTCGGTAATTTTCCGAAGAGCGCGCAGCGGCCGTCTTTTACTGTGAGTGTGCCTTTGCCGTACTCGCGCTTGAGACCGCGTTCAACTTTGCCTCCGAGGAATTTCGCCATCACCTGCAGGCCAAAGCAAATACCCAGCACGGGCACGCCGAGATCGAATATCGCCTTATCCGGCAGTGGGGCCTTGCGGCTGTAGACACTCATGGGGCCGCCGGAGAGAATGATACCCTTGGGCGCCAAGGCGGCGATCTCTTCCGCGGGCGTATTGTAGGGCAGGATTGTCGAGTACACTTTGCACTCGCGGATACGGCGCGCAATCACCTGCGTGTATTGCGAGCCAAAATCAAGGATGACAATTTGCTCCTGCATGCCGGGAAAGGGGGACCCTGCCGTGTGGACCGTTGAAAACCAGTAAAAATTTATTCCCAATGACGTGGCGTTGACTTGGTCCAGCCGGAAGCCTAGGTTGGCCGCACCCCATGCACGAGGATATTGAGAAACTGCGGGTCCTGCAGGAACGGGACCGCTCCATCGCCCACGCCGAGCAAGAGATTGCCGGCTTGGAGCACGAACGAGTGGAGGTGAACAGCCGTTCGGCTGATGCGGAGGCGGGCCATGAAGCGGCCCAGCTAAAAGCAAAGGAATTAGAGGCTCGTAAAAACGCCCTAGAAGTGGAGGTCCAAGCCGAGCAGGAAAAAATACGTACCTACGCCCGGCAGCAGATGGATACCAAGGACAACGTGCAATACAAGGCACTGGGACGCCAGCAGGAAACCTGCAAGGAAACTATTTCTGATCTGGAGACTAGTGAAATCGAGGTTCTGGAGGAGATTGATTCCCACGCCGAGGTGAGCCAAGCCGCTAAGGCGGAATTGGATGAAGCCAACGCCGCTAAGGTCAAGGCGTTGAGTGAAATCGACGAACGTGAAACGAATCTCAAGGCCAAGCTGGAGGAGTTGGCCAGTCAACGCGCCGAATCCGCCGGTAAGGTGGAAGCGGGGGCGCTCAAGCAATACGACCGCCTGCGCGCGCGCAAAGGCACGAACATCGTGGTTGGAATTACCCACGGCGCCTGTGGAGGTTGTCACATGAAGCTTCCGGAAGCCGAGGTGATCGTGATCAAGACCGGTTCCAAGATCAATTATTGCCCGAACTGCGGCCGCATCGTCTATTACACACGCGATATGGTTATGGAATCAGATTAAGGGAAGCCGAATTCCTTCCTGAATTTCTGTCTTCAAAAATCCCCCCAAATCCTTCAAGCTATCACCACCTTGGAAGGGTGGAGGATCGCTTTCGTTTTTACGACGGGAGAGGAAAGTCCGAACACCACAGGACGCGATGCTGCGTAACCCCGGTTCCGCCAGGGATACACGTAGGCGGCGGTTTCGGAAGGAACCGTCGACGGACAGTGCCACAGAAAACAAACCGCCCCGGTTCGCCGGGGTAAGGGTGAAAAGGTGGGGTAAGAGCCCACCGCGCCACGCGCAAGCAAGGCGGCACGGTAAACCCCATCGGGTGCAAGGCCAAATAGGGGGCTAGGGGCGGTTCGTCCCACGATCGGAAACGATCTCGGCCCCGGGTAGGGTCGCAACAGATAAATGATCCTCTCCACCGCGTGCGGTGTAGACAAAATTCGGCTTACAACCCTTCCAAGGTGCTTTATAGTAGGAAGAGCAATGCAGCGGCGCGATTTTTTAAAACTCGGACTCGGCGGACTGACCCTGCCGCAGGTGTTGGCTTTGCGGGCCGGGGCGAACGAAGGCGCTCACGGTTTCGGCCGCGCCAAGAATTGTATCGTGCTCTTTTGCTGGGGCGGCATCAGTCATCTCGATACGTTTGATTTGAAACCCAACGCGCCCTCGAACATTCGCGGCACGTTTAACGAAATTCCCACCACCGTGCCCGGTATTCGGGTTGGCGAACATCTGCCCGGGTTTGCGCGCACCATGAAACACTGGGCCGTCGTGCGCAGTGCTCATCACAATGCGCCGAGTCATCGTTCCGGTGCTTACTGGAATCTTACCGGGCATCAACCGCAAAACCTGACCGGCAATTGGACTGCCACTCGTGCGGATTGGCCGAGCATCGGATCGATGATCTGGGACGCCAAAGGCGCGCCGGCAAATCATCTGCCCGGCGCCGTGGCGCTGCCGTACACCCTGTACGATGGCGGCGTCGCCAATGGGCAGGACGCGGGCTTTCTCGGCATGGCCAAGGATCCGGCTGTATTTCGGCCGCCCAGTGAAGGGCTAAAAATATATCAGGGCAAATCGCCTACGTCCGGCCGCATCAATCTGGATTTGCCGGAAGGCGTAAACCGCCAACGCTTGAACGGGCGACGAGGGTTGATTAATGGCTTCAGTCAGACCAAACGCACGGCCTTGGCACAGGAGACCGCTCCGATGCGCCGCACGCATGAGCAGGCGATGGATATGTTGCTTAATCCCTCGGTGCATGAAGCATTCGATCTAGAGAAAGAACCGCGCGCCGTGCGCGAGAAATACGGTATGCATATTTGCGGCCAAAGCACTTTGACCGCGCGCCGCCTCACGGAGGCCGGGGTGCCTGTGGCAACCGTATATTGTGCGGCCGGCGATTTGAATGGATCCAAAGGATCTCACTTTGACACGCACGCTAATAATTTTAACCGACTGAAAAACGACATGCTGCCGCCCTTTGATCAGGCCGCCTCGGCGTTGGTCGAGGATCTGCACGCACGCGGACGTCTGGACGACACGTTGGTTGTGATGCTCACCGATTTCGGCCGCACGCCCAAGATTAACGGCGCCGCCGGGCGCGATCATTTTCCCGGGGCATACTCCGTGGTGTTTGCCGGTGGCGGGATTCAGGGCGGACAGGTTTATGGCGCCTCCAACGCCACCGGCTACGAACCGGCGGAGCAGGCTTGTGGTCCACCGGATTTGCACGCCACCATTTTCCACGCTATGGGTATCGACCCCAGTACCACGATGATTCATGATCGCGAGAACCGTCCGCTGCCGATCTGTGACGGCAAGCCGCTGCCGTTGTTCTAACGCTTCAACAGCGTGGCCGGCGCACTGGCGATGCCGGCGGCGTTAATGGCGGTGACGGCGATCGTTTCGGGGAATTGATCGGTCACCCGCAACAGAGCCATCTTTTGAGCACCGGGCATTAGCTTCGAAATCCAGCGGCCGTTGGCTTTGATCTGGAAAAGCCACCAGCGCACGCCTTCCCGGTTCACTGAGCGCCAAGTGGTATGGATCATTTTCTTTTGATTATCCCAAGACGCATTGATGGCCGGCGTCTTGGGGGCGATGCGGCCGAGCCAGGGCGAGGCGGGCAACAGGGCGGGGTGTTGGTATTTCTGGGCGATTAACTGGGTGCCGAGTTTGCCGCGATTGTCGACTAGGGCACTGAGGTTCCAGTGGATGTTTCCGGTGACACCGGGATGTTTTCGGGTGAGATCGATTTGCTTGAGGATTTCAGTGGCCGGCCAGGGCTCCACTTTGGCGCTGTTGTTGCCGGGCCAGAGGTGACGGCGTTTGGGATTTTGTTCGTGCCACCATTGGAGGAGCACGGGATAACTTTGAGCGGGGGGATCGATTCGCCAATAGAGTTGCGGGGCGCAGTAGTCCAACCAGCCTTCGCGCAACCAGAGGCGGGCGTCTGCGTAGAGGGTGCCGTAGGCGTCGAGGCCCTTAATTTGCTTGGGGTATCCGGGGCGCCAGATGCCGAACGGGCTGATGCCGAATTTCACGTGGGGTTTGATTTTGTGAATCTCGGTGTGCAGGCGTTTGATGAAATTGTTGATGTGCATCCGGCGCCAGTCTTTGCGGTCCATGTCGCCCTGAAATGTTTTCCAGCTGGCTTCATCTGGAAACGGCGCGCGGTTTGCGGCGGGGTAGGGGTAGAAGTAGTCGTCGATGTGGATGCCATCCACATCGTGACGACGGGTGACATCGAGGATGACCTTCAACGAATGGGCGGCAGCGGCCGGTTCGGCGGGGTCCAGCCATTGGTAACCATCGTAGCTGCGCACGAGCTGCGGATGGGTGCGGCTGATGTGCCGGTTGGCGGCGGGGCCTTTGGCGGATTTGTAGCGGGCGCGGTAGGGGTTGAACCAAGCGTGCAATTCCATGCCGCGCCGATGGGCCTCACGAATGGCGTAGGCGAGAGGATCCCAGAGCGGCTGCGGCGCCTGCCCCATTTTACCGGTAAGATACTCGCTCCAAGGCTCCAGAGTGGAGGGATACAGTGCGTCGCAGGCGGGGCGCACCTGAAAGATCAGGCAGTTTAGCTTCAGTTGAGCGGCGGAATCGATGAGGTCAGCAAGTTCTTTTTGTTGCTCGGCCACGGGCAAGCCAGGTTTTGAGGGCCAATCGATGTTGTTGACGGTGGCAATCCACGCCCCACGAAATTCTCTGGATAACGCCGGTACAGCGGCTTGGCCTGGGCGATAGGCGAGCTCGGCCGCCGCCAACAGCAGGGTACTGCCCACCAGAAGCAGAAATGTGAACCACCTTCGGCGCATGAGATGAGTTAAGCGGCCCCTTTGCCGTGGACTCAAGCGTGATTTATCAAGGTTTCCATTTGAATTGCGAAAAAACCCGAAATATGGCTAAGTTCTCCGACCCCTTGAACTGGACGGACAAAACCTATTTTTGCTGCGCGGTGACTTTGTACGGCATCGCAATGGTGTATTCCGTCTTCCTGTGGCGGAAAGGGTTTCAGCGCGATGATTGGGTGGTGTACGGCGTGCTGGCTGGTGGCCTCGTGCTGCATACGGTGGCCATGGCCAAACGCGGGTTTAACCTGCAGGCCTGCCCGATCAACAATCTCTACGAAGCAACGGCGTTTATCATGTGGACCATTGTCGCCGTGAATCTCGTGGCCGGCATCTGGCAGCGGTTCCGGTTTGTGGGGGCATTTGCATCTCCTTTGCTCTTTGTGTTGGGGGTGTTCGCGTTGTTTCCGGATATGGATCCGGAATTAGCGAATGGGGCGCATGAATTTTCCGGTGCCCTCAGCAGTTTGCACAAGGCGCTGTTGCTGTTGTCCTTTGGCGGATTTGGCCTGAGTGCCGTCGGGGCAGTGATGTATCTCACGCAGGAGAAAGATCTTAAGTTGCACAAGTTTCGCGCGATCTTTTCCAAGCTGCCGTCGCTGGAGCGGTTGGAAACAGCGATGACTCGGTTGGTGTGGATTGCATTCGGACTGCTCACCGCTGGGTTGATTACCAGTAGTGCGTATTTACATCAGAAGAAACAAGTATGGTTCAAGGCCGATCCGGAGATGATTTGGGTGATGGGCGTGTGGGCGTTTTATCTGGTGCTGTTGGTGCTCCAGAAACGCCATGCCCATAACGGCCGGCGGTTTGCCTGGTGTGCGTTGGGAAGTTTTCTGTTTGTGCTGCTCACCTTCTGGGGCGTGTACCTGTTGTCGCCGCTTCATCAAACTACCAACGCTGTCTCGTGATGCCGATTGTTTGTTTAGGCCTAAACCATCGTACCGCGCCAGTCACTGTGCGCGAACGGTTCGCGTTGCCGGAAGGCGAATTGCCGAGGCTGCTCGAGGCGTTACGCGATGGCACTGTGGCCGGCGAGGCGGTGATCTTGTCCACATGCAATCGCGTGGAAATCTATGCGGCTACGGACGAGGAACCCCAAACGCTGCTCAACGAGCTGCGTGCGTTTTTGCTAAAGGACCGCGAGGTGGAAACGGATGCGGATGAGGTTTTCTATGAGCACGCCGGCGAACCGGCGGTGCAACATCTCTTCAAGGTGGCCAGCGGATTGAATTCGATGGTGCTGGGCGAGACGGAAATCCTAGGTCAACTCAAGGCAGCTTATCAGCTCGCGCTCGCGCATAAGGCTACAGGCGGACGGTTGAATAAGGTCTTTCAAAAGGCGTTCAATGTGGCCAAGCAAATCCGCACGGAAACGAATATCCAACGCGGTAGCGTGTCCGTAGCCAATGTGGCGGTGGAATTGGCCGGTAAAATTTTTGATGAACTCCATGACCGCACGGTGATGGTGATTGGCGCGGGCGATACCAGCGAAAAGACGGCGCGCGCACTACTTAGTCGCGGCGCGCGCAGCGTGATGGTGTCCAATCGCTCGTACGATCGAGCCAAGGATTTGGCCGACGAACTCGGCGGACGCGCGGTCGATTTTGATCGTTGGGAAACCGAGTTCGCCGCGATTGATATCATCATCAGCAGCACCAGTGCACCGCATTATGTGATCGATCGTAAGAAACTCGAGCCACTACAGGGCGTTCGCCAGCATCGGCCGCTGTTGTTGGTGGATATCGCCGTGCCGCGCGATATCGAGCCGGAGGTTAATTTCATGGAGGACGTGTACCTCTACAACATAGACGATCTGCAGGCCATTGCGGGCGATTACTTGCGCCTGCGTCAGGAGGAGATCGCCAAGTGTGAATCGATCGTGGACGCCAAGGCACGCGAGTTAATCGAGTCACTCAATGTGCCTCCGGCGCCACGTCGGCAGAATCCTCCGCTCTCATCGGCCGGCGAAGCGTCGGCCGCCCAAAGCTAATGCCCGAATCGCCTATCATCATTGCTACCCGTGGTAGCGCCTTGGCCTTGGTCCAAGCGAATTTCATTTTCGACCAGTGCCGCGCAATCTTTCCGCGGTTACCGTTCGAGATCCAAATTTTTAAAACCACTGGTGACAAATTGCAAACCGCGTCACTGGCGCAGGCCGGTCACTCCCTGCCGAAGGGGCTGTTCACCAAGGAACTGGAAGTGGCGCTTGTGCGGCAGAAGGCCGACATTGCCGTGCACAGTCTGAAGGATCTGCCCACGGAACTGCCAGCCGGCTTAATGCTTGGCGCCGCCACCAAACGCGAGGATGTGCGGGACGTGTTGATTTATAAAACTGATGCCGCCCACGCCGGGCCGATTCCGCAATTGGCCGAGGGCGCGCGAGTGGCGACTAGCAGTACGCGACGGCAGGCACAGTTGGCGGCCGCGCGACCGGATCTTCAGTTGGAGGAAATCCGAGGAAACGTCCCGACTCGATTGGAGAAGCTGGCGGAAAACAACGATTTGGCGGGCACTATTTTGGCTGCAGCCGGTTTGAACCGTTTACATTTTTCCATCGATGCCGAGGGCAACCTCGAAGGCGACGCCGTGCCCCAGGGCATTCGTGCCGTGGCATTGGATACAGATTTGATGCTGCCGTGCGTTGGGCAGGCGGCGATTGGGCTAGAGATTCGCGAGGATGATGGTCGTATTGCCAAGATCACCGAGCGGCTGAATCATTTCAACACCTTCGCTGCCGTGACCGCCGAGCGAGCGTTCCTGCGCGGCATGGGCGGCGGTTGCCAATCGCCAGTGGGCGCGCACGGGGTTATTGAGGGCACGACTATTCGCATGAAGGCCGTCTCGTTTCTCGGAGACGCTGTGCAACGGACGGAGCAATGCGGGAACTTGCGTGACCCGGAAGCGTTGGGGCAAGTGGTGGCCGAGGCCCTGCGCGCATGACCGATTGGCAACAGCTCTTTCAGATTGAGTGGTTGCCGTTGGGTACGTTTATCAATGTCGGTTGCATCCTCATCGGTGGCATTGCCGGTTTACTCTTGAGTCGGCAATTACCCGATAACACCCAACGGCACATTCGGAGTTATCTTGCCGGGCTCACGATGATTGCCGGTAGCTTTATGATGGCGCAAGGCCTGTACAGTGGCTGGAAGGAGTCGGCGAGTTTCTGGATATTTCTCCTGCTTGGCCTGATTGCGCTGTTGTCCATTTCGTTTGGCAACCTGATTGGCACACGGCTCAAGCTGCAGGAACGTCTCGATCAGCTCGGACAGGAGGCCAAACGGCGCTTGGGGAAATCAAAAGAAGACGGCAAGGAAAACAACCGCTTCAGCGACGGGTTTGTAACCTGCACGGTGCTCTTTACGGTGGGGCCGATGTCCATCCTTGGCTGTGTGGAGGATGGTTTGGGCAACGTGCCGAGTATTTTGATTGTGAAATCCGTGATGGACGGTATTGCCACGCTGTGCTTCGCCCCGCGCTTTGGCGCGGGTGTCCTGCTATCCGCAGTGCCGCTGTTGGCCTATCAGGGCACGGTCACTCTGTTGTCTTCAAACCTCGTTTTCATGCGCGACGAACCCATGATGCTCGCCATCTTTAACCTCGTCGGCGGCATGCTGGTGTTGACCATTGTGCTAGTGATCATGGAAATCCAAAAAGTGCCCTTGGCGAATTATTTGCCCGCTTTGGTCATTGGCCCAGCACTCGTGTGGTGGTGGATGTTGTGATCTCAATTTACTCCGCCTCCAGATCATCCAGCAACATGCGACGCCCCATGGCGTTGTAGGGATGAACGGTGTCGCCGCCTTCGAGTGGCAGATCGGCTTCAGCCCAGGCGAAGATGGCGCCTTCGAGATTTAGGACGTTGGTATGGCCAAGGGCCTGCAGGCGGCGGGCCATTTGGGCGCTGCGATAGCCGACTGCGCAGTAGACGAGGATGGTTTGGTTGGCATCGGGCAGTAACTGCTTCAAGGCGGCATCAGCAGTGTTCGGCGGCACATGCCGGGCGTTGGGGAGACGGCTGACGGTGAATTCGTCCGGGCGACGGATATCCCAGATCATGGTGGTATTGTCGTCGGTCAATAAGGCGGCGGCTTCAGCTGGAGTGACGTGTTGGACATCTTCAAATTTCCAGCGCAGAAATTTCTCGGCGGCCGGTAGACCATTGGCCGGCAGCCAAAGCCAGAAGGCGAACGCGCACAGTCCCAGCACGCCGCAGGCGATCAGGCTAATGCGTTTCCAGTTGCGGGCTTGAGGCTCAGTCGAGTTGCTCATTCACTGTTTGTTTCTTTCACCAGTTGATTGGCAGCTTGGTTTTCAGGCTGGCATAAAGACTGGCGGTCATGCAGAGCGTGTCGGTGGAAATGATCACCGCCCGGCGGCCTTGGGCATCTTCCAGCGCGAGCGCCTTGGCCCAGAGCGGATGCAGCACGCCGTCACTGGGAGCGGTGCGTCCGCCATAGCCGGCCATCCAGATGGGTTTGCGCGGGGTGATGTCCGCCTTTGCCGCGCCGGCTTTCCACCCGACGGCGATAAGAGGCGGGGAGCACAGTAGCAAGACAAGCAGAAGGCGCAAGGCGGTCATGGGGGAAGGGTAGTTTTCGATGGCCAATTATCAAGGCCCAAGGAAGCGGCATTATTCAACACCGATAATTGATAATTGATAATTGGTTCTTCGCCCCTGATAGTGCGCGCACCGATTTCACACGGATCATCATGGACAAGGTACGCATTGGCATTATCGGCATGGGCAACATGGGGCGCTTCCATGCGAACGATCTTCTGGATGGGAAAGTGCCGCGCGGCGAATTGGCCGCCGTGGGCAGCACCTCGCCGCATAAGCTGGAGGAGTACAAGGAAAAGGGCGTGCAGATTTTTGGTTCTGGCGAGGAGATGATCGCCAGTGGCGCGATTGATGCCTTGCTGATTGCCACGCCGCATTATCAGCACACGAGTCTTGGCGTTGCGGCGCTGGAGGCCGGTCTGCATATCATGGTGGAGAAACCCATCTCGGCGCACAAGGCGGATGCCGAGCGGTTGATTGCCGCAGCGGCGGCACGTCCGGATCAGGTGTTTGGAGCGATGTTCCAGCTGCGCGTGGAGCCGCGTTATCAGAAAATCCGTGAGCTGGTGCAGGGCGGCGAACTGGGCGATCTAGTGCGGGTGTTATGGATCATGACCGATTGGTTCCGCAGCGAGGCGTATTTCCAAAGTGGCGGCTGGCGCGCGACCTGGAAGGGCGAAGGCGGCGGTGTGTTGCTGAATCAATGCCTACATCAACTCGACGCGATGCAATGGATCACCGGTATGCCGAGCAAGGTGCGCAGCCACGTGGGCATCGGCCGCTGGCACGACATCGAGGTGGAGGATGACGTGACCTGTTACATGGAGTTTGCCAATGGCGCTTCCGGCGCGTTCATCACATCCAGCGGCGAGACGCCCGGCAGCAACCGGTTTGAGATTGCCGGCACCAAGGGGCGGTTGATTCTGGAAAATGACACGCTCACGCTCACACGCAATGAGGTGCCTTCCGATGAATGGTGCAAGACTTCGAAGATCGGTTTTCAAAAACCGGAGACGACTGTGGAGGAGATTCCCATCCCCGGCGCGGACGCGGCGCATGCCACGTTGATGACGAATTTTGTGAATGCCATCCTCGATGGCGAAGCGCTGATCGCGCCCGGTGTGGAAGGGTTGGGCTCGGTGGAGCTGGCCAATGTGATGGTGTATTCGGGACTGCTCAATGAGTCGGTGGATCTGCCAATGGATGGTGCGGCGTGGGAGGCGAAGCTCAATGAATTGATCGCCAACTCCACGCATGAAAAGAAAGTGGTGGAAGTGAGCAGCGAAGATTTCGCCGCAAGTTTTCGCAAATAATTTAAAGGAACTATCATGGAATTAATGGGCATAGCCGATGAAGGGGCCGTTTCGATTGACGGCCAGATCGCCGTGACGCAACAGCTCGGTTGGAAATGGATTGAGATGCGCGCGGTGCAGTTGGAAGGCTTCGAAAAAGGGCCGGTGCACGAGATCCCGGACGAAGCTTTCGAGGTTGTGGCGCAGAAGCTCGAGGCGTCCGGCGTGGGCGTGTACGCCTTCGGCTCCACGATCTGTAATTGGCAAAAGACGGTCGAAACGCCGTTTGACGTGACGCTTGCCGAAGTGGAACGCGCCATTCCGCGCATGAAGCGGTTGGGCACGCAGTTTGTGCGGATCATGTCCTTTAAACCCACCGACGATTGCGCGGTGACGCCGCCGGAAGTGTTCGAGCGCGTCGGCGAGGTGACAAAACGTTTTCTCGATGCGGGTCTGCAGCCCGTGCACGAAAACTGCATGAACCACGGCGGTATGAGCTGGCAGCATGCCGAGGAATTGCTGGAGAAAGTGCCGGGGCTCAAGTGGGTGTTCGATACCGCTAACCCGATTTTTAATGCCGATCGCCGCGGCGAACAGCCGTGGGGCATGCAATGCCCGTGGGAATTCTGGGAGCACATGCGCGATCACACCGCGCACATCCACATCAAGGACGCGGTGAAAACGGCGGACGGTGAGGAATACCATTTCCCCGGTGAAGGTGACGGTCGCGTGCGCGACATCCTCAAGGACGCCTTCGAGCGCGGCTACGACGCGGGCATCTCCATCGAGCCGCATATGACTGTGGTTTTCCATGACACCGACGGCGGCCCCGCCCCTGAAGAGGCCATGGCCGAAAACTTCGTGGAATACGGCCGGCGTCTGGAGAAATTGATCGCTGAAGTACGCGACTAAAGCAGGCTCGCCGAATCGGTATCGAGATACAGCACGCACTGCGGTTGCGTGCGCAGGTGTGAAGCGGGGCAGACGGTGCTAATCGGCCCATGCAGGGCGTCCTTGGCGGCCTGCGCTTTGCGCGTTTCGGGGCAGAGGCACACCATCTTCTTCGCCTGACACAAGGCCGGCACGGTGAGCGTAAGTGCGTATTGCGGCACAGAATCGAAGGTCGGGAAATGGCCCTCGCCATGTTGCTGCTGTCGGCAGGCGTCATCGAGCTGGACGATCTTCACCATTTCAGGGTCATTCAGGTTTGCGACGGGAGGGTCATTAAACGCAATGTGCCCGTTCTCGCCCACGCCGAGGCAGCAGAGATCAATCGGCTGCGCCGCCAGCAGATCGGCGTAGCGGCGGCATTCCTTGATCGGCTCCAGCGCATCGCCTTCCAGATAATGAAAGGCCGCCGGCTGCACCTTCTGCTCCACGCGCTCACGCATGTAGCGGCGGAAGCTCGCGGAATGATCTCCGTCGAGCCCGAGGTATTCGTCCATGTGAAAGAGCGTCACCTTGCTCCAGTCCACCTCGCCGATGGCGACGAGTTTCTCGAGAAACTGAATCTGCGAATTACCCGTGGCCAGAATCGCCGCGGCACTGCCTTGGTCGGCAATCACGCCGCACAAATATTCATTCACCTCAACCGCAGCAGCGGTCGCCATGTCGTCCTGACTGGCAAACACATGCACCGGCAACGAATCGATCTCAAAGGATTGGACGGGTTCTGCACTCATGAATGCGGGCAGGGTAACGGGGCGCATCGGTCGGTCAATGCCAAAGGGTGTTTTTTGACTTTTGCCCGCGCTTCTGCTTCACTGCGCGGCCCATGAACATGCTCCGACATACTGATGCCGGCTACGCCCGCAAGCTCGATCGCCTGTGCGCGGCCTCGAGTTTGTTTGATCCGAAAATCGAGGCGGGCGCGCGTGCGATTGTGGAACGGGTGGCCGCCAAGGGCGATGCTGCGTTGATTGAATTCGCCAAGAAATTTGATGACGCCAAGCTCACGGCCAAGACGCTGCGCGTTAGCGAGAGCGAGCTGGCCACGGCCGGGCAGGCAGTCAATGCCAAGCTGAAGCGCGCCATTCGGTTTGCCCACCGAAACATTAGCCAGTTTCATAAACAAGGCCTGCGCAAAGGCTGGAGCGGCCGTAATGCGCAGGGCGCGAAGGTGGGGGAGAAGTTTGATCCGTTCGGCCGCGTGGGCGTGTACATCCCAGGCGGCACGGCGCCGTTGATGAGTACGGCGCTGATGACCGTGACGCTCGCCAAGGTCGCCGGTTGTCGGGAGATTGTAGTGTGCACGCCTTGCGGCAAGGATGGCTCGGTTAATCCCGGCTTGTTGCACGCGGCCAAAGTGGCCGGTGCCACCGAGGTTTATCGAGTGGGCGGCGCGCACGCGATTGCTGCGATGGCTCATGGCACCAAAACGATTGCGCCGGTGCAGAAAATTTTTGGCCCAGGTAATGCCTACGTGGTGGCGGCCAAGCGCCTCTTGGTGGGTCATGTATCGATCGACCTGTTGCCCGGCCCAAGTGAGGTGCTCGTGCTGGCGGATGAAACCGCCAATCCGGCCTTTGCTGCTGCGGATATCTTGGCGCAGGCTGAGCATGGTTCCGGTCACGAACGCTGCTGGTTGGTTAGCAGTTCGGACCGCCTACTTAAGGCGGTGGGCCGAGAGGTCGAAAAACAATTACCCGAGCGTTCCCGAGCTGATTACATCCGCAAAGTGCTCAAACACAACGGCTGGCTGATTCAGGTGAAATCTCGCGCCGAAGGCATCGCCTTGGCCAATCGCCTGGCGCCGGAACATTGCGAGGTGATGATCAAGGATCCTCGATCGGCCGCGAAAGAGATCGTGACCGCAGGCGCGTTGTTCTTGGGGAATACGTCGCCGACAGTGACCGGCGATTATGTCGCCGGCCCGAGCCACACCTTACCAACCGGCGGCGCCGGCGCGTCGTTTCCGGGGCTGACAGTAGATATGTTCCAGCGCCGTACCAGCGTGGTGGAATACACGCCGGCCGCGCTCCGCAAATCGATTGAGGCCATCGAACAATTCGCGGGCGTGGAAGGGCTGGACGCTCACGGCCGATCGGCTTCCATCCGGCTCGATTAATTTATGAGCCGTATTCGCAAACACGTGGAGCGCTTGCATCCCTACGTGCCCGGCGAACAGCCGAAGGCCCGCGGGCTCATCAAGCTCAACACCAACGAGAATCCGTATCCGCCATCGCCCAAGGTCTTGGCGGCGACCCAGGCTGCGGTGGACGATCGGCTGCGGCTGTATCCCAATCCCACGGCGAAGGGTTTGCGGACGCGTCTGGCCAAACTTCATGGCGTGCAGCCGAAAAACGTGATTGTGGGCAACGGTTCGGATGAACTGTTGGCCTTGGCGACCCGCGCATTTGTGGAGTCGGCCCGGGATTGCGTGCAATATTTTACGCCAAGTTATTCGCTCTATCCGGTGTTGACGGACATTCATAACGCACGCCGCCGTGAAGTGCCTTTGCCGGTGGATTTCAGTTTGCCGACGGTTCAAGAATTACGCAGTGGTAAACGCTGGGATTTTAAGGCGGCCTTGACCTTTGTGACCACGCCCAACGCGCCAAGCGGTCGCGGTTATGCCACGGCGAATCTGGAGCAATTATGCCGAGCGCAACAAGGAATCGTGATTCTGGATGAGGCGTATGTGGACTTTGCCCCGGAAAACGCCATGGCCTTAGCGACGCAGTATGAACATGTGCTGGTGAGTCGCACGTTTTCCAAGGCGTATTCGCTGTGTTTTCAACGGATCGGTTATTTCGTTGGGCCGGCCAAATTGATTGAGGCGCTCGACAAGGTTCGTGACAGCTACAACGTCAATGGCCTTGGCCAAGTGGCTGCGGAGGCTACGCTGAAGCAACTGACTTACTATCGTGCCAATTTCCGAAAGATCATCAAACTGCGCGAGCGTACGGTCGAAAAATTGGCGGCCTTGGGTTTTCAGACCTTGCCAAGCGCGACGAATTTTATCCTCACCAAGCCGCCTCGCTTCGCAGCCCGCACTTGGTTGAAACGGTTGCGGGAGCGCAAAATTCTGGTGCGGTGGTTTTCTGATTCGCGCGTGAAGGATTATTTGCGTATCACCATCGGCAGCGAGCGCGAGATGGCAACCTTGCACCGGGAGGTGAAGGCGGTTCTCAAAGGCTAACGCTTGTAACGGTTTGCTTCGCGGCGGTTATAGACTTTCACGAAGTCATCGCGCTCCTTGAGGACACGGTCGATATCGCTAATAAATTCCTCGCAACTCTGTGCCAGCCCGCCCATGGAGATAACCGTATCGCGTTCGGCAAAATCATTGGTAACCGCCAAGGCTTCGCCGTAGGGCTTCAAACGGTAAGCAGTGCGTTCAATGAGATCATCGGCGGTTTTACTGTCGCGGGAAAACACCACCTCCAGTGCATCCGGCGAGATATTTTTAGGAGCATCCTTGGGCGCTCCGGCTCCATCGAAGAAGAGAGTGACCGGGGTGCCGACACTATCGGCGTATTGGGTGAGCACTCGGATGAGTGCCTCGCGGGCGCGGGCCGAATGCCGCGGTGCTCCTGGCGCCAGATCGCGCCAAGCATGCAGGAGGCTGTAGCCATCCACCAAAATCCGCACCACGGCCATGGGAGGAGTGTGGGGAAAGGGGGGCGGAGCTGTCGAGGGCTTTTCAAGCCTCCGGCAGTTTGGTAGGTTGCCGTTGTGCCGATTTACGAATACGAACATACCGAGGGCAGCAAGGTGTGTCCGCTGACTTTTGAGGTAAATAGGCCCATAAAAACACCGCCGCTGACGGAGT
>JAYOSV010000022.1:0-57333 GCA_038139415.1 Verrucomicrobiales bacterium | reverse complement strand
CCAGGCCAAGAACCCGGACAGCAGCCAGGCCAAGAACCCGGACAACAGCCAGGCCAAGAACCCGGACAACAGCCAGGTCAACAACCTAATTTGGAACAACTGGGGCAGGAGCAGTCGGATTTGTTAACGGCTGCCGAAGCTGCCCAAGCGGCTCAGGCAGCTTTGGAAGCGGCTCCTCCGCTCGAGAATGCTTCGGACCTGATTGAACCACTTGCAGCCGGTCTGGAAGGTCAACTGCCTCCGCAGGCGCAGCAAGCGTTCGATGAGGCCGTTGGAGAATTAGCCGACGCTATTGAGCAAGCATTGGCCAATAACGCGGTGCCCTCGCAAGAATCCGCCCAGCAGGCGCAGAACGCGCTGGCGCAAGCCGCAGCGGCCTTGTCATTGGCCGAGCAGGGTGCCCAACAAATGGCGCAAGGTCAGCAGCCCGGTCAACAACCGGGACAGCAGCCCGGTCAGCAACCAGGGCAACAGCCTGGTCAGCAACCAGGACAACAGCCTGGTCAAAGCGAACCCAGCGAACGCGGCGATGGCAAGCTTGGGAACTGGGAAGGAACTGGTAGCAAGGAAGGTCAGCTCGGGTCCACGGACGGCTTGGGCGGACGCTTGAATCTGCCGGAACGCGAACGGGAAGCGCTCCTGCAATCCTCTCAGTCCAAGACTCCGCAGGAATACAGCACGTTGGTGGAACAGTTCCTTAAACGCCTTTCCGATAGTCGTAAGAAATAGTTTAGCGCAATCCCATGATTCGATTCATTGCCCTTAGTTTGATTTGTGGAGTGGTCGCCTCGGTGCAGGCTGCTGCGCCCGGTGCCAAGGTGAAGCCCCGTCCGCGGGACAACGTGAAGGTGGCCAAGGAACACGAGGCCTATATTCAGGGCGCTCTCAAGTACATGGCCGCCAAACAAAAGGCGGATGGTTCGTGGGGAGAAAGCTCAGAAGAACGGCGTCATCCGGTGGCGATTACCGGGTACACGTTGATCGCGTTTCAGGCGGCCGGCAATCTACCCGGCGAAGGGCCTTACGGTCGTGTGGTGAAGAAGGGCATGGATTATTTACTCAATCAGGTCGGCACCGATGGTATTTATGGTAATCGTGCGAGCGGTCAGTATATGTACGCGCACGGCATTGCTACTATCGCGTTGGCGGAATTGTACGGGCAGACCCGTTCGCCGGCCATTCGAGGCAAGCTCGATCGCACCATCAAATTGATCATCGCCAGCCAAAACCAACAGGGCGGATGGCGGTATCGTCCGGTTGTACGTGACGCGGATGTCTCGGTAACCGTACTGCAGGTGGTGGCCCTGCGAGCCGCAAAGAATTCCGGGATCGATGTGCCGCAGCGCACCATTGATAACGCCGTGAAATACGTGAAAGCCTGTCACCATGCCGGCACCGGCGGATTCAGTTATCAGCCGGGTTCTTCACCGGGATTTGCCCGAACGGCGGCGGCCATCTATTCACTGCAGGTTTGCGGTTTATACGATGATCCGCTGGTCATGAAGGGATCCAAGTACTTGTTCGCCAACCACCGGCAATCTCAGGAATGGTATGTATATGGCAATTTCTACGCGGCCCCGGCGCAATACATGATCGGTGGCGATACTTGGGAGAAATGGTATAAGGCCATTGCTACCACCGTGGTGAAGAGTATCAAGAAGGAAGGCGATATTTACCGTTGGGACGCCAGTGGGCGCGGCGGGGTGGGGCCGATCTATACCACGGCCGTTTACACCACTATGTTGGCGATGCCTTACCACTATCTGCCGCTTTACCAACGTTAGGCCATGTTACATCGGGCCGTCATCGCATTGATTCTGGCGACGGTTCAAGCATCCCTTTCTGCAGCCACAATTCAAACTCGGGACGGGAAAACGGTTTCCGGTCTGCTTGAACAGCTCTCCGTTCAGGGCGTTCGGGTTAACGGCCAAACTATCTCTTGGTCAACGGTTCGCAAGGCACATTTGACTCCGGCTCCCGGTGCCAAGGCCGAATTGCGCGGAGTGAAAGCCAAGATCTGGCGCGGCTCCTTTACCGCCTTTAAGGAGGCACTCACGCGCGATCCGAGCACGGTTGATGATGTGAGCCGCCAACATGTGACCGTTCGCCAGTTGGGTAACACGCCCGGAGCCATTCTCTTTGAGGGCTGGCTGAACGTGCCGCGCGCAGGTGATTATCAATTTCGGTTGGCCAGCGATGACAGCGCGCGACTCGTGATCGGAGACATGGAGGTGTTGGGAACTCCGGCGGAATTTTCCTATCGGCGCGCCACCGGCTCCATTCGGCTAACCGCCGGGAAACATCCGTTTCGCCTCGAATATTTGAATCTGGCCAGCTACGCGATTCTGGATCTGGAATGGAGTGGACCGGGGCTGGCTTGGACGAACTTGAGCGCGGTAAAGGACTGGCCGTTGCCCCCTGCGCCTCCGGCGATTCCAGCGGCCGGCGCCCTCGCTTGGAACGGCAGTTATATCGCTCACCCGCTGGAATCCCTGACCGATAGCCGGGTGCGGTTTGTCGGGGAACCGGCCGGAGTTCGCCTGACGACCGTGAATGCAGCAGCCATTTTCTTCCAGCCGTTGTCACTTCCGGTGACCGACCGCATCCGTTCGGGCAAGGTTGGCCGCGAAGGCGTGCTGTTGGTTGGTGGCGATTTTGTGGAAGGAGAAATCCTGTCCATCAAGGATAACAACATCACCCTGCAAACCCTCCTCTTCGGCGCCAAACAATATCAGGGCGGCTCGCAGGCCTCAGCAGTGTTTTTGCAAAAACCGGCCAAAGCTCGGGAACAATGGGTGGTGCGCACGCAATTGGGCACAGAGATTCGCCTGCGCAAGCTGGAGTGGGATGGCCCTGTGTTAATCGCCGATCAAACGCCCTTCCGTAAACTCCGTCTGAGGGCCGATGAGATTCAGGAGATCGCTTTTCAGTCTGAGCCTAACATTTTGAAGCGTGCCTGGGCTACTTGGGCGTCGCTGAATGAGCAGCAACAACAACAAACGGTGGCGGGGCAGGGCCGATTCGACAGCATCTTCAAGGCTCGCTCAGGGGCAAAGATTTATTTGGCGCAGCTCGATGAAAAATGGAGGCGACTGGAATCGGAACACGCCGCAATCGATGCCGAGGTGGAAGCAACTTTGGAACGCATGCAGGGACACGAAACCGCCGCCCGTAAGGCCCGAACAAATGCGGCACAGACACAGAGTCTCTATGCCCTGCACAACCGGAAGCACTATGTGAGTTTGCATTATTTCAATCCGCGCCTCCGGGAGATGCACGAACTCTCAACACGCCGAGTGGCTGAGACGAAAAAAGCCATCGAGGCGGAGAAAAAGGCGTTGGCTGATCAGACTAAAACCAACGCTGAAAACGTGGCCAAGTATCAGGCGGATCGTCAACGGCAGCAGGATGGGTATGTGAAACATTTGGCCGAGCGCAAGGCGGATTACGACAAGGCGCGCGCGGCATTCAAGGGAAACATGCGGCCGGTGGAAATTGTGGCGGCAGTTACTCGGACACGAAAGGCTCGTGAGTTTGCCGAGAACCGGCTAAATCGCGTCCGCGATGCGCGCAATCAATTTACCGGCCCACGCGATGACGCGCGCCGCCAACGGGATGATGCCAAACGAAAAGTGGATGAGGCTCGGGTTCAGCGCGATGCTCGCGCACGAACATACCAACAAGCCCAAGTGCATGAGGCGAATACCCTGAAGAATGGCTTGGATCCCGCTGAAAAGAAAATGCTGCAAATGCGCGCCAACTACGTGGTCAAGGCGGCGGTGTATCATGAAATGGTTGGCAAAGAGGCGGCCATGGATCAATCCCGTGTCGATGCCTTGGCAGATTTGCAATCGATCGACCGTCATGTCCGCGATTGGGAAGGCCAACTGAGGTCAGCTCAGGGCAAATTACGGCAGGACGAGCAGAATAAGAACAATGCGTCCCGCGACCATGTGCGCCGCCGTGAACTCATGGAGGCGGCCCGACGAACGCTGCATGATTTCGTTGATAAACAGGAGCAACCGGCATTGCAGCGATTGAACGCCGCCAAGAACCGGCATGATCAATTAGCCGCGCAAGTTGAGAAAGCGTCGGGTGATGCCAATTTGGGAGCTCAACTGAAACAGGCTCAAGAGCAGTTAGCGAAAGATCTAGCTGCTCTGACGGCGCTTCGCGGAAAATTGAACGGAGTCATCGGCCAGTTTCAATCCAAGCTCCATGATTTTTCTTATCATCAGGAAACCTCAGGTCGGATGGATTCCGAATGGGTTCGGACTCAGGGAGATATCAGGCTCCTGGAAAAATTTCTCGCGACAAAGAAGTCGCGTCAGGCGGCTTTGCGTAAAACTACCGGCGACCTCACCCGTGAACGTACTGATCGGCAAAACCGTATTCGAGCTGCCAAAGGTGAAATGGATCGGGCTTTAACGATCTTGAACCAGGCCTTGGCGGAGCATAATCGGCGAGTCGCCGAATATGGCATGGCGATCAATAAACGCTTCGAAGCTGCCCGGAATCTGGAGGATTCCGAAAACACACTGAAGCGCGAACAGTACACATTCATCCAGTATGAAGCTGACGCGAAATTAAGGGAGCGGGAATGGGCCCGTCGGGAGCGGGAACTGAAGTCTGCCGAAGCCGTCTTCGCCGCGGCAGATCGGGCCTTCAAAGCGGCGGAAGCGGCCCAAGCGGGTCTAAAAGGTCCATTGGATGGGGAACAAAACGCCGTTCTGGGGCCGTTGAACGGTTGGTTTGAGGCACAGGAACAGGCGGCCCATTTCCCCAAGGAAACACTGCTGGAGGTGAATAGGATGAAGGGTGAACTCGAGGCTGGTCGATTACGTTGGGCACCGTCAATCACCGCCCGCGAGGCCGCTCTTAAACAATCCGAGGCGACTGACAAACAGGCTGCGGCAGCGCACGCTAAAAATCTTAAAGATAATGAGATCTTTGCTCAGATTCTCAAGGATGCTGAAGCGGCCGATAAAGCACAGCAGGCCAAACAGGTTGCTGCGATCAAGTCTCTGGCCGATACGAGTAACAATTTACGCGACGCACGCTATCGCGCCGGAGCCAAGGAGCGGGAGTGGCTGGAAGCTGTTTTCCAGCACGAACGCTATCGGGTGCAAAAGCGGGCGGTGTTGGGCTTGGAGTAAGGGATAAAAAGATTGCCCCAAGGCGCGGAAACCGGATAACTTCCCGCCGGTCGCCTCGGTAGCTCAATGGTAGAGCAGTTGACTCTTAATCAATTGGTTGTAGGTTCAAGTCCTACCCGGGGTACCAGTTATTTCTTAAATCCCAACGCGCGCAGTCGGGAGCTGGGTGGTTTATGACGCTGGAACAAGGCATCGTACTGGGCGTAATCGTAGGCATCTTCGGCCTGTTTGCCTGGGGTAAGTGGCGCTATGACATCGTGGCTGTGATCGGGCTGTTCTCGTTGGTGGTAGCCGATGTGATCGTCGTGAAAGTGCTTCGCCGCGAAGATTCCGCCCTCATTGATCCTGAATCCGCCTTAGCCGGATTTGGGCATCCGGCGGTGATTACTGTGGCTGCCGTGTTGGTGATCAGTCGCGCCCTGCGCAACAGTGGGGTGGTGGATTTGATCACGCGTCAGCTGGCGCCCTTTGCCAAAAACCAAACGTTGCACATTGCCAGCCTCTGCGTGGTAGCCGCCGTGCTGTCGGCTTTCATGAACAACGTCGGGGCATTGGCCTTGTTGCTGCCGGTGGCGCTGAAGACTGCTAACGAACAGGGGCGTTCGCCGAGTTTGATCCTCATGCCTTTGGCGTTTGCCAGTATCTTGGGAGGCATGATCACCATGATCGGCACCCCGCCGAACATCATCATCTCCACATTTCGGGCTCAGGAAGTCGGCGGGGAGGCATTTGGTATGTTTGCCTTCGCGCCGGTGGGCGGTTTGGTGGCGTTGTTGGGCGTGGTGTTTGTGACGGTCATTGGGTGGCGTTTGATCCCCAAAGATTCTCTGAAATCTGCCGGGAAAGACGAAATGTTTGCCCTGAAAGAATATATCACTGAGGTGCGTGTGCCGGAAGAATGCTCGTTCATCGGAATGACATTGGGCGAGGTTGAAAAGGACACGGGCGAAAAGATGATGATCTTCGGGTTCATTAAGAAAGACGGTAAAGTGATGACGCCCAACCGGAATAATCTGGTGCGGGCTGGGAGCCGTTATTTGGTGAAAGTGGATCCGGTGGATCTCAAGGCGATCATGGATCAATCCGGTTTGCGACTAGAAAAGGAATTGCGCTCGCGGATTGATAATATCGAAGGGGAGGATGTCAATTTCACCGAGGTGGTGGTGACGCCCAATTCCCAGTTGGTGGGCCGTTCCCGAGCATTCCTACGATCTCGCACCTCGAACTCCGTTGTCCTCATGGCTGTGGCACGTCAGGGGCAACCCATTCAAAAACGTCTGGGTGATGTGGAGTTTCGAGTGGGCGATGTGTTATTGTTGCAAGGGGCGCAGGATAATATTGAAGAACATGCAGCCAGCTTGCATCTCTTGCCATTGGCCGAACGCGAGGTGCGGGTAGGGATTTTTTCCAAGATCACGATCGCCGTGGCCATCTTCGTTGCAGCGATATTGTTGAGCATGTTCAAAATCATGCCTACCACACTGTCCTTTCTTGGGGCAATTCTGGCCTATGTGTTTTTGGGTATCCTGCCGTTGCGCGATTTGTACCGGGAAATCGATTGGCCCGTCATCGTGCTACTGGGCGCCATGATTCCCGTGAGTGGCGCGTTGCAGTCCACAGGATTAACTGGCGAAATTGCTACAGCCGTGAATAACCTCACCGAAAGCATGCCAGCCTGGAGCATTGTGGCGTTGTTGATGGTGGTGACGATGTGTTTGTCGGATGTGATCAATAACGCCGCCACCGCCCTGATCATGGCACCCATTGGGGTGGGCATTGCCCTGCAAATGGGGGTGAGCCCGGATCCGTTCCTCATGGCCGTGGCCGTGGGAGCATCCTGTGCGTTCCTGACGCCGATCGGTCACCAATGTAATGCGCTGATCCTTGGCCCGGGCGGTTATCGTTTCGGTGATTACTGGCGCATGGGCCTGCCGTTGGAGATTTTGATCGTAATCGGTTCGGTGCCCTTGATCCTTAAGTTTTTCCCGTTCTAAGCTCAGCTGGTTAACCAATCTGACTTGCGAAGGGGGATGGGTTGGTGTTTTCTCAGGCGTTGTCATGATCCACGTAATGAGAGATGGCCAGCAGTTTGGCCCCTATACCATTGAGGATATTAATGCTTACTTGGCGCAAGGCACCCTGTTGCCCACCGATCAGGCCTGGTACGAGGGCGCGGCTAACTGGATGCCCATCACCGATGTTCCCGGTGTGGTACATGACGCTGCTCCTGCACCGGTGGTTGCGGGAGCCGACCCCATGGCGGCAGCGAACCCGGAGGTGGCTGTTGCCGAGGCCGACGCGGCTGCGGCCGCGGTTGGAGGCGCGAAGAAAAAGAAACTGCTCATAATTGGCGGCAGCGTGGCGGGCGTGGTGACCATTGCCGTAGTGTTGTTGTTTGTGTATCCCGGGTTTCTAAAGGATGACGAGACCGGCGGTGGAGGTGGAAGCAACGGCGGCGGTGCTTCCGGTGGCGGTCAGAATTTTGCCGGAATCGTGGAGCCTATTTTCAAAAAAAGTACTTGTTATGACTGCCACGAGGGAGGCGATGCGAAAGGAAGTTTTGATCTGACTGATTCAGCTTCGGTGCAAGAGGCCATCACGGCTGGCGATCCGGATGGTAGTGAATTGATTGTTCGGCTCACCGACCCCTCCGACCCGATGCCGCCGGAAGGTAAGGGAGACATGCTGCCTGCGACTGACGTGCAGAAGATCAAGGATTGGATTGCGGCCGGCGCAAAGTTTTAGGTGGTTTCATGATTCACATCCTTCGCGATGGCCAACAATTTGGGCCTTACAGCTTGGAGGAGATAAACGCGTTTCTCGCCGACGGCAGTTTGCTGCCCTCGGATCAGGCTTGGTACGAAGGTGCGCCTGGATGGATTCCCCTCACCGAGGTGCCCGGCGTGACTCTTTTGGCACAACCCGTTTCATCGCCGGTTGCTACGGGGGGAGTCGCATCGGGAGGCAGCGGCAAACGTAAGAAACTTCTGATCGGTATTGCTGGCGGCGTGGTGGTTTTCGCGTGCTTTGCCTTTGCGGGGATGCATTTTTTGGGTGGGGAAAAGGAATCCGAAAAGCCGGTCGGCACATCGGCAAACAAAGAAAAGAGTGTCGACGGTTCAGTTGAAAATGCCCCGACCACGGGTGGGGCAATGACGTTTTCCACGGTGGAAGGGATTTTCAGAAAGTATCGTTGCATGGAGTGTCATAATTCTAAGGAGAGCAACAAGGTAGAGGCGGATTTGGACTTTTCATTTCCAACCACGACGCGGGCCTTTACCTCGCCGAATCAGCCAGGAAATCCAGCTACAGCTCCGCTGGTGTTGGCCATTACCCCGGGCGCCGGCCGACCCATGCCGCCCAATGGGCCCATGATCTCCAAGGGGGAAGTGCAACAGATTATGGATTGGATTGCGGCCGGGGCTAAGTTTTAGCGGCCGTTGGGCGCAGGGTTATTCGCGCATTTCGTCCAGGCAATTGCGCAGTGGTTCCAAATCTGGATCAGTGGAGGCGGCAGTCTTGACCGCGCCGGCATCAATCTTCATGGCGGCATGCAGTTCGCGTGCGGCTTCCTTGATGCGATCGAGCTGAGTCAGATAACAGGCGAGATTGTACGGGATGATCCATTGATCCGAAAATACCCGGCGAACGGAGTTTAACTTGGAATAGGCTTCTTCAGTGCGATCGAGTTCATGCAGGGCAAACGAACGATGGATCCAGCCTCCGGGACGTTCGGGCGCCTGTTGCACCAATAAGTCGGCGGTCTTCACGCAGGCATTCCAATTCTTTTCGCGGGCAAACAACATCCAGCTCACCTCAAGCACGTCCGGATGATCTAGGCACTTGGCGGAGATATGAGCGAGTTCCGAGCGAGCCTCGGCCGGTGAACCTAACTCCAGCCAGCCTTCAGCCGCCCGAAGGTGATGCAGGTCTGATGGCTTGAGTGGAGAGCGCATTGTAAAAAAACTCTGGTTTTGTAATAGACCCTACTGGGCGCCTGAGTTAGTTTCTTATTAGACGAGCGCCCAAATCAATATACTCCCAAACTCTTTGACATGCAAAATTCCAATGAACCTTCTTTTCGAGAAAATGTAGACCTCATGTACGACCGGGCGGCGGCCACGTTGGATCTGCCGATCGGGCTGGCAGATCAAATTCGTACCTGCAATTCCGTGTATCAGGTGAAGTTTGGCGTGAAGATTCGTGGCGAATACAAAGTGTTTTCCGGTTGGCGTGCGGTGCATAGTGAGCATCGGTTGCCGGTGAAGGGCGGAATTCGGTATGCGGATTTTGCCAATCAACAGGAGGTGGAGGCGCTGGCGGCGCTGATGAGCTACAAGTGCGCGATTGTGGATGTGCCGTACGGCGGCTCCAAGGGGGCGTTGTGTTTGCGGCCGAAGGATTACACAGAAGAGGAATTGGAAAAAATCACGCGCCGCTTTACGCAGGAATTAAACAAACGCAGTTTGGTGAGTCCCGGCCTGAATGTGCCGGCGCCGGATATGGGTACAGGCGGGCGTGAAATGGCCTGGATGGCTGATGAATATCGGCAGTTGAACCCCCAGGATATCAACAGTCTCGGCTGCGTGACTGGCAAGCCGGTGGAGGACGGTGGCATTCATGGGCGTACTGAAGCTACAGGGCGCGGGGTGCAGTTTGGGTTGCGTGAATTTTTTCGGCATCCTGATGATGTGAAGCGCGCCGGTCTGGAAGGCGGTTTGGAAGGCAAACGCATTGTGGTGCAGGGATTGGGTAATGTGGGCTTCCACGCTTCCAAATTTCTGACCGAGGAGGACGGCGTACTGGTTACGGCCATTATCGAGCGAGGCGGGGCGATCATCAATGATGCTGGATTGAATATCGAAGCGGTGCATAGACATCGAATGGAAACTGGCTCGGTGAAGGGGTTTCCCGGGGCAGAGTTTGTAGAGGACGGCCCGTCGGTATTGGAGAAGGAATGCGACATTCTCCTGCCGGCGGCGTTGGAGAGTCAGATTCATTTGGGTAATGCGGATCGGATCCAAACCAAAATCATTGCGGAGGCAGCCAATGGTCCGGTGACTTATGGTGCCGATGAAATTTTACGGAACAAGGGGGTTGTGATTATTCCGGACGCTTACCTTAATGCTGGCGGTGTGACGGTGTCGTATTTCGAGTGGATCAAGAATCTGTCGCACATTCGTTTCGGCCGGATGGAACGGCGCTATGAAGAGGCGCAAAGTAAAGGGCTGGTTGAGGCGATTGAGGAAGCTACGGGCAAGACGTTGTCCGATGCCGTGAAACAAAAATTGATCTCGGGACCGGACGAACTGGATCTAGTTCGCTCCGGATTGGATGACACCATGCGTCAGGCATACAACAACATCCGCAACATCTACAACGCCCGCGAATCGGTGGTTGACCTACGCACAGCGGCCTTTGTGTTGGCGATCGAGAAGATTGCCGACAGTTACAAGAGCATGGAGCTGTAAACTCCGGGCCTATTCAAACCGCCATAAATGGCCGGCAGTACGAATGTAGAGGGAGCCATGTGCTACAGCGGGCGAGGCAAGAGAGCGTTCGCCTAAGCTCTTCTTGGAGAGGAGATTGAACTCCTTGCCGGCTTCCAGCACGTAAACCGTTCCGGCTTCATTGACCTGATAGAGTTTGCCGTTGGCAAGGATGGGCGAGGCAGAGCAGCCGCCACCAAGGCGTTCGCTCCAGTGCAATTCGCCGTTCTTGGCATCTACGCAACTGGCAATACCACCGTCGGATACCATATACAGTTCATTACCGGTGAATACCATGCTTGGAGTGTGCGGAGCGCCTTTGGGGAGAACCCATTTCACGTGTGTCTCGGTCACGTCGCCTTTGCCTCCAAGTTGCACGGCCATGGCTTTCGCGCGATCAAAGCCGGTGCTGAAGAACACCATACCGTGGCCAACCACCGGGCGGGGCACCACCGAATAGCCGTCGTAGGTGGCGCGCCAAATCTCTTTGCCGTTGGCCGGATCATAGGCGCCGATCATGTCGCTGCCGGGCAGTAGCACTTGCGTGCCGGTGGTGGTTTGAAGCACGAGCGGTGTGGAAAATGAAAATTTCCGTTTGGCGTCGATGCTGCGATTGACCTTCCAGGCTTGGGAGCCGTCCTTGGTGTTTAAGGCGATGACGAAGGGATCACGGGCACCGTCGCAGCTGAAGATGAGTTTGTTGTCCGTTAAAGCGGGAGTACCGCCGTTGCCGTGCACGGGCGGATATTTGATGGTATCATTTTCCCAAGCGACCTTGCCGTCGAGGCTGAGTGCTGCGGTGCCCAAGTGACCGAAGTGGACATAAACCCGTTGACCATCCACGATCGCGGTGGGGCTGGCTTGGCTATTCTTGCGGTGCATACGCGGGGCGGAGTCCACGGAGAAGATTGGGGTGTTCCAGAGCAGCTTGCCGTTTTCGGCATTAAGGCAAAGGGCGTTGAGTGACAGGCCTTCGCCTTTTTCGATGGCGCTAGTGAGGTAGATTTTGCCGTCCACAATCACGGGCGAACTCCAGCCGCTGCCGGGGACGGGGGCTTTCCACTTCAGGTGATCGCTGGTGGCACTGATGTCGACAGGCAGCTTCGCGTTGGCGTGGCCTTGGGCGCCGGGTCCTCTGAATTGCGGCCAGTCGTTGGCGTGAAGATGCAGAGCCAGCAGGGCGGTCGCCCAGGCGAAAGCAGTTTTCATGGGCGGAGTGTGGTCGGGCAATGGAGGGGCGTCAAGTCGGGTGCGGGCAAAAAAGATTGTTTTTGCGGGCTGTTTTTCACAACCTGCGCACCTATGTCCGTTCTTGATATCAAGCCCGCCGACCAGTGTCGGTACGATATGATTGCACTGGGGGAAATCATGTTGCGTATGGACCCCGGTGATGGGCGGGTGCGCACGGCGCGCCAGTTCGATGTATGGGAGGGCGGCGGCGAATACAATGTGGCTCGCGGATTACGCCGTTGTTTTGGTCTCAAGACTAGCGTGGTGACGGCGTTTGCGGACAACGAAGTGGGCCGTTTGGTGGAGGATTTCATCATGCAAGGCGGTGTGGATGTGGATTACATTCAGTGGCGCGATTACGACGGCATCGGACGCACGGTGCGCAACGGGCTGAACTTCACCGAGCGCGGATTTGGCATTCGCGGCGCGAAAGGCGTGCCCGACCGTGGCAACACAGCCGCCAGCCAGATCAAGCAGGGTGATATTGGTTGGGAAAAGATTTTCGGCGAGGACGGCGTGCGTTGGTTCCATACCGGCGGCATTTACGCGGCGCTGAGCGATAGCACGCCGGAGGTGGTCATCGAGGCGGTGAAGGTGGCCAAGAAACACGGCACAATCGTGTCGTATGATCTCAACTATCGTCCGAGCCTTTGGGGCAACATCGGCGGAAAGGCGAAGGCGCAGGAGGTCAATCGCGAGATCGCCAAGTATGTGGATGTGATGATCGGCAATGAGGAGGATTTCACCGCGTGCCTAGGCTTCGAGGTGGAGGGTGTGGATGAAAATATTTCCAACATCGAGATCGATGCTTTTAAGAACATGATCAACACCGCGGTGGCGGCGTTCCCAAATTTCAAGGTGACCGCCACCACCTTGCGCGCGGTGAAGAGTGCCACGGTGAATGACTGGGGCGCGATCTGCTGGGCGGGCGGTGATTTTTACGAGGCCCCCAATCGAAAGGAAATGGAGATCTTCGATCGCGTGGGCGGCGGTGACAGTTTTGCCAGCGGCCTGATCTACGGATTCATCGCCACCGGCGATCCTGCGCAAGCGGTGGAATACGGCGCGGCGCACGGCGCCTTGGCAATGACCACTCCGGGCGATACGTCCATGGCCACCAAGGGCGAGGTAGAACGTCTGATGGGCGGTGGTGGCGCGCGTGTCCAGCGCTAAACCGCCACGTGTTGGCCGGCCTCAATGGAGCGCTTGGCTGCTTCGCAGAGTTCGATGGAGGTGAGGCCGTCCTGTGCGGTGACGATGCTGGGCACGGAGCCAGCTTGGATGGATTCAACGAAGTGGGTGATCTGGCCGGTGTAGCCGTCGCCAGCTTTCAGCTTGAGCACCTGCGGTTCCTTGTCCGGTTCGAAGATCTTCAGGGCATCATCGCCCCGAGCGAGGTCGTAGTCCACGGTCGCGTTCTCAAAATTCACGGTGTAAGCCATGTTGAAACCAAACCCCTTGGCCATGGCCCAACTGCCTTCGGCGGACACGGTGGCACCGCAGGGTACGGTGTATTGCGCGAGGACATGGTCGATCTCGCCGCTGACCTTGGTGTGGCCCTGTGCGTAGATGTGCGTGGGGCGGCCGAAACAGAAGGCGGCAAAATCGGCGTCGTGAATGTGTAGATCAAGCAGGCCGCCACCGGATTTCTCGCCATCCAGAAAACTGTTCTGGCCCCAGGCCGGGGCCTCGGCCACGCGGCGAAATCGTGCGCTCAATGGCCTGCCATAGCGGCCCTCGTCTATGGCGTCCTTCACCCATTTCCACTCGGGCCAAAAACGCAGGCACATGGCGGGCATGAAAAATCCTCGGGCGGTCGCGGCAGCATCGGCGATTTCCCGGGCTTGTGCGCTGGTGCGGGCCACGGGTTTTTCGCACAGGACATGTTTGCCGCTGGCTAAGGCGGCAAGGGCTTGTTCGTGATGGAGTAAGGTCGGCGTAGTGATGTCAATGAGGTCGATGGATTCGTCAGCGAGCAGTTCGCCCAGGCTGCGGTAGGCGGCGACATTCGTCATGTCGAGTTTCACCGGATCGTCGCTGCCGACGTTGCCGTGCACGTCCGAAAAATCGCCGTCCAGATTGCGGCCGCTGGGATTGCACAACGCGCCGATTTCAATGCCGTCTACCGCCTCGTATGCGCGCAAATGCGCTACGGCCATGAAGCCGGTTCCCACGATTCCTACCCGAATGTTGTTCATGATGATTTCTTGCGTGGCCAGCGTCGCAGGCCGTTTTGGAAGAGCAACCGCCACACCATCCAGATGGCTTCCCAAACGATGTTGCCGGACATCTTGGATTGGCCTTCCATGCGCTCGGTAAACACGATCGGCACCTCGCTGATGCGCAACCCTTGCCGCCAGATTTTGTGGGTGAGCTCGATTTGAAAACTGTAGCCGTTGGACCGAACCTGCTCGAGATCGATGGCCTCCAGCGCCGCGCGCCGAAAGCACTTGAAGCCACCGGTAGGATCGCTGAAGGGCATGCCGGTGATCCATTGCACGTACTTGGCCGCGCCAAGGCTGAGGATGAGGCGGGTGAGCGGCCAGTTGATCACGCGAATGCCGCCCTTGTAGCGTGTGCCCAGTACGAGGTCGGCGTCCTCAGCCGTCTCGAGAAAGCGCGGGATATCTTCCGGATCATGCGAGAAGTCACCGTCCATTTCGAAAACGAATTCGTATTCTTTGGCCAGCGCCCATTCGAAGCCGGCGCAATAGGCGCGGCCGAGCCCGTTCTTTTCCTCTCGATGCAGCACGTGCACAAACGGATGTTTGGCGGCCAGTTCATCGGCCAGTTTGCCGGTGCCGTCGGGGGAATTGTCGTCCACCACCAGCAGATCCACCGACAACTTGCCGAGCGCCTCCACGATGCCGGGCAGATTATCCCGTTCGTTGTAGGTGGGCACGATGACCAGGGCGTTGTGCTTGTGATCCGACAAGTTGGAGAAGGGTAATCAGTCGGGCCGTGCGATCAAGTTTACGTTGGTAACAGCGGTGCCAGCGGGCACTCCTCGCAGCGGGGATTTTTCGGCCGACAATAGCGGCTGCCGATGACAACCAGTTGCGCGTGGTAATCCTGCCAGTAATCCAGCCGTTCAACGCCAGTGTGGTGGTTGAGGTTGTTTTGGCAGAGAGTTTGGAGTGTGTCATAGTCAGCCGAATCCGCGCACCACGCGTGGCGCGTGAAGATACGTTTGGTGTAGGTATCAATGACAAACGAGGTGTGATCGCCGGCGTAAAGCAACATGCTGTCGGCCGTTTCAGGGCCGATGCCGTTGATGGCGAGCAGGCGTTCGCGCACAGTGGCGGTATCGCCGTGCATTAGGCGTTTCAGGCTGGCGCCGAATTGGCCGACCAACACGTTGAGGAAATTGCTGAGGCGCCGAGCTTTCATGTTGTAATAACCGGCAGGGCGGATGAGTTCGGCTAGGTCATCGACTGGAAGCGCGTGCATCTTGCGGGCGGTTAATATCCGAGCGGCCTTCAGATTAGCAATGGCGTGTTCGACGTTTTTCCAAGAGGTGTTCTGGGTGAGGATTGCGCCGACACAGATTTCAAAAGGCGACTCGCCCGGCCACCAATGCTGATGCCCATGGCGCTGGTGCATCAACCGGTACGCTTGGCGAAGGGGGCGCTTCAAGGGCGGATCGGTGGTTCCCAATCGGGTGCGGCCGTGAGGTCGGCAAGGTCAGGGGTAAAACCGACACCAAAGGGGGCTTGGTTGATGGAATTAGCATCCAGATAGCCGTCCTGAATCTTCAACGTGGGCCAACCATCAGGGCCGGTATGATAGAGATCCGGGTGATGCTCCAAGGCGGCGGTCTGCATGGCCCCGGGCAATTGGGACAGTCCGGGGTGATAATGATGGCCGTTGCGTTCCACGCTTTCAATCCCCAACGCGGCGCACACGGCAAGATCCTGCAGGAGCGCCACGGGGCCAACATTACACAGGTCCTCGCCGCTCATAATGGTTGTTTCCCCTTCGCTGCTGCGTTGCTCGATAAGGCAACGGTTGGTGAGGCCCTTGAAAATGCCTTTGCAATTCTTGTGACTGGTGCCGGCGTAGCCAAGGCGCAGGGCGGTGTTGAGGCTGTCGAGAGTGGCGTCCGATTCATCAATGATAATCGGCGGCCGATCCGGCCAGGCCTGAAATTGATCGTACAACGTGTCCGCCAACGCCACATCGCGATGGAGCGGTTGCTCGATAAATAGTAGCCGTTCAAAGAATGGCCTAAGCGCATCGTGGTCCTGAATGGCGGCCCAGAAGGTTTGGAAATCGGTGATGGTCTTGAACTGCTCATTGCCATCCAGCGTAAAGGCGAAATCCGCCGAGGCATGTTGGGTAATTATTTCTGCGAGCGTTTCCAGGCGGGCTAAATCGGTGTCGGGTTGGCCGTTGATCTTGATTTTGAAATGGCGCAGTCCGTAGGTGGTGATGCAGTCGGTGAGCGCTTGGGGAAGTTGGTCGGCCACTGTCTCATCGACGGGGATATCCGCAGGCGTGAGGGGATCGGCCAGGCCAACGGTGTGTCGGGCAATGATCGATTGAAGCGGTTGCTCGGGCAGCCATTCGTGCGGCTTGGTGGTGGAGAGTTGAATCTGGATCGCGGCCATGGCAATGCCCAGATCCTGATCACGCACAGCGGCAGCAAAGGGTTTCTTGGCAGCGCGACAGGCAGCTTCGATTAGGGCGCGTTCGACCATGGAGGTGCCGAAACCACTCAGAAGTGGCGCAAGATTTTCGCTGTCGCCCCAGGCGGATTGAGCTTCGTAAAGGTCCAGCCACAGGTCAAATGGCGTGTCTGCCTGTAGGCCGAGAGCGGTGTCCCGGGCGTGCTCAATGACGCGTAGCATCTCGGTCATCTCGCCGCTGAGCGGGGTTTCTGGAATCTTGGTGAACCACTTGGGTGGCAGGTTATCCGCCGAGTAACCTTCGTAGATGTTGCCATTGATTTCCACCGCCAGCCGGAGGAAGGCGTAGGGTACATCGGTCATGGTCGCGATGCCGTATTTGAACGGCATGCGAGTACGGAGATTGATCAGGCGTGTTTCGCCTTGGACGATCCGGACGCTCATGAAGGATCGTTGGAATTATTGGAATTGTCGGCGGAAGAGTTGCCGATTTCGGGGTAAGCCAATTTCCAGCCGGCAAGCAGTGCGGCGAAAAAGACAATCATCCCTGCGCCAAAGCCGAGGGCGAACAGGTATTTGATGATCAAGGTCACGATCAAGGCGCCGGCATATAGGCCGGCCATTTTGAGCAGGGTCTTCTTGTCCACGCCGCAGAGTAGGCTGAGAGGAAGCGATTTCCCAGTCTCCTTTCTTACCATACGAATGTGTTGGATTATCCCACGGCATAGCGAAACTGAATAGACGCTAGAGGGGGGGCGCAAACTGCTTGAGATCAAAGGGCAGAAGAAGATAAAAAAGGAAACGATTCTTCTCTTTTTTCGAGAAACAAGAGGTCACGCCGAGGGAGTTAGGTGTCTCTGTCCCTATTTCAAGATCTTCCGACAGGCGCTTTTGAGCGTTTTCATCCGCGCCGCACTTTTGGTCTCGAGGTAACAGCGAACCACTGGTTCGGTGCCGCTGGCTCGGAAGGCAACCCATTCGCCGTTGGGCAGGAGAAATTTGTAGCCGTCGGTGGTGATAAACTCCTGCACGGGAGTGGTGCCGATCTTGTCCAAACCCTGCGCCAGTCGATCGAGCATAGCGGTTTTTTGCGCGGGGTTGATGTGGATGTTGATGCGGTCGGTGTGGAATTCACCGATGTGTTTCTCCAGTTGCTTGAGAATTTTGCCGAGTGGCTTGCGTTCCACGGCTACGAGTTCGGCCATGAGCAGGCAGGCGAGAATGCCGTCCTTTTCGGGCACGTGACCTTTGACGCTGAGGCCGCCGCTTTCCTCGCCGCCGACAATGATCGGTTCACTCTCCATGAGTGCGCCTATGTATTTGAAGCCCACAGGAGTTTCGTGCAATGGCACACCGAGATGCGTGGCAATGGCATCGATCATATGGCTAGTGGGCACGGTGCGCACGGCAGCGCCGGTCCAGCGGCGGTTTTTCTTTAGGTGATACAGGGTAAGCGCGAGGATTTGATTGGGCGTGAGCCACGTGCCGTCCTTGTCCACCACTCCAAAGCGATCGGCATCCCCGTCCAGGCCGAGGGCAAACTGCGCTTTGCCAGCGGCTACGCAGGCGGCGGCTTCGGTCATTCCCTCGGCATTGGGCTCGGGCGGTTGCCCGCCGAACAGTGGGTTAGAGAAATCATGAAAGCGCGTGACCTTCACGCCGGCGTCTTTCAGTAACGTATCGAGGTAGCCGCGGCCGGCGCCGTACATTAATTCCACGGCGATCTTGAGCTTGGATTTTTGAATGGCCTTGAAATCAACGAGCTGTCGGATGCGCTTGAAGTACGCCGGCATCGGATCGATCTCTTTGCACGTGTAGGTGCCAATGACGCTGCCTTGGAACTGCCAGTTCTTGGTCTGCCGTTTGGCGATGTGTGCCTCAATTTTCTGGGTAACCTCCAGCGAAGCCGGTGCGCCATTGTGTAGGGAATATTTCAAGCCCTGATACTCGGCGGGATTATGACTGGCGGTCATGTTAATGCCGCCCAACGCCTTGCGAACTCGGATGGTGTGGCTGATCACCGGCGTGGGCGTGTCGCGATCGCAGAGCAGGGCGGTGAAGCCATTGGCCTCCAGCACCTCGGCAACGGCGAGGGAAAAGTCGCGCCCCAAAAAACGGGCGTCATGCCCAAGCACAAGCGTGGGTTTGCGCTGGGCCAGCGGAGAAGTTTTCTTGCGGCGCTCAGCCTTGAGGAAATCCGCAATGCCCTGCGTGGCGAGGCGCACACGGTCGAAGGTGAAATCCTTGGCGATCAATCCGCGCCAACCGGAGGTGCCGAACTGAATGGGCGGCAATTTGCTCATGGAAGAATTAGCGCTTCCAGTCGAAGGCCTTTTTCTTGATCGCGTAAATGTAGCCGACCAAGAGAATGCCGAGGAACGACAACATGCAGGCGAGGATCAGCCCGCCGCTTTCGAGGAGCATTTCCTTGTACACCACTGCCCACGGGTAGAGGAAGACCACCTCTATGTCGAACAGGATGAACAACATCGCGATCAGGTAAAACTTCACCGACATCCGCGTGGAGCCGGCGCCCTCGGGCAGCATGCCGCATTCGTAGGGTGTATCCTTCACCTCATCGGTGTGCGCCCGCTTGCCGATCAGCTTGGAAACAATGAGGTTTCCGGCGGCAAATGCTACGGCCACACCAAGCAGGATCAGCACCGGCAGATATTGTGCGAGTTGACTCTCCACCCGCTTTTTGTACGAGGCGCGCCGAGCGGCGTCCAGCGCAAACCATTTGTGGCTTGCGTTTTCCCACGAAATTTTCATGATGCGCCGCCCGTGGAACCCTTGGATAAAAATTCCGAAGAAGATCAGTTGACCCTGTTTATGGAGTGGCTGTTGGCCAACCGCACGCAGGTGGTATTGATTATTATTATCGCGCTGGGCATCGGCATGATCGTCTACGTAAAAAAGGTCAATGCCGTAATGGCGGAGGAAACCGCCGCCGAAGATTTGTTGGCGGCATCGACGGGTGATTCTCAAGTGACTTTTCAAGCGGACAGTGTGAACCCGGATCAAAGTCTGTCCGATCGTCTGAATTCCGTGGTGCAAAATCATAAAGGAACCCAAGCGGCCGATATCGCTGGTTTTCTGGCAGCCAGCGCGTTGTATGACGAACGGAAATACGCAGAAGCAGCCAAAGCCTTTGAGGCCTTTCAAGGCACTGAAGCCGGTCGCGGCAAGTTGGCGGCGGCTGCACAATTCGGTTTGGCGGCAGCCTTGGACGCCAGTGGGGACACAGACAGAGCTAAAGAACATTATAAAAAGGTAAAGAATGAGCACGACAAAACCGCCGAAGCCATTCAGGCGCGGGTTGCGCTCGCTAAACTGATTTTAGGCCAAGCCGAGCCTGACAAGGCGGCGGCCAAGGAATTGCTCGTGGAAGCTTCGCAGGAAAGTCAGGCTGGCCGGATTCCGGGCTTTTGGGGAAGCGAAGCCGAGCGTTTGCTGGCACCCTTGAATGTGGCGACTCCCGAGTCCTCCGAGGCGCCTCAGGAAGAAGCGCCTGAATCCAACGAGGAATAAGGCCTTCAACTGGTTCGTGAATAACCCCCGCTTGTCGAGGGAAGTTTTTTTCGCTTTCCTCAAATCACGTCCGATTCCGGATGGTTAAGGAGGACAACTAAATGGCAGAGGTCACAGGGCAACCGCCCGTGGAAAATTATTCCGTTTCGGACCCCGCACCCGCAGAGCAGGTGGGGTGGGCCAAAAAAAACCAGTGGAACGAACCGGACGCCGGCCCGACCTTGGCGCAAACACTCGTTGCGGAATTCATCGGCACCTTTGCGCTGGTAGCTGTGGGCGTCTGCACTTGGTACTGGATGTATCCGGATTTAGTGGCCGTGGGATTGGCCTGTGGCCTGTCCTTGGCTGTGTTAGTCACGGCCTTCAATCGCTTAGGAAGTGGTCAATTCAATCCCGCCATCACCATAGGGTTGATGCTGGCGGGGCGGCTTGAACCTGTGAGAGCGGCCTTGATCGTGCCCATGCAACTCATTTCCGCTGTGTTGGCGTGCTTTGTTCTGTCCAATTTCCTCGGTACCAACGAGAAGATTAACTGGGTCAAACCCGGCCCCATCGACGCCGAGACCGGCCAAGTGACTGCTGCCCTGAAAACCCCCATAGAGGCCGCCACCCCAGGCGTTCCGCCACGCTACGAAATCCCCGAGCCGCTCGGCCAAGTGGCCCCGCGTGAAGTGCCAAATTCCAAACGGGTCAGTGTGGTGAAGGCGATCGTGATCGAGGTGATGCTTACTTTCTTTTGGGGGCTGGCTGTGTTTGCCGGATTGCGGCGAGAGAACCGTCCGTTGGCAGGCTTGTTCGTTGGGGCGGCTGTGACGGTGGGAATCTTGAGCGGCGGCATATTGACCGAAGCGGTCATGAATCCCGTGCGAGCCTTTGGCCCGGCGTTAGTTTCTGGTCAATGGGATTTCCAACTCGTCTATTGGCTTGGCCCAATATTGGGCGGCGCCTTGGCCGGTGTGATTTGCGGGCGATTCCTGTTTCGTGACAATGACGAAGCTGTGGCCTGATCATTTCTTTCGCCCATGAACAATCCGGTGGTGGTCGCAGCAGGGCTTCTGTTCCAGAGTGGTAAACTGCTTATCACCCAACGTCCGCCAGGTGGGCATCTGGCCGGTCTGTGGGAATTTCCCGGCGGCAAATGCGAGCCCGGCGAAACGCTTCCCGAATGTCTCCAGCGAGAATTGCACGAGGAACTCGGCGTGGTTGTGAATGTGCGGGAGTGTGTGGAAACTCTTGAGCATGCTTATCCGGAGAAGACAGTTCAGCTCTCCTTTTATCGATGCGCCTTGGTCATAGGCGAACCCGAGGGTCTTGAAGGGCAATCTATCAAATGGGTGGGGTCGGATGAATTGGGGCAATACCAGTTTCCGGAAGCGGACGCTCAACTACTGGAAAAGCTGAAAGAGAATCCGGATTGGTGGGGGGAATAAAAATGGTCGGCTCGAGAGGATTCGAACCTCCGGCCTCCTCGTCCCGAACGAGGCGCGCTAACCAGGCTGCGCTACGAGCCGACAACGGGCGGAAATGAAACCCGATTGTTTCTGAATTGCAACGCTGTTTTTCTGTTTTGCCCAATCACATTGACTTTTTCCACTTGGGACGTAAGTTGGGTGGACTAAATGACCCGTTGTTTGACCATTCTATTTTTGGGCTGGATAACTCTGGGGGCCTTGGAAACAAAGGCCTCCATGGCCATTGGGTCGCAGCGGTTTAATCTACGCTGGAACGGAGTGAACCGAGGATTGCCGCTGCCTTTTGCTGGTCGGTCCAATCCCCTCATCCCAGTTAGGCCTTGGGTACCAACCCCTAGCATCACCTTTACCACCAATCGGGTGATGTTGCCGGATACACTCAACGTTTTATTTTTAGGGAACAATCTAGTGAAGGCCAATAACATGGCCTCGGTGCTTACCTCGATGAGTCAACTGGGGAAACTCAAAATCAGGGCCAAGACCTATGCGCCGGGCGGATATTCTTTGTTCAATCACTCGGTGGATATTCATAGTGTCACGAATATCAGCACTTCCTTTCCGGATTTTCGAAACTTCAAAAACCGTATTCCGCAACATGTGATTGTCTTGCAGGAGCACACCCGTGCGCCGGTTTATATGCCGGCAGTGACGCTGGCTTCTGCACAGCGGTTGAATGTCAGGGCGCAGGCGGCTCGATCGCAGATTGCCTTTCTGTTGCCCCATGCAATGGGGGATAGATTTTATTCCACGGCGGAAATGTATCGGCAGGCGGAGCGAAGTATTTATGGAGTGGCCGCTCAGCTGAATGCGCCGGTGGTGCCGGCTGGATTGGCCTGGCAATTGGTGGAGGCGCGGCATCCGGACATTCGGTTGCGCGATCGCACGGGGTTTCTGCCGTCCCAACACGGCACCTATTTGAATGCCTGTATGATGTACTGCGCACTCACGTGGCAGTCGCCTTTGGGGTTATCCAATGGCGGCTTGTTTCAAGTGCGGGAGCGCGAGGCGAAGATTTTGCAGCGGACGGCTTGGGAGGTGTTTGTGGCGCGGCGTGGCGCAATTCCGTTTTAGACGTTCTAACTATCCGCGCGCCGGAGGTCGGCGACGCATTCGACGTGTTGGGTTTGGGGGAACATGTCAAGGGGGGTGACGCTCTTCAAGGTGTAACCGTTTTCACACAGCCATTTGAGATCACGCGCGAGGGTGGCCGGATGGCAGCTGACGTAAATGACTTGGCGCGGGCTCGCCTTGACCAGCATGTCGAGGCCTTCCTGATGACAACCTTTCCGCGGGGGATCCAGAATGATGGTGGTATCATCGGCCGGGAAGCGTTCGAGTAGTTCGTCCATGTGTTCCTCGGTTTTGCCCAGCAGAAATTCGCCGTTGGTATGGCCGCGTTGCTCGAGGTTGCGGCGGGCGGGCAGGATGCATTGCTTGTCGATATCGATGCCCACAAACCCCTCGACTAGATCGGCTAGTGACAGACTGAAAAATCCGATACCGCAGTAGGCATCCACCAGATACTTGGAGCCGGCATCCTGCAGGCATTGGCGGACGGATTCCACCAGCTCGGGTAGGAGATGGAAGTTGTTCTGGAAAAATGAATCGCGATGCATCTCCCAGTCATCGGGCATCATGCGCAGGACGACCTTCTGCATGTTGCGCGGTGGCGGGTTTTCTCGGACTTCCTGCAATTGCTCATTCAGCGCCGACTCGGCGATGTGGCAGTTCTGCAGATCGATTACCAACCGGCTGTCCCAATGAAGAAAGCCGTACACCGGGCGTTGCTCGATCTTGTTCCATTGGCGCCGCACCATGATTCGGTTACGGTAGTTGTAGGGTTCCGGGCAGGGAACGAGGTTGCCAACCACGGTGCTGTCAAAGCCGCCGATGCGTTCGAAGAGGTCGCGCACCTGCGATTCCTTGATGGTTTGTTGAGTGTTGTAATCGATGTGCTGATATTGGCAGCCACCGCAGGTGCCGAAATGTTCGCAGCGCGGCTCCACGCGATCGGCCGAGGCTTCCAAAACTTGTAGGGGTTTGGCGCGGGCGAAGGCTTTTTTCTTCTCAGTAATTTCCACCAACACCGTTTCGCCGCTAATGACGAAAGGGACGAAGACCACAAACCCATCAATACGCCCGACGCCTTCGCCGCCGAAGGCCATGTCATCAATCGTCAACTCAATGCGATCACCGACATTGAGGGCTGGAGTCGACGGTACGTCGGCTTGGGAAATAGAATCATCCATCAGGTTAAAAACCCTTTCGCAAACTTGAATTGAACGGCGGTTGCCTTAGTGCGCTTTCTTAACGTGTTCGCGCAAGATGTCGCGGCCGAAGTCGCCTTGGAAATCGCGCCAGGTGGCGTGAATGTGGTTGGAGCCGTTCTGCGTGTTGGCGTATTCGAGCAGAAAAGTCGGGCCCTGAATGCGGTAGTAATGCGGTTCAAAGGGCTTGGTACTACCGGCCCAAGAGAAGCGGATTTTGGCCAGCCCAGCTTTCTCAATCTTGGCCCAGTCTTCCTTGGCGACGATGGCTCGGTGGCGGTTGATGTATTCCTGAATAAGCTTGGTGAGCTGGACCTGCTGGGTTTTATCCAGATCGCTGTAGCCGATGCCGGACTTCTCCATCGCTTCCACCGAAGGTAGGGCGGAAGTGAGAATGTCGCGCGGCGCTTTTTCAGCGATCACAGCCTGCTTGACCTGCGCGGCGTTGAGGGAAGTGCGCAGTGCGCGGGCGGCGAATTCCTCTGCTTCCAGTGCGATCAGTTTGCGGCCCGGACCAAAATCCGCCACAGCCGGATTGCTGGCGAAGAACGACGGCACCACGCTGAGCTTGCCGTTGACGATGGTGTAATTCAGCGACACATGGTGACCTTCGAAACGCCAGCCCCATGCGCCTTTGTTGCCAGGCTTGCCGAATACAAGAATGTGATAGGCATCGCTATCGCGCACAAAACGGCGATTCTTGCCTTCGAGCATGTACAGGATGTCTTCAAGGAACATGATGTTTTTCAGTTTCGTATGGCCTGCCTCGCTGAGCACGGTCTTCAGCAGGGCGTGGGTCAGCTCACGTTGCTGGCCGGTCATGTGCTCGATCTGCAGGCCCTTGCGACCGCCGCCCTTGAGCATTTCGGCGGGTATGAAATGCCAGTAGGTGCGTTCTTCGCCGTTAAACTTAAATACGGCCTGCGTTTTCTGTTTGGCATCGAGACTGGAGATTAAGGCATCGGCGGCCTTGGCCATGTTAGCCGTCACATTTTCAGCTTGGGCGGAGGAAAGAAACATCAGCGCTGCGGCGGCAGCCAAATTACGTGCAAATTTCATGGGGCGCCGATTGTGCGGAACCGCTCTGGAATGACAAGCAGATTGCGCCCTTAGAAGGCACCAGCTAGGATCGGCCCATGAAGCTGTTGTTCATTGGTGACATCGTGGGCTCTCCCGGTCGAAAAGTGCTGGCGGAGTTATTGCCCGGCCTACGGGCACAGCATGGGCTGGATGTGGTTGTGGCCAATGGAGAGAATTCCGCCGGAGGCAATGGCATTACGCCGGACACAGCGGCGGAAATTTACGCGGCCGGCGTCGATGTGATCACCTGCGGTGATCATCTCTGGGACCAAAAAGAGGTGGAGACGTTGCTCGACGAGGAGCCACGCTTTGTGCGGCCGGTGAATTATCCCGTCGGCACCCCGGGACAGGGTAGCACGGTGATCGAACGTGCAGGCCAACCCACGGTTGGGGTGATCAATGCGCAGGGGAATACGTTTATGCGAGGCGAACTGGATAATCCGTTTCGACGCGTCAGGGAGGAGGTCAAGAAAATGGCGCCGGTGGCGCCGGTTATCCTGCTCGATTTTCATGCCGAAGCCACCAGTGAAAAGATCGCCATGGCGCGTATGCTCGATGGCCACGTGAGCGTGGTGGTGGGCACTCACACGCATGTGCAAACGGCGGACGAATTTATTTTCCCGGGCGGCACGGCATTCCTGTGCGACGCGGGCTTCACAGGGCCGCACGATAGTGTGTTAGGTCGCGATTGGGAGCCGGTGGTGGAACGGTTTCTTACCAGCCAACCCCGCAGGTTTCCGGTGGCCAAAGAACGTGTGCTGTTACAGGGGCTGATGGTGGAGGTCGATGGCGCGACCGGCAAGGCGTTGACCGTGGAACGCGTCAGCGAGCCTCTATCCTAAAGGGCGTTCTGCCTTTCAAAGGCAGTCGATTTCTGGCACGTTAACCGCCCTATGAATTCCATGACCGGCTATGGCCGCGGCGAAGCGGCGCGGGGTGGAGCGAAATTTACCGTGGAAATCAGTACGGTGAACCGTAAGCAAGCGGAGCTGTCGTTGTATTTGCCACGGGAACTTGACGCTTTGGAAAGTCGCGCTCGGGATGAGATCAACGCCAAGGTATCGCGGGGACGGATTGCGGCGCGGGTGCAGTGGACGGCTAAGAGCGGCGAACGCGCACAGGTGGAGATTGATCGTAATCTGGCCAATCAATATGCCAAGGAATACCGCAAGCTGGCGGCGGATTTGAAGCTCGGCGGCGAGGTGAGTTTGGATACTATCCTGCGCGCGCCGGGCGTCCTGCAGACTTCGGAGGAAGAGCTGGATGTGGAATCCCTGTGGACGCCCTTGCGCGCGGCCGTGCGTGCGGCTCTTAAAGAATTGCTGGCGATGCGCGCCCGCGAAGGGGCCAATCTGAAGAAGGATTTGCAGAAGCGTATTGATGCGCTGCAGAAAACGGTCAAGGCTGTGAAACGTCAGGCACCCAAAACCGTGCGCCGGCATCGGGAAGCGTTGCTCGATCGACTCAATCAATCCGGTCTGGACCTGAAACTGGACGATGAACGCGTGCTTAAAGAAGTGGCCTTGTTCGCGGATCGGATTGATATCACCGAGGAACTGACGCGCTTGGAAAGTCACTTCGGACAATTCGCCGATTACGCCAAAGCCAAGGGGCCGGTTGGTCGCACGCTGGATTTTCTCTCGCAGGAAATGAATCGCGAAGTGAACACCATTGGCTCCAAAGCCAATGACCCGGTGATCTCGCGGTTAGTGGTGACGATGAAAAGCGAGTTGGAGAAATTTCGCGAGCAGGTACAAAACGTCGAATAATGGCCGAGCAATCGCAAACAGTTTTACTGGTGCTCTCCGGCCCTTCGGGTGTGGGGAAAACCACCGTGGCGCATCGTTTGCTGGAGGCCAACGCCAACCTCCTACGCATGGTCACCTGCACCACCCGCTTACCGCGTGAAGGCGAGGTAGATGGTCAGGATTATCACTTTTTGACGGAAGCCGATTTCCTCGCGCAAATCCGTGCCGGCGGTTTTCTGGAACACGCCGAAGTATACGGAAATCGTTATGGTACCTTGAAGTCCAGCGTACAGGACGCGCTGGCGGCGGGGCGCGATGTATTGATCGTGAACGACGTGCAGGGTGCCTTGACGCTCAGCGCGATGGCTCGTCAGGACAATGCTTTGGGTAAAGCGTTGCAGACGCTGTTCATTGTGGTGTCCGATGTTTCAGAATTACGCGCGCGGCTGGAGGAGCGCGCGGCGGATAAGGCGGACACCATCGAGGAACGGTTGGCGATTGCCGAGGCGGAGATGCATCAACAAGATCAGTTTGATCATGTGATCGTGAGCAGTACGCGCGAGGCGGATTTTGAGCGTGCTCAAAACATTTACCAAAATGCAAAGGCGGCTTAGTGGTAAAAGAAACAACCATCATTCTTGGCGTCACCGGCTCCATCGCCGCGCATAAGGCAGTGGATGTGTGCAGCCAGTTGGTGAAGGCCGGCGCGTCTTTGCATGTGGTCATGACACGCGATGCTCAGGAGTTCATCACACCGTTGGCGTTCAAGACGCTGTCGCGTAATCCGGTGGTTACCAGCTTGTACGACGAGGAGGAAGGCTGGCGGCCGACGCACATTCGTCTCGCTGATGAGGCAGATCTCATCTTGGTGGCGCCGGCCACCGCCAATACATTAGCCAAACTGGCGCAAGGGCAGGCGGATGACGCACTGGGCTGCATTGCTCTGGCGGCCAATCCAGCGGCCAAGCTGCTCTTGGCTCCGGCCTTGAATGGCAAGATGTGGGAACACCCGGCCACACAGGCGAATGTGGCATTGCTGAAAGATCGCGGCGCCCAATTCATTGGCCCGGCCGCGGGCGATTTGGCCTGCGGCTATGAAGGCCTCGGCCGACTGGCGCGGGTGGAGGAGATTGTGGAAACGGCCTTGCAGGCTACTGGACTGGCATCGTAAAAGGCGCGCGTCCTATGTTTGCTTTCGAAAACATCAAACGCTTCTTCAGGCTGGTTAGCACTTCGTCGATTGATTCCTCGGAGCAATACCATCGCTTGAAGCTGATGGAGCGCGACATCGGCGTGCCGGTCAAGGTGGCCGTACTTGGGTTGCTCGCTTATTTTCTGTTCTTCTCAGAATACGCCGAGGGGAAGGACTACATCCTGCGCGCGCGGGTGGAGATTGCGCTGGAACCGGTGCAACAGTTTTTCCTTGGTTACGTGGTGGTGAACATGGGCGCGATTATGTTCTTCCTGATGTTCAATAATTGGAAGCTGCGCGTGGTGCATTGGGTAACGCTGGTGATGAATTTCGTGGATGCCCTAGTGGTTTCGGCGTTGGTGGTGATCACCGGCGGGCTGGATAGCATGGTGTATTGGGTGTTCCTCGTGTTGATTGTGCGCAATGCGATTAGTGTGCCGGTTCCGGTGACGCAAATCTCGATCAACTTGCTAACCACAGCTGGCTATGCGGTGGCTATTTTTATCTGGAAAGGATGGATCGCGATTGATCCGATGGATGCTCTGAGTGAATTGGCACCAGCCGTGGGGCCGGCATCGCTGGAGGAGATTCAGGCGGTGAACCAGCCGGTGGAGCAGTATGAGGAATCGTTGTTTACCATTCGGGTATTCTTCCTCGTCCTGATGACGGCGGTTTGCTATGGCGTACAGGTGCTGTTCGATCGGGATCGTCAGGCGCAAAGTGAGGCGCGGGAATATTCGCTGCGCCGCGAGCAGTTGCGTTCCACTGGACGGTTAGCGGCGGAGATTGCGCACCGTTTGAAGAACCCGTTGGCGATTATTAACAACGCTGCCTTTTCGCTGGGACGCCATTTGAAAGAAGAGAACTCGGGGGCATCCAGACAGCTGAACATGATTCGAGGTGAAGTGGAGCGGTCGGATATGATTCTCACGGAGCTGATGGGCTACGCGAGGCTATCCGAGGGGCGCGTGGAAAGAATTGATATGAAGGAGGAACTGCAGGGTGCGATTGAGGAAGCGTTTCCGCCAAACCATGCCTTTCATGTTCAGTTGGAAAAAGATTTGCAAGAAGGGTTGCCGCCTTTAATGATGCAACGGGCGCACCTGCGTGAGATCATGGTGAATTTGCTGGTGAATGCCCGCGAGGCAGCGGGTGAAAATGGAGTGGTTCACATAAGCTGCCGTCCGTCGCCGGATTATGCAATTGAATTGCGGATCAAGGATTCCGGCGTAGGCATTCCGCTGGATCAGCGTGAACAGATTTTTGAAGCTTACTTCACGACCAAGAAAAAAGGCACGGGGCTAGGCTTGGCGATTGTGAAACAAAACACAGAACTGTACGGTGGCGAGATTGTCGTGGAATCCGAGCTTGGCGTAGGCACGGAGTTCATCTTAACTTTCCCAACCCGAGTTCTCCGCCAAAAAAACTAATCATGAAATCTGCCCTGCCTCCCATTCTAATGGTCGACGATGAGCCCAACATGCGGGCGACCGTAAGCGAGTTGTTGATGGATGACGGCTATACGGTGGATGTCGCCGAATCAGGCGAACAGGCCGTGGAAATGCTCACCGAGCCGAGCAGTGAATATTTCATGATGATCACCGACGGTCGGCTGGGCGGCATGAGCGGTTATGAACTGCTCAAGAAGGCCAAGGCGGATTTCCCAAAGATGCCGGTTATCATGATCACCGCTTTTGCTACGCCAAAACTTGCCGTGGAGGCCATTCAGAACGGCGCGGTGGATTATCTTTCCAAGCCGTTCGCGCCAGAGGAATTGCTCCACGCGGTTGACCGGTGTCGCGAACATTACGATCTCAAGGAGGAAAACAAAACCCTGCGGTCGCGGTCCTGGGGGAGTAGTCCGATTTATCAACTACACCAGATCGTGGGTGACTCGCCCAAGATGATCGACTTGCGCAAGTTTATCGAGACTGTGGCGCCTACTGATTCCACCGTGTTGATTCTCGGCGAGAGCGGCACGGGCAAGGAGCTGGTGGCTGGCTCCATCCATCATCTCAGTGCGCGCGCCGATAAAAATTATATTCGTCTCAACTGCGCGGCCATTCCGGAAAACCTCTTGGAAAGCGAATTGTTCGGCCACGAGAAAGGCGCATTCACAGGTGCGTTGCGCACCAAGACCGGTCGGGTCGAGGAAGCGGATGGCGGCACTATTTTTCTCGATGAGATTGGCGACATGAGTCGGCCGCTGCAAGCCAAGCTACTGCGATTTCTTGAAGACGGCTCATTCACGCGCGTGGGTGGCAATGAAGAGAAACGGGTCCACGTCCGCATCATTGCCGCGACCAACCGAGATATTGTACAGGCCATTAAGGATAACGATTTTCGAGAGGACTTGTATCACCGACTTAACGTGATGCAGTTTCGTCCGCCGCCCTTGCGCGACCGCGGGCGCGATGTGTTGACCTTGGCCGAGCATTTTCTCGTTCAAAACTGCCAGAATCTCGGGCGTTCGTCCCTCAAACTTTCCACGGTGGCAGAGCACAAATTGCTCGCCCATCAATGGCCCGGCAACGTGCGTGAATTGCGCAACGTCATGGAACGCGCGGCGATCCTTGAGCAGACGGATGAAGTGCAGCCCGATAGTTTGCCGGATTTTGAATTGGAAACGCAACTTCGCAGCGGTAGTAGCTCATCGGGAGGAGCCGAAATTGGGTTCGAGCTAGGCTTCGCCGAGGCTGTGGCCTCATTTGAGCGTAATATGATTCAGAAGGCGCTCGAGCAAAACCAGTTTAATGTAAACCGTAGCGCCGAGCAGTTGAAAATGACCCGCCATTCATTGCGTTATCGGATGCAGCAATTGGGTTTGGGCAATAACAGTAAAGATAGCGACGGCCCCGATGAGTGAGCCGATCGAAGCTGAATCCGGTGAGCAAATCACCCAACGCAGCGCCTCCAATCTAGCGCTGTCTTTTATCGCCCTCGAAAAACCCCGGCGTAAAGCCATGACCACCTTGTATGCTTTTTGTCGGCAGGTGGATGATGTGGCGGATGAAGATTCCAGTCCCCTGGAGAGTCGACGGATTGCGCTGCAGGATTGGCGCGAGGATGTGCAGCGGGCCTGTGATGGCGGGTCGCCGCGGAAACCTTTGGTGCGGGAATTGCAACCGGTGATCGATCAGTACGGTCTACAGTTCGATCATTTTGATGAACTCATCAAGGGCTTGGAATCGGATCTGGAACAGGATCGAATCGAGACCTTTGAGGATCTGGAACTGTATTGTTACCGCGTAGCCAGTGCGGTTGGGCTGTTGAGTGTGGAGGTGTTTGGCTATCGCGATGCGAAATGCCAGGACTACATGGTGGCTATCGGCAAATCGCTGCAGTACACGAACATCCTGCGTGATATCGGGAATGACGCCGAGCGCGGTCGTATTTATCTGCCGCAGGAGGCGATGGAAAAATTCGGAGTAGAACCGCGCTCGATCTTGAACGGAAAATACTCCACTGCCTTTCATAATCTCGCAGCCGAGATGGCTGTGCGCGCACGGCAACATTTTCAAAACACCGTCGAGCTGTTGCCTGCGGGCGATCGGCGTTCCATGATTGCCGGCGAATGCATGGCCGCGGTGTACTGGCGGATTTTGCGAGCTTTGGAGAATGCGAAATTTCGGCCCTCACTGGATCCCGCGCCGCTTAAGCTCAGTAAGTTTACCAAGCTCAGCGTGCTCTTCGGTGTGTGGGCGCGGACATTTTTCAAGTCCTCTTCACCGAATTACGGCCGAGATTGATTTACGGCCTGCTTCGCGGTAACCTGTGCCCGTGCAAATAGCCTTTTCCAAGATGAACGGCGCGGGGAATGACTTCGTGCTGATGGATAATCGCGAAGATCAGGTTTCCCTCAGTCGCGAACAGATCGCTCAGTTGTGCCATCGCCAGCGCGGGATCGGCGCGGACGGATTGATTTATTTGCGCAATGCCAAGAACGGCGCGGATTGGGCGTGGAAATTTTACAATGCCGACGGCAGCGATGCTGAGATGTGCGGTAATGGGGCGCGGTGTTTTGCTCGGTACATTCAGGCGACCACGGATTGCGGCCGGACGCTGAGCTTTGAGACAGTGTGCGGCGTGATCCGCGCGCAGATTGATGGCGAGACGGTGACCATTAACTTGACTGATCCGCAAGGGTTGGAGTTGAACGATTACATCACCACTAGTGCCGGTGAGCAAACGGTGCATTCGCTCAACACCGGCGTGCCGCACGCGGTGTTGTTTGTGGAGGAAGCCGATGCTGCCATGGTGTCCAGCTTGGGGGAAGAGATCCGGTTTCATGATCACTTTGCGCCGGCTGGTACGAATGTGAATTTTGCTCAGATCCTCGCGCCGGGCCATATCCGCGTGCGCACTTATGAACGTGGGGTGGGGGAAACGCTGGCGTGTGGCACGGGCGTCTCGGCCGCGGGTATGATCGCGGCGCATCTGAATGATTGGCCATCGCCGGTGAAAGTGGATGTGCTTGGAGGCGACACGCTAGGTGTGGCGTTTGATCGGGAAGGAGGCGTTTTTTCGGCTGTGCATCTCACTGGCCCGGCGGATTTTGTCTTCACCGGTACCGTCGAAATTTGAATCGGCTTGGACTCCCCCGCCTGACCTGTTAACGTCACCTTACCGATGTTTAGTGGAGTTTATACCGCACTGGTTACCCCTTTTTCCAAAGGGAAGCTGGATGAATCCGCCCTCAAAAAGCTCGTAGAGCTGCAGGTGAAAGGCGGCGTGGACGGCATCGTGCCAGTTGGCACAACCGGCGAATCGCCGACCGTGGAATTTGAGGAGCACATCCGCATTATCGAGCTCGTGGTGCATTACGCCAAGGGACGCTGCAAGGTGATTGCCGGCACGGGCGCCAATTCCACTGAAGAAGCGGTGTATCTGACCAAGTCCGCCGAATACGCAGGCGCAGATGGTTCACTGCAGGTGAGTCCGTACTACAACAAGCCTTCGCAGGATGGGTTGTATGCGCACTTCAGCGAGATTGCGAATTCCACCAACCTGCCGATCGTGCTCTACAGCATTCCAGGTCGGTGCAACGTGGAGATCGCGGTGTCTACTGTCGCGCGTTTGGCGGCGGATTGCCCGAATATCGTCTGCATCAAGGAAGCCGGCGGCGATGCGGATCGCGTGAGCCAATTGCGGGCGGGGTTGCCCAAGAAATTTTCCATCCTCAGTGGCGACGACGCGTTGACCTTGCCGTTCATGTCCGTTGGGGCGCAGGGCGTGATCAGTGTAGCCAGTAATCTCCTGCCCAAGCAGCTCACCAAAATGGTGCACAGCTACCTCAAGGGTGACCAGAAGGGCGCGTTGAAGTTGCACGAGAAATATTACCCGCTCTTCAAGGATCTCTTTATCGAGACCAACCCGGTGCCGGTGAAATCCGCGCTCGCGATGAAAGGCCTCGTAAAAGAGGAATACCGCCTGCCGTTGGTGAAGCTAAACCCGGACAATCGACGCCAACTCCGCGCCACGCTCAAGGCTTTCGGCGTGATCAAGTAATCCTTATGACCAAGGTTATTATTCATGGTTCCAAAGGTCGTATGGGTCAAATGCTCATCGCCTGTGGTAAAAAAATGGACGGACTCGAAATTGTCGCCGGCGTGGACGAAGGCGATAGCCTCGCCCATCACCTTGCCGATTGTGATGCCGTCATTGATTTCAGCCTGCACAACGCCACCGCCGCCTGCGCGGCTTTGTGCGCGGAGCACGGCAAAGCGCTGATCATCGGCACCACCGGCCACACGGACGAGGAGAAGGCGGAAGTGCTCAAGCATCAATCCGCCATTCCCATCGTTTGGGCGAGCAATTATTCGACCGGCGTGAACACGCTCTTTTGGCTCACCCGCAAAGCCGCGGAAATACTGGGACCGGATTTTGATTTGGAAGTGATCGAGATGCATCACCGCCACAAGGTCGATGCCCCCAGCGGCACGGCCGCCACGCTCGGTGAGATTTTGCTCGAGGTGCGCAATCAGCAAAAGGACGCCCTGCGTCACGGCCGCGAAGGCATTGTCGGAGCGCGCACCGATGAGGAGATCGGCATGCACAGCCTGCGAGGAGGCGATGTGGTGGGTGATCACACCGTCATGTATGCCGGTGCCGGTGAACGACTGGAGCTCACACACAAGGCAGCCAGCCGCGAAACCTTTGCCAACGGCGCCCTTCGTGCCGCCCAATGGGCCAATGGTAAAGCGCCCGGGCTTTACAACATGCAAAACGTTCTGGGCCTTGAGTAAGCCCGCCTACATTGCGCTTGGCTCCAATCTCGGCGATACAGCCGCCACGCTTCAATCGGCCTTTGCCGAACTGCAAACGCTCTCACGGAAGCCCATCAAGCAATCTTCTCTTTGGCGCAGTACGCCGGTCGATTGCCCGCCCGATTCGCCGGACTTTATCAATGCCGCAGCGGTGTTAACGCCGTTGGACGGGGAAACTCCCGAATCGTTATTGGAAAAATTACAGGCACTTGAGGTTCAATTCGGGCGCCAACCCAAGGTGGTCATGAACGAACCGCGTCCTTTGGATCTTGATCTCATCGCCTTCGGTGGAGAACAACGCCAAGAGGCGCAACTCACACTTCCGCATCCGCGTTTTCAGGAACGCCGGTTTGTTCTTGAGCCATTGGCCGAGATTGCACCCGAGGCGATTCTGCCGGGGCAATCCGTCACCGTCGCTGAATTGCTTGGGCACCTAGAAGCCGACGACACATTGACGCGCCTTTAGCCTTTCCCTGTTCCGAGCAGTCCCTACACTCCGCGCATGGCTGACGAGCAACCGCCCGCCCCCCGTCGCTGGTATCAGGCCCTCGGTCCCGGCCTCATCACCGCCTGCGTGGTCATCGGTCCGGGAAGTATTTTAACCAGTTCCAAGGTGGGTGCCGCCAACGGCTATGCCTTGAGTTGGGTAGTGGTGGCTTCGGTGATCTTTATGCTCTCTTTTACCACCATGTCCGCGCGACTGGGCGTGATTGCCAGTGAATCGCCTGGCGATATGTTGGCGAAGAGCGTGGGGCGATGGTTGGCGATCTTGATCGGAGTCTCGGTCTTTTTCATCGCGTCCGCATTCCAATTCGGCAATAACCTCGGGGTTCATACCGCGTTTAATGCCTATGTGAAATTTGAATACATTATTGTCGTGTTTAATGCGGCGGCCATCGCTTTTTTGTTTTGTTTCAAAAACCTGTATCGGGCATTAGAGAAGTTGATGATGGGTTTTGTGGGGTTGATGCTGGTCGCGTTTGCCGCTAATTTGTTTTTTGCTAAACCCAAGGTTGGAGAGTGGGCTGGAGGATTCGTTCCCAGTGGAATGGGGGAGATTGATATTACGGTGCTTGGATTGGTGGGGACGACCTTTGTGATTGCGGCGGCTTATTTTCAAATATATCTCGTGCGCCATAAAGGCGTCGTGAAGGAAGAGTTGCCTGATAGCCTATTGGATTCTCGCGTGGGCGCGCTGATCATGGCTTCCATCACGCTGATGATTATGGGGACGGCCGCTTCGGTATTGCGAGGGAAGGAACTGGCCGATGCCGGGGCAGTGGCTCAACAATTGCAACCGCTCTTCGGCGACGCCGGTAAGGCGTTGTTTTGTTTGGGCCTTTTCTCGGCGGCTTATTCCTCGTTTCTGATCAACTCCATGATTGGCGGCTTTGTCTTGGCCGATGGATTGGGGTTGGGGAGCGAGCCGAATGATCCTTGGACACGCCGAATGACAGCGGCGGTATTGATCACGGGAATGCTGGTGGCACTTTATGTGATTAAGACTGAGATTCAGCCTGTCGGTGCGATCGTGATGGCGCAAGCGGTCACCGTCATTGCAGCGCCACTGATGGCGGGCGTGCTGTTGTGGCTTTGTAATCGTAAAGATTACATGGGGGAACACCGGAATGGACCGTTGCTAAATGCTGTGGGTGGCGTGGGCTTTCTGGTTCTCTTGGCCATGGCTTGGAACACGGCGCTCAACAAGGTATGGCCCAAGGTATCCGGATGGCTGGGGTAATTTCCGCTTGTCGGCGGTTTGGCTTTGCGGGAAAGGTGGGGGACCGATGACTGAGTCCACGGGAAAAATCACTGCTGAAACCATTGGTGGCATGAAAGGACAGGCGCCGGTGGCGGCGTTGACGGTGTATGATTACGCGATGGCCAAGCTGGTGGATCGCTGTGACGTGCCGTTGATGTTGGTGGGGGATTCATTGGGGATGGTCGTGCTGGGCTTTCCGGATACGACCGAGGTGACGATGGAGGATATGCTGCATCACACCCGAGCGGCCGCACGGGCTGAGCCGAAGGCGTTGTTAGCGGTGGATTTGCCGGCGGGCAGTTATGAGACACCGGATAGTGCCGTCGCCAATGCACGGAGGTTGGTGGATGCCGGAGCGGAAGCAGTGAAGGCCGAAGGAGGCTTGGTGATCGACGAACAAGTGCGTGCGATCGTGGGCGCGGGAATCCCGTTTCTTGGGCACTTGGGGATGCTGCCGCAGCAGGTGAAACGCGAAGGCGGTTACAAGATCAAAGGTCGACAGTCCGACGAGGCTGCAGCGTTGCGTGGCGACGCGAATGCGTTGGTGGATGCGGGAGCGTTTGCGATTGTGCTGGAATTGGTGGAGCCTGCAGTGTCGGCGGAATTGACAGCAGCGCTGCCTGTGCCGACCATCGGAATTGGTTCTGGGCCGAATTGTGACGGGCAGATTTTGGTGACGACTGATTTATGGGCGACCTCGCCGGATTACATTCCGAAACATGTGCAGCCGAATGAGGCGGTGCGAGGTGAAATGGAGAGGGCGATTATGGATTGGAAGAAAGGGATGTCGAATTGAGTAAACTCACACACATTAATGCCAAGGGTGAGGCGCGGATGGTGGACGTATCAGAAAAACCGGTGCAGCGGCGGACGGCTGTGGCGCGCGGGGAGATTCGCATTGCGCCGGCGACCTTAAAGCTGGTGCGCGGGGATAAGATCGCCAAGGGCAACGTGCTGGCCACGGCGCGGATTGCGGGCATTCAGGCGGCGAAACGCACAGGGGATTTGATTCCAATGTGTCATCCGCTGCCGCTCGATCATTGCGAGGTGGATTTTGATTTTCCTAAGGCGGGCAATGCGATTGTGATTACGGCTACAGCGCGGGTGGCGGCACGGACGGGGGTTGAGATGGAGGCGCTCACGGCGGTGAATCTGGCGGCTCTGACGATTTATGACATGTGCAAGGCGGTCGATAAAAAGATGCGCATCACAAACGTGAAACTGGTCTCGAAAACTAAACAATGAACATTCAGGTAGGGATTATCACGGTGTCCGATCGCGCGGCGGCGGGCCAATACGAGAACTTCGGCGGGCCGCTGGTGGCCAAGGCGGCCGACGGCTACGGCTGGGCGGTGATTGCCGAGACGGTGGTGCCGGATGATAAGGAACAGATTCAGCGGGCCATCCGCGAGCAGATCGCCAAAGGGTCGCACTTGGTGCTGACCACCGGCGGTACGGGGGTGGCGCCGCGCGATGTGACGCCGGAGGCAGTTAAGGAAATTGCCGATCGCGAGTTACCGGGCTTCGGCGAGGTGATGCGGATGGAGTCCATGAAGATTACCAAGAACGCTATTCTTTCACGCAACCTGGCCGCGGCCGTGGGCAATGCGCTGGTCATCTGTCTGCCGGGCAAGCCGAAGGGCGCGGTGGAATGCCTCGGCTTTGTGGAGGGCGCCATTCCGCATTGCGTCGAGGTGGTGGCGGGCGTACCGACGAGTTGTTAGGTTTGGTTCCTCAGAGAGGAACAGATTTTATGAATCATGGTTCGCTGTGTCCTCTGTGTTTCAGTGGTTAAATAATGAAAGACAACGGCATCCAATATTTCAATCGCTACACAGGCAAGGTGGAAACCGAGGTGGTGTATGGCGAGCGGTGGCTGCGGTTTATTCTGTTCAATCCCTTCGGCAAGATTGCCCTGCACACGGTGGCCAAGCGGGCGTGGTTCTCGCGCTGGTACGGATGGCGTATGAGCCGGCCCAGTAGCGCGGCGCGTGTGCGGCCGTTTATTGAGCAGTACGGGATTACCAGGGATGAAAATGTGAAGGCGGCGGATGCGTTTACATCGTTCAACGATTTCTTTTACCGCAAGCTCAAGCCCGCGTCGCGGCCGGTGGATGCGGCGGACGATTCGGCGGTGTTTCCCGCCGATGGCCGGCATCTTGGGTTTGCCAAGGCTTCGGAAGTGGAGAGGGTGTATGTCAAAGGTCAGCGATTTGATCTTGGGCGATTATTGGGGGATGACAAATTGGCGGCGCAATTTTCCGCTGGCGCGGCGGTATTTTCGCGGTTGTGTCCGGTGGATTATCATCGGTTCCACTTTCCCGTGGCCGGAGAGCCTGGTAATGCACGTTTGATCAATGGGCCGTTGTATTCGGTGAACCCGCTTGCCTTGCGCGATCGGTTAGCAATTCTTTGGGAGAACAAACGTTACATCACGGAGATGGAGACCGAGCAGCTGGGCCGCGTGTTGATGCTGGAAATCGGGGCGACCAATGTGGGCAGTGTGCATCATACGTTTGTGCCCACGCGGCTGGTGGAGAAGGGCGAGGAGAAAGGCTATTTCGCCTTTGGCGGTTCGGCTACGCTGACACTTTTTGAGCCGGGCCGTGTGCAATTGGCGGAGGATTTGCTTGAGCAATCCGCCCAACAACGCGAGCTATACGCGAAGGTCGGTGACCGGATGGGCACGATCCAGTCTTGATAAACGCCAATCGTAACGGATAGTTGGGACACCGATTGCTCATGCGAACGATTCTTTTTCTTCTCCTTACCGGCGGCCTTTTGGGGGCCCCGGATTATCGGCCTGGGCCGGATGCGCAACGGCGGGACGGCGTGCCGCGCGGCAAGGTGATTCAGGGTGCATGGAACGACTGCAAGGCGTTTCCCGGTACGACACGGTCTTACTGGGTGTACATCCCGGCGCAGTATGATCCGAAGCTGCCGGCAAATCTGATGGTGTTTCAGGACGGCGGCGGGTTTGTGCGCGAGAACGGGCACACGCGCGTGCCGATTGTGTTTGATAATCTCATTCACCGGAAGGAGCTGCCGGTCACGATCGGGTTGTTTGTGAATCCGGGCAGTGTGCCGGGCGCGGAGCCGGGCAATCAGCCGCGGCGCAATAGGGCGTTTGAGTACGATACGGTGAGCGCGGATTACGCCAACTTCATCATCGACGAGTTGTGGCCGGTAGTGGCGAAAGAGCACAATCTGATGATCGCTAAGAATCCTCGGGCGCGAGCGATCTGCGGCAACAGTAGCGGAGGTATTGCGGCATTCACGGCGGCGTGGCATCGGCCAGATTTCTTTGGCGGCGTGATCAGCCATATTGGCAGCTTTACCAATATCCGAGGCGGCTATGTGTATCCGGCGTTGATTCGCAAAACGGAAAAGAAAAATCTGCGCGTGCTGTTGCAGGAAGGTCGGCGTGATCTAGATAATCTTCACGGGCATTGGCCGCTCTCCAATGCGGAGGTATCGGCCGCGCTGAAGTACAAGGGCTACGAGCACAAGATGGTTTGGGGCGATGACGGCCACAGCGGGCGGCATGGGGGTTCCATTTTCCCCGAATCCGCGAAATGGATTTTCACCGCGCCGGATGTCAAGAATGAGGAAAAGGCGAAGCCGAAGATTGCGGAGTACAAGCATACGAAGGATTCCGAGCGGCAGGACGGCGTGCCGCGCGGCAAGGTGAAGACGCACATCTTGGAAAGCCAGATCTTCAAGGGCACGCGGCGCGAATACTCGGTGTATGTGCCGGAGCAATATCGCCCGGAGCAGGCGGCGTGCGTGATGGTGTTTCAGGACGGGCACGCGTACCTCGAGGAAGACGGCGATGTGCGCGTGCCGATTGTTTTTGATAACCTGATTCACAAGGGCGAGATGCCCGTGACCATTGGGATCTTTGTGAATCCGGGCCATCGCGGCGATGCGTTTCCTGAGAACCGCTGGAGAGCGAATAATCGCAGTTACGAATACGATTCCTTGGGTGACGAGTACGCGCGATTTCTTCTGGAGGAATTGTTGCCGGCGGTGAGCGAGAAATACAATCTCTCAGAAAAGGCCGCCGACCGCGCCATCTGCGGCGCCAGCAGCGGCGGCATCTGCGCCTTTACCGTGGCCTGGGAGCGGCCCGATGCGATTAGCAAGGTGTACAGCATGATCGGCAGCTTCACGAATATCCGGGGTGGACATGTGTATCCCAGCTGGATTCGCAAGACGGCCAAGAAGCCGGTGAAGGTGTTTCTGCAAGGCGGCCGCAATGATCTCAACAACGATCATGGCCACTGGCCGCTAGCGAATGAACAAATGGCGGCGGCGCTGAATTTCATGGGTTGGGATCACAAGTTTGTGTACGGCGACGGTAAACACAATCTGCAACACGGCGGCGTTCTGTTGCCGGACGCCTTGCGGTGGTTATGGGCGGATCATGGAGATAAGGAGTAACGGAATGAAACGAATTATACTTACCAGTTGGATCACGCTGACCGGGATACTGGGCGCGCAGGATATGCCGCTCTCGCAGGTGCTGGTTCCGGGAGAGGATTGGCGACTGGCCTCATTCCGGCATGAATTCACGGATGCGCCGACGGCGGATGCGAAGGGAAATTTTTATTTCTCAGACCTGCGCAGCGAACAGGGGCTGTACCAGATTATCCCGCAGGGTAAGGTGGTGCTGTATCTAAAGGGGATGACGGGGATTAGCGGGATGAAGTTTGGGCCGGACGGAAAGATTTATGCGTGTCGGGCGAGGACGCGGGAGTTGGTGTCGATCGATCCAGTCGCAAACAAGCTCACGGTGCTGGCAAAGGATGTACGGCCGAATGATCTGGTGGTGACGCACAAGGGTTACTTGTATTTTACTGAGACGCCGAAAAAGCAGGTTACGTTTTACAACACCAAGACCGGCAAGATGAAGGCGGCGGATGTGGGCATCACTGCGCCCAACGGGATTTGTCTTTCGCCCGATCAAGGGACCTTGGTGGTATCGGATTTTCGTGGCAAACATTGCTGGGCGTTTCGCATCGAGATGGACGGCACACTGGCGCACAAGCAACCGTACATGACCATGCGACGTAAGCCGAAGCCGTCGCAGGAGCGCATGACTCTGCCGGAGTTTCAGCCTTCATGCCGTGGGGACGGCATGATCACGGACGCTTATGGGCGTTATTACGTGGCCACGGAGTTGGGGGTACAGTATTTCGATCCGACCGGTCGCATCAGCGGCGTGATTCCGGGGCCACCGGGGATCAAGGGGATTACGAGTGTGGCGTTTGGCGGATTCAACATGGAGTACTTGTACATCACTTGTTTCGACAAGATTTACCGTATGAAGACGCGGACGAGCGGCATTGTGTATCAGGCCGGGCCGCAGGCGTATCCGCCGAAGAAAAAGTAGTTAGAGGTACTTCTTCAGAATTGGCTCGAGCGCCTTTTTGGTTTTGGCGGGCCAACATTTCCGATCGGTCATAATCGCATTTTCTAATGCGGCGTGGCAGGGCCAATCGGCCGGTTCAACGGGAATGCGTGGCAGCACATCGGCGAGCACGGCCTGGGCAGTGGCGGCGTTGCGATTGAGGTTATTGATCACCATCTCTACGGTCACGTGGGCTTCGTCGATTTTCCAACAATCATAATCAGTGATCATCGCCATGGTGGCGTAGGCGATCTCCGCTTCGCGTGCGCACTTGGCTTCGCCGAGATTGGTCATGCCGATCACATCGTACTTGAGCCGGTGATTGGTGAGCGATTCGGCGCGCGTGCTGAAGGCGGGGCCTTCCATGTTCACGTAGGTGCCGCCGTTGTGTACGCGGGCCTTTTTGCGTCGGGCGCTCTTGAGTAAGAGTTGGCGGAGTTCTTCGCAGATGGGATCAGCAAACGCTACGTGGCCGACGATGCCATCGCCGAAGAATGTGTGGTTCGTCGATTGTTTGGTGCGGTCGAGAAACTGATCAATCAGCACTATGTCGCACGGCTTGTACTTCTTTTGCAGGGAACCGACGGCACTGACGCTGATGATCCATTGCGCGTCCAGTTTCTTCATCGCCCAAATATTGGCGCGATGATTAAGCTCACTTGGCAGAATGCGATGCCCGCGGCCATGGCGTGGAAGAAACACCACTTCCCGGCTGGCAAGTGTGCCGGTGAGTAGTTGATCGGAAGCTTCCCCGAACGGCGTTTTTACAGTGCGCCATTTCTGGTTTTCAAAGCCTTTAATATTGTACAGGCCGCTGCCGCCAATGATGCCGATGCGGTGAGGAAGGGGGGGCATAGGTTTTTTATCGCTTCCGGAATGGATCTGGGTTTAGGGTTGGCCAACCTAACGCCTTGCGGGGTGGCCGCGCTCATCGTGGGCGATGTCTGTGTCGCGGGCAAGTTGATTTCATGCCGGAAGATCACGATCAAAGTCTCGATGCCTCCCGCGTGCTGGCGGTCATCCTGGGTGGTGGCCGAGGTGCGCGCCTCTTTCCCCTCACCCGTGAACGGGCCAAGCCGGCGGTGCCCTTGGCAGGGAAATATCGTTTGGTCGATATCCCCATTTCCAACTGCATCAACGCGGGTATTAAGCGGATGTATTTGCTCACGCAATTCAACTCCGCGTCGCTGCATCGTCATGTTTCGCAGTCGTACAAATTCGACCACTTCACGCGTGGCTTTGTGGAGGTGTTGGCGGCGGAGCAAACCTTGTCGGACTCCTCCTGGTATCAAGGGACGGCGGATGCGGTGCGGCAGCATGTGGGGCACTTTCTCAATCACCGGTTCGATTATTTTCTGATCCTCAGTGGCGATCAGCTTTACAATATGGATTTCAGTAAAGTCATCGGGCAACATATCAAAAATGATGCCGAGGTAACGGTCGCAACAATCCCAGTGGATCGCGAGGCCGCGACAGGGTTTGGGATCATGCAGATTGATGCAGATCGGCAAATCCGTGAGTTTGTGGAGAAGCCGCAGGAAACGGATGTGATCGATTCGCTTCGTATTCCTGCCGAGACTCGTAATGATCTCGGACTCGGCGATGACGAGGATCAGTACCTTGCCTCAATGGGTATCTATGTGTTCAACCGTGATGTGATGCTGGAGTATCTCGATAGTGATCACATTGATTTTGGTAAACACATCATACCCGAAGCGATTGATAAATGCCGATCCTTCTCCTACGTGTATCAGGGATACTGGGAGGATGTCGGGACGATTCGAACGTTTTTCGAATCAAACCTCGATGCGGCCAGTGAATTGCCAAAGTTCAATTTCTTTGACATGGAGGCCCCGATCTTTACCCGGCCCCGATTCCTGCCAGCTAGTAAAATTAATGGAGCGGCCATCGATCACGCCGTCTTGAGTGATGGCTGTATCATTAATCGGGCGCAAATCAGCGACAGTATCGTGGGCGTGCGGAGTGTGGTAGGTGATGGCACAATGATTCAGCGAGTGGTGATGATGGGCGCGGATTATTATGAATCCGCCGATTCAATCGATCGCAATAATACATTAGGGCGGCCGCCTCTCGGAATCGGGAGCAACACACGCATTCAGAATGCCATCATTGATAAGAACGCGCGTATTGGAAATAATTGCATCATAAGTCCCGCAGGCAAGGAGGAGGATTGCGACGGTGAGACCTATTATGTTCGTGATGGTATTGTAATCATTCCTAAGAACGCGATCATCCCGGATAACACGGTCATCTAAGAATGGGCGACATCTATCAGATTCGGACACGCGGCGATAGTCCGGCTGGGCAATTGCCAATTACCGAGGAGCAACTCCGTGAATCACCCAGCGGCGATCTCTTTGGCCTTACACAAAGTGCCGGTATGGGTTGGGACCCATTGGCATTGAGGGGTGATCCTTATCTGATTCTGAATACGCACGGGGGAGTTCGGGCAGATGATGGTGCACCGGTAGCCCTTGGCTATCATACCGGTCATTGGGAGATCGGACTCCAAGTGCAGGCGGCTGCTAATCAATTGAAAGCAAATGGTAAAGTGCCCTATGCCGCCCATTGCTCAGACCCCTGTGACGGCCGCACACAAGGTACTGACGGAATGTTCGACAGTTTACCTTTTAGAAATGACGCGGCTATTGTGATGCGTCGGCAAATTCGCTCTTTGCCTACACGTAAAGGTGTGATTGGGGTAGCTACTTGCGACAAAGGTTTGCCTGCGATGATGATGGCCTTGGCAAGTTCAGGGGATTTTTCGGCTGTGTTGGTGCCTGGTGGAGTAACCTTGCCTCCAAGCGACGGAGGGGAAGATGCGGGTGCTGTACAAACTATCGGTGCGCGCTTTTCGCACGGGATGTTGTCTCTCGATGAAGCGGCAACATTGGGTTGCAAGGCCTGTGGATCGCCGGGTGGTGGTTGTCAGTTTTTGGGTACAGCCGCCACCTCACAGGTTGTGGGGGAGGCATTGGGATTAGCCCCATTCCATACGGCTCTGGCACCATCAGGTTCAGAGGTGTGGTTGGAGATAGCTACACGTGCTGCCGATTTGATCCAGGATTTAAAGTCCAACGGTCTCGGCGTAAATCAAATCATCACCGATGCGGCCGTACGGAATGCCATGGTGGTGCATGCGGCCTTTGGGGGGAGTACTAATTTATTGCTTCATATTCCGGCGATTGCGCACGCGGCTGGATTGAGGCGGCCAACGGTGGCGGATTGGCAGGAGGTCAACGCTGTTGTGCCGCGACTGGTAAGTGTGCTCCCGAATGGTCCAGAGATGTATCCCACGGTGAATGTTTTTCTCGCTGGTGGTGTACCGGAGGTGATGCTGCATTTGAGGGATTTGGGGTTATTGGACACGTCTGTAATTACAGTGGAAGGCAAATCTTGGGATACGTTGCTGGATGAGTGGAAAGATTCCGAGCGTCGGCAAAGATTCCGAGCAGTGTTACAGGAGCAAGAAGGTGTGAACCCTGATGCTGTCATCATGAGCCCTGATCGGGCGAAGGAGCGGGGGCTTACAAGTACGGTGACGTTTCCCACAGGTAATCTGGCTCCAGAAGGGGCTCTCATTAAAGGCACAGCGATTGATCCGGCCGTGGTGGATGATGATGGAGTCTATCGTAAGGAAGGGCCGGCCAAGGTTTTTCCCAGTGAACAAGCTGCGATGGCTGCGATCAAGGCGGGGGAGATCAAGGCGGGGGATGTGATGGTGCTGGCCGGCATCGGTCCGATGGGTACTGGTATGGAGGAAACGTATCAGGTGACCTCAGCACTCAAGTTCTTACCTTTTGGGAAACATGTAGCGGTGATTACTGATGGTCGTTTTTCCGGCGTCTCCACCGGTGCCTGCATCGGGCACTTAGGGCCGGAAGCCTTAGCTGGCGGTCCGATTGGTAAGGTTCAGGATGGGGATATAATTCGAATTGAGATCGATCGAAATAATAATATTGGCACAGTGAATATGGTTGGTGTTGGTGAGGAGCGATTTGATCATGAAGAAGGGGCGCGCATTTTAGAGGAGCGATCTTCACGGCCGGACTTGGCTCCGCATGCGCGTTTGCCGGAAGACACCAAACTTTGGGCAGCGCTTCAGGCACAGAGTGGTGGTACGTGGGGTGGTTGCGTATATGATGTCCCTGCACTCACGGCAAAATTGGCGGGCTAGTTCCGCACACCCTGATACATGCGGAATTGATTAGCTCGGCGGCGGCCCTCAGCTATCATGGTGGGGGTATAGGATTGTTCCAGTGCCTGTCGAGCCGCGATATGCTGGGTGTTGCCGGCTTCCGCGGCGAGATAAATCCATTTGTAAGATTCCATGGGATCCCGCGGCACGCCACTGCCTTCCTTGTAGGATAGGCCGAGCAAGAACTGGGCATTCGGGTTATCCGCCTGAGCGGATTTCGAATACCAATCGGCGGCCTCCATAAAATTCTGGGTGACGCCGTGGCCGTTTTGGTACATGCAGCCAAGGGCAAACTGCGCTTCGCTGCTGCCATTGTTGGCGGCCAGGCGAAAGAGGTTGGCGGCCTTGGAGTAATCTACCGTGCGACCTTCGCCGGTGTAATATTCAATCGCCAAGGCGACCTTGCCGGCCGGTGTAACTGGCATTTCCTCAGGTTTGGGATCCGGCTGTACGATCTTTGATTGGGTGCCGTCAACGGAATCGGTTTCCTCCTTGCCGCCGCAACCGGCACAGATTAGTACGCTAAAAATCAACCCTCCCACACCCCAAATGGAATAGATTCGCTTATTCATGATGTGACGCCCCTCCTTGACAGGACGGCTATTACAGTGATCGGAATTATCGAAAAGTCAAGAAAACGCGATCAACGTACCGACCCTATTCGTGGACAAGTACAAACGCGGTGGCTGCTTGAGCGATTTCGATATGGGCTTCGTAATTGGCCGTTGCCGTCAATTGCGGGGCTGGGAGTCGCGATTTGACGAGCGGTAGGGTGGCCAGAAACGCGTGGATCTGTGAACTCTTCAATGCGTAATTGACGTTCTGTGGTAAGCTGCCCGTGAGTCTGAACGTCTTCAGATCATCCAGCCGAACGGTTATCATGCCGACCACTTGACCTGTTTCATTCACCAACGCGCCTCCGGAATTGCCCGGCTGCACGGGCACGCTGATCTGCATCATGCGCGGGTCATCCTTCACGCCGGTTAGGCTGCTGATGCGGCCTTCAGTGAACTTCAGTTTGATACCCTGCACGGCGGGGTTGGGGTAGCCAAGTGTAAACACACTCTGGCCTAGGCGCGCCGAAGGCAGAGCGCTGAGACGGAGCGGAGTGGATTCGGTTTTAATGCGAAGCAGAGCGAGGTCGTTGCCCGGATCGGCCTTGATAAGTTCGGCGGGGAAATTCCCTTTTTGGGTCCGCACCTCAATGCGTCGTCCGTTGGCGATCAAGTGATGGCTGGTTAGCAGATGGCCTTCGGCCGAAATGAAAAATCCGGTCCCAGTACTTAGGGCGGTTTGGGTGCTATCCGCCTCCGCACCGGCAAATTTTGCGCGGAACTTTGAGGATTCCCGAAAGGCTTGTTGGGCCTGCTCGGGGGATAATTTTTCTGCAATAGCCGTGCGGTGTTGGCGCGCGGCGGGGTTGCCGAGGTTGGCGGAAAGATCCATCCATTGATAGGCTTTCACCAAGTCGCGTGGGACACCTTTGCCAAAGTAATAGGCGGCCCCTAGGAGAAACTGTGATCGGGGATGTCCTTGCTGGGCCGCTTTGGCATACCATTCAGTGGCGGCGGCCGTGTTCAGTGGCACTCCCCGGCCCGAGGCGTAAAGCTGGCCTAGATTGCACTGGGCACTGGCGAGATTCATGCGGGCGGCCATTTGATACCACTTAGCGGCTTCGGTAAAATTCTGCGGCACTCCATGGCCTTGTTCGTGCAATACACCAATATTGTTCATGGCAGCCGCGTGCCCCTTGGCGGCGGCCTTGAGGTAAAAACGTAATGCCTGAGCCGGGTCGCGTGGGACGCCTTCGCCGGTGGCTAATAGGGTGCCGTACAGGAAATGGGCAATGGGATCCTCATGCTGGGCGGCGCGTTGAATCCAGTGGGCGGCTTTGGCGCGATCTTGTTGGACGCCTCGACCGTTGCGGTAGCATTGGCCCAGCATTCCTTGGGCTTGGGAATGATTCAGGGTGGCAGCGCGTTTGAAATGATCCACGGCCTTGGCGTAGTCCGGCGGCTCGCCCAAGCCGTCGTAATAGTTCAGCCCCATGTGATAATGAAACGCGGCTTCATCCCGGTCTTTGGGCGCGCCGGCTGCCGGCGTGGCCGATTGTGCCCAGACCGTCAACGACAGCATCAGCAAGATGCTTATTTTTTTAAAATTCATGTCCCCCTCCTTTGGACGAATGTCCTTGGGAAGAATAAATCGGGTTTGGGGATCGGCAAGCGGCAGTTATGCACAAGGCGGTTGTTTGACTTCGTGCCGAGGCACCTCTAATTTGCGCCATGCTTTTGTGGCGCGCAACGATTCCGAATGATTGGCTGCCCAAGGTGTTGGCCAATCTGGACGGGGTGTTGCTGGACCATTGTCATCTGGAACGGAAGGCGGCGACCAGCGCGTTGAATCTCATCAAGTATCCGGAGCTGGCCGGGCACGCGCGGGAGCTGAACGCGATTGCGCAGGAGGAACTCAGTCATTTTGAATTGTTGATGGAGGTCTTGGAGAAACGTGGCGTCACTTTTGGTTTATCGCAAAGTAGCCCGTGGATCAGCGGGCTGATGCGTTTCATTCGCAAGGGCAGACGGGAGCAGGTTATCGATCATTTGATCGCCGCTTCGTTGGTGGAAGGGCGCAGTTGCGAGAAATTCCAATTGTTAGCCGAGGCATTGAAGGAGAGGGAGCCGAAACTGGCGGCGATGTATGCGGAGCTTGTGGAAAGTGAAGGCGGCCATTATTCGCATTTCTGGCTGATGGCTTGCCAGATCAATGATGCCGAGGCGCATGAACGCTTGGATGCTTTTTTGGATTTGGATGCGGAACTGATCCGGCAATCACACGATCTACCGATTTTGCATTAGGCGTTTTTCTCGCCAATGGACCGCAGGGATTCGTGGGTGTACAGGCCGGTTCCGTGCCCATCCTGCCAATGGATTTGCACGGCGTATCCGCCAACAGGGTGGAGGTGTTTTATCTGAAAGGAAGCATCAGTCAGCTTCGCGTCCGGACCTTTGGCTAAATTGCCCATAATATCCATCTCGCCGGCACACGAAGCGCAGGGGCAGGCCCGACGCAGGGCTTCCAAGGATATAAAGTGCTCCACACCATCTTCCCACTTCAGGGCTAATTCAACTCCAACAGGCTGTAAATCCACCAAACGCATACGGTTTTATACCTAAAATTGGACTAACTGTAAAAAGTTTGTCTAGGTGAACTTTTTTTCTTGAAGCAATGTTCTGCCTTGGGCAGGTTCTGGCTATGCTTAAGTTTTTTGCAAAACGGAGGACATACCTCGTGGTTCTTGCGGCGGGCGTGGCAGCGTTCTTGACGAGTTGCAGTCAGCCTACCGAAAAAGCGGGCGAAGGGGATCCTAGGGATTCCGCCGGTGGGAGTGGTAAACTGCAGGTGACCACTACGGTCAACATGGTTAGCGATCTCGTGCGCCAAGTGGGTGGCGAGCATATTGAGGTGACTGAGATCATGGGGCTCGGGGTGGATCCGCACTTGTATAGGGCGAGCGCCAATGATGTGACCAAACTGCAGAACGCTGAAATCATTTTTTACGTCGGTCTGTTGCTCGAAGGTAAAATGGAGGAAGTGCTCGGCAAGTTGAGGGAAGGCGGCAAGCCGGTGTATGCGGTGACTCAGGGCTTGGATTCCAAGACACTGCTCGATTCGGATGAGTATGAGGATCACTTCGATCCGCACGTGTGGTTTGATGTGGCGATTTGGATGCAAACAGTCGATGTCGTGGTGGCGGGACTGAGCAAAGCGGATCCGGACCATAAGTCCGATTACGAGGCCAACGGTAAGGCGACCAAGGAGAAGATGAGCGCTCTGCAGACTTGGGCTGTGGACAAGGTCAACGAATTACCTGTTGAGAAACGTCTGCTCGTGACCAGTCACGATGCCTACAACTACTTCGGACGTGCGTATAACTTTAAGGTCGTGGGACTGCAGGGCATTTCGACGGTCTCCGAAGCGGGTTTGGCGGATCGCACTAAGCTGGTGGACTTCATTAAGCGGCAAAAGGTGAAATCCATTTTTGTGGAGACCACCGTGAATCCGGATCCCATCAAGGCGGTCGCTTCCGATGCCGGCGTGACGATTGGCGGTGAATTGTTTTCCGATGCCATGGGCGAACTCGGCCAAATGGAAGGGGAGCTCGATCTCGGCACCTACGAGGGCATGATCAAGCACAACATCAGCACTATCGTCAACGCCCTCAGGTAAATTATTTTCTAATCAAGCTTTCTTCCACGGTTGCGGCAGCCTGTCGCAATGGCATTGTCAGAAAGGTAAAGAGGTATGAGAAGCAAACACATCATGTTGGGCATGGCCTTGGCCGCCCAGGGACTTATGTCGCAGGGTGATCCGGCAACTCCGATCGTTTCTGCAGCAAAAGCAAATGAAATTACGGATGCGTCCGAATCCATCTGGGATAGTGCCGGGTTGTCCGGGAATTGGGGCGGTGCGCGAAGTGAGTTGCTGGAAAAGGGCTACGAGTTTGCTTTTGAGTATACCGCTGAAGGGTTTAGCAATGTGTCTGGAGGCTTAAAGACCGGTAGTGTGTACAACGGCCTTGGCTATAGTGCGGTGGATGTAAATGGTGGGACGGCTCTGGGCGTGGAAGGATTAAGTCTTCGCGTGAGTACCTTATGGACGCATGGCGTGAGCCCCGGTCAGTATGCCGGTGATGAACTGACTGTCAGCAATATAGATGCGTATGATGGGTTGCGTCTCTATGAGGTGTTCGCCGAAAAGAGTTTCGGGAAGTTGAATGTGCGCATGGGTAATCTGCTGGCGGATGAGGAATTCGTTGGAGCGGAATATGGCGGCGCACTAATAAATGCTACATTTGGGCAGCCAGCATTTTGGGCTGCGAACACCCGTAATGGAGGACCAGCCTTCAACGTGCCTGGCTTAGGTGTGCGTTTTAGGTATGACTTTGATGAGGCCCGGTACGCGCAATTCGGAATCTATGATGGCGATACCTTTGATGATGCCGGAGGAGATGCTACGATCAATCAGCACGGCACGCACTTCGAACTTGGTAACGGCCAAGGATGGACGAGCCTATACGAGGTGGGCTACAACGGATTCAATGTGGATGATGGCGCGGAGCTTCCAGGTTGGTACCGTTTGGGGGCCTGGTATCACTCTAGTGAATTCGACACCAACGCCGGCGGCAAGAAGGAAGGTAATGGCGGTATCTATGGCGCCGTGGACAAGATGCTTGCCCGTGATGGTCTCGGCGCCTTTGCGCGGCTGGGCATTAGTGAGCGTGACCGCAGCCGGTTCCATTGGGTCCTCGACACCGGGTTTAACTACACGGGACTCATCCCCGGACGGGATGAGGATGTGACCGTACTGGGTTTTGTGTATGGCAAACACAGCAGTGACATTACCACCGCCAAATCCCATGAAGCAGTGGTGGAACTAACCCATCAGTTTCAGATGAGCCCCTCGGTGTATCTACAACCCGATATCCAATGGATTAAACGACCCAGTGGTGATGCTAGTATAGATGACGCGCTGGTGATTGGCTTGCGCGCCGGATTCACATTTTAGATGAGCAAACATAACGCAAAACTGGAAACTCCTGTGCCACTTGAGATTCATGATCTCACAGTTGCTTATCATAAGCGGCCGGTGCTGTGGGGGGTAGATGTTGAGGTTTCGGCTGGGCAACTTGTTGGTGTTATCGGCCCCAACGGCGCAGGAAAATCCACCTTGATCAAGGCGGCCATGGGGTTGCTGCCGGTGAGCAGCGGCTGGGTCAAGGTCTTTGGCCAACCGGTAAAGGATAATCTCCGCCGCGTGGGCTATGTGCCTCAGCGTGAATCGGTAGATTGGGATTTTCCGGTGAGCGTCATGGATGTTGTGCTTATGGGGCGCTACGGGCATCTCGGCCTGTTTAAGCGGCCTAGGAAGGAGGACCGCGAGGTTGCCCGGGAGTGCCTTGAAAAGGTGAAGATGTTGCCCTACGCCGACCGGCAGATTTCTAACCTCTCCGGCGGCCAACAGCAACGGGTGTTCCTGGCGCGAGCACTGGCACAGGAGAGTGATCTGTATTTCATGGATGAACCGTTCGCCGGCGTGGATGCCGCCACCGAGGCGGCCATCGTGACGATTCTCCAGGAGCTCAAAGATCAGGGCAAAACACTCCTCGTGGTACATCATGATCTACCCACGGCCAAAACCTACTTCGACAGCCTGTTGTTGCTTAACATGCGGGTGGTAGCATTTGGCCCCACCGAAGAGGTGTTTAACTACGACCTACTGCAGAGTACCTACGGCGGGCGACTGACTATCCTCAGTGAAGTGGCCGACGCCGTGGGCGCCAAGGCCCGTTGACCCCATGCTTCGTTCCTTCCTCATTGTGCTGCTTTACCTGTGCGCGCCGGAATTGGTGTGGGCCGAGCGCATTGGAGACATGGGGGAAACTACAGTCTGGGATCAAGCACGCCGTTTTTTCAGCCTAAAAGATCCCGCTGTGCGCTACGCATTGATGGGCTCCATTTTGTTAGGGATCAGTTGCGGGTTACTTGGCAGTTTTATCGTTGTGCGGAAGATGGCGCTATTTGGCGACACACTGTCTCATGCAGTGTTGCCTGGGGTGGCGCTGGGGTTCATGTGGAACATGAGCAAGGATCCGTTGGCGATTTTCATCGGTGCCACTTTGGCTGGATTGATCGGAGGCGCGCTAGTGACTTTGATCGTCCAAACGACCCGACTGAAGGAAGACACAGCTTTGGGGCTGGTGTTGGCCTCTTTTTTTGCCGTCGGCATTTGTCTGCTCACGCGCATTCAAAAGATTTCTACCGGTAATAAGGGCGGGCTTGATGATTTTCTTTTTGGGCAGGCGGCTGCCATGGGGAAGAATGATATCACTCTGATGCTGGGGGTTACGCTGTTGGTCATCGGGGTCGTCACTTTTTTTTATAAGGAACTTTTGGTCACTAGTTTCGACAAGTTTTTTGCCGGGTCGGTGGGGTTGCCGGTGGCCGTCATACACTACGCTCTGATGATGCTGTTGGCGTTCAGTGTGGTGATCGCGTTACAGGCGGTAGGCGTGGTGCTCGTATCCGCCATGCTGATCACGCCGGCCGCCGCAGCGTATTTGCTGACCGATCGGATGCATGTAATGCTGCTATTGGCTTCCATCTTCGGCGTTGCGGCGGGAGCGACCGGAGCTTTCTTATCTTATCTTGGCAACAACCTGCCGACCGGCCCTTTGATGGTGGTAGGGGCGTCATTGGTGTTCGTGTTGGCGTTCCTTTTCGGTCCGCGGCACGGGGTAATATCGCGTTGGTGGCGGCAATCCTCACGATCGGCTCAAGTGCAACGGGAGAATACCCTGAAAGCCCTATACCATGTGCTTGAGGCTCGTTCTTTTGAAGGTGAAGGAGTGTCTTTGCGCGAGCTTGCTGAGCGCCGGCGCGAGACAATTGAGGATGTGCGAGGTCAAGCACAGCAGCTGAAAAAACATGACTTAGCCACCCTGCATGAAGATGGCGAGACCGTACATCTCACGCCCGATGGCTGGCAGCGGGCGTGTGAAATTGTCCGCAACCACCGGCTGTGGGAATTGTATCTCACTAACGAAGCCCGCATTGCACCAGATCATGTGCACGATGATGCAGAGATTATCGAGCACGTGTTAGGCGAGGAAACCGTGCGTCAACTCGAGCGCACCTTAAACCATGCCAAGGAGGATCCGCATGGCCGACAGATTCCAGGGCTGCAGGATTTGCAATTGGGCGGCCGCAGCTTTGGCGGGCCGGAGGTCACTACCGGATATGGCAAGCCGTTATGAATCCCGAACCCTTCATCCCTGCTTTTAACTGGCAGCAGCATGTGATCGCCCCGTGGAATGCGGAGTTGCCGATAACACTGTGGATTGTGTTGATGGGCTTCTTTGTTACCGCTTCCTGCGGATTGGTCGGCAATTACCTCATCCTACGCAGGATGGCGCTGGTGGGTGATGCTATCAGTCACAGTGTATTAGCCGGTATTGCTGGGGTGATTGTCTTTACCGGTCATCTGCAAGTAACAGGTTTATTTATTGGCGCACTAATTTCGGGTATCTTGACCACTGTACTGATTGAGGTGATTCATCGCTATTCACGCGTGAAACAAGACGCGGCTATTGGTGTGACCTTCACCAGCCTTTTCGCCCTAGGCGTTATCCTGATCAGTCTGCAGGCAGGCGATGTGCACATTGATGAAGAGTGTGTATTATACGGTGAAATTGTTTTTGTGCCGCTGGACAAAACGAAGTTATCTATAGCCCCGGCTTTAGCGGATGTGTTGAGAAAAATGCCGGGAGCTGAGTTGTACGTCATTGGTAATCAGTTGGTCATGGCTACTGATGTCATTCGCATGGGGTTCGTTACGTTACTAGTGGCTTTGTTGATTTGGGTCTTTTATAAGGAACTACTCGTCAGTTCATTTGATCCTGGGTTGGCGTTTTCGTTGGGGATCAATAGGAATGTCGTCCATTACGGGCTAATGAGCCTACTCTCGGTTGTGGTGGTGAGCGCATTTGAATCTGTGGGCGCGATTCTTGTGGTGGCGATGTTGATTTTGCCTGGAGCTACCGCGCATTTATTATCGCCCCGTCTTCCGGTAATCATGGGGCTCACTGTGTTACACGCCGCCCTTAGCACCATTTTGGGTTTTCACATGGCTAAATGGTTGGATTGCTCAATCGCCGGTGCTTTGGTGGTGTCCGGTATGGGTCTGTTTGTGTTGGCCTGGATCTTTGGAATCCACGACGGGTTGCTCGGTAAATGGTTGCGCCGTCGGCAGGTCCAAGAGCCGGACTCGGATGAATTGGCTGAGCCGGCGGCTTGAAGGCTTTTCAATCAGGCTTTTGTGCGGCAAAGTCCTCCCGCCTTCGGGCCCTCAGCTCAGCGGTTAGAGCAGGGGACTCATAATCCCGTGTGGCATTCGCCTTTTCCGTTGATTTCTTGCGTTCTGACCTGGCTGGACACCATTTAAGTGCCACTTCCTTACCTCGGGAGTCTAATAGATGTGGGGGGCTTGAGCAGGGTGTCCGCAATCAATAAGAATATGGAGCGCGTTGGCGAGCCTCCAAAAGGGCTGGTACGGCTGAGGGTGGTGGCGTAGGCTGATGGGCATGAAGCTGATTCTCTTGATGATGATGGTGGTGATGAGCTTCTCCGTGATGGCGGATGAAGTGGTATTCAAAGACCGAGCACTTGGAGAAGCGGTTGCAAGGAAATTGAAAAAACCCGCTGGCAAATTTCTCCCTCCACCAAAATTTACCAAGGCGGAATTGAAAGATATCACCAGCCTATCATTGACCAACACCAAAATCACCGACTTGGGCCTCAAAGAGTTGGCCAAACTGAAGAATCTCAATAGGCTTTATTTGGAAGACACTAAAATTACCGACGAGGGCCTCAAGGGATTGACCAAATTGCAGAAGCTCACTGATCTTGACTTGGAAGGTACCAATATCACCGACGAGGGCCTCAAGGAGGTGGCCAAGTTGCAGAAGCTCGAATGGCTTTCCTTAAAAGTCACCCAAATAACCGACGCGGAACTAAAGGAATTGGCAAATTTGCAGAGCCTCAGACAGCTTTATTTGTCCGACACCCAAATAACCGATGCTGGCTTTAAGGAATTGGTCAAATTACAGAAGCTCGTAACCCTTTATTTAGATAAAACCAAAGTCACAAAAGAGGGCGTGGTTGAGTTGAGAAAGGCGTTGCCGAAATGTAATGTCTGGGCCCCTAATCCTCTTCCGTGAAACTCATTGAGCGCGTTGGCGAGCCTCCAAAAGGGCTAGACGGGAAAAAATAGCTGATTCCCGATTACCGGATCAACAAGCAGCAGCCATTCTGGTAGCCATTTAGGTGCCATTTTCATGCATCACAACCTGCATATATGTGCATTCATGTGCACAAAGGGTTTTGCCAGGAGGTAACGATTGGCCTTGAAATAACAGTTGGTTTTCCGCAGTTTCCCTGTTTCCGGGCCCTTAGCTCAGCGGTTAGAGCAGGGGACTCATAATCCCTTGGTCGCAGGTTCGAATCCTGCAGGGCCCACCACTTTCAAAGCCGCCACATAGGTGCATTTTTCTGAGGTTTTACCTTACACGCCAACATAAAAATCGGGTGGTTCTTTTATTGGCCGAATTAGCCGTTATAAGTAGGCGAGAATACGAAGCCTTAAAATCTTTTTTACTTAGGCGGCTCCGCTTCAGCCCGAGGGAGGAACCGTGCCATAGTTTTTTTTATGGAGAGAGAATTTGGTTCTCCAGCAAGGTTTTTCCATTCGTGAGGGTCGTTTTCGTGGTCATAGAGCTCCTCGCTCTTATCAGCATAACGGATGTAACGGTATCGCTGTGAGCGCAGTGCATGATTGCCTTTGCCTCCAGTTGTAATAACAACGCGATCCAGTTGTGTTGCTGGTTTTTTAAGAAGAGAGGTTAAACTGTCTCCCTCCAGTTTTTGAGGCGGAAGTTTAAGTCCGCATAATTCTACTAGTGTTGGATAAATATCGAGCAGACTAACTGGGACCTTGCACGTTTTGCCAGCATTCGCTTGCCGTGGGTCAACGAAAATCAGGGGAACATGCGTCGAGTCCTCCCACAGAGAGAATTTCTCCCAACTTTCCTTTTCACCAAGATGATAACCATGATCACCCCAAAAAACGATCAATGTGTTATCAGCTAAAGGACCTTTATCTAGAGCGTTCATAAGTTCGCCGATCATATCATCGGCAAAGGATAACGAGGCCAAATACCCCTGAACGGCTTTTTTCCATTGGTCGTTCTGGGTAATCCACTGGTGCCATTGACGTTTTGCCTTTGCTTTGCCGGCCGGAGGTAAGTCTTCCAAGTCATTTACTAAATGCACCGGTAGCTTAATTTGGTCCAAAGGAAACCGGTCGAAATATTTTTGAGGGGCATACCATGGTACATGAGGTCTATATATTCCCACCGAGAGAAAAATTGGTTTGTCGTGCTTTTTGGCCAGTTGTTTTTTAGCCCAGGCAACCACTTTTGCATCAGCCATTTCTTTGTTGGGAATATCCAAAGGTGACCAGTCAAAATGCCCGCGATAAAAATGGCGACTGCTATTAACCGGCCATTTTTTCGGAGTAGCTTCAGCGGGCATTTGCTGAGTCTTTGAGGGGAAATAGTCTGCCCAAGCAGTAGGATCAGAATAGCCGCTTAAGTTTCTTTCATGAAAAAAAGTATGAGCATGAAATAACTTACCTGCGCCAAGGGTTAAGTATCCGTTCTCCTTAAAATGTTTGGGCAGATTTACAGCTTTTTTTAAAGAGGGAACTTGCCGCCAGTCATGGCCATTTGAATAAATACCGGTTGTCGAAGGCTGTAATCCAAATAATAGGCTGGAGCGTGACGCATTACATGCCGGGGCTGAGCAATAAGCTTGGGTAAATAAAATCCCCCGTTTAGCGAGGAGATCCATATTAGGTGTCCTAACTTGTGGATGTCCTCCAAGCGCACCTACCCAGTCATTAAGGTCGTCAACAGCAATAAACAACACATTGGGCTTTCTTGCATGTTTTGAATCTAGTGTTTTTGGTATAACTTTGGTTGTTATATTCTGTTTAGGAGCAGGCCTAGATGAAAGTGATTTTATATTTCCAAGTGGCTCCTTGTCTCCGCAACCCGCAAACGTTGCAGCCACCATCATCACGAGGATCTGCTTCATGCCCATCAGCCTACGCCACCACCCACATCTTTTACAGCGTTCATAATCGCTATTACGTGAATCAGACTGCCTGCCTATAGCCATCCGCCCACATCCGCGGTTTCTGCAGAGGCCACCCTTACGTTTCGGATGCTGAAAGAGAAGAAAAGGCATGCGCAACTCTACC
>JAYOSV010000021.1:43085-59678 GCA_038139415.1 Verrucomicrobiales bacterium | reverse complement strand
GGCGCCGCCTTCAGGCCGGTGTGATCGATTTGATCCAGCCCAAAAAAGAACCTCTTGGACCGTTCATCCTTGCCGGCGCATTTGAATGTGAGCGTGTGCGGTCCCGGCGCGATGGCGGCGGTTAACTGATGTTCCATACGCGTCACGCGCGTGTCGTACAGGTTGACCGTTGGCCCGATTTTTTTGCCATCCAAATAAATATCGAATATGCCGTAATCGCCCGCCCGCGTGAAGCCGAGCCGCAAACCGGTGGCCGCTTCGGTGGCGTTCCATTTCACCTGCAACTCGCGATCGGTTGCTTCATTACGCCAAAATAACTGCGCATCCCCGCTCCATTTATTGCCAAAACCTTTCATGTCCTGTCGGCCCGCCGGATCCTTGGGCGGTTGGGTCACCAGCACTTGAGCCGCCGCTTCTGCTTCCAGCCGACCCCGCACTGCCTCGCGTACCGGCTGGCCTGGCGCGGCAAAGAGCCAGTTCCAGCTTTTGCATTCCTTCGCGTTGATGTCCGGACTCTCGGCGATGGTTTGGCTGAGCTTGAGGAACGACTCCATCAACAACGGCGAAACCGTCAAGTGATCCGCGCGGTTATCGAACCCATGCTCCGCGCGTTTGTCCTGCGGAAAGGCCGATACGCCGCGGAACCCTTCCGGTCGCTGGTTGTCGATATCCTTGCTGAGCGGTCGGCTCGACACGCGCACTTCGTTCGGCATCTTTTTGGAGGCCGGATTAAAGTACTCACTACGCCGTCGCATCAGCCGCTCGTTCATTTGGAAAATATCGCGGTCCAGCTCCAGCAAATCCACCACCGCGTTGTTGTACTGAAACCGGTTCATCCGCCGCATCGGCGTCGCCAAAAACGCCTGCTCCTCCGCCGCTGCACTTAATAGGCCGCGCAGGGCTTCGATCAATTGCTCTCGATCCGCCGCCTGCATGGCCGGCTCGTCTTCCGGTGGCATCTCGCGATCTTCCAGTACGGCAATCATGTCCTCCAATAAAACCGGCCGCGCCTGCATATCCGCCAACGTCTTGAACGGCAGAAGATTGACTTTCCCCTTCACCTTACCGTCCTGTCCGTGACACTTCACGCAATGCGCCTGGACCAACGCCAATGGTTCCGCCGCACACGGTTGCAGGGCAAAGGGAGCGATCAAGGTGAAGATGAGGAAAAACCGATTCATGCCATCAATCGGGTTTCAGTGTGGTGGCCCCAATAAGGGCTGTCAAATGCTTACGGACTGCCTGCAAATTTCGCCCCGGAAAAGATCAATTAACTTTTTGAAGTTCCTTCAGCATTTCCAGCAGATTACGCGTGAGGAGAGGGGAGGCGTTGGGGAGGAAACGAGAAGTGCCCAGCCAGGTTTCGTAGCCGCCGAGTTCGTGTTGGTTGGGCGGCGGGAGATAGCCGTAGCCGCCGTTGGCCAGTTCGATGAGAAACGTATGCGGAAACGGGCTCTTGTCTTTGATTTCCAAACCAATCTCTACCAGTACTTCAAACGGCATGGAGACAATGGCTTGGTCGCCGATGCGGATAGCTTGGATGATGACCTTCTCCGTGCGAGGGGCGTCCGGTTCGGCGAATCGCATCGTGTGTGTGGCGTAGGAACTGGCCTTGCTATGAAGCTCCGCGCGTTCCTTGGCCGGCAGCGCAAGAATCTGGCGGGCGCGAGCTACTTCGGTGTCCGTGGGCACGCGGTAACGCAGTTCCACCTCGCGCTGGCGCATGGCGATGATTGGGTTGTCGTGATAGGTCTCAATGTCTTTCACGGCACGCCAGGCGGCGGTGGCGGTCTTGGTGGCGACCACGCGCACCTGCTCGAAGGGCGCGCGCGGCGGGCGTTTGCTGTCGAAGTCGATGTTGTTGATGTCGCCCGAGGCGCCGTTGCTCATCATGGACACGAAATTGTCCGGCGGATTCAGGCCGCCCACGCGGTGCGGCATGATGCGGGCAAATTCCCCAAAGTAATCGGCCGAGGCCATGCCGACCACGCGGCCATCCTTTTCGGTGACGCGCGGAATGCCGCCGACGTAATGCAGGGCGTAGTTGGCGATCAAACCCAGCGGTTTGCCACGGCTCGTGCGGGCGTAGATCACGCACAGCTCGGGATCAATTGGCCCGGCCGGTTTTACAATTGCATCGCGCGGCGGGTTCATGCGCACCTTATCCTGGAGACCCCATGGATTGGGGTCCATCCGGCCGGGCTTGAGATACCAGCGGCGGTTGTACACTTCGCTGGCTTCCTCGGCAGAGCCGAAGCCGACCTTCGCCGGTTCCAATGATTGGATGGCTTGGATGAGCGCTTGGCTCAGGCCCTCGCGTCGGGTCTTCTCGTAGGCGATGCGTCCGGGCGAGGTGTCGCCGCCTTTGGGTGCGGTGTGCGTGTGCGTGCCGGCGATGAGCATGTGCTCAGGCTTCCAACCGGTGACCTTCGCGGCGGCGGTCTTGGCTTCGTCGCACATCTCGCGGCCCACGCCGATGGCGTCCATCACGGCAATCACCGCGCGGCCCTGGCCGTTTTCAAATGCCACCGCCCGCACATGCAAGGGATCGTGCACGTAAGTCGATTTGCCCGAGCGCAACTGGAACGGTTTCACCGTCGGCGAAATATCCACCACCGCCGTGCCCACCCGTAGGCCATCGGCCCGGAGGGGGAGGGTGATGAAGAGGAGGAGAAACAGTGGGGTGAGGAGCGGATGGCGGTGCATGAGGTTGGGTTACTTTTTCAATTGGTTAAGGAACAGGATGGTATCGACCATGGCGCGGGCTTCCTTGGCGGTGTGCTGGGGATGCGGTGCCATGGGAATTTGGCCCCACTCGCCAACGCCGCCTTGGAGCACTTTGTCCGTTAATTTTTTTGGAGCCGTCTTGTCGTCGCGGTAGCGTTCGGCGATCTCGAAGAACGTGGGGGCCACCAGCGGGCGCGTCCATTGATGGCAGTTGAGGCAGTCGCTCTTGGTCATAAGCTGGAGGCCGCGCTTGGCGAGCGGGGATTTCTTCACGTGGCGCGGGGGTTGTTCCAAACCATGGACGAGCGCCTGCGCTATGGCACTCTTGACGGCGCCTTTGTTTTCGATTCGCACGAGGGCACCCTGATCATCCTTGGTGTAGTACAGCACGTGCAGGCGGCCTTGCGGGCCGAGCTTGAGGTTGGTGGGCTTACCGAGTCGCAGGGGCGGAAGAACAGGATGGATACTCTGGAGTTTACCCTGGGCATCCAGTTTCGCGGCCTTGACCCAGCCGCGGGCGTATTCGCCGATGAACCAGCAACTCTCGTAGCGCGCAGGCAAGGCGAGCTTTGCGGGATACGTTTGGCGGTGGCGATAGATCGGTCCGGCAATGGCGGATTCGCCGCCATTGCCGAGTTCGGGAAATTCTTTTTGCAATCCGGCGTACCAGATAAGCGGCGGCTGGGAAGGTGGCAGGTTGCGGATGCCGGTGTTTCCAGAATGGCGATTCATCGGCGCCTTGGGGTTGATCACGGGGCCGGTTTTCTTGGTGGCAGGATCGTAGTGGGTGAAGGGTTCCTGATTGGCGATGACCAGCGGGTAGCCATAAAACCCGGCGCGTTTAGCGAGGTTGAATTCGTCGTAACCGAGCGGGATGCTTTTTTGTTTGTCCAACGGTGTGCCGGGCGCCCAATTGTTAGGGGGTCCGTTCTCGCCCCAAAGCAACCAGCCGGTCTGAGGATCCACGTGGATGCGGAAGGGATTGCGCAGGCCCATGATATAAATCTCCGGCCGCGTCTTGGGCGTGCCGGACGGGAAGAGGTTGCCCTCGGGAATGGTGTAGCCGCCCTCGGCCGTGGGTCGGATACGGAGAATTTTGCCGCGGAGATCATTGCTGTTGGCCGAGGTCTTGCAGGAAAACAAATATTCCGAACGGATTTGGTTGTCGCCCACTGAGAGGTACAACAGGCCGTCTGGACCGAAGGCGATGGAGCCGGCTTCGTGGATGCGGTTCTCCGCCGACGCACGAATTTTTAACAACACCTTTTCCGAGGCGCGATCAATGCGTTCCGTACCAACGGTGAACCGGCCGAGGTGATGCACGTACACGGCGGGGTCATCCGGCGCGGGCACGGTGTGCTGAAGATAGATCCAGTTGTTCTTCTCAAAATTCGGATCCAAGGCGATGCCCAACAGGCCGGCTTCACGTCGGGTGTCGGATTTGAGGTCGATCAATTCGGTCAGTTCACCAGGCCGGTCCGGATGCCACAGCTTCACCTTGCCAGGGCGTTCGGCAAGGAACACGCGACCATCCCGGGCGATAGACATCTCCATGCCTTCGCGAATACCCGTGGCGAGCAGGCTCAATTCCAGATCGGGATCCGCCGCCAGTTGGGCGTTGGGTGCTGCGGTTAATGCGCCACCTAACGCTAGCAGAATCGGAAGAAGGGCGGAATTTTGTCTCATGGTTTACTTCTTGGGATAATCTTTTTCACGCAGGCTGTTTAGCACGGAGCGTTGCCAGGTGCGGAGTTCGCGGGAGAGCCGGTTGGTGATTTCAGGATGCTGTTCCGCAATGTTTGTCTCCTCTGCGGGATCGGTTCGCAGGTCGTACAGCTCCGGCTTGGGAGCCGTCAGGACAAGCTTGTGGCGGTTGTTCAGCCATACGCGTGGGCCGGCGGTGTAGTCGGCCTCCTCAATGGGCGGTTGATGGTAGTTGCGAAAATTGCGTGTGGGAATGTCGCCCATCAACTTCACGAGCGGCGTGGTGCCGCGTTGTTGCTCGGCGGTGAAGTAGGGCTTGGCGCCATTGCGAGTGGCGCGGCGGGCGCTGTAGCTCCAGAAACCGATCGGTTGAGGGCGCGTCTTCATTTTGCCTTCTACCAAAGGCGCGAGGCTGATGCCGTCCAGCGGTCGCTCCGGCAGCTTCACGCCGGCCCACGCGCACAGGGTGGGCAACATGTCGCTGGTGACGCCATTCACCTTGCTGATGCGGCCTTGCTTTATTTTCGCCGGCCACTCAATGAGCCCGGGCACGCGGATGCCGCCCTCGTACACGTGTCCTTTCTCCTTGCGGAACGGCGTCACCACCCGGCCGTAGCTGGGCGGGCTGCCATTGTCGCCGCAGTACCACAGCACCGTATTCTCGCGTAGGTTCAGCTCTGTCAGGCGCGTGCGCAACTGGCCGATCGCGCGATCCATCGCCGTAATCTCCGCGTACCGCTCGCGCAACACCTCGCGCAATGGCCGTTTCGTTCGTCGACCGGTTTCATTGGAGGTGAGGCTCACCGTGCGCTCGGCGTATTCCTTAGGCAGGTTGTCGTACAGGGCGAGATCTTTCGGTAAACCACTGTATGGTTCATGCGGAGAACCGAACCACACCACGGCTAGAAACGGTTGCTGGCGTTGCTTCGCGTCTTCAATGAATCGGAGTGTCTCATCAATCGTCACCTCGGAGCCTTCGCCTTTGATGACGACAGGTGGACCGCCATTGCGCGAGAAGGGCGGGTCCATCTCATAAAAATTATCGTGCGACACATATTCATGAAACCCCATCGCGCGCGGGTTGGTGGGCGAACTTTTCTTTACCGGCCCCACATGCCATTTCCCAAAATGCCCGCAACGATACCCGGCCTTAGCGAGCAGATGCGCGATGGTGATCTCCTGCGGCCGTAGCGAATAGCCTGGCGTAAACGTGCCGTAGCGATTGGGATGCCGGCCGGTGAGCACGCTCCCTCGCGTGGGCGAACACGACGGATGCCCCGCATAAAAATGATCCAGCCGCAGCCCCGTCCGTGCCATCTCATCCATCACCGGCGTCTTGAGATGCGGATGGCCGTAATACCCCGTCTCCGCCCAACCATGGTCATCGCCCATCAGCAGGATGATATTCGGTCGATTTGCCGCGGTAACCGTGACAGTACACAAGGCTGCCAAAAGGGAAAAAAAGCGCATGCCAAAGGAAACCTTGCCGTCTCCTCCTTGGCAAGGTTTCTAGTGCTCAATATAATATACTTCGATATGTCAGGTCTGAGTGGAGTTATATTCATTCGAGATCACCGTTTTTCTTGCTCGTATTCGCTTGGTAAATATGAGACAGTCCGCGGCTTGACCTCAGAACTTATAGAACCATTGGTTCGCAGGATGGCTAAGAATCCCAAAGGGGAACTTACAGAAGCTGATTATGCCAAGGTGACAGAAATTAACTATTCCAATAAAGGAATAGTTAATTTAAATATATTGTCTAAATTCACCTCAGCTAACAATATAACTTTAACCGAAAACGCGATTTCAAATCTTAAACCTATTGCTAAATTGGATCAATTGGAGAGTTTGCAGCTTCAATCGAACCATATTAAGGATCTGAAACCTTTGAGCGGATTAATTCAACTTGAACGACTCAATCTCAGTAAAAATAACATTACGAACATCGGTCCATTAAAAAAGTTGATCAACTTGCAGCGGTTGAATCTGATTAATAATAACATTTCTGATCTATCCGCGGTATCTGAAATGACGGAGTTAAGATGGCTTGGACTCAACTTCAACAAGGTTAGTAATATTGAACCTCTAGTTGGCTTGAAAAAGCTAAAAGTTGTTATGCTGACAAATAATGTGGGCCTTGATTACTCTGATGTGGAAGAGCTTAGGGAGCTGCTGCCTAATTGCATGATTGAGTGCAATTAAAGGTAGTATTAATGATACGGCTGGGCAGTTCAATCTGGTGATCAGGGTTGAGAACGCTAATCCTCATTATATAATGATCAATCGGACCTAGTGCGTGTCCGAATTTTTCCGGTTTCAAAAATAATTTTATTCAGATTATCATTCCTTAAAAATGAAAGTAAACGCGAGATTGGTCGTAGCTATTCTAGGGGGTTTTATATTCTATGAAGTGATTCAGGCTGCTGAAATAAAAGTGCCTGATTTTAAACACTCGGTTACGACCGAGAAAAAACCATGGACGGATAAAGAATTTCTTAACAACCCCGCCAATTTTCAGTTTGCCATTGTTGCAGATAGAACCGGCGGGGTTCGTCGTGGGATTTTCCCTGAGGCAGTCAAAAAAGTTAATGGTTTACGTCCAGAGTTTGTGATGAGTGTGGGTGACTTGATAACCGGTGGTTCTCGTCAGAGAAATGAGTCGGTCATAATGAACCAATGGAAGGAATTTAATTCCTTCATCAAGGGCTTTGATATGCCCTTCTTCTATTTGCCGGGCAATCATGATGTGAGTAACGAAGTTGGTGATCGTGTTTGGGATAAACTATACGGAGTACGGTATTATTCCTTCATTTACAAAAATGTCCTTTTTCTTTGTTTGAATACGCAAGAAGGCCCCGGTTGGAGGCCGCCTTCTCTTGGTGAGAAACAAATCCAGTGGATTAATGAGGAGCTTAAAAAGCATGATAAAGTTCGTTGGACCATGGTTTTCCTCCATCAACCATTATGGTTAATGGAGGAAGGGATTTTAATTAGGCGAGAAGGACAAAAGACATTACGTAAATCTGATACCGGATGGCCTAAAGTAGAGAAGGCTTTGGGAGATCGTAAGTATACGGTCTTCGCAGGCCACATCCATCATTACGCAAAATACATCAGAAACAATCGGTCCTACTATATGCTTGGAACCACCGGTGGTGGCAGTCAATTGCGGGGCACTTCATTCGGCGAATTTGACCATGCCACATGGGTCACCATGACTGATCAAGGGCCGCAACTTGCTAACCTTCGTTTGGATGGGATTTTGGGGGATGATGTGAGCACAGAGGGTCACCAGAAGTTTTGGCGAAGTCTTGCCTTTGAGGAATACTTTTCAGACGGCCCTCTTTTGGATGGTAAGGAACTGACTTTACCGATCCGCAATCATTTTGATTTCGAAATTCAAGGTACGCTTCAATGGAGCCTATCTAAAAAGTCTGCCTGGAAAATAACTCCCGAAAATGCCGAAGTGATACTCAAACCCAATGCAGAAAAAATTATGAAATTTAAAATAAGCCGGATTCAAGGTGCTAACGGAATCCTTCCGTTGCCACGCCTCGAAGTTAAGTTTCAGGGAGGGGAAAAGAAGCTCGATTTGAGGACCCTCTTGGATTTTCCCATTGGGAATTAAACTGTTTAAGGTGCAGCTCTACGCACCTGATTACCATCCAGCCATATGGATAACACCTGCGTGGTCTTTACCTCGTCCACTTAAAGCAGTTCATCAGAATTTCGGAAAGATAGCCGGAGAGGGGAAACGCTCCTCGGGTTTGTTTCCTCCGAGGTATTCCTCGCGGGGAATGTTGACGTTGGGCCAGTGGCTCGGTCGGACGCGGATATTGCGGCCGGGGCGGATGCCTTCGATGATGAGATCGGTTTTGAAATGAATCTGAATGCCACTACTGCCCAGAGGGATATCACCTTTTATTTTGGTGACCTCAAGGATGGGGCCTTTGCTGGCCATGTGGGCGGGGCTGTAGGCACCGTGTGTGTGCTTGAGGTTACTTTCCACCGCGTTCATTTGGGCGTGGGCTCCCTTCTTAAAATCGGCGTAGAGCGATTCATCCATGCCGCCGAACAAAGTGGCGGTGATGGTGGCGGTGCCAAACTTGCCATACTCGACCGCATCGATCCAACCGGGCATCCAGCGCGTTCGAATGAAGGCCTTGTGCGTCTCGGTCTGGTTGCGGGCGGCGCGTTGCATGGCGACGTCGTCCAGCCAAATATCCGAGATGTGGAAGCGGGTGAAGATGTCGCCTGGGGTGGGTTTCCAAGTGATGCCAAGCAGAACGGCCTGATCCTCTAAGGCTTTCTTTCCACTGGCGGGCCAGATGCCGTCAGCAATGAGGTCGGCCACTTCGAGTTTCTCGCGGCCACGCCAAATGCGGGTGGCGGCATCGAAGGTCAGGGTTTCCTCCTCGGCCTTGGGGCCGCCGATTTTGGGTTCGCGGCGGGCAACGATCTTGCCGGCAAAATTCTGGAGTTCCACTTCTTGAAGCTTCCAGACTTTACCTTCACGTTGGCAGAAGCTGGGTTCGTCCTCGAGTAAGATGAGGTGGTTTTCGGCCGGGGCAATGCCTTTGCCACTGTAGCCGGCGGTCTTGTTCCGGTTGTTGACGGGTAAGACCGGCACAGAAGAGAGCTTGGGATCCGGCGGGAGAAATCCGCGAGCATGGAGCACGGTGCCGATGGGAATGTCCCGCAGACCGGCTGGCGCACTATGATAGCGAATGACGCCATAGGGTAACATGGCGAAGGGGTGCGGCGCGTTGCGGAAGTACATGCCTTCAGCCTGAATGCGGAGACTGCCGCGGCGGTTGGCGTGGTCGACAAAGGTCAGTTCACCGCGGAAGCCATGCGCCTGAGCCAGCGGGGGGAATTTTCCTGCCTCCGGACGGAACGGTTTTTCTTGGGCGCTCGCATTGGAAACGAGAAAGCAAACACCAAGGTGCAGCGCAGCGATCCATCGGCCAGGCATGAACCGGATCATAGCGAGATCACTTTGTTGCTGTCGCCAAACTGGTCCGTTTCCACGCCCATCTTCTGGGCCATGAGGAGGAGGAGGTTGCTCATGTGGGCGTCCGAATTCGCGGGTCGACTGCAGAGGCGGTAGTGGTCGCCGGGTTTATCGAGGGTGTAGCCGTCGAAGTGGCCCTGATTGAAATCGAGATGGCTACCGTGCTTCAGGCCGAGGTCCGTGCCGCCGGCAAGCACCAGCGGTAGGTTCGCGTTGCCGTGGCTGTGTCCATAGGACATGCCGCTACCGAAGAGCGACATAGTTGAGTCGAGCAACGATTTACCGTTCAGATCCTTGGTTTCCGACAGCCGCGTGAGGAAGTAGCCAAATTGCTCGATGGCGAAGGTGTCGTAGTTGGTGAGCTTCTCCATGTAGCCCTCATCGCCGCCGTGGTGGCTGAGTTGGTGGCGCGATTCGGTGATGCCAATCTCCGGAATTGCGAAGGCATCGCCTTCGCCGCCGAGGCTGAAGGTGGCCACGCGGGTGACGTCCGTTTGGAAAGCTAGCACCATGAGGTCATAGACTGTGCGGAAATAATCGCCCGCCTGAGTTTTAGCAATGTCGCGGTTGGTGCGTTTGCGGTCGGCCTCGGAAATCTTGGGCAATGGTGTATCGAGCCAGTTGTCGGCTCGGCGGGTGCGGATCTCGGCTTCACGGACAGAGGTCAGGTATTGGTCCAATCGGCCCTTGTCGGCGGTGCCCATTTTCTGGGACAGGGCGCGCACCTCGGCGAGGTTGTCATCCAGCACGCTTGCTTTGCGGCGCAAGGCTTTCCGTTGGGCAGCGATGCCCCCTTTGGGTTCCTCGAAAAGGGACGCGAAAATCTGGCTACATCGGCGCTGCGCGGGCAATTGAACGCCATCAGCGGTCCAGGCGAGGGAACCCTGAGTCAGGGCGATTTCCATGGAGGGATAGCGCGTGTGCTGCCCACTGACCTGCGCCATTTGCTGATCCACCGAGATTGTGTTGCGATGCGCCGCGCCGATCTTGGCGCCGGTCAGGAAGATGTCGATGCAGTTGTGGTGGTGCCCCAGACTACCGGGATGGTGCAGGCCGCTGACCGGCGTGATCACATTGCGGAATTTCTCCAGCGGCTTAAGCGAACGGGAGAAGGTGTAGTCCTTGCCCGGCTTGGTGATCTGGTAGTTGAGCGAATGCACGCCGTTGGCGAGGTACATGAAGGCGCTGCGACGCGGCGTCTCGGTTTTCTCCTTGGCCTTGAGCGGGATCATGCATTCGAGCATCGGCAGGGCGATACACGTGCCCATCGCGCGGAGGGCGTGGCGGCGGTCGATTAGCCAGGATTGGGTCTGAAGGTTACTCATGATCTTTTTTCTGGGTTAACGTTTTCGGATTAAATCGGATTGAGCTACGGCCCGGACGATGTCCTTCACGCGGTATTTGTTTTTCTTTGCCTCAGCGGCAATCAAATCCAAGTCATCGCGGTCATCCACCGTCAGCACCCGGCGCAGGGCGTAGGTGCAAAGGTGCTCAATAAAGGCCCGGGCGATTTGGTCATGATCTTCCAACAGCAATTGTTTGAACTGGACCGAGTCCGCAAATTTCCGGCCATCTGGCATGATGCCCGAAGCATTCACCAACGGATTGGGACCCACGCCGGTGGGCACGTGCTCGTGGGTGCGCCATTGGCCGATGGCGTCGTATTGATCAAAGGCCAGTCCAAGCGGGTCAATGGTGCGATGGCAGGCTGCGCAGTTGGCGTTCTGGGCGTGCGCCTCAATGCGCTGCCGGATGGTGATCTTGTTGCCGGTGGGTGGCACGGGCTCGATGGGATCGACATTGGCCGGTGGCGGCGGCGGGGTTTTGTTGAAGATGGTTTCGCTAATCCAAACACCGCGATGCACCGGGCGATGGCGGGTGCCGTCCGAAGTGAGGCCGAGCACGGCGCCCATCGTCAGCAACCCACCCCGATGATCCTCGGGCTTGAGCGTCACACGCTGGAAACCACCGGTCTTCGGCTCGGGCAGACCATAGAAATCGCAGAGCCGGGCGTTGGCCATCGTCCAGTTCGAATTAAGCAGGCTCTCGATGGCGAGGTTCTTGGTGAGCAGTTCGCGGAAATACTCGACCGGCTCATTGCGCATACTGATCTCGAGCCAATCATCATAGCCGGGGTAGAGTTTCTTGTCCGGCGGAAACATGCCCACGCGATGCAGCTGCAACCATTGGCGCGAGAAGTCATCAATGAAACGGTTGATCCGGTCATCCGACAGCATCCGGCTCACCGTCTGTTTCAAGTTGTCGCCCTTTAGGGCACCATCCTTGGCGGCGGTGAACAGCGCGTCATCCGGCATGGAACTCCAAAGGAAATATGAAAGCCGCGAAGCCAGTTCCTGATCTGTGAGGCGCTCGCGGGGTTGGGGATCGCCTTCCACGAGGTATATGAAATGACGCGACGTCAACACACCCTGCAAGGCAGTGCGATAAGCGGTGGCCGGTTTTTCGCCGTCCTGTATGGCCGCGTGGTAGGAGCCTAGATAATTCTTCAGCTCCTCCGGCTGCACGGCCCGGCGCCAGGCGCGTTCGGCAAAGCGTTGCAGGTATTCGGCGACGACTTCGGCCGAGGCATCCTCCGGTGGCAGCACGCCGTGGCGGCGGGATTTCTCCGCGTCGGTCACCAGCGGGCCTTCCCATTCCACCCAGTCCAGAATCACCGTTGAGAAAATGCCGTTGCCCTTGTCGTCAAACATCTGTGGCGCGTTGGGGTTTAGAAGCAGGGTTTCGCTGCTATGCGTGAAGATGTAGGCATTGCGGCTGGCGATGGCGTTGCGAAAGGCCGCGCCGCCGCGGCGGTCAATCACGTCCGTGGCCACCACGGCGAAATGCAGTTGCGTGGGCATCTCCAGAAACACCTCGAGTTCATACACCTGCGGCTTGTCTTCGGGTGCTGTGATGTCCAATTCGAGCAGACCGTCCACGGTCTCTTCGCTGGTGCGTTTGCCAATGCTCAGGTGCGCCGGCTGACCACCGGGCGGGCGGATGCCGCTGGCTTGTAGTCGAAGTTTGTAAAGCCCGCTGTGTTCGGGGCCTGTATTGCCCAGCCAATTGGAGGACAAGGCGGGTTGCACCCGGCCGGGGAAGAGCAAGTAACGTAGGGGCCGCTTGATGCCTAGCCGGTCGAGAGCCTCCTGTTGTTTCTCTCCGCCGCCATAGCGTAACTCCGCGGCTGTCTTGCGAACCTTACGGGCCTCGGCCACAGTGGCGGGGAAGGCGCGGTCCAGCACAATTTCGGCTGCGCGGTAGTAGCGGTCCATGTGCGAGGGCGAAAGGGAAAGCTGCGAACCGATGCGTTCATAGCCGTGCCAGAGGGTATCTTCGTTCAACTCACCCGGCTTGGCCGGATCATAGCGCACGCCGAGTAGATCGTAGACAGTGTTCTGGTATTCCTGTCGGCTGAGCCGGTAATGCGCCACCGCTGGGCGAGCGGCCATGCGCGCAGCACGGCCTTCTCGGATGCGTACATCCAACTGGGCAATGACTTTTCCGATTTCATCAGCTGTCGGTTGTGCTTCATCCTCCGGCGGCATTTCGCCGGCATTGATTTTCTCCACGACCTCGGCCCAGACCTGCCCGTCCACGCCGGATTTGAAGTCGCGCGACAACTGATCCAACCGCAAATCACCCTTGGTTTTCTTGGGGCCATGACAGGCAATGCAGTGTTTCTGCAAAAAACCTTCAAACGGCTCGGCTGCGTGGCTAAAGCCTACAATGGCGACAAGCAGGAGAATGGAAATGAACCTCGGCATCGGGCGTTACGCGCCCAAGCCGCCGATGGGATCGTGGTCGAGAAGCTGGGTGATTTCCTGCGGGATACCTGAGAGCAGGCGCAGTTCGCCCGGATCAATCATGGTGCGCAGGATGGTGCTGATCAAATGGCCGGGATCGTATGGAGTGCTGTTGGGTTCGCCTCCTTGTTTATCCGATTGGCCAATCACCTTACCGCCGCCCAGTCCCCCGCCATAAAGCATCAAGGGCGCCAGTCGGCTCCAGTGATCGCGACCGCCATTTTTATTAATCCGCGGTGTACGTCCCATCTCACCGCAGCACACGAGTAAAATCTTTTCCGACAAACCGCGCTGTTCGCAGTCGCGGATGAACGCCGCCACCGCATGATCGAAGCTCTGGCCAACCGCCTCCATGCCATCAGTCATGTTCAGGTTATTGCGGTCCGCATGCATATCCCATACGCCGGCGTAGCTTGCGTGGATGGTCACGTATCCGCAACCGGCTTCACACAGGCGTCGAGCCTGCAGCAGCAGTTTGCCAATGGTGTTCGCTTGCGCGTTGTACATGCCGGCCTTGCCGCGGTTTACCTTGTTCCATTTGGTGCCGCCATCATAACGCGAGGTGTCATACATCTCGAGGGTGCGCGCGTCTTCCTGTGAAAGATCGAGGGCCTTGGAAACTCCGCCGCCGAGTAACACCTCGTAAGCCTGTTGCTGGGTGTCGTCCGCCGCGGTAATGCTGCCGGAGGCGTCGGCCTTGCGATTGAGTTTATCCAGCTCGGTCAGGAGCGATTTGCGGTCATTCAGGAATCGGTCGCGCGGCAGGTTGAGCTTCATGTCCTCCTGCAACTTGCCACCCTTGCCGGGCACGAATGGTGCAAAGCCCGCACCGTAGTTGCCGGTCTCAGACAAATTCCCTCTGGCAGAAGGTCCCGGGACATCTTTGTTGACTGAAGCGGGGAAGAGCACGGCCGTCGTCGGCATGCCACTGTCCAAACGGGTGGCCCCGGCGATACGCGCAAAGTGTGTGCTGATGGCTGCTTCTTTGGAAAAGGAACTGACGATCGGTTGGATATTGTGGCCGGCGTTCCGGGTGGCAAATGATCGGACCACATTAAATTTGTGTGCCAGCTTGGCCAGCTGACTCATCGAAGCGCCAAACTGCACTCCGGGGATGGAAGTGGAAACCACATCCCCCACCGTGCGAATGCCCGAAGGCGCGTAGGGTTTGGGATCAAACGTTTCGAACTGGCTCGGGCCGCCCTGTTGAAAAAGAAAAATGACCGATTTACCCGTGAGCGGAATGGGTTGGCCACTGGCCAGAGCCTTGGTGCTGAGCAGTTGGGATAAGGACAAACCTCCAAGGCCCAAACCTCCGATCTCCAATAGACGACGGCGGCTCATTGAGCCTCCGGTTTCGTTTCCATCAAAGACAGTCAGCATCGCTACCCTTTGAAGATAAAAGGGTACGGAAAATTCAGATTATTACCAGCGATAAAAGGAGGGCGGTTATTCGATGGTTTTACCGATTCTTCGAATGAACCGCAGCAGCAATGGATGCGCCGGCTCGGCCATTTGGCCGTGGTTATAGCCGTCGAGTTCCATGAGCTGCGTGTCAGCATGACCGGCCACCTTCATCATGCGCCAGAGATAGGCGTTTTCCTCATAACGCCCCAGCATTTCCAACTCACGATCGCCGGTGATCAACAGCAGCGGTGGCGCCTCATTGCGCACATGAAACAATGGCGCCAATGCGTCGACAATCGGTTGTTTTCCATCGATCCCACGCTCGGCGCGCACAGTGAAATGAGTGATGGTATGGCCACTGTACGGAATGAGCCCGGCCAACGCATCGGCATCCACCTTGTGCGCCGCCAGCCAGCGTTTATCCAGCCCCACCATGCTCGTGAGATAACCCCCTGCGGAATGGCCGCTCACGTAAATCCGCTTCGGCGAGCCACCGTAGGTTTCAATGTTTTTTAAGGTCCACGCCACCGCCGCCGCCGCATCTTCAATATAGGCCGGCGCCTTTACCTTGGGATGCAACCGGTAATTGACCGCCACCACCGCGATTCCTTTTCCCTGTAATGCTTTGGGTACGGACCGTTTCCCTGCTTTGAGTCCGCCGCCGTGAAACCAGACGACTGTGGAGAAATCCTTTTTATTCTTGGGATGATACACATCCAACCGACACCGCTCGCGCATGTAATCAGTGAGTTTACCGGATCGATAGGGAATATCTTCAGTCGTTGCATATTTTATTTCTTCCCCAAGGCATTGAGGAGTAAGTAGCGAACACAGGCCGATTGTCAGAAAAAAAATAATTTGAAATCTGGATAGAGGAATCTTCATGGGATGGTCTTTAAAAATAATTTTAATGGTTTAAGGCGATTCTTTTTCCGGGCAAAACTTCACCAGCTTTACCCTGCTTTCCTTGATTAAAATAAATAAAATTATGAGTTCCAGAATTGCCCACCACAATATCAGGAAACTTATCTCCGTTTAAGTCTCCTACCTCCACACTATAAGTCCCGGCAATTTGCCCAAAGGCAACACTCCTAAATTTAATACCTTGGGCTTCATTAAAATAGATTACATTTTTTTGACTGGAATTACCGATAACAATATCCACGTCCCCATCCAGATCAAGATCACCGGTTGCGACCGTGGAAGAAGGAGCTTGTTCATCTCCAAAAGCAATGGACTTGGTGAATGCACCTTTTCCATCATTAAAAAATACCCGATTGGATTGCTCCACATTGGCAGCAACAATATCCAAATGCCCGTCCCCATTTAGATCGGCCAAAGCAACTGACCGGGTATTATCCGTGCCGGTACCGTAGGCAACTGCTTTACCAAATTGTTGGTCGTTCCCATTAAGATACACCGCATTCGGTTGGCCATCACGATTGGCCAGCACGGCGTCAGGCAAGCCATCGCCATTCAGATCACCAATCGCAACATCGATAGTGGAATCAGCACCCGAACCCAGAACTTGCCCCTGAACCAAATTTCCCTTAGGTGCATGGTGATAAATGAAATTAGCCGCCCGGCGGTTGGTAATTATTACCTCCGGTTTCTGATCACCATTAAGATCAGCCACAATCAGGTTACGAGTATTTTGAGTAGCCGGACCAATAGCCGGGCCCGGAACAAACTTCCTTTCCTTGTGCCCGAGATAAATTCGGCTTTGTTGTCGGTCATTGGCAATGGCCACATCCATTAGTCCATCACCGTTATAATCAAGGGCACGAGCCGCGTAGCTGCTGTCCTTACCGGTTCCAATAGCGGCCAGGTGAGTAAAAGTTCCCTGACCGTTGTTATAGAAGACCCGATTAGGGCCACCCCAATTAACAGGCGTTCAACAAACGTCATCAATTACCAATTGATTATCCCTGTCAG
>JAYOSV010000021.1:0-43075 GCA_038139415.1 Verrucomicrobiales bacterium | reverse complement strand
GTCATGATCCATATCACTCAGTTCCACTGCAGCAGTCAGCTCAGGTTTGAGCTGGGCAGGCTCCGGGTTGGAGGGAGGGGTCGATGATTTTGTTTCGGCAATACAATACAGGTGTGTGCGACTTCTTATATAAATCTCATTCCCCACAATGGCTGGAGATGCATCCACCGGTTCTCCCAGTTTATTAATCCTCTCCACCTTCAGCTCCTTGCCGGGCACTAATACAGCAACATTACCGCTGCGCCCGGTCACATAGATTCTATCTTCAGTCGCTACCGGAGAAGCGTACACCCCAAATAGCCCTTCAATAGGTTCACTCACAAAGTTAGGCTTCCCATCCACTGCATCGTAACAGGAAAGCCGGGCTTGATTGGCGCTAAAGAAATAAATCCGCTTTTGATGAAGAAGCAGCGAAGGGATGTAGGGAGTCGATCGATTCACCTTCCAGGCAATGGAATCTGTATCCGTAATATCACCCCGACTCCCCAGTTTAATGGCGTACATGGCGCGGCCGCGATAACCACTGGCCACATACACATTGCCGAGACCTTGAATCGGGGAAGGAATGGCATTCACGGTTTGGCCTCCGCACTCCCAGAGCACCCGGCCGGTTTTGATCTCGTACGACCGCACCCGATTAGTGCCACTCACAATCACTTGCGGAATACCATCATGCACAATGACCAATGGAGTAGCCCAGGAAGTGACTTCGTCGCGGTCTTTTTTCCAGAGAGTCTTCCCAGTGCGCTTATCTAAAGCGATAATGAAAGACTGCGCCTCATGATCCCAGTTAACGATTAGGGTATCACCATGCAAAGCCGGCGAACTACCCTCCCCGTAATGCCGGCGGGTAGTCATTTTACCCAAGTCACGATTCCAGACCGGTTGCCCATCCAGAGTGTAGCAATGAATACCGCGCGATCCATAGTTGATAAAGAGATGCTCCCCGTCCGTAACCGGTGAGGAAGACGCATACCCATGATCGCGGTGATGCCCCTCATGGGGCAGCTCCTCTCGTGCAGTCCTGCGCCAGATAGTCTTGCCATTGGTTCGATTCAGGCAGAGCACATCAAATCGATGGATAATGGTCGGCTCCGGGTTGGAGACAGTTGGTAAAGGTGGCGCTCCTTCAATTTTCACCCGCGTCTTGGCTATAGCTTCAGGGGTTGCCTTTTTGTCGGTAGACTCTGCCAGAAGCAAAAAAAGTTTTTCATTCCAAATAATGGGCGTGGAACTACCTGCGCCGGGCAGCTTCACCTTCCACTTAATATTTTGAGTAGCACTCCACTGGGTGGGCGGTTGGCAACCGGTCACAGTGCCATCGGCATAAGGCCCACGCCAAGTCGGCCACTGATTGGCACTCCACAGACTTGGGCTAAAGCAAATGAGACCGATGATAAGAGATACAAATATGCGCATGAACACGGAGAAAGTAACCCGCCGGACGCAGGTGGACAGTTTTTTTGTTCGGCAACAGCGTTACCGATCGTAGCAGCGGCTTGGTCCGGCCTGGCCATGCGGCCGCTGATCAGTCCAGCTTTGTTGCTTAATGAGAAGCAATCTAAATCTCAAATCAAAAACACCTGCACCCCATAAAAGGTGCAGGTGTTTTTTTGATTCGAAATGATTGCCCTAATCCAACCCCGGAATCGGATCATTGGGTTTAACTTCTTCACCCTGCCAAATGACTTTTCCATCTTTGTAGGTAAGAATCCGCGCGCTGCTGCCGGGGGCGGGCATACGGTTTTCTTTGGGTAAATATTTTTTATGCTGCGCAATCACTTCAGCGTATTTCGAGTCATGCGCGAGGTTGTTCCATTCGTTGGGATCTTTCCTCATGTCATACAGTTCCTGGCTGCCATCGGCGTATTGAATAAAGCGCCAGTGTTCACTGCGCACCCCGTGGTTGTCATGGTTATGCGTGGTAATGGCCGGCCATTCGCGTTCGGCCTGCGCGTTCTTTAGCTGAGGGACAAGGCTGTGGCCTTCGAGCGTTTTGTTTTTCGGTAATTTCAGCATTTCAGTCAGGGTCGGGTAAATATCCAGTAGCTCAGCAGGCTTCGCACACACTTGGCCGGGTTTTACGCCCGGCCCGGCAAAGACCAAAGGCACTCGAGTGCCATCATCCCACAGTGAGTTTTTGCCTGAAATCCCTTTCTCGCCCACGTGCCAGCCGTGGTCGCTCCAAAGGACAATGATCGTGTTTTCTTCCAGACCATTTTTCTTCAGCGCGGCAAGCACCCGGCCCACCTGTGAGTCCATGAAGGAGGTGCAGGCCAGATAGCTGCGAGTGATGTTCCGCCACTCGTTATTGTCCTCCAACCATTTTTGGCGGACTTCCGGCAAATACCAGTGCATGTACCAGCTAAAGCGCGGGGTATCCTCGCGATCGTTTCGTTTAATCTTCGGCAGAACTGTGTCGTCGTTCGGGTACAGGTCGAACCATTTCTGCGTGGCAAATAGGGGTACGTGCGGCAGGAAAAAGCCGACGGACATAAAGAACGGTTCCTGCGGTTTTTGGTTCAGTTGATCGACGGCCCAATCGGCGACCAGCCAGTCGCCTTTCTCCTCATCCTTATGCGGGAAGGTACCCCAGTCGACTAGGCGATGATTGCCAAAAGGTGTGGTGACCAGTTTTTTCTTACCCTCAGGAAAGGGAGCGCCGCTGGCTCCCGGGCCAATGAAATCAAATTCATTGTCCGTTTTTTGCCGACCGTAGCGGCCGTGATAAATTTTACCGGTGGTGTAAGTCGTGTAGCCGCCATGTTTCTTGAGGTATTGGGGCAGGGTAACGGTATCCTTAAGCTCAGGCACATTGCGAAACCAGGGGGCGAGTCCGTAGATGCCGGTGCTGCCCGGCCGCCGGCCGATCATCAGGCTGGTGCGTGAGGGATTGCACAGGGGGGATTGGCAATGGGCATTGGTAAAGCCCGTGCCGCGCTTGGCCAGCCGATCGATGTGGGGCGTTTTCACCATCGGATGCCCGCCGAGGTAGCCGATCCAATCATTCTGATCATCAATCGCGATCATCAGGATATTGGGTTTCTTATCTTCTGCAGACAGGGTGAAGGACAGGAAGGCACAGCTCAGGAGTAACAGTAAAAAACGCATAGGCCGATCATGCCGCGTCCAGCGCGTGGTGGCCAGTTTTTAGATGTGGAGGGCTGGACTTAGGCAAGTCGTGATGCCAGGCACGGCTTTGACATCGGCTGCCAAACACGGTAATTTACAAAAATGAACGTTTGGTGCCAAAGCGTATTAGCCGTGTGCATGATGTTGGTCCTGGCCAACCCATTGTGCGCGTGCGAGTCGCGGAAGCCCGTGGCGGCTCCGGAATCCACCGGTTGTTGCAGTGCCCAAGCTGATGAAGAATCTGCGCCGAAACCTTCTTCGGCGCCGAGCCCCTGCGATTGCGAATCGGCTGTGCACAAGGGATTGCTGGCGGCCAAGGAAGATAGTTTCAAGCCGGCCGCACTGGCGGCAACCGTGCCGTTGCGCTCGATCTCCGTGGTCGCCGCCCGCCACTCCAAACGCGTGGCTGATGGCCGCGCGGATTTTCACGGGCCGCCGTTGCGGCATCTCTATTCCATCTATCGTCTCTGATTGCGTCCGCCAGCGAGTTCTGAACTCGCCTGGCTTTTGAACGGACGTGTTTTTCAACGGGAATTTTCCCGCCTTTGTTGCGCCTGTGTGCGCGTGAATAGAGACGATTTAGATGAGACAATTTATTTTAACAGCTTTCATTGTGACCAGCGTGTTGACGTTGGACGCCGCGGTGGTGCGGCATGAACTTACGATTGGCGAGAAGACGATTTCGCCGGCGGGCAAGCAGGTAACTGCGTTGACCATCAACAACGGCATCCCCGGTCCGGTACTGCGCTTTAAGGTGGGCGACACGGCGCAAATCCGTGTGCATAACCGGTTACCGAAGGAAAAGACGCTGTTGCACTGGCATGGTTTGCTCGTGCCGAATGGAGAGGACGGGGTGCCGATGCTGAATACGCCGCCCATTCCACCGGGGGGCTCTCATGATTATGAGTTCGAGCTGAAACACGCGGGTACCTATTGGTACCACTCGCACGTGGGCTTGCAGGAACAGCGCGGGGTGTACGGCGCCATCGTGGTGGAGCCGGCGGTGGCCGATCCGGACGAACCGGCGTTTGACCGCGAACATGTGGTGGTGTTGTCCGACTGGACGAATGAACATCCGGATGCGGTGATGCGATCGTTGCGGCGCAGCGATGAATGGTACGCTATTCGAAAGGGTAACCAGCAAAGCCTGTGGGGTGCGTATCGCGCCGGGATGCTGGATGATTATCTCCAAAACCAATGGGTAAATATGCCGCCAATGGATATCTCGGATGTGGCCTACGACGCCTTCTGGGCCAACGGCGCGCCACGTCGGCAATTGACCGGTGCAGCGGGCGAGCGTGTGAAGCTGCGACTGATTAATGCGGGGGCGGCTACGTATTTTTATGTGCACTCGGCGACCGGCCCGCTCACGGTGGTGGCGGCCGACGGTATGCCGGTGCAGCCGTTTGCACGGAAGCGGTTGTTGATGGGCATGGGCGAAACCTACGACGTGATCGTGACCGTGCCGGACGGCGGCCGATACGAGGTGCGGGCCACCGCGCAAGATGGCTCGGGGCATGCGTCCCTGTTCCTTGGCGCAGGCGAACAACATCTGGCGGCGGTCATCCCGAAGCCGGAGTTATACAGCATGGACTGGATGTTGGCGGGGATGGATGACGAATCGCCCGGCGACTTGGAATCAGCCCGACCACTGGCCCCGTATGGGGCCCTGCGCGCGCGGCAATCCACCGCGTTGCCGCCCGCTGCGCCCGTACGGGAAATGGAGCTGCGGCTCACGGGCGACATGCAGCGTTATGTGTGGTCGTTCAACGGCAAGACGGTGAAGGAGGAAAGCACCATTCGCGTGACCCGCGGCGAGGTTGTGCGCATGCGATTCATCAACGACACGATGATGCATCATCCGCTCCATTTGCACGGCCATTTCTTCCGGCTGCTCAACGGCCAGAGTGAGTTTGCGCCGCTCAAGCACACGGTTGATGTGCCGCCAATGGGCAAGGCGGCGATCGAATTTCTCGCCAACGAAGAGGGCGACTGGGTCTTCCACTGTCATCTGCTCTATCACATGAAAGCGGGCATGACGCGGGTGATCAGCTACGCTGAGCAGGGGCCAGATCATCAGCCAAAGATTCACCTGAAACACGTGAACCCGTGGCAGTTTACAGTGGACGGCACAGTGCAAAGCAACTTCACCGAAGGCAGCACCGGCTGGTACAACGACCGTCATCGTGTGGCTCTCGACTGGGAGCATGGCTTTGATGAGGACGAATACGAACTGGACCTCAAGTGGAGCCGCTTCCTCAATCGCGACTGGTCCACTATGGCCGGCTACCGTTTCACCAACGAACACGCCGCCCGCGATCGTGCTTTTGCCGGCGTGCAACATCGACTGCCGTTTCTTACCTACAGCAGTCTTACGCTCGATACCGAAGGCGACCTGCGGCCCGGCCTGTCCCGCGAACTACAGCTCACCGCGCGACTCAGTTGGGTGAATGAACTGGAATACGATACCCACTCCAAATGGGAATGGAATAGCGGGCTCAAGTATCGCCTCAACAAAACCTGGTCGTTCACCGGCGGCTTTCATTCTGATCACGGGTTTGGAGCCGGTCTCAATTTTCAATGGTAATTTTAACAAACAAATAAAATATGAAACACACACTCATCATTCTCGGTTTAGCCAGTGGGCTTTTTACAGGAAGCTCGCTCCAAGCGGCTGAACCAAAGCTCAAGGAATACCCGCTAAAGATTTGTCTGGTGTCCGACAACAAGCTTGGTTCCATGGGTAAGCCCTACAAGTTCACGCACGAAGAACAGCGTGTCGAACTCTGCTGTAAGCCATGCCTCAAAAAGTTCACCAAAGAACCGGTGAAGTATCTGAAGAAGCTAGAGCCAAAGAAGAAATAGTTACCCCAAAATCTCCTTGGCCACGTGGCCGTGGACGTTAGCTCAGCGCCAGCGGGCCGTCCTTGGAGAGCGTTGGATTGCCGAAGGTCTCGAGCTTGTGGCCGAAGGCGTGGGCGAAGCTGAGCAACAGACGGTTGTGCGGCACGCCGTTGAACTGCAGCGAGCGGCCGGTTTGGAAGCCGAGCCCGCCGCCGAGCAGCACAAACGGAATGTCGTTGAGGGTGTGGCTGTTGCCTTTGCCGAGTTCGTTGGTCCACACGATGGTGGTGTGGTCAAGCATGCTGCCAGTGCCGCCGGGTTCGGGGGTCTCGGACAGGCGCTTGGCCAAGTGGGCCAGCTCGCCAGCAAACCACGTGTTGATGCGCGTGAGCTTGTCGACGGCCGTAGCGTTTTTATCTGGCTCGTGGGAAAGGGAGTGGTGGTTGTCCTTGATATCCAGCCAGTTCATTCGGGCGCCGCCGACGGATTTGGTGAACTGAAGGGTGGCCACGCGGGCAAAGTCGTTGACGAAACTATTAATCAACAGCTCCATTTGCATGCGGCTCAGCTCGGGCAGGTTGTCGTTTTGGTTAGCCACACCAGACTCAAGTGCGGGCGGTTGGGCGCGATATTTTTTGCCCTGATCGACGGCCAGCTCGCGGTCCAGTTCAGTCACAAACTTCGCGTTCTGCTCGAGCAACGCTCGGTCCGCGGGGCTAAGTCGGTCGCCGAGTTTCTTGAAATCTTCCTGCAATGTGCCGAGTACACTTTGCAATGCGGCCTTATCGCGCAGGTTGCCGTACAGCTTTTGGTACATAAGGTACGGATCATCGGTCGGGGCCACGGGCTGGTTGGGGCCGGCATAGGACATGCGCGTCCATGGATCGGCCCGATCGCTTACGCCCACGCCAAATTCTAGTGCGCCGAAGCGGGTGCGGGTGGCGGCTTGCGACTGCAAAAAGTTTTTGATTTCCTGATCAATAGAGATGCCTTTGGCCCAGCCAGCTGGGGTGTGGCTGCCCCCTTGAATGTTGCCGGGGAAAAGCTCGATGCCGGTGAGCAGGCAACTCATACCGCGCATGTGGCTGTCGCCATCGCCGCGCACGCTGTTGTGCACGCCCTTGAGCACGAGCAGTTGATCGCGGAAAGGCTCCAGCGGCTTGAGGATCGGCTTGAGGGCAAAGTCGGCGCCGCGTTGGTCCGGCCAATAATGTTTCGGGATGGTGCCGTTGGGGCTGAACATCACGATCAACCGCTGGCGCGGGCGAGTGGGAGCCGCTTCACCCAGACTGGGTAGGCCCATCAGGAATGGCATCGCCGCGCTGGAGATGCCTAGTCGCTGTAAAAATTCGCGTCGTGTCGATACGTTCATCTTACTGTTTCTTTCCTGGGTGCGTCAGACCTCCGCCGGCCACTCGCACGGTGATCTCAGTCATCAGACGGGGCACATTGCAATCCGTCTTCACAAAATCTTGCCACAATTCATCCAGGGTTTCACGCCCAAAAGCGCCCGGAGCCTGCTTGGCGAGGTGATTGAAAAGCTGTTCTATAAAATGCCGCTGACCGTGCGGACTGTCCGCCGCGTAATTTGCAATCGTCCGCGGGCCGGTGATTTTCAGGGACGTGTTGGCGACCGTCGTATAATCGCTGGCGGCGTTAATCGGCCGACCTTTTTCCTTGTTGCGCCAGCGGCCGATGGCATCGAAATTTTCCAGCGCGAACCCAAGCGGATTGATGATGCTGTGGCAGCTCATGCAGTCGGCCGCCTTGGTGAGGTGGGTGACCTTTTCGCGCATGGTTTGGTCCGGCTTGAATTCGCTGTCCTTAAATTGAATGGCATTAGGCGGCGGCCGGAGTGTGCGGCCGGCGATGTGCCGGGCGAGAAACACGCCCCGATGAATCGGCGAAGTGTTGTCCGCATAGGCAAACTGCGCGAGCAACAGCGGATGGGTGAGCACGCCCGCGCGGCGGTTGGGCCCCATCGAAATTTTTTCAAACCCGTCGGAGGTCACTTCGGTTCCATAAAATTTACCGAGCCGATCATTCAGGTACAGGTGATCGGCCTTGAGTAGGTCGCGGTAGTCGCCCGAGCCGCTCCACATGGTCTCGTCCAGAAAGAGCCGGAGCGATTGGCGCAGGTCTGCCACAACGTGCTGGTTAAATTCCGGAAAGGCTTCCGTGTTTTTATCGATGGCGTTGGCCTTGTCCAGTTCCAGCCAGTGTTGGAAAAAGTGCTGCAGCTTTGCGCGGGCGCGCGGATCGCGCATCATGCGTTTGGCCTGCGCACGAACGTGATTGGGCGTTTTCAGATTGCCAGATTGGATGGCCACTTGGAGTGACCGATCAGGCACCGAATCCCACAACAGCAAGGCCAGACGGGCAGCAATCTGATGGGCATCCGGCTCGAGTGAATGCAGATCCGGATACAAAAAGCGCGGCGATTTCAGCGCTAGAATGACCGTGCGTTTCAGTGCATCGGCCGGCGAGGAATCGTTGGCGAAAAAGGCATCAACAAACACCCTGCGCTGCGCCTCCGTCAAGGGCCGGCGAAAGGCGGCGGCCACGAATCGGGCGGCAAAGGCGCGCACCTTGTCCCGGCGTTGCGGATCGTCTTCGCGCGTGCCGGCCAGTCGATCCATGTGGCGCACCATCCTTGCCGCGGTGTCCAACGCGCCGCGCGTGGTGGCCTCGTCCCATGCCTTGGAAACGGAGATGCCGCGGGCAAACCCGTGGCTACTGTCATCCGGCGGTAACGGCGTTTGCACCGTGAACACGCGCGCCGATTGCTTGGGCATGAACTGGCTGCGCGGAATGATTTCCTCCACGCCGTGCGGCGGTTTCCAGCGCAGCTCGATCGAGGCGCGCTTGTCTTTCCATTTGAAAAAATCCAGCGCAATCGGCACCGCACGACCGCCCAGCAGACGCAAGGAAATGCGATGCTCCTTTAATTGACCGTCACTGACCCACGCATCGAGAATTGGCTGTTCACTATTGACCCACAGCTTGATGCCGTTCTCGGTTTTGACGATGAATTCATACGTGCCCGTCTCGGTCGTGAAAATGGAGCCCCGCCAGCGCGCGGAAAATTCCTGTGCCTTGAAGCCTTCGCCCTCCGGGGCACCTGTGCCCCAGTCGAAATCCACCGGGCCTTCCACACGATCAAAGGCCTTTTGTTTGTTGTTGTAGCCGCGCGTTTTGTACCACGTGCCGGTGAGGCCGCGCTGTTCATCGAAGGTGTTCGTACGCCCGAGAAATTCCCCCATCAAATCCGCGATGCTCTCCTCGTACTGCCGGCGAGTGAGTCGGCTGACCATCACCCGCGCCGGCTGGTTGCGCGCCTGCGCATCCGGCGAATAGAAGGCGTCGTAAATATACTTGGCCACCTTCGCCGCATCCTCGCCCACGCATAACTCTGCCTTCCCGTCCGGCATCGTCTTCTCAATCTCCGCAGTTAACTTCTGCAGCGACCAATCGCCGGCCAAGGATTCATCATATTTCTTGGTGCCTTCACCGGCCGTGCCGTGGCATTTGACGCATTGGGCGCGATAGATTTGTTCGCCCGTGCTATCGGCGGCGGACAGCATGCCAGCAGTGGTCGCCAACCCAAGGGCGGCAACGGTGATGCTGCTGTGCGGCAACGATGACATGGCGGTAGTTGGATGCCTGAAAATGGCCACCTATTCAACCCTCCATTTGAGGTGGTTGGCGGAACATAATTTTCTTTTCACACGTTTTTATTCGGCCAAGGTCGAGGGGTGGATGTGAAATCAATTCGGGAGGTGCTCAGCTGGCGAGGAGAACTGGGGCGAGGCCTCTATATCATCGTCGGGTTGGTGTTGTTCCTGATTAAATGGAATCTAGACCGGCTGCTGAGCGGGTACTTTTTCTCGGTATCGTGGATGCCCTACCGGTATCTCATACCGGGAATGGAGGGGCTGGACGAGGCGCTGGAAGGGCGCCGAGATTTGTTAATGACATTGGCGGTGACCGCGCTGCCGTTTGTTTATCTCGGCGTATTGTTCACGGTGAAACGGCTACGTTCCATCGGGGCCCCGTTGTTTTTGGTGGGGCTGTTTTTTATTCCGTTCATCAACCTGTTGTTTTTCGCCGTGCTTTCGGTTCTGCCGGCACGGCAGGTGGAGGACGGCGTGGATCATCCGCCGCATTGGCTGGAACGCATGATGCCACGTGATCGATGGGCGAGTTTTTTTCTATCCGCCTGGGCGGCCGTGTTGGTGGGGTTGCCTATTCTGGCGATTGGGATCAATTACCTGCAAAGCTACGGGTGGGGCGTGTTTGTGGGCATCCCGTTTATGTTGGGATTGATTGCTACACTGCTGTATGCGGTGCATCAGCGGCGGACTTTTTGGGAATGTCTCTCGGTGGCGTTGTCCGCCTGCGCGCTGTTTGGGGCGTGCGTGTTTCTTCTGGCGATGGAGGGTATCATTTGCCTAGCCATGGCGTCGGTGATTGCGATGCCGTTATCCTGTCTGGGCGCGTTGGCGGGTTTCGGGATTCAGTCGAACCACCACGCCAGCCGCGTACCGCCGGTGTTGTTGTTATCCTGCCTGCTGCTGATGGGGTTTGAGAAAATGGAAAACCCCAAGCCGGTGTCTTATGCCGTGACGTCCAGGGTGGAAGTGGATGCCCCGCCGGAAGTGGTGTGGAACCACGTGGTATCCTTCAGCGAATTGCCGCCGGTGGAGGATTGGATCTTCAAGACTGGTCTGGCCTACCCTCTCCGGGCGGAGATCGAGGGCGAAGGCGTGGGGGCCGTGCGGCATTGTGTGTTTTCTACCGGCGCCTTTGTGGAACCCATCACCATTTGGGACGAACCGCGTCATTTGCGGTTTGATGTCACGGCAATGCCTGAGCCGATGCAGGAATGGACGTTTTATTCAGACGTGCACCCGCCACATCTCGAAGGCTATTTCCAAACCACCCAGGGCGAGTTTTTGCTCGAACACCTACCGGAAGGCCGCACGCGCCTGCACGGTACCACATGGTATCACAACGATCTGTGGCCGGCGAATTACTGGAAGGTGTGGTCCGATCACCTGATCCACCGCATTCACCTCCGCGTGTTGCGCCATGTGAAACAGCTGGCCGAGGCGGAGGCTACTGCGCCGTCCAGCCCCCATCGACGCTGAGCATGGCGCCGGTTGTGTAGCTAGCCGCGTCGCTGGCAAGATAAATGGCCGAGCCTTGGATCTCCTTCAGATCTCCCCACCGCTTAAGCGCGGTGGCACCTACAATGAACTTCTTGCCCTCCTCGGTATCGGCAATAGGCACATTCATGGGAGTGAGGAAAGGGCCTGGGCAGATAGCGTTTACGGTGATGCCTTCCTCGGCCAGTTCCATGGCCAATGAACGGGTGAGCATTACCGCGCCGCCTTTGCTGCTGCAATAGGGAGTGCGGTTGGCGATCGCCACGAGGCCCAGCGCGCTGGCGAGGTTGATGATACGACCGTACTGTTTATCCTTCATGTGCGGTAACACCGCGCGACAGGCGAGCCAGGTCCCGTCCACATTGATGCGCTGCACTTCGGCAAATTCCTCGTAGCTAACCTCGTCAATCGGCCCGCGGATGTTGATGCCTGCGCTATTTACAAGGATATCGATCCTGCCAAATTCCTCCAGACACTTGGCGGCCATGGCCTCCATGTCGGCCTGTTTGGACACATCGGCAGCGAACCCTATCGCCTTGCAGCCGTATTCGGCGACGATCTTGTCCGCGGTGGCCTGCGCCTCTTCGGCATTGCGGCTGACGAGCATGAGGTTGGCGCCTGCACTAGCCAGACCGGCGCCCATCGCCTCACCCAATCCTTTGGAGCCGCCGGTGATGATCGCCACGCGATTGGTGAGTTCGAATAGTTTGATTCCGGGGAGCATGATTATTTCTTCAAGTTAAATCGCTGGATATGGTGGAGCAAGGTGTGTTCGGCGACTAAGAGATCGATGGCTGGATTGAACGCTACTTCGTATCAAGCTTCCGGGTAAACCCACGGCTCTCGGTAATTTCGCCGGAGGAGTTGATTGGCTTGTTTATCGTTTAAGATTTGCTCCTTACCACCGTCCCATTCGAGGCTCCGACCAAGGCGATAGGAAATCATGCCGAGCATCGGCAGCACAGAGGAACGGTGCGCCGGCTCAATGTCCGCTGCTGGTGTGTGCTTGGGATCGGCGATCGCCTTCATGAAATCCGCCCAGAGCGGCGGGAGGTTATGGCCGTCGCGTTCGTTATCAAATCGCGGATCGCCGTGGACTTTCATTCCGGTTTTTTTCGCCGGATAAAACGTCCAACCATCGCGCCAGCCGATGTGCAGAATGCCTTCGGTGCCATAAAAGTAAGCGCCGTAACGGTGGTGTTCGGTGGCGTTCATCGCGAAGCGCCGATGTTCCCATGTGACGGTGAAGTCTTCGTAATCATAAATGGCCACCTGCGAGTCGGGGGTGTCGCTGGTCATTGCCTCACCGTCATTCACCGCAGCGCCGCGCACCGGTCGGCCGCCGCTGGAAAAAACGCGCTTGGGGAATTTCTCATCACTCCACCACGTAATTTGGTCGAGCCAATGCACGCCCCAGTCGCCCAGGGTGCCGTTGGCGTAATCAAGAAAATGGCGCCAACCGCCCGGATGCAGCCGACGATTGAACGGCCGCTTGGGCGCCGGGCCACACCAGAGATCCCAATCCATTCCCACCGGCGCTGGACTGTTCGGCGTGGGTTCCTCTTTGCCGCCGCCGCCGGTGACGAACAACCGGACCTGACCCACCTTACCGACTTTGCCGGACTTCAAAAACTTCATCGCCTCCACATGATGCGGCCCAATACGCCGATGCAGGCCCACCTGCACCACGCGTTTGGCCGCCCGTGCGGCGTTGAGAATGGCGCGGCTTTCTTCTACCGTGTGCGCGGTGGGTTTCTCAAGGAACACATGGGCGCCTGCTTCAATCGCCGCAATCGCCGGCAGTGCGTGCCAGTGGTCGGGCGTGGCGATAATCACAATCTCCGGCTTCTCCTTGCCGAGCATCTCGCGAAAGTCATTGTACTTGCGTGGCTGATCGCCGTTGAGATCGGTGATCTCCTCGGCGCTTACCTCGCGCGTCTGCTCGCTCACGTCGCAGATGCCCACCACCTTGCATTGGCCGTGCGCCATCGCGTCGCGCAAAATGTTCATACCCCACCAGCCCGCTCCGATGATCGCCGTGCGATATTTTTTGCCGGGAGCCGCCAATAACGGCGTGGCGGCAAAGGAAGCCGCCGTGGCGGCCGCGGAGGTTTTTAGGAAACGACGACGGGAAGCTTGCATGACAGGAAAGCTGCGATTATTGACCGCGTCGCAGATCGAGGCAAACCAAATGGCCCCTGGAATTGCGGCAGTACAACAGGCCGTTGGCCAGCACCGGGGCGGTCCAGCAATCCTTGTCCAGCACGCGCGTGCGGCCGGAGGGCTTGAATCCCTTGGGCGTGGCTGGGGCGGTCATCAAGGCCCCCGTACCGGTGAGCACTATCAAGCGATCATCGGCGGCGGTCAAAGCGCCGAACCCGGTGGCGTGTTCCCAAACAACTTCGCCGGTCTTCCAGCTCACGCAGCGCAGTTTGCCCGGGCCACCGCTGTCGCCATCGAAGCCGTACAAATGATCGCCGATCTTCACCGCGGCATTCATTTGCGTGGATAAATTTTTATTCTTCCAAACCTCCGTCAGCTCGGCTCCGATTTTGTATAGGCCACAGCCTTTCCGGTATCCACTGCCCACAAACACCTGATCGCCATCTACAATGGCATCGGCCGCATTCACGCCGTAGCGGGTGAACCAGCGCAGGCTCCAGGCTTCCTGGCCATCGGCCACCTTCACCGCCGAATAGTCGCGGCCGCTACTCACGATCACGTGCGGCTGACCGCCCAGCATCACGGGCTGCGGCGTGGCGTAGCCGGCCTCACCGTCGGCGGATTTCCAAAGTGTCTTGCCGGTTTTCAAATCCAACGCCACGCCGGCCGAACCGGCATTGAGCAGAAGACGGTCGCCTAGTACGAGCGGTGACCCGTTGAAGCCCCAGGTCGGGACGCGCACCTGATCCTCCTTGGCGAGATGCCGCGCCCAGAGCACCTGACCCTCGCCAGCGTTTTTTGGATGCGGCACCAAGCAGCTCACCTCGCCCCATTTGCCGGCCACATAAACGCGACCGTCAGTCACCGTGGGCGTGCTGCCCGGACCGCCGATGTAAAACTTGGCACCGATGTTCGACAACCACGAGTAACTCCACTGCTTGCGGCCGGTCTTGGCGTCGAGACAGTACAGCGTGTCGGCGCCTTCGTTGTGCCCCAGCGTATACAGGCGTCCTTCAGCCACGGCCATCGATGAAAATCCAATGCCAACCTGCGCCTCCCACAATCGCTTCGGCCCAGTCTCCGGCCAGTCGGTTTGCCAGTTTTTTTCGCGTGAAATGCCGTCGTGCTGTGGCCCGCGAAAGTGCGGCCAGTCTTCAGCCGCCAACCACAACGGGGCCAGCAGCAGGAGAAGGAGTTTGCGAATCATCATTTAAATTTTCAATTGTGTGTGCGCGTAGGCGACCGATTTAGCATTGTTGGTCTCTGTTCCCATCGCCAGTGCGGCCGTGGTGCATGCCAAAATAATCCGCCGATCCATAACGTCCGCCATCCTCTCCGTTGGCCGGCCCCTTGGCAAGCGTGGGCGCGCGCGGTACAACCTCCGCGTGTTCACGCTGCATCCCCAACTCCAGACCGATTGCCACCCGCTCGGCAAACTCACCGGCGGCCGTCTGCTGCTCCATCGCAATGCTGCGGTGACGTGGTTCATTCTCGTGCCCGAAACGGAGGCCGCCGATCTGCTGGATTTGCCTGAGGCCCAACTCAACTCAATCATGGCCGATGGCCGGGCCTTGTCGGTCTTTCTGAAAAACGAGCGTAACTTTCCCAAGGTCAATTTCGGCGCGATTGGGAATCTCGTGCCGCAACTGCACCTGCACATCGTCGGTCGCACTCCCGAGGACGCCTGCTGGCCCCAGCCAGTTTGGGGCAACCTGCCTGAAGGCCCAGCCTACACCGAACCCGAGATCGAAACCCTCCGCAATCAACTCATCGAACATTGCGACCTGCAACCGGTTGATTAACACTCCGCGCATGGATCTCCAGCTCACAAACCAAGGCGTGGTGGTGCTCGGCGGCGGCAGCGGGATTGGGCGCGCGATTGCCGCGACGTTTGCGGCAGAAGGCGCGTGCGTGGGCGTGTTCGATCGCAGCCTGCGCTGCAGTAAATGGCCAGTGGAATTGGAGGTGGAATATGTGGTGGGCGACATTGCCGATTCCGAGAGTGTGCAATCTGCCGCGAGGCAGTTTGAGGAAACCCTCGGCGGCGTGCGGCATGTGATCTGCGCGGCCGGTATCGGCTCGGGCAAGTTTGGATTTCCATTTTGGAACCTCGAACCGGCGGATTGGCCGCGGGTGCTGGAGGTGAATGTCATGGGCATGGTGCATACTGCGCACGCGTTTGCACCGGGCCTGCGCGCGGCGGGCGAGGGGACATTTCTATTTCTCACCTCGGTGGCCGCCCAGACTGGATCGCCCACCGATCCGCCCTATAGCGCGACCAAGGCGGCGGTCATCAATTTCATGCAAGTCATGGCCAAGGATTTGGCGCCTTTCAACGTGCGCGCCAATTGCCTCTCGCCCGGCATGGTGAAAACACCCCTCAATGAATCGGTCTGGGCCGCCGGCCAGGAGCAACTGCCCGAGGAAGAGCGTCAGAGCTACGAGGACTGGGCCGCGGATAAGATCAAGACTATCGCGCCCCTCGGTCGCTGGCAGCAACCCCCCGAATTCGGCGCCATGGCCGCCTATCTCGCCTCGCCCCACGCCCACAATATCACCGGCCAAACAATTAACATCGACGGCGGCCAAGTGATGCATGCCTAGCCAAATCACTTGCCAAACCCGCCTCTCACAGGGAGAGTCGCCGCCGATTCACTTTTATTATGAGCGAGAAAAAATGTCGTTGGGGTTTCTTGAGTGCCGCCTGGATCGGGATGAAAAACTGGCAATCGGTTGCATTGTCCGGCAATGGCGAGATTGTGGCCGTGGCCAGCCGAGATAAAGCTAAGGCGCAGGCTTGGATCGATGAATGTTCCGCGCATGTCCCGATGCCATCATCGGCCAATGGAGCCGAGGCGGTGGAAGGCTACGACGCTCTGCTCGCACGCGACGACATTGACGCCGTGTATATTCCGCTGCCCACCGGTGTACGGTCTGAATGGGTGATCAAGGCCGCGCAAGCCGGCAAGCACGTGATGTGCGAGAAACCCTGCGGCATAGATGTGGCCGAGACTGAGGCGCAACTCGCCGCCTGCAACGAGGCCGGTGTGCAGTTCATGGACGGCGTGATGTTCATGCATAGCAAACGGCTGGATGCGCTGCGCGAGACATTGACCGACGGCAGCATCGGCGAAGTGCGCCGTATTCATTCGGCGTTCAGCTTTAATGGCGGCGACGATTTTGTCTCTGGCAACATCCGCATGCACAGCGACCTCGAGCCGCTCGGTTGCTTGGGCGATCTCGGTTGGTACAACATCCGGTTTAATCTCTGGACCATGGAATACGCCATGCCCAAGGCCGTGAGCGGTCGCATGATCCGTGGTGCCGCGCGTGGCGACAGCCCCGATCAGGTGCCTGTGGAATTTTCCGGCGAACTCTTCTATGAGAACGACGTTACAGCCAGCTACTACTGCTCCTTCATTACCACCAATCAGCAATGGGCTCACGTGTGCGGCACGGACGGCACACTGCGGGTGGATGATTTTGTGGTGCCGTTCTTTGGCTCCGAGGCGAAGTACACCGTGAGCAACACCGAGAGCAATCAGCACGTGTGCGATTTTAACATGGAACAGCGCGACCGCATTGTGTCCGTCAAGGAACACGCCAATGCCCATCCAACCGCGCAGGAAGCCAATCTCTTTCGAAACTTCGGCGACCTTGTCCTCAGCGGTGAGACTGATCCCAAGTGGGGCGAGATCACCCTGCAAACCCAAAAGGTCATGATGGCCTGTCTCGAGTCTGCCAAGCAAGACGGCGCGCGTGTGGAACTTTAACGGGTTTTATCCGCTGCCGGCGTTAATTAATCCACCTTCCACCAGCCGTTGATACGGGTGAGGAGATCCTGAACGACTTCGGGGTGGGCTTGTGCCAGATTCTTGGTTTCATGTGGATCGGCATGGAGATCGAAGAGTTCTAAATCCGCACCTGTTTTTTTGCGATGGCCACCGCCCCAGGGCTTAATTTTCGGTGGATTTTTGATCCAGGCAACGAGTTTCCATTTGCCGGTGATGCAGGATTGGGTCCAGAGACTCTTTTCCGGTTCAGTGGCGGAGACCATGTTGTGGGCGAAGTTTGAGAGGAACAGTGTCTCGCGCTGGGCCACCGCTTTTTGGTTGAGCAGATTGACGCCGGGTAAGGAGGGCGGAGGCTTTACGCCGGCCGCAGTGAGGATCGTAGGAACCACGTCGATGTTGGATACTAGTTGGTGCTCATCCTTGCGTGGTTTTATTTTGCCGGGCCAATGCGCGATGACCGGGGTGCGTACGCCGTTTTCATAGGGATGCGCTTTGCCGTATTCGTTCCAGCCGTTGTCGGCGAGGTAGAGTACCAGCGTGTTGTCAGCCACACCCTTTTTCTTCAGTTGGCTCATCAATTCGCCGCAGGTCTCGTCGAGCCACTCGATCATCGCGAGGTACTTGGCTTTGCCGGGGTTTTTGACCTCGGCATATTTTCGGAGCAACCGCGCCGGTGGATTGTGCGGCGTGTGTGGCAGGAACGGAGCGTACCAGACAAAGAACGGCTTTTCTTGTTGCTGCGTCTTATCGATGAAATCGTAAATCGGCTTCATCGACTTGCGTCCTATAGACAGCGCCTTCCCGCCGTGGCGGCCGGTGGGGCCCATGTCGTCGGTGAAGCCAACATGGTTCGGGTGTCCCATCCAGTATTTACCCGTATGCAAGGTCATATAACCAGCATCGGTGAGCAGTCTAGGTAGTTGTGGCTTTTTGAAAAACGGATCAATCCAATCTGCGCGGTTTTGTCCTTGATGGGGATCATTGCCGGTGATGCCGTGTTGATGCGGGTACAACCCGGTAAGCATCGTGGCTAGTGACGGACTACAGATGGCGGTGGTAACGTATCCACGGGTGAAAGTCAGCCCTTCCGCGGCGAGACGGTCGATGTTGGGAGTTTTGGCATGGGGATGACCGGCAAATCCGTAATCGGTCCACGCATGATCATCGGAGATGATCAGCACGATGTTGGGTTGCTTGGAATCGGCCTTAGCGGTGGCCGCCAAAACGAACGCCGCGCTAAGGATAAACCTCAGGATGGTCATGCGCTCAAACTTCATTGGCTGGTTATTTATCCAGCCCCAGAACAAACGTCTCCGAGTAACGCAGGGCGCCGGTGTAGGCGTCGTGGAATTGAAAGATCACCTGCGGGTGCGGGAAAGCAAACCAACGTTCGCCGTTGCGCTCGACGGGGTTGTTGAAGACGTTGTTCACGTGCACCACGCAGTAGTGCGGGAAGGTGCGGTTGGCGCGTGGGATGTCGTCCATGGCGTAGCTGCTCCAGCGGATGTCGCAGGCGCGCGGGCCGTACTTGAACTTGCCGTTGGATGGGCGGCCGCCTTCGTCCTTCATCGGCGCGTGGTTGATGGAGTTGTGCGGGCCACTGGCAAACTCGTATACGTTGTCGGTGATCTTGATGGCGAAGCTGTTGTGCAAATCGCCGGTGAGCACAAACACGCCCTTGTCGAGGCCGTCCCAAAACTCGATGAGCTCCTCGCGTTCCTTCAGGAACACGGTCCAGGCGTCGTCCTTTTTGATCGTCGCTTGCGCGTCGTCGCCGCCGCCGCTGCCGACGTGTGGGACCATGAAGTTGACCGAGGACACGACGAAAACGAAATCCGCCTTGCTGTTCTTGATGCCGTTTTTGAGCCACGCGAGCTGTTGTTTGCCGAGCATGGTGGCCTTGGGGTTGCCGGGGTTGTCGACGTTGTGCAGGCTGCGATGGGTGCGGGTATCGAGCAGGAAGAAATCGCAGTTACCCACGGTGAACTTGCCGTAACAACGGCGGCCGATCGAATAGGTCGCGCTGCCGTCCGCTTTGGCGGGCGGGTTGATGCGCACCTTGGTGGGGCTGATCACTTCCGCGATCTCGTACACGGCGGCGTTGGGATTACCGGGCTCCGCGTCGAGCTTGGCGTCCGGCACTCCGGCGGTAGGCGTGCCCCAGTGCACGTGGAGATTAGCCAGCTCCTTGTAGTTGAGCTTGGTGAAATTGGCGTTCGGATCTTCGAGGATATCGCTACCTTTCTTGAACTGCCCCGTGCCGAACCACGCCTTGGCGCTGTGTTCAACGGGGTTGGACCACGCGAGGTAATCGAACCATGCGCGCGTGCCGATGTCGCGGAAGACGGCGCGGCGATTCACATAGCCGACCTCGCCGGCTCCGTAGATGTCATTGACTAGTTCGTGATCGTCGGCTGTGTAAAAGCTCGGCACGTGCCGGTGCCATTCGCTGAGATTGCGACCGCGCTCAAGGTACACCTTGTAGTTTTCCCAAACACCAACGATCGACGGCGACTTCTGCACGATCTTGGGCGCCTCCTTCATCGAGTTGAGCCCGACCTGATGCAGCCAGCTCTTGGGTTGATAATCGCGGCGCTGCTCGTAAAGCCAGTCACCGTTCAGGATGGCGAAGTGCACCTGATCGCGCACCTGTCTGTTGAGTGTGTCGAAAACCGGCAGGGTGGGGCCGGCACTGTTGCCACCTCCGCCGTGGTTGTTGCCGCAGGCGAATTCGAATTTAAAATTAAATAGCCCATTAGGGTTACCCTTGGCGTTCTTATAATCCGCCGCGCGCGGCAAGGTGCGAAACGAGCCGCTCAACTGATGATCCGCCACGCGGTAGTGGTAGCGCGTGTTGGCCTGCAGTTTGTCCAGCTTGAGAATGCCCGTGTTGTCGTTTGCTGTGGAAGTGGTCTCGAGAACGGCTTCGCGGTCAAAGGCGTTCTTGTCCGTGCCGAATAACACCTTCACCGGCCCAGGCCGTTCGGTGCGGAACCACAGACTCATGGAATCGGCGGCCGGACGACCGAGCATGGGTCCATGCGTCACGCGAATGGTGGTGGGCAAGCCATCACGCAGGCCATTGGCCGGTTGCGCTGGAGTTTCACACGCCAAGCCAAGGCTCAGCATCACGAGCAAAGAAATCTTCGTCTTCATCAGTCGGGAATGAGCGGGCACCCTACGGGCAGACTGATGCGGAGGCAAGACGCGACCGTGTTAAAGGGGTTAAGGCTGGGCGAATTTCAGCGTCGGACCAACAGGCAGGCGGTGGCGGCTGTGGTCGGGGGAGAGATCGGAAAAGGAGGGGATAGGTTGTGGCTGGGAGAGGTGGCCATTTCGGATCAGGAGGCTGCGGACGATGTTAACGTACGGATGGACCAGTGGCGAAAGGCCATCAAAGGCGTCCGGAGATTTAAAATGATCGCCATCCCCGGCGGTGGTGGTGGTGAGCAGAGCGTAGCGTTGGTTGGGTTGGAGGGCGATTGGCTTGGAAAGGGCGACATAGCGGAAGGCACCTTCGAGTTCTGCCTTGGTTCCCTCGGGCACAGTGACACGGGCGATCTCGGTGGGCGGCGTGGTGTCCACCGCTATGAGACGAACGATGTGTGCTGTTTTGAGACCGCGACGTCTACCTTTGGGATCCGGTAGGCTGGGTTGATCGCGTTGGGTTTCGTCGGGGATAGCGCGGGCGGATCGGATGGGTTGATCTCGATCATGGTCATCCCACAGGCCGAGATGGGTGACAGGCTTGGCCTTGGCGGTCAGTGTGAATTCAAAACCAATCTCGCCGGTGACATCGTTGCGTAGATTGTGCCAGCCTTCAGTTTGGATGAGGGCGGGACCCGGCTTTAAATTCAAATCGCGCGCGTGGCCGCGGTTGTGGATTTCCAAGAGCTCCGCTGCGAGTTGCTTGGCCAAGATGGGATTGATCTCAACTTCGTCGTCTTCGTAAAGGTTTTGCTCAAGATCAAAAAACGCGCGGGGAACGGCGGCACCCAAATAGCTGTCGCGAATGGACGGCAGGGCGAGACCAGCTTCCACCAGCAGTTTGTCTGAGCCTTTGCGAATGACTAGCGTATCGTTGGAGAACGGTGGACCGAGGTGGCAAAAGAATACGCGCGGTCGCAAGTCCGGCTTAAGGGTTTTAGCGGTCCAGTACGCGAGACAATCGTGACTGTCCTGCGCCTCGTGCGAGGCGAGTTGATGGCCGACCACGCGGGCGAGTGTGGCGTAGAGGTCGGTTTGGGAAACGATGGATTCGTTGAGCGAGCCCCCCTCGATTTTGTCTTTCCAATACACGAGGAACGGCACGCGAATGCCGCCTTCCCAGAGCTTGGCTTTCTTGCCTCGCAGCCCGCCGCTCTCGCGGTTGCGGCCGAGGTTGTCGCCGACGTTGGGGCCGTTGTCGCTGGTGAAAATGATGAGCGTGTTTTCGATCAACCGATGACCCGGCCAGCGCGGATCCTCGGTGTCTCGCAACGTTGCGAGCAGTTTGCCGAAGGCGATGTCGTTTTCCAGAATCATGTCGCCCCGATCGCCGGCGGGTGTGCCGTCCTCCCATCGGCTGATGCCCTTGACCGCCTCGCCGTCGATGGTTTTGGGCACGGCATAATCGCCGTCTTTCTCATTGCGCTGGTAGTGGTTGGCGTTAGGAACGTAGTAGAGGAAAAACGGTTCCTTGGCGCGGGCTTGGCGTTGGAGGAAGGCCTGGGCTTCGCGCAGGTACACGGGGCCGATCTGGGCCAGATCCCAATCCGGCGCGGCAAAGATGCGGCGCTCGCGGTGCCGGAACCCAATCCGGCGCATTCGTTCACGGTCGGTAAAGGTCCAGCGATCGTTGCGAATGTAAATGCGCGGCTCGGTGTCGAGCGAATCCTCGGTGTTGCCGGGCACTCCAAAGAATTCATCGAAGCCATGATGCGTCGGGCCATCGAGCACGGGCCGCGTGAAGTCGACATCCTCGTAGTAGTAATCGGTGGCCGGTTTGCCCGCGCCGTTATCGAATGCCATACCCACATGATATTTACCGATAGCCGCCGTGCGATAGCCGCGCGCTTGCAGCATCTCCGGCAACGTGCTGAGCGCGCGCTGGATCATGGGCGTATTCGGTCCGTGCGGTAGCCAGCCCTGTTGCTTGAGGTAAGCCCGATGCGCAAACCGGCCGGTCAAAAGTGCGTACCGCGTGGAGGAACACATGGAGGCCGGCGCGTAGGCGTTGTTAAACACCACCGCCTGCTGGGCGAACGCCTTGAGTTGCGGCGTGCGTTGCGTGTGCGCAATCGGCTCCGCCTTTGGTCCCATTCGAACGCCAAGATACGCGCTCGTGTCGCCGATCCCCATGTCATCAGCCATCATCAAGACGATGTTCGGCCGTGCCGGCCGATCGGGTTGGGCTGAGGTTAGGCCGGCGAAAAATGCCAATGCAAAGAACAGTGAAATTCTATGTGTTAAAGAGTGCACAGTGGTTTATTTAAAATGGTTTCCGAATCTAGGTGTTGCTGCCGGAAAGCAGTGGTGTCTATTTCGGTGGCATGTTTCAGGTGGTGAGTGTCTGGGGTGATTAACGATCCAAATCATTCTGATCGATCGAGTTCAGCTTGGATTTTAATTGGTCCTTTAACTGATTCAAGACCATTGCATGTTCGGGATCGTTGATGAGATTGGTATATTGCTTGGGATCCTTTTCCATATCGTAGAGTTCACCTGTTTTGCCGTAGTCTAGGTAGGCCCATTTCTCGGTACGCAACAAACGGCCCTTGCCACTGGAGAGGGCGGCTTTACGAACTTTGAAGGTGGGATCATCAAGCATGGTTGAGATGTCCTTGCCCTGAATGTTGCCGGGGATTTTCAAGCCGCACAGTTTTGAAACGGTAGGATAGAGGTCGATTAATTCGGTCAGCGAATTGCACACGGCAGGTTTCTTGCCGGGCACGCAAATAATCAAGGGCACCTTTGCCGACTCTTCATGAATGCTCACCTTCTGCCATAGGTCATGTTCGCCCAAGTGGTAGCCATGATCGCTGGTGAAGATGACGATGGTGTTGTCGCGCTGGCCAGTTGCCTCCAGCGCGGTAAGAATCTTGCCGACCAACTCATCGACGAAGCTGACCGATGCGTAATAGGCGCGGAGTGTGCCTTTCTGTTGATTCAAGTCCATTTGGTAATTGGCGGTCGTTCGCTTATTAGCCGAATTCTGGGGAATATCATCCTGATCACCCGGAATTTTGGGCGGCAAAACAATTTTGCCGATCGGGTAAGGAGCAAAATATTTTTTCGGAGCGACCAAAGGTACGTGTGGTCGTACGAATCCCACTGCCAAAAAGAAGGGCTTTTCCATATCCTTGTATTTGTGGAGGAGCTCGACGGCTTTCTGTGCCGTTTTGCCGTCCGAGTGAACCAGATCATCGCCCTCGGCCTCGACGACATTGAAGCTTTGGCTGCTACCCGTGCCTTCCTTCAAGCCTCCTGGATTATTCGACAACTGTTTGGCTAGTCCGGTCACCTTCGTTTCCGGGCCTTTGCTGTTGTAGGCCTCATTCCATGATTTCGGATCGTCGGCCCCGTCACTGCCCTTTGTGATGTCGGGAGGAACGCCCATGTGAAAGATTTTCGAAATGCGGGCGCTGTGATAGCCGGTTTTTTTGAAGTGCTGGGCCCAACTGTCCTTGTCGGCACCGACTTCCTTACGTCCGCTCGTGTAACCCGTTGCCTTGCTGGCATAGGGGTAATATCCAAACATGAGGGATGCCCGCGAGGGACCGCAGAAAGTGGCTTGGCAATAGGCGCGCGTAAACCGCGTGCCCTCGGTGGCCAACCGGTCGATGTTCGGTGTCTGGCAGAGTTTGTTCCCGTAACAACCCAAAGCAGTCGCAGTGAGGTCGTCCGAGATGATGAAGAGAACGTTGGGCTTGTCCCGGGCACTAAGCGAACAAACGGACAAGAGGAGGAGTAATGCTAGGGGACGAAAGTTCATCTGCCTAGGTTTCCATATTTTTCCACTCGGCTTGGTGTTCTTTGATTCGATTCGACTCAGGGTGTTTGAGTGGTATTCTTCAGTAAAAACATTTTTAGACATAAATATTTTTTGGTTTTGCTGAAAACTCCCTAAAGGAAAGTTGGCGATGCTAGCCGCCTGTCTGCCTTCAGTTATGACTCTTGTTTCCACATCTCTTTCATTCTTTGATCTGCTTGATGCGGACGTTTTTGAACTGAACCAGCGACCCATGACCAAGAAAACCTATGTGCCCTTTGCCGGGTCGCTTAAAGCGACCGATATCATCGTCTTCGAGAATGACGGTGCCGTTTAAGGTGATCTTGATGTAGTTTTTATTCATGATGACTTCTTGAAGGTTCCACTCGCCAACAGGCTTTAGAAAACCGCGTTTGGCCGCCACGCGCTTGTACAGGGAACCGTGATATTGGGTGTCCTTCAGCTTCGCGTAGCGTTTCGAAGTGTTGTCGAGAATCTGGCTTTCGAAGCCCTTGGATGATGGCTTTCCTTCCAGCGGGCAGCGCAGACCCAAACCGTTGTTGGCGCCAGGGGTCAGTTTGAATTCAAAACGTAGAACGAAGTTATCGTACTCCTTTTCGTGAAAGACGTTACCGCCTTTACCCTTTCCCGGAAGGCAACTGAGGATGCCATCTTTGGCTTCGTAGCCGTCAAGGTTACCAACCCAGCCGGTCATAGATTTGCCGTCGAAAATAGACACGAAGTTGCCCTCGTCGTTTCCAGCCTCAGCTGCGAAGACGTCGAGTGCGGTCAGGGTTAGGGTGAAAAGTATAATAGTTTTCATACGCCCATGATCTCCCAGCCGCTGCGGTAGGTTCGCTGAACGCTTGCATTGGCTTTATCGTTGTTGGTGAAGCTAAGCTGAGCAGCATCCCACTCGAGCCAGTCGGGAGAGTGCTGCATGGCGATGTTTCCAAGGAGAATAAACTCGGTGAGATCGGCGGCGAATTCGATAGGCGATAGTAAACCTTCTTGCTTACCTTCTAGTACGGCATTCACAAAAGCGTCGTGGTGTCCGATGGATTTCAGTTTTGGCAGGGGTATGTTCGCATACTTTTTGGTCGGTAAAATCACAGGGCTATTCCCATGCCGTAAAAGTAGTAATCCATCTTCTCCTTTTAGCAAACAACCGAAGCGGAGTTTTATCCCATCAGGAATGGCATCGGTTAGCGTTTTTGGTGGTCGCTCGCCACCACTGCCCCAATGCACTTTCAAATCACCACTAGTGAACCGTGTGCCAGGAAAGAGATATTCTACACGCTCATTATTCGTCCAGTTGTGTGCATTAGGCACACCAGTTTGTGAGCGCACTTTGCGCGGGGTGGTAAGTTCCAGCCCGCGGTACATGGCATTGAAAATATGGCAACCCATATCGCCTAGCGTGCCTGTACCAAAGCCCTGGCGCCGCCGCCAGTTTTTTGGATGATAGTACTTCTCTATATAAGGACGTTTTCCCCCGACCCCCAGCCACCCATTCCAGTCGAGTCCATCAGGAATCTGATCCCTATGATTAGGAAGCGGTTTCGAGTCGCCCCAGCTTTTACCGCAGAACACCCAAGCCTCCGTTACCCGGCCAATTACTTGCCTCTGGATCAAATCTACCGCGGTGCGATCATGGATACTAGAAGCTCCTTGAGTCCCCATTTGCACAATTTTCTTATTTCGTTCAGCTGATTGTCTTAAAGCTCGGCATTCACCGACATTTTGCGCCAGTGGTTTCTGCAGATAAACATGCTTACCAAGGTTCATGGCGCTCAAACCCATGATCCCGTGCATGTGGTCGGGTGTAGAAATGCTGACAATATCGATGGTCTCGTCGCCTTCCTGAAGCATTTTTCGCCAATCGGAGTAGACCTTGATTTGAGGATAATTTGCCTCCAGTTTTTTAGTTGGTCCGGAATCTACATCGGCTGCGGCAATCAAGTTCACTTTTGGGTGACCGGCCAATGACTTAATATCAGCTGCTCCACGCCCGCCGATGCCCATGGCAGCAAACTGAAGTTTTTGCATGGGTGATCCAGTTGCCCATGAATGCCGACTGACGTATGGTGCGCCCAAGGTGATGATCGAGCTTGCTAGAAATTTTCGGCGGTTGAGGGAGGGTGTTGAAGGCATGAGTTTATATGATTATTGGGTAGTCAGAATTAATTCCCGGAATCGATTTGGCCCCAAATTGTTTAGGTCAGACATTCAATGATTTTTCCTAATGGCCCTTGAGAGCTTTTTGGTATCGATCGGTTTCGTGGTCTTTGGTCTTCTGCATGACCTTCAGAAGTTCCTCCCGATAGCGGTTCTCTAACTTGGCATGTTCCTCGTCGCCGGTAAGGTTGTTCAAGGCATCGGGGTCATTCCCGTAATCATAAAATTCGAAGGGGGTACGGTAAAGGTAATGCTTCACTCGTTTTGCAAGAGCAGGATCATTCTCTGCAGCCTTGGCCATGGCTTTCCAAGTCAGTCCGATCATCGATTCGTTTTTAAAGAGGGTTTTACCGTCGTGCCAACCGTTCCAGATGAATCCGTAACGCTTGCCCTGCAAGGAACGCATGGTATAGGAGCGACCTGAAGCAATGGTGTTGATGTGGGTGTAGACGAATTCCCTATCGTTTTGCTTCTTACCCTTGAGGACAGGAAGAAAAGAGCGACCGTCCATACCCTTCATGGGAGCAATTCCGAGAGCCTCGAGGATGGTCGGAGCAAAATCTACTCCGGCCACCAAATGCTCGGTTTCATGAGTGCCCGCCTTAACCGTGCCCGGCCAGCGCACGATCCAGGGAGTGAGAGTCGAATGCCTCCAGACGTTGGTTTTTGCAAAAGGGACGGGGATTCCGTGGTCTGACTTCAGCATGACAAGGGTGTTCTGGGCAAACCCGGCTTTCTCAAGTTCGACCAGGACTCGGCCCACAACGTCGTCGGCCCGACTGACCGAACTGTAGTACTGGGCAATCTCTTCTCGAATGGCGGGCAAATCGGGAAGAAATCCGGGGATGACGATTTCATTAGGCTGATAGATTCTGGAAGGGGCCGGATAGTCGGTCCGTTTCCTTTTATTTTTCTTATCATCCGAAGTTCCCTCACTAGGTTCCTCGGTCAATTTTCTTTGATCAGTGGGTTTCCGGTTGTCGAAAGGACGGTGTGGGTCATGGGCATTGACCATAAGGAAAAATGGTTTATCGCCTCTTTTTACCTGCGCGAGAAATTCGGCGGCAAATTTACCATACAGTTCTTCACTGCGCCCATTGGCCATTTCGGAACGGTCCCGACGATATTCGAATGCATTCTTTCGGGAAGGGACGACGTGTTCAGTCTTGCCAAGTATGCCGGTCATGAAACCATTCTCGAGCAAGGTTTCAGGCAAAGTGGGTACGCTCGGTTTGATCTTGGTAAAGCCAAGCGCTCCGCTGTTGTGGGGATAACGACCGGTCATCCAGACCGCCCGAGTGGGCATGCAAATCGCAATCGATACGTGGCCATGCTCGAAACGCAGGCCTTCACCGGCGAGTTTATCGATATTGGGAGTCGTCCCTTGGACTTTAGAACCATAGACCCCGACAGAGTCGCGGTTCATATCGTCTAGAGTAATGAATAAGACGTTGAGTTTTGACTCGGCAAAAGTACTCAGGCAGCCGCTTACGCAAGTCAGAAAGGAAAAAAGCAGGGGTTTCACGCCCCCCACTCAAACGGTAAAAAGTTTCCGTATCAAGAAAACTTGTGAAAGTTACGGAAGTTACGACGATTTAGCTTCAGGGGGCGGGTATTCGAGCCTTTTACCCCGTGAAAAACTCATGAAAATCATTGAACGAAAAGGGGTGCATCCAGCGTCGCATGATTCATCATGTGGCCGATGACAGGTCGTTGGATCATTCTGTTGGGATTGCTGGGCGCGCTGTGGTGTCCGGCGGTGTTGGCCGCCAAGCCGCCAAATATTATCCTCATTCTTGCCGATGACTTGGGCTATGGCGATTTGGGTTGCTTTGGGCAGAAGACCTTGAAAACCCCGCGGCTGGATGCGATGGCGCGGGAGGGGATGCGGTTTACGCAGTTTTATGCGGGCAGTACGGTGTGTGCGCCTTCTCGCAGTGTGCTGCTTACCGGCCGGCACATGGGGCGCACGGTGGTGCGCGGCAATTCCACGCAACCGATTGTCATCCGGCCCGATCAACCGACGCTTGCCTCAATGCTCAAGGGCGCGGGTTATCGCACGGCGTGCATTGGCAAATGGGGCGTGGGCACGCCGGATAATTTCACCAACCCCAACGACGTGGGGTTCGACCATTTTTACGGCTACATCAACATGTGGCATGCGCACAATTTTTATCCGGATTTTCTCATCCGCAACGGCAAGGTGGAAAAACTGCGCAACGAGGTGGCGCCGCGTTGGAAGGCGATGCAGGATCCCAAGCAACCGATGGCCGGCCGCGGCGTGGCGGTGAAGCGCGTGGATTATGCGCCGGATCTGTTCACCACCGATGCGCTGAAGTTTATCCGCGATCATCACCGGCAACCGTTCTTTCTCTACTACGCCCTGAACATCCCGCACGCCAACAACGAGGCAGGCAAGGCTGGCATGGAGGTGCATGATCTGGGCGAGTTTGCCGCCAAGAACTGGCCTGCGCCGGAGAAGGGCTTCGCCAAGATGATTCAAAATATCGACCGCGATACCGGCCGCATCATCGATCTGGTGCGGGAATTAAAAATCGCCGACAACACGTTGGTGATATTTACCTCGGATAACGGCCCGCATCAGGAAGGCGGGCATCTGGCCGATTACTTTAATTCGAACGGCAAATTGCGCGGCATGAAACGCGACCTGACTGAGGGCGGCATTCGCGTGCCCACTATCGCGTGGTGGCCCGGCACCATCAAGGCCGGCGGCGCGGATGATGCCCACTGGTACTTCGGCGATTTCATGGCGACTCTGGCCGATCTCTCCGGTGCCAAGCCGCCCGCGGATATCGACAGCGACAGCTTTGCTGGGCCGCTTAAGGGCACGCCGCGCACCAATCAATGGAAGCGCGAGCACGAGATGTATTGGGAGTTCTACGAACGAGGCTCCGCGCAGGCCGTGCGTTTCGGTAAATGGAAAGCCATCCGCAAGCCGATGTTCACCGGTCCGATCGAGCTCTACGACATGTCCAATGATGCGAGCGAAAAAAGGGATTACGCCAAGCGCCGCCCGGACCTCGCCCGGCACGCGGCCAATCTCATGGAAAAAATGCACACGCCCGATCCGAACTGGAAAGTGCGCGGGCGGAGGTGACCTATTTCAAGCTCCGCCAGTCGAACGCTTCGTCCATTACATCACGGTGCAGCTTCAGCATTTGCGCTTTCATCTTGGCGAAGCGATCGGGTTCCTTTTCAGAAAGGTCGATCTCTTGGGCAGCGTCGGTGCGAAGGTTATGCAGACGGTAGTTTTTAAAACCGGTCTTCTTGATGTCGCCAATGAACCGTTCCAGAAACATGTTTTGGCGTGGTAGGTCAATTTCCGGATCAGCGAGCAGACACCAGTCGCCATCGCGAATGACACAGACTGGGCGCGAGGGATTGTAAAACCAATAAAGCGGTTTGGGGCGGACAAGTTTATTGGTGGCAAATAAGGGCAGTAGGCTTGTGCCATCGAGTGTGACATTCTTGGGTAACGGGACTCCTGCCGCGGCACAGGCGCTGGGCAAGAGATCAACAAGCCCAGCGGGAACATCACTGCGTGTGCCGGGTTTGATCCTGTCGGGCCAACGGATGATGCCAGGCGCGCGTATACCGCCTTCCCAGAGTTGGGTTTTGCGTCCCTTGAGATTTCGGTTGTTGGCACGGTCGGTGCGGTAGCTGCCATTATCAGAAGTAAAAATGACCAGTGTATTGTCTACCTCGCCGAGGGCATTCAGCTTTTTGAGGATGCGTCCGGCGGCATCGTCCATGTTTTCAATACAGCCGTAATACTCGGGTTGCTTCACACCGGGATGGCGGGCGGCCAACTCGGGCGGCGATGCCACGCGTTGATGAGGTTCGTGAAAGCAGATGTTGAGGAAAAACGGTTTCTTTTTATTGCGATGCTGGTCGAGCCATTTGATGGCTTCATCGGCAACGATTTGACAGGAGTAACCCTTGACCTCTCCAAGTGCCTTGCCGTTGCGGACAAAATTATTTGGGTTGTGGTGGGAAGGCTGGGCGTTGTTGCCCGTTGCCAGCCAATGGTCGTAGCCATGATCTCCAGGGTCGGGGCCAGAAACGTCATCAGTAAGCCCGTAGCCGAGATGCCATTTGCCAATATGGGCAGTCGCGTAGCCGGCGGCCTTGAGGAGTTCAGCAATCGTGGTTTCCTCAACTCGCAAATGCATCTTTTGCGAAGTGGCGACCCAGCTGTAGACCCCAGCGCGCACGGAAAAGCGGCCTGTCTGTAACGCAGCTCGCGATGGCGAACACACCGCGCTGGCCGCGTAGAAATCACTGAATTGCAGGCCATCTTTGGCCAGTTGATCGAGATGAGGTGTTTTATTTTCCAGACTGCCATAGCAACTGAGGTCTCCGGCACCTAGATCGTCGGCGAGCATGATGACAATATTCGGCTGAGTCGCCGCCGTAAGGCTCCATGAGGTAAGGAGGAGAATCAGAGGAACAATAATTTTCATGGTTATTTCATAAATCTATGACGCGAAGTATGACTCCAGGAAACTTGCCGGCGACAGCTCCAGAACAATGGCGGAAACAAATCACAGTTGAATGATGAAACTTTTTAAGCGCATTCCGGGCCGTCGCACTTAAGTCCGTCCATCCCGAGTAGCATCGTGCGTACAGCAACACCGGCGTTTACGGCGGCGACCAGATCGGTGGTGGCTTGCAGGGTTTCCTGCGACACACCGTCGGCCAGTGCCTTTTCTGTGCGGCCGCCAGTGCAAAAACCGCAGCCGCGCGTGATGGTAACGGCGAGGCCGATGAGGTGTTTTTCGCGATCAGTTAGATGTTCGGTTGCGCCGGCTTTTTCCAGTGCCTGAATAACGTGTAGTTCTTGTGCGTTCATGATGATTTAAAACTTTTTCAATTCGGTTTGCAGCCGCTGGATGATCTCCGGATGGCGGGCGGACAGATCAGTGCGTTCGCCCAGATCACGGCTAAGGTTAAAGAGAAGCGGGGTCGCGTGCTGAATGGCGGGCTCACGTTGACGTGTGTCTGGATGAGAGGAACGATCCTTGGTGCTGAGGTGGATTTTATAATCCCCCGATCGAAATGCTTTCGCGCTACCCGAAAAGAGCCAGTGTGTTCGCGGGCTGGGCTTACCTCGCAGGAGGGTCTCGGTGAGATCAAGAGACCGATAGCCGGGCAGCTCTTGTGGCTGCTGTCCGCCGGTGAGCGTGGCAAAGGTGGCGTACAGGTCGAGATTAGCTGCCATGCCGGGTACTGTGGCGGGTTCGATTTTGCCGGGCCAATGAAAGATGCCTGGCACGCGATAGCCGCCTTCCCATGAGGTGCCTTTCTCGCCGCGCAATGGTCCGGCGGTACCGCCGTGCGGGCCGAACATACTCCATGGGCCATTGTCGCTGGTGAAGATGACGAGTGTGTTGGTATCAAGCTTGGCCAGCTTGAGGGCCGCCATGACCCGGCCGACGGACCAATCGATTTCCTCGATCACATCTCCGTACCGCCCGCCGTCGCTGCTTCCCTGGAATTGTTTGGACGCGAAGATCGGCGCGTGCGGCATGTTGTGCGCGAGATACAGGAAGAACGGCTTGTCCCGCGGCGTGCGAATCCATTTCACAGCCTCTGCCGTGTAGCGGCGCGTGAGCAGTTCCTGATTGGTCGGATGCTCCACCACCTTGCGGCCGCGAATGAGCGGCACGGGAAAGCTGAACTTAGTGCAATGGTCAAACACCTCGCGCGTCTGGCGTTTGCCCGGCGGCGCCGGCACATCGTTGCTGCCAGGCGTGCCGAAGTGATAATCGAAGCCGCACTCGAGTGGGTGCATGAGGCTTTGCGTAAAATCTTTGGGGTAACCGGCCAAGTGCCATTTTCCCAAAATGGCGGTGGCATATCCCTGCCGCTTGAACATTGCCGGCATGAGTTTTTCTGGGGCGGCCGAGAGTTTTTGTTTGCCGATCAGTGCCGGATGTCTTCCGCTCATCAATCCTGTGCGACTGGGAACGCAGGTTGAGCCCGACGAATAAAAACTGGTCCAACGCTGACCCTCTTTTGCCAACCGGTCGAGATGCGGTGTTTTGATCTTGGTGTTGCCGTAACAGGTGAGGTCCCCATAGCCGAGGTCATCGACAAAGATCAGTACTACGTTGGGGCGCAGGGCTTTGGGAAGTTCCGGTGAAGCGGCATGGGTCGGGCCCAATACCAAAACCCAGCCTGCCAACAGGCAATATAACCGTGAAAACATGCCGTGTACTGTGCCTGCAAATCGAAGCATGGGCAATCCCTCCGATTTTTTGCCTAGCAAATCCTAGCGTCCCCGCAGTTGGATGTCATCGAAGTCGTTCATGTCATCAAACGATCCGATGCCGATGCGGCCCTTGCCGAAGGTCTTGTCGTTCACCTGCATGTGCGGCTTGGTCAGGTCATCAAAATAAACGGCGATCGTGCCGGCCTTCGAGTCGCGCACTAGCTTCACTTTGTGCCAAGTTTCGTTCTTCCATGGCGTCAGGTTTTTGTTCGTGGTCATCGCCTTGCGGGGGGCGTTTTTGACGATCATGATTTGTCCGCTATGCGGGTCCGGACGCGCGCCAAGGTGCACGTAGTAAAAATTCTGTGAATCCTGCCAATTGAAGAATATGCAGCAATCGCGATGGCCGCCGGTATCCTTGGTGCTCTTCACGCGAAAGGTCAGCACGAAATCGGCCACCTGCACGTCCTTGATGAGCGCAATGTGCCGAGGGCTGCGCACCTTGGGTTGGTAGTTGCTGTTGCGGCGGTTGATGCCGAACACCGCATTGCCCTCCACTTTGCGATGCGTCCATGACTCGGCATCCGTGGTCTCCCAACGCCCGTGGCCATTCTCGAAACCCTCCGTAAATAACACGGGCAGTTTGGCCAAATCCTCCGCGGCCACCGTGCCGGAGATTAGAATGAAAAATAAAATGGATCGCATGACCCCGTCAGTGTGCCGGTCTCCAACGGGCGGGGCAAGTTCCGCCTTGCCCCAATTAAACAGGCCTCTTCACCGCCGTCATAAATCCGCGATCCGCAATTGTATCGTGATAGGCGCCCACCTCGAAGTTCAGCTCCGCCAGCACCGCGCCATACTCCGTAGGTGTGTAGCATTTGCCCTGGCAAATGTTCATCAGCAACGCGGAATATTCTGCCACCGGCAGCGGTCCGGTTTTGTCGTCGTGAATAAACGCCTCATGAATGATCAAGAGCCCGCCGCTCTCCAGAGCCGCTGCGGCCTTGGTGCAGATCGAGCGCACCTCGGGAAAATCCCAATCGTGCAGCAGATTGGAAAGCAGTAACACATCGCATGCCGGCCAATCGCCTTCAAACATATCGGTCGTGAGCACCTCCAGTCGATTGGCCAAACCATGCTGGGCGATTTCCTCGCGGGCAATGGCGTCCACGGGCGACTGCTCGAGCACCGCTCCGGTCATTTGCGGTTGGGCGGCGAGCAGGGTACTGGCATAAATACCTGAGCCGCCACCGACATCAAGCAGCCGTTTTTTGCCAACCAGTTGCGGTTCCAGCGCCGCGGCCAGTTTCTGGCCAAAGGCCAGTCCGCGGCAATTCATCAACTCCGTGAAGCCGCGCGCGAAATCTTCATCCAGCATCGAGGTATGCCAATCATTGGCGTCATCCTTCGCTTGCCAGTTGGCCGGTTTGCCGGTGCGGAGTACGGTGAGGAAATTCTGCGTGATTTGGGAATCCTGAATCGGCGTGTAATACGGCCGCAGATTCCAAGCCGAGTCGTCGCACAAAAACTCCTCAGCCAACGGCGTGAGCGAATGCCGATCCTCGTGTGTGAGGATCAATCCGTTGGCTCGACACAAGGTGAGCAGCACATCCGCCGGACGTTCGAAAAAATCAAAGTGCGCCCGCAACGCGTCCGTACGGACGCCGGCATTGTCCTTCAGCCAGGAAAATAAATCGAGATGCACAATCGCTGCCGCCAACAACTCCGCTGCATATTGCCGATCTCGATAGCGCAAAATTTGAGCCGGATCGGTTAATGGCAACTGCGTAAGGTTTGCATTCATGAATCAATGTTTAGAACTAGAGGCTCAGTTCTAACCCCATGGCCTTTAGCAGAATGATCAAGAGAATTCCCAGCACGGCGATGGCCAGATTGGTCATGTTGGAAACACTAGCTGCACTTAATGCAGTATTCAGGTCAGCTCGCGTTATTTTGGAATAACCCTCCATGGCAACGTTCATTTCAGGCAAAGACGTGATCAATGCTCCGACAAAATAATGAAGGCCCGTGAAAATCGCGGCGCCTAAGTATACTGTAAGACTGGCCTCATAGATTTGCGTCCATGCCAGGAATAACCAATTAACGGCGAATGAACTCATGACCAAGCCGGTTGTGCCGCCAATAAATTGGCGCCAACTGTCGGTGTGTTCCTCGTCGTCGATCGCTTCGAAGAGCTCCGGATCACGTTCCTGTAGCCGCTTATTCCAATATTGGAAGGCAACAATGCCGATGACGCAAACCAAAGCCGCCGCGATGAGGAATGATCCAGGTTGGATTTGAACCTCTTCTGAAAGTCCTCCAAACGGATGGCTGGCAGTAAGCACCCAAAAGCCGATAATGGAAAAAGCAAACATCAGAAAAGCCATGCCGAGATGTTGGTAGATTAATCTGCGTTCCGTTCGAATCAGTTTTTTGAACCGCTGTAATCGGTCGGTATCTCTCTTTAATTTCCATCTCAACATCACATAGAGAGGTGCAACAAGGTACATCAGGTAAATGTTTGCCAGATTAGAACCAAGCGGGTTGGCCACACCGCCGGCTTTGCGCATACAAAAAGCGGCCACCATGTTAACCAATTCGGGATTGTTAGTGCTGGCGTTGATTACCAGTGTGCGACTCTTATTCCCAAAATATTTTGCCGCCAAACCCGCTGAGGCATTGACCATCAGGTCTGTGGTGTAGGGGATTAAGCGAAAGCAGAGGATGAAACCCAATATTAAAGACTCCACTAAAAACCAGTATTGCCCGCCATAGGCAGAGAACTGGTTTTTTTGATATTGGTGGATGTCCACCAAATGTCCCACGATATCAGGCATAGAATTAAGTTAAGAAATTGAGTGGTCTCCTTCAGAAAACAGCCTGTTATTTATTGGTCGGCAGAGGGTAATGCTAATGGTCAATCTGTCCAAGTCAGTTGGTTAACAGTTTTTCCACTGGCATTTCATCTTGGCGACTATACTTATCCAAGAGAGTATTGCGCTCCAGCTTATTAAGCTTCGAAATAGCCTGCACTTTATCGAGGAAAATGCGCATGTCCTGATTGCTCTCCCCGTACAATCGGTGAAAGGCCGGCACATACTGATGATAGGTAGCCCTAGCACCAAGAACGGCATTATTAATCGGTCTCTTGGCGAGAATGGCTAATTTTGAAAGTCGTGGATCGCTGAGACTCATGTCATTCAGTTGTTGCCTGAACTCGGCTATGAACTGCTTTTTGGCTTCTCTTTTTTCCTCCTCCGTTTCAAGTGATTCATAGATCGCCTTTAGCTCAATTTTCTTTTGAACGTACAGTTGGTTCACCATGTGCTTCGTTTGGCGCCTAGCCAGATAATCTCCCAGTGCCTGAGGGTTTTGTAGGGCTTTGGCCCATTCTGTGACTCCAATTTGCGCAAAAGCAGTGGCAAAGCTTTCATTGAAAGTCGTGTCTCCTTTCACGAAGAGATGATGGTGTGCTAATTCATGAAAAATAAGATCCGCCAAGTCTTCCTCTCGATAGTTAATAAAGGTATTAAGTATCGGATCATCAAACCAACCTAAGGTTGAATATGCTGCAGTCCCTCCAATGTGAACGTCCATGTCTTCGCCTTGCATTTTCGAGGCAAACGATCGCGCATCGGCTTCATTAAAAAATCCGCGATACTTCATGTTTCCGACTATCGGATACCACCAGGATTTTAGTTCAGTGCTAAATTTGGGAGCGGCGTAAACAACCCATAATACGTATTTCCGGTTTAAATCCCGGTAGCGCCGATAATTGTCTTTTGGATCTACTCCTAGATTTGCTTTGGCAAATTCTCGCAAGTCCGAAACTAGGTTCAGTTGTTGGCGGATTTTCTCCGGCTTGGTCGGGTCATTTATCAAGTCGAATATTTCCTCTTGGCTGGAAATAATCTGCAACTGTCCGCGGGCGGCCTGAGTATAGTAGGTGATAGTTTGGCAACCTGTGCCAAAAAGGATTAAACCTACCAATAAGATCCAAGGTTTCATTTTACCCTTAATGATAGGACGTGAGGGTAAAGGGAAACGTTAGAGAATTCAAATCAGCTTAATAACAAATAAAGCCTAACGATATCGGCCAGATTGAATTGACTCTCTTAAAGCGAATCCATAGAGATTATCAGAATGACCATGTACAAGACTACGATTCTTTTTGGAGCATTACTGATTATAACAGGACTAGCTGGTTATTTGGGAACTGGGTCGGAACAGAAAACAGCACTTATCCCTGCAGCCTTCGGTATCGTTATCCTAATTTGCGGATTGTTGGCAGCTAATGAAAGCCGTCGAATGATGGCCATGCATATTGCCGTGTTCTTTGGTCTTTTGGGGGCTATTGGGGTTGTCCCTGTTCTTTTTAAGGAAGGGCAACCACAAGCTGCTTTCATTTCAAAAGTAGTGACTCTCATCCTGTGCGTCATCTTTGTAGGATTGTGCATTCGATCCTTCATTGCCGCAAGAAAGGCAAGGGAGTTAGCAGCACAAACAGAAGAGGATGATTTACGGGAGTAGTTGAGGCAAACCTGCTTAGATGGGACGATGAATTCGATGCGGTTTTGGATTACAATTTGCCTTTTCTTGATAGGCTTATCAGTTCGAGCTACGGAGGATCCGGCGGCAGTGGCCTTATTCAAAGCGCGTTGTGTGGAATGCCATGGAAAGGGAGGTAAGGTTAAAGGTAAGTTGGATTTACTGAAGTTGAATTCGGCAGTGTCATTGACGGCGGATTTGGAGCGACTAGAGACGATCATCGATGTTCTGGAGGCCCAGGAGATGCCTCCTGAATCGGAGCCGGAATTGAATGGCCAACAGCGGGAAGCGGTGGTCGTAGAATTGCGCGAATTACTCCGGACGGCGTTAGCTAAGGATACCGAATTTGCCGCCACGCCCATTCGTCGAATGAACCGACTGCAGTACAATAATGCGGTTCAAGATTTGCTGCAGTTGAAGGTATCGGTATTCCCCTTGCCTGAAAAAATGATGCGCGATCGCAGTGGATATTTCGCTAAGGCTCTGGCGGCTAAACCTCCTAAGATGCCCGACGTGGTGACGGTGAGTAGTCGGCCTTTGGGGAAATCTGGACTGATTGAGCCGCGGTTGGCAGGTGTGGGACCTTTCCCTCAAGATCCGCGTGCCGAGCATGGATTCGATAATCGCGCTGATCATCTGTCGCTTTCTCCGTTTCTTTTGGAATCTTTTTTTAAACTCAGTCGTCGTATTGTACAGAGTCAGAATTTCGGCCCGCGAACAGTCGGTATTTGGAATACCTTTTTCCTGCCACCCACCGACTCCGATTTGAAGGCAAACAAAGCTGTTGTGCCTTTGCGATTGGAGCCTTTTATTAAGCGCGCATTCCGTCGGCCGGCACCAAAGGCGTTGGTGGAACGCTATACGAATTACGTTCACGCGCAGTTGGATGCGGGAATGGAGTTTTCTGATGCAATGAAAGAGGTGGTTTCGGCTGTGTTGTCCTCGCCGAAGTTCCTATATCTGTACGATCAGCCCGCAACGAGCAAGGAACCGGAACCGTTGGATGGATATGATCTCGCCTCACGTTTGTCATTTCTCTTTTGGGGTAGTATTCCCGATGACGAACTCTTGCGCTTGGCCGGTGAAGGTTCGCTTGGAAAACCAGACGTGCTTCGTTTACAGGTGAACCGCATGCTGGCGGATCCAAAACTTAAGCGCTTTTGTGACAGCTTCCCCTCACAGTGGTTGCAACTGGACAACATTATTTCGTCTGTGCCGGACAAAGAGAAGTTCCCTGATTTTTATTTCTCGCCGCCCGATTATCGTACGACGATGGACATGATGATGGAGCCGTTGTTGCTTTTTGAAACGGTGCTGATTGAGAATCGGTCGGTTTTGGAATTCATTGATTCAAATTACACCTTCCGGTCGGGCCGATTACGTAAGTGGTACGGAGAAGATCCAGCCGGCAAGGTTGGGGGACCCGGTACAATGCAGTTCAAGCGGCAGCAAGTGCCCGATCGCCGACAAGGTGGAGTGATGACCACGGCTGCGATGCTTACGATGACCTCTGGCCCGGATGAAACCAAACCGATTACGCGAGGTGCTTGGGTGACCAGCGTGATTTTCAATGCACCGCCAAAGCCACCTCCAGCGGATGTGCCACCGTTGGAGAAACCGAAAGAGTCAGAGGAGCACTTAACATTACGTGAGCGCTTTGCCGTCCATCGTGAACGAGCCGATTGCGCTGGCTGCCATGAGAAGCTCGACCCTCTAGGGTTCGCATTGGAAAATTTCGATCCCGTTGGCCGGTGGCGTAACACTTACGATAATGGCCGAGAAGTAGATTCCTCCGGTCAACTCTTTCGAAAGCATAAGTTTAAAAACGTAGTGGAGTTTAAAGATGCGATCCTCGCTGAAAAGAACCGTTTTACTCGCGCTTTTTCAGAGCATATTCTTTCCTATGCACTGGGGCGCACCTTGACGCCGGAAGACACGCTGGCAGTAGATCTTATGACTGAGCGTGTAGTGGCCGATGGTTATCGATTACATACGGTTTTGCATGAAGTGGTGCAGAGTGCTCCCTTCCTTAGCCGGCCTAGCGCAAAAACAGCCTCGGCAACGCCGAAGAAATCCGATAAATAGATCGCTATGACGCACAAATCTCGGCGCGCATTTTTACAAGGACTCGGCGGCTCGGCCTTGGCCTTGCCGTGGTTGGAGAGCCTGGGGTTAGCGGCAACTCAGAAACCGGCCCGCCGCGCAGCGTTCTTTTATGTGCCAATCGGCGTGGTACGGCGTTCGTTTTTTCCCGGGGAAGGAGATCAAATTACTCCCAAGTTTGGCAGCAACAAACAGTCGGCCTTTAAGACCGCGAACTTGAAGGTGGGCATCCATCCACTCGAACTTACGCCCACGCTGCAACCATTGGCTAAGATAAAGGACAAGGTCACACTGATCACTGGGTTGGATCGTGATTTTCAGCCTGGGACCGATGTGCACGCACAGTGTGCCTCTTGTTTTTTGACGAGTGCTGCTCCCTACAGTGTGAAGCGATCGCCTTACCCACAGGCGCGCACTCTCGATCACATCATTGCCGAGCAATTGGGACAGGAGACACCGTTTCGTACACTAGAGTTCAGTACTAATAGTCATAAGGATAACAAGGAATCCATCCAGTTTGATAACATTTCGTGGTACGGCACAGAGCACGTGGCTCCGAGTATGCGCGATCCGCGCAAGACTTACCGTCGGCTCTTTGGTACTCGTGAATTGCAAGCCTATCGCAATATCACCGACCTGGTACTTGAGGATGCGCGTTCGCTTAAACATTCTTTGGGTTACTCAGATCAGCAGAAATTTAACGAATATTTTGAATCGATCCGTACTATCGAAGTGCAGGTGGACCGACTCGAGCACATGAAGAATGAACTCAAGAAGGTAAAGCTTGAGGAGCCTGCTGATGCGCATTTGCCGCGCGGCGAATACATCCGCCTGATGGGTGATCTGATGGTGGTGGCGTTGCAGACCGGCCTCACCAATGTGGCTAGCATGATGATTGGCCCCGAGCGCTGGGATACGCCTTACCTTTACGAGAGTCTCTTCGACAAGCCGCGTAGTCACCATCAAATGTCCCACAATCAGGGTAAGTTCATTGCAGACCTAGAGAAGGTGGACCATTTCCATATGCAGCAGTTTGCCTATCTGCTGGAAAAGATGGACGCCATTGAGGAAGCCAACGGCACCTCCCTGCTGGACAACACCATCTTCACCTACGGCTCTGGGCTCGGCGATGGGGCTACGCACCAGTACAGTGCGTTGCCCGTCATTGTAGCCGGTAGTGGCGGTGGGAGTCTTAAGGCCGGTAGGCATCTCAACCTTTCTGAAACCACCGGGCCGGTGGCTAAGGTGAACGGTAAATATGTAAACCCGAAGCAGGGTCTACCGCTCGCCACCCTTTGGCTCACCCAAATGCAGGCTCTTGGTCTGAAGCCTGAACGCTTTGCTGACAGCACTGGCGTATTAAAGTCTTTGCTTATTTGATGGTACAGACGGATTCAGTTTTTTCCGCCTTCTCTCTAGTTGTTATTATGAGCAGTCAGCTTTGAAGAGGAAATGGGATGGACTTTTGGCCCCCGGATGGGCTTTAGCGCGAATTATTTCTACCTGTAATCCGGCTCGGATTAAACGTTTTTCAAATCCTTGATCAGGTCCTGCCGACCAAACTAACAAACGGCCATCTTTCTTCAGTGCTTCGCATATGGATCGAATACCTTTTTGTGAGTAGAGAGAGGAATTGGTCTCTGCCACCATGGCATTAGGCCCATTATCAACGTCCAGTAAGATTGAGTCATAGGTATTGAGGTTGGCCTGCCGGATCAGGTGATTTACGTCCATCTTTCGAATTTCTACCTGTGGGTGATCAAGGAATGAACCATTTAAATTTTTAAGATAGGTTTGGTTCCACTCAATGACTTCTGGGATTATTTCGGCCACTTCAATTGATGCTTTATTCCCAACCGATTCTAGGACTGCTTTTAACGTAAAACCCAGTCCAAGGCCTCCAATTAGGATTCTCTCTTCACATTCGTTGTTTAATCGTTCGACGCCCAGGCTGCCTAGTAGAAGTTCTGAAGCGTTGGCGCGCGAATTCATTAACTCCTTTCCATCCAGAGAAATAGAATAAGAACCGTCATGCTCGGCTAAAGATAATAAACCTCCAGAAAATTTGGAATCGGCTAATTGAACTCGTGGTTTCATGGATGGAATTTGGTGGTTTAGTATTTTAGCTGCGTTGACCAAGGTTTAGGGGATTCAGCTTTAAAAGCAGAGGTTAAATTCCCGAGGATGAAGTCATTAGTGAATGGGTTTAGCTCCGTTTAACAAACAACCACCGCAAAGCTAATCCCAAGGCAATTAAGCTCAGGCCGGCTAGTATTATACGCCATTCTACAAAAACAGCGAGGCACAAGCATGCAAATAGGCCTATGTAGGATACCCAAATAGGATATAGTCTTTCTTCGATCTTTAGCCGGATGGCACAGAGATTAGTGAGTGCGTAATACACGAGCACTGTAAAAGCGCTGAAGCTCCAGGTGAGTTTCATATCACCCACATAAACCAATCCAGTGATCAGGCAACCCACGACGATCGTTGCCACCGCCGGTACTTTGGTGGAGTCGGTGATGCGCGCAGTGGTCTTGGGTAAATCACAGCGTCGGCCCATGGCGAGCACCACCCGCGAAAGTCCGAGCACTAAGTTGAGCAGTACACTTGCCATGGCAATGATGGCACCGGCAGTCAGTACTTTTACAAGGCTAGGACCGCTGAAGGTTTGAGCGATGATAGCCAGTGAACTGAATTGATTGCCGGCATTGGCTAAAGCCACCCACGTAACGACTATATAAATCACAGTAGTGGTCACCAGTGTGGCAATGATCGCTCTGGGTATGGTGCGGCGCGGTTCGGTGACTTCCTCACCCAACGTTGCTATGCGACCATAACCAGTGAAGGCCACAAACATCAGAGCTGTTGCCGGGAGTAAATTTTTTAAGTTTTCGCCATCAAGGGCCGATTGCCAATTTTGCGGGTTGGCGCTTATGGCCGGTGCTCCAAAGACCACAAAAGCGATGAGTGACAGCAGTACTGCGCCCACAATTAAAGTGTTTATGGTGTTGGTTCGTTGTATTCCAAGAAGCGTGATGGCGGTAATGACCCACACGATAGCCAGCGCTATCGGTAGTGAATTCTCCGGATTGAGGTACAAAGCAAAGCCCAGTGCGGCCGTTGCAGCAGAGGCCGATTTCGCGCAGAGAAACATCCATCCGGCGACAAAACCCAGTGAAGGATTCAGCCATCGGTGACCATATTCATAAGTACCCCCACTGACCGGGTGGTTAGCCGCAAGCTGCGCACTACTTAGGCCGTTGCACAAGGCGACTAGACCGGCTAAGCCGATGGCGGGTAAGATCATCGGCCCGGCGATGCTCGCTCCGATGCCGAGGCTTATGAATACGCCGGTACCAATGATCGAACCTAGTCCTAGCATCACTGCGCCTGGAAGTCCTATTGCGCGATTGAGTTGTGATTTTTCCCCAGTCAAATGCAGCGGTCAGAAAGTAGTGTTAAAATGTTCCAAGATTCAAGACGGATGCGGTTGACCGCTGGTCTAATTTCGGTATCTTTCCTCCCACATGAGAGTGCACATTCTTTCCATTTTTTTCGTGGTTAACAGCATTGCTTCGGTCTCCTTGAGAGCTGATGAGGCAACAAAAGCTATTTTGCCTGTATTTGGTAAACCACTAAAAGCACTAAAACTGCCTAAGGATGATCTTCTGCGCGCACAGGTAGAATTAGGACGTACACTTTATCATGAAAAACGCTTGAGTAGAGATAACAGTATTTCTTGCAACTCTTGTCATAGCACAACGGGTTACGGTGTGGATGGTGAGAAATTTTCAATTGGTTTTGAAAACCATCTGACCGGGCGTAATTCTCCGACTAGTTTCAATGCTTTCATGCATATCTCCCAATTTTGGGATGGTCGAGCACCCACGGTTGAGGAGCAAGCTAAGGGGCCAATTCTTGCCGGTGGGGAGATGGC
>JAYOSV010000020.1:27171-65133 GCA_038139415.1 Verrucomicrobiales bacterium | reverse complement strand
GCATATATCAGCATCTTCTCTGTGACGCATCGGATAAATAAATCCGATTTCTTAGTAGCGAAAATCGCACGAAGTTCAGCCGCATTTTTGAAGGATTCACCACTATCGAGCTGCCCGCCGGCGTCCACCGGCGCGCCGTTATCTTCCGTGCGGTAACGCCCAATCGCATCAAAGTTTTCAAACGCAAATCCAATCGGATCCATCTTCTTATGACAGGAAGCGCACACAGCGTTGGTGCTGTGCTTGGCCATTTGCTCGCGTACCGTGCCTTTGATCTCCCCGGCTTCCTCCAATTCCGGAACATTCGGCGGCGGGGGTGGAGGCGGTGTGCCCAGAATATTATCGAGCACATACTTGCCTCGCTTCACAGGCGAAGTACGGTTCGGGTCACTGGTCAAGGTCAGCACACTGGCATGACCCAACACCCCAGCTCGTGTATTGCCCTTCAGCGCCACTTTTCGAAACTCATCCCCTCGTACATTCGACAGACCATACAACGCAGCCAAACGACCGTTTACAAACGAATAACGCGCCGTCAACAGTTCAGTGAGTGGGCGGTTTCCACGAAGCACATCAGCGAAGAGCAATTCGGTTTCCCGCCGCATATCGTCTCGTAATTTGTGAGTATAAGTTGGAAACAAACTCTTATCGGGCCGCACGATATCCAAATTGCGTAACTGCAACCATTGCCCAGAGAAATTCCGCACCAACGCTTCCGCTTTGGGGTCAGCCAACATCCGGTGCACCTCCGCCTTCAGCTGCTTACGAAGCACTCCTTTGGCAGCCAGATCCAACAGGCGGTCATCAGGCCCGCTGCTCCAAATAAAAAAAGCAAGACGCGACGCCAACTCGTACTCATTCAAGCGACGAATGGCCTTAGGGTCTGACGGTGCACCATCCAACTCCCAACGGAACAAAAAATGAGGCGAGACTAAAACTCCTTGAATCACAACCTGTACCCGCGCATCAACCGGAGCGCCCTTATCGACCACGGCCTTACTCACTGCCATCATCCGATCGACCTCCTCAGTACGAACCTCACGTCGGTAAGCGCGACGCATAAATGTTGTCACAAACCCCTTGAAGACAGTCTCTTCAGCTTCTTTTGTGAGCGGCAACGTGAAGTACTCCTTTTGAAATGCGGTGACCTCCCCGTTCTTTTTCGGAATCATCACCGCCGCCGACGCGATGGTTTCCGCAGCATCCAGATATTTCTCCATCAACAAAGGCGACGTCGAAAGCACATCACCAATGTTATCAAACCCATAGCCCGTATCATCCGCCGGAAAATCGTTAGCTGGCTGAAAATCCACAAACAACAAATCGCGCACAACATTGTTGTACTCATTCCTGTTTAGTCGCCGAACGGTCACACGGCCCGGATCCGGTGGAGCTGTCCGGTAAAAATTGTCCAGTGAATGCCGAGCCCAACCGGCTAGCAGATCGCGCTCCTTACCATCGGGGCGATTCTTCCGGCCTTCTGGTGGCATTTCCCCAGCAGCGACAAGCTTGCGAATCTGCTCCCAAATCTTGTAGCCGTGATGGACATCTTTTTCCGTTTGGAATTCATCGAGCGCCAAGCCTCCCTTTGTTTGACCATCACCGTGGCAGGCATAACAATGATCCTCCAGCAACGGGAGAATATCCTTTAAGAACGAAGCCTTGGCCGGATCCAGCGCCGCGGTCGCGGCTGTGCTACCAGCCATTAAAAAACACATAGCTACTCGAAACAAATCCATGCGTAGCACTAGACCTCCTTTCACCCTCCTGTATTCAAACACTAAACAAACAACTCCTTCACCGGTTTTCCATGGTCGGTAATTGGTACCGGACGATCGCCGTCATACAGATTTTTACCAGGGTTTACACCCATGGCCCAGTGGATGGTGGCAAACAGATCCGGCACTGATATCGGGCGTTCGACTACCTTTTTGCCAATCTCATCAGTCACGCCAATCGCCTGTCCGTTCTTCAAACCGCCACCGGCTAGGGCGACGGTAAACGCACGCGATTGGTGTCCGCGCCCGCCACCGCCATCGAATTCCGGCGGACGCCCGAATTCAGTGGACACCACGATCAACGTCTTATCGAGCAGCTTATGCGCCTGTAGATCCGTCACCAACGTAGCCAACGCCTGATCCAGTTGCTGGATAATTAGGTGCTGTTTTAATTGGCCATCATTGTGGGTATCCCACCCCGTACCATTGACGAAATTCAAATTGAACGACACTTCCTGAAAGCGAACTCCCCGTTGAATCAATCGACGCGCCAACAGGCAGCGCTGGCCGAATTCACCACCGTACGCGTTACGCAAAGAACCGGATTCGGATTTTAGGTTAAAGGCTCCCATGAACTCACCGCCCATCAACTCCTGCGATTCTCCGATCGCGTCGTTGTATTGGCGAATCACCGTGTCTTTCGCATTGCGTTCCACAAACGAATTCCGTGCGACACCCAACAAGCGATCCCGCGCAGCCTGTCGCGAAGTGGAGATATTCGCCGGACGCGTCAAACCCGCCGGCCCATTTTCCGTGTTCGTGAGATAAACAAACCCATGCTTGGCCCCCAGAAAGCCCGGGCCGCGAGTAAGATTGGGATAACCCATCACCACATAAGCCGGCGCGCCGTCAGTGGCCTTGCCACGTTCATGCGCTACCGCCGAGCCGATGGAGGGGTACACGATGGTTCCACTAACCGGTCGGCCGGTGTGCATCTCATTGGTGGCAGCCGCATGTTCATCAACGGCCTCATGATGCACCGACCGCAATAACGAGAAATGCTCCATCACCTTCGCGCAATTACTGAGATGCTCGGAGACCTGTAAGCCGGGCACCGAGGTATCGATGGCATCATAGTAGGAGCCCGGTTTTTTAAGCTTGGGATCGCCTTTAATTTTAGGATCCCAAGTGTCCACATGGCACGCACCGCCACCGAGCCAGACATGGATGCAGTGCTCCACCTTGCCCGCCGCAAAATCCGGCCGCGGCGCAGAATGCAACACTGAGGGCATTGCGGCCGCAGCGGTTGTTCCGGCGAGAAATTGTCGACGATCGATCATGGTACAAAAATAAACTCCGGCGAATTCACCAACGCGTAAACCACATCTTCCAGTCGCTCGCGCCATTCAGACCGCAATCGATTGGTCGGCGGATCGCCCGCCAGCACACGTTTCTCCAGTTCCATCTTGATCCGATTGGCTTCCTCTGAGAGGTGGTTATTCCAGGAAACATCCATCACCTTTTCCTGACGAATCAATTGCGGCGCGTTCTTTACGATGCGATTGGCGTAGGTGACTTTAAGATATTGATCCATGGTGATGAGCTCTTCCTTTGATGGGGTGCGCCCCAGCACACGTTGGTAAATCAAACGCACCAACTCCCGGCAATCCACCGTTCGCAACGCTAATTCCGTAAAGGCACTGTCATCGGACAACTGCGCGATGCGTCGCCCCACAATGCCGTTGGCCAGTGCCGAAGGTTGTAGGACATTGGGCTCATGATCCCGACGTGTAAGCGCATCCTGCCTAGCATCACGCCAACCGAAGGTTTGCAGTACATCCACCACCGATTGCGCTTTAGGGATGGCGAGTGAGGGGCGGTCGCGCTCGTTTGAAAGTGATGTAAATTGCCAAGCGCGGCGTGGCGTTCCCAGATTCAGGAATGTCGTGATGGTGCCGCGACCATTGATATCCAAGGTGAGCGGTTCCACGCCCATCTCTTTGCCTGCCACGGCGAAAAGCGAATCTACCACCTGCTCAGCCGAGAGACGTCGACGGGCCGGACCAGCATATACACGTTCCCCAGCCTCCCCTGCTGCAATAAACGCCGGGTCAACCTGCCTTTGGTAGGCGTGAGAATTCATGATCAACCGTGCCACATGTTTCAGGTCATAACCGCTCACAAGGAACTCGCGCGCGAGCCATTTCAATAACCCTGGATGAGATGCCTCGGCATTCTCCCAGTCATCCGCCGGCTCCACCAATCCCCAACCCAGATAGCGCTGCCAGACACGATTCACGATCACTTCCGCAAACCGTTCTCCGTGACCATGCGTAATCATGGCTGCCAGTTGCGCCCGTGAATCGTTAGGGATCGGTTCACTCAGTTCATCAGCTTTAAACGGCCAATCGGGCTTCACCGCCGTCCCTGGAACCAAGCTCACCTCTACGCGCGATTTATGCCCAGGCACCACCGGCACACTACTGGTCTTAGGGACGGCCACCGGCTTACGGCTCAGCATGGCGGCCATGCTGAAGAGATCCTTTTGGTTGTAGGAATGAAACGGCGCATCATGACAACGCGCGCATTTCATTTGCATCCCGAGAAAAGCCTGCCCTACGACCTGCGCCTTAGCCGCCATCGGCACATCATTCTGCGTGGCTACCCCAAAACCACGTGGGCCGCCGTAATATTGACTGCCCTCCATCATGATCAGCTCCGTAACGAACCGATCCATCGGCTTGTTGTCCTGTAGGGATTCATGGATCCAGAACCGGAACGGGCCGGTGTTGTTCAGCTTCGGCTTCAGAATATTTGGATTCTCCGCCAACACATCCTGCCAGTAGCTCGTCCAGTGATCCGCCCAAGCGAGTTCATTATCCAAGAGACGATCAATCGCCTTGGCGCGCCGGTTCGGGCTTTGATCTTCCATGAGTTGATTTTGAGACGATTCACTTGGGCCAATGCCATTGGCGTCAAGCGATACCCGCCGCAAAAATGCGTCATCATCCGTCAATGACATCGGGTCACGCCCGGCCTGTTTCAGCTTGGCATTGATAAAATGATCAATGGAATTCTGGGTTGGAAAGTCCTCGATCGCTGCCGGAACAGTAACTTGAAGGTGTTTAGCAGCCCATTCACGAACGATCTGGTGACGAGCCGTCCATCGTTCATTTTCCTTTTGCCCAAGTGCCGCCCTCCGTTGGCTATTGAAGAACAGCATCCGCTCTTGCGCGGCCGAATATTGCTGGCACCAATTGGCATCCGTTAACTGCCATAAGGCATCGGGGGAGATGATCTGAAATGGTTTCCCGTCGACCGAAACGGCTACGCACAATTCGCCTGTTTCAGGGCGTCGCTTTCCTGCACCACCGACAAAGGCCTCTAATAACAGATGCTGAACCCCACCTAAGGAATCCACTTCCACGACCGTTTCCTGAGTGCCGGGCCGCAACAACCGCGTCACCGGCCCAAGATTAGCTGGCTCTGCAGAGACCTTTCCATGCGCACTTGTCCTAGTTAATGCTTTACCCAGGGTCGCCACCACTTCCCCATCAAGCCAAAGGCGTGACGTAGTGCGCGAGCGTAATAATACGCGCACTTTACCTTCCGGCATTTCCACCAAAGATTCCGCCCGCAGGAGAAAAACGTCGGGCCGATCTTCGATGATGCCTCGTGCGTTATATTTCTTCGGAAGGAACGGGATGGCAAAAGATGGTTCCCGAAAGCTCACAACAGGGTCATTTGCAACCAGGTTCCAACCTTCACTGACGCCTTCATGCAAATCAATTCGTACATGATCCCGCGGCGCTTTCTCAGGCTGCAAGGTGAATCGCGGCGCATCAAAGCGATACCGTTTCTTCATGCGCTCCGCGCTCACTGCATGGCGATAGAGAGCAACCTCATCAATACCGCCAATCAGTGTGCTTCCGATCTGGCCGCCCAACGCGGCGCCAATCCATAATTCATCGTCATCCACCCAGGGCGCTTGATCGGTGGCGCCGCCTTTATCCCAAATACCCTGAACTGGCTCACCGTCAATGTACCCCCGAATTGTTTCTGGTTTGCCAAAGGTGTAGGAAATCGCCACATGATGCCAACCGCCCAGTGTGAATCCTGTTTTGGATGTCCACCGATGCCAACTGCTGTCTCCGGAATTTTCGGCATCTCGAAACAAAAACGTTATACCAGCTGAACTCCCGAGCTTAGCCAAGCGCAGTGAGTAATTTTGATTATCGGCTTTCTGGCCGTGGTTTCCCGTGCGCCCTTTGCCGATAACGTAGGAGTATGTGCCCATGGTTCGGGGGTTCACCCACGCTTCCATGGTAATGGAATCGCCCTGAGCGAAATCGAGAATACTCTCGGCACCCGGATCCTTGATTCGCAAAAATTGCCCGGCTCCACTCAATTTGAGAGCGGCATTCTTTGAGGCAAAATCGGGATACGCTTTGCCGCGCGGGCCGTGATCGGCGATCGATGCGTTACCGGCTAATGTACCTTCAAGACCGCCCACCTCAGACTTGATTGCACTGCCCTCAACCTGATCATAACGGAAATACAGTGACGGCTTATCGGCCAGCACCTGCTTGGAATAATCATCCGCCCAAAGCAGCGGCACCCACACCGCACTCAGCAACGCAATGAAGCGTACTCCATTCATCCGCTCAGCTTGGCGCAATGACACAAAAAAACAAGGCCCGACTGCTGTCAGGCCTTGGTGAAAGCTGAGTTGTTTTTGACGGTTTAGGCTTCATCCCGAATGTGCAACCACGTGTGCACGTGGGGTTTACCCCGGAAGTACCAAAGCATGGATGGCCCTTCAACCTGCCACACGTCCCAGGTCTCGTCGTTGCCTATATTCTCCCCCTGGTAATAGGCGATATGGAGATTCTCAAAACCTGACTTGTCGATAAGCTTAAGTGACTCATCCGCATCCTTTTTGCGGAACGGCGCGAGCATATCTTTCATCACCTCACGCATGAGACCCTGTTGATCCTTGCTCATATCCGCTGTGCGTAAGCCCGGAAGGCCCTCCTTTTTCCCAGTCAGCTGTACAGTTTTGGCACCCTTCTCGCCTCGCGACCTGCCCAACAACGCGGCCTTACGTTGCTTGCCGTCGAGGGCCTGAAATAACTCATTCGGACGCTTAGACTGAAACCAGTAGGCATTGCCCTTGTGATCAGCCTTTTCATTAAAGCCATCCGCGGCGTGACCGTAAAAAATCGGCCCACCAAACGCAGCCCCTTCAAGAGAATCACCATCGCAACGCCGAGTCACATGCCGGCCGGTTAACACGAATTCAAATTTGCCCGTACCGGGCTCGCCGAAGATGGCAATCGCACTATCCTCGAAACCGCCGGGCGAATCTTCCTTCACCTGCTTGTATACGACATCGCGATACTCGTCACTGTGCAGACCGTTGAAAATCTGTTTGCAGAGATCAACTTGGTCATCCTCCATGTCGCCAACGGCGGATTTGGTGATGTGCCAGTTATTGTCAATGGCGTTCCGGAGGGGATGCTCCCACGGAAAACAAATCCCTTTGCGCTGCTTATCATTTAGGCTCTTATACAGCTGCGCAACCAGCGTCTCCGGTTCGGCGGCCTTCTTTTTGGCGAACAATGTCGGGGCGGCAGCCAAAGCCGCGGCACTTAGACCAGCTGTTTTGAGAAATTCACGACGGGATGTCTCGCCGCAATCGAGCACCTCAATATGGGGGTGTGCATTCATGGGTAAACCCTACGCCGACCGGCGCTCGTGGCAATCCGATTTTATCAGCCGATCACATTTAGGACTGGCTCTTCGGTAGCGACAAGAGGCGAATGGCTCTACGCATCATGAATAAATAACGCTCGCCAGCACTGCCTTTAAAACTAGCATTACACCTCAGTTCAAACGAGCCAATTTCCATTATGCTGCGACTCATCATAATCCTCGCCTTCTCGCTCTGCACACCAGTCTTTTCCCAAAATGACTCAGCCAAGTCGCCGGCGGCTAAATCGGTGCGCGATCTTACAGTCGAAGCCCGTAAATCATTGTTCACTGTCAGCCACGGTAGCCGCGGCACTACTCGCGAGGGCACCGGCACGGGGTTTGCCATTAGCAACGATCTTATTGCTACCTGCCTGCATGTCATCGGCGAAGCGCGCGCCATCAAGGTCCAGACTTGGGATGGAAAGGAGCTGACGGTGCTGGCTGTTCACGCATCTGACCGCAAACGCGATCTCGCGATCCTCAAGATTAAGGACGGGGACCTCACACCGCTTCCACTCGGCGATTCCGCCAAATTACTCCAAGGGGAGTCCGTCATTGCTCTAGGTAATCCCATGGGCCTAACGGGTAGCGTGGTGGAAGGCGTCCTCTCCGCACGCCGTGAAATGGAGTTGGGCGAAATGCTCCAACTCGCCATTCCCGTGGAACCAGGCAACAGCGGTGGCCCCGTCCTTGACCGCCAAGGCCGTGTGCACGGTATTATGACGATGAAATCCACCATCACCGCCAACCTCGGCTTTGCCATGCCAGTGAACCTCCTGAAGCCCCTCATTACCACCCCCAACCCCGTTCCAATGGATCAGTGGCTTACGATTGGGGCGTTGAACAACAAGGAATGGGAACCCTTAATGGGCGCACAATGGCGACAACGCGCGGGACGGATCACCGTAAAAGAGCGGGGATCCGGCTTTGGCGGGCGCTCCTTATGCCTTTCCCTGCTCAAAGCGCCGGCCTTGCCTTACGAAATGGAAGTGATGGTGAAACTGAATAACGAAGCCGGAGCCGCGGGGCTGGTTTTCAGCTCCGACGGCAAAGAGAAGCACTATGGTTTTTACCCCACCGGCGGCAAACTACGTCTTACCCGTTTCGATGGCCCTTCCGTGTTCACTTGGACCATTCTCAAGGACGCCGATAGCCCGCACTACAAGCCCGGCGAATGGAACACGCTCAAAGTCCGGCATGAGTCCGGCACCATCCATTGTTTTGTCAATGATCACAAAGTTTTTACCGTTAAGGACGACGGCCTGAATGATGGACGCATGGGCCTGACGAAATTCCGCGAGACCGAAGCGGAGTTTCGTAAATTTCGCCATGGCGCCAAGCTAGCCAGACTGACTCCTCCTGCCGAATTACTCGAAAAACTGGAAAAAGAAATCTACGCCCTGAAACCTTCCGATGAATTCTCCAAGGAAGAAATCAACCAACTCAAGCCGCATGCCAGCATTAATCAAAACCTCCTTCGCAAACGGGCAGAAACACTCGAAGCCCAAGCCCGCCAATTCCGCTGGCTGGCCGCCGCTGTCCATGAACGCGCCACGCAGGATGCCCTCCTCAAGGAACTCGATCAGGACGAATCCAAGATCAACCTCCTCCGCGCCGCCCTCCTTATTGCACGCCTCGACAACGGGGAAATCGAAATTGAACATTACCTAAAGACATTGGACAGCATGGCTGAAACAATTAAAGGAGCTCTCAACCCCAAGGCCACCGAGAAGGAGCAACTCGAAGCCATTGGCCGGCATATGTTTGAACAAAGTGGATTCCATGGCAGCCGCGGCGATTATTACAACCGGGCCAACAGCTACCTGAATGAAGTGATCGACGACCGGGAAGGCATTCCCATCACGCTATCTTTGCTGTACATGGAAATTGCCAGTCGCCTTAACATCCCACTACAAGGTCTCCCTCTACCCGGCCATTTTGCGGTGGGCAAAATTGAAGACGGCAAACCCCAAAAGATCATTGATGTCTACAACGGCGCCAAGGTGATCTCCCGCAAAGAAGCCGAAGAATTGGTATTCAACACCTCAGGCGTGCGGCTGCGGGAAGAACATTACCAACCGGCTACCAAGCAGGACATGATTATACGCATGTTACGCAACCTGATTGGCATAAGTAACACCACCGATGAACCTGCTACGGTGATCCGCTATCTTGACACACTACTCCTACTTGAACCCAACGCCCCACAAGAACGCCTCAATCGTGCGTTGATGCACATGAGGCAAGAGAAAAATTCCAAGGCCAAAGAAGACGTGCGGTGGCTGCTCGAAAACAACCCGCCCGGCTTCAATCGCGAGCGCCTACTGGACCTGTTCCAGAGGCTTTAGTTATTTGCGCGCCTCAGGCGTGATAGTGAGCTCGACCTGCTTATCCTTACGTTGCACCACCACCTTGGTAGGTTTCCCCACCTTGATGTCGTTGAGCGCAGCAGTGTAGTCGTAGATATTATTAATCTTCTTGGCGCCAAACTGAATGACGATATCACCGCTCTTGACGCCCGCTTTGGCTGCCGGGCCGCCAGGACGCACATCGTTAATTAAGAGCCCTTTCACCTCGGACGCATAATCAGGAATGACTCCTGTGTAGGCCTTCATGGAATTCCTTGTGCCCGTCCCCCGATTGCCGCGCTCTACTTTAACGTAATCCGGTCGTTTCATGTCGCCGACCAAATCCATCATCAATTGACCGGTGAATTTAACAATACGCTCCATGCCTTCGTAGTTCAGCGTATCGGGATCATCAGTCGGCTTATGGTAATCTTTATGTAAACCGGTAAAGAGTGCGATGGACGGCACGCCTTTCGGGTAAATAGAGGTAATGTCCGTGGGCTGATAGGGATCATTATTCAGTTTCAGACTGAATCCGGCCGCCACATTGCGCTTCTCAACCATCTTCTTCCAGACACTGGATGTCCCCATACCCTGCATTATCAGTTGATTGTTTTTCATGCGCCCCACCATATCGAGATTGATATAGGAGGTAACCTGTTTGAAAGGAATCAACGGATTCTTTGCGTATTGAGCGGAACCGAGCAACCCCAGTTCCTCGCCGGTCCACCAACAAAAGATCACACCGCGTTTAAACTTCTCCGGGTTATGCTTTCGAGCCTCAGCCATCCAAGCGGCTATTTCGAGTAAAGTCACCGTGCCGGAAGTGTTGTCGTCCGCCCCGTTATGAATCAGGCCCGGATCTCCGCCTTTGGGCTGGAGTGAGCCGTCATTGTATCCGAGGTGATCATAATGGGCCCCGATCATCACATACTGCGGGTTATCAACGGGCACTCCGGGCGGCAGCACCGCCACCACGTTATTGTCCTCCCGTCGCACCTGCTTCACAGCGGTGGTGATCCGCAATTTCACACCGGGCAAATCAAAGCTGAACGGCTTGTGCGGGTTCTCTTTATCCAACTCCGCCTGCACCTTAGCGATATCCCCCTTGCCAGCCGCAGACAACAATGCGTCGGCCAGCTTGTGTGTGCCCGACAGGGCCACAACGCCCGTACTTGCGGCTCCTCTATCAAGATTGACCGGAATCAATTTATTGGCGTTGTTCGACTTCGGGCCCGCCACAATGATGACCCCCTTGGCGCCCTGCGTGCCTGCCACCTTGGCCTTGTACTGAAGCGCCGCACTTCGCATAAGTTTTTGGCGGCGTTCTTCGGAGACATCCTCGGGCACATAACGCAACAGCAGCACGAATTTGTTAGTGCAATTAAGTCCGGCATAGGAATCGTAGCCTTCGCCAGGTTTCCCTGCAACTGCCAGACCGTACCCACCAAAAACTACACCGGCCTCCACAGTATTATTGACCGTAAAGGACAGCGGGCTGAAATCTTTCCCAACCTCTAAAGTTCTTTCTTTCCCATCGTCGCCGATAATCACCAGTTTATTCTTTTCCTGCTCCACCTCGACGCCAAACTTAAACGACATAGGATTCAAAAAAGTTCCCTCCTTATCTGCCGGCTTCAGCCCCAAAGCTTTTACTTGCGAGACAATATAATCGGCCGCCTTGCGGATCCCTGGGGAGCTAGTCAGGCGCCCTTCGTACTCATCAGAGGCCAGAACCTCCACCTGCGCCTTGATATCGGCCTGAGTTATTTCGTGACTCAGCTTGGCTTGATCCAATTTCTTTTGCTCTATCGGCAAGTCCGGCTGGGGCACGTCGATTTTCTTCGCCTTACCTAAAGCCGCTAACGCGGCCTGATGATTCCATCGCCCGATGTAGAGTTGAGACTTACCACTTTCCGTCCGGTTGGAAGTCCACATCAACTGTTTGCCATCCGGCGAAAATACCGGCAACCCGTCAAAGCCATCGGTAAAAGTAGCCCGCACCGGCTCACGTGTACCTTGGACATCCACTAGGTACACTTCGAAATTTGAGAACCCCAACTTGTTTGAAGCAAACGCCACATACTCGCCGCTCGGGTGATAATAGGGCGCCCAAGAGACGGCCTTGAAATCTGTCAGGCGTCGCACATCCCCGCCCTCTAGATTCATGGTGTACACCTCCGCTACGTCTCCCTTTTCGGAAAAGTGACGCCAAATAATCCGCTTACCGTCCGGCGAGAAAAAGGGGCCGCCATCATAACCGGGCATAAAAGTCAGCCGCTTCTGCTCGGTGCCGTCGGCGTTCATGATGTAAATCTCTCCGAAATACGCGATGTCATATTTCAGCTTCACCTTCTCCTTGTCCGTGAAATTCGACCGACCGTACGCATCGCGGATGGAGCAAAAAACAATTTTACTGCCGTCGGGCGAGTACGCGCCTTCCGCGTCGTATCCCAGCGCATTGGTGAGACGCTTGAGTTTCCCACCACTGGGAGCCGCGCTAAAAATATCCATGCGCTCATCGTAATCCCACGAGTAACGACGTGTCTTACCGGAAGCCCGAAAGTCCAACTCGGCTTCCTGTTTTTTCACAGCCTCCGGATCTACATGCGTACTGGCAAACAATATCTCATCACTACCCGGCCGGAAAAAGGCGCATGTGGTCTTGCCGGTCCCAGGTGAAACACGCGTCACATCGCCGGATTCCAGGCTCATGGTGTAAATCTGATAAAATGGATTCCCCTTCTCCCGTTCGCTTTGGAAGATGATGTTTTTGCCATCAGGCGAGAAATAGCCTTCGCCACTACGTTGCCCTTCCAGCGTCAATTGACGTACGCGCGACAAATATTGCTCCTCGCCTTTACCTTCCTCAGCGGAGGCAACATTGAACCAACTCAGGCCCACTAGGCCTGCCAGAATAATGTGTGATTTCATGCTTTGAAAATGTGACGTCCGGCTACTTTTTAATCTTCAAAATCTTGCCGTACATGTGTCCACCCACCTTCCCGTGTTTCCAGGTGCCGGCATATTTGCCGTCATCAATCACGATGTGAGCACTGAATGTCCCGAGTAACGGAATCTTGAGATTATCCATTTCGATCACCGGCGTCTTGCCCGCCCATTTAATCGGCACCGGCACCGGCAAGGTCACGTCCTTGTTCCCGTACTTAATTCGCGCGGTAAAAACCCACAGATCACCTTCGCCCGCCTTCTTGACCTTTAAGATCGTGTATTCTTCCTCTGCCGGTTGGTCAGGGCGACCGTCGATGGTGAACACTCCCGCAAATACCGTGCCGGTCAACTGCGCCTCCAACTGCGCGTCCCGATCCTTTTCATCCGCCTGCAGGATGCCAGGGAGCATCACGCAGGCCACCATGGCGGCCATGAATTTCATGGCGCCATCATCCGCACCCTGACGCAAGGCGCAAGCCGAATCATTGTCACTTGGCAGGCCCGTTTTGAGGCGATAGATTTCTCAAATGACCCGATACGTCATTCTACCTCTCCTCGCCTTCTGCGTCATGCCCCTGTTCGCAGAGGAGCAATGGCCCCGATTCCGCGGCCCGCAAGGCCATGGGGTCAGCGCGGCAACCCTTCCCGTCCAATGGGCTGATGCCCATTTTAAATGGAAAACTCCGCTACCAGCCACCGGTCATGGGTCTCCCATCGTTTGGGGTGAACACGTGTTTCTTCTCTGTGCTGACGAAAAAAATGGCACCCGCAGCGCCGTCGCGATTCATGCCCATACCGGAAAGACGGTTTGGACGGTTAATTACGAAGCGGAACATCATCGGCACCACAAGGAAAACAGCTTTGCTTCTAGCACCCCGGCGGCCGATGCGGATCGTGTGTATTTCGCCTGGGGCACCCCGAAGAGCCTCAAACTCACCGCCGTGTCTCACACCGGCAAACAACTCTGGCAAAGTGACCTTGGCCCCGTCAAAGGCGGCCATGGTTTTGGTGCATCCCCAATTGTTTATGGCGACCTGATCGTCCTGAATAATGACCAGGATGGCGAAAGCTCACTCATCGCAGTCCACAAAGCCACCGGCAAAATCGCTTGGCAAACCCCACGCAATAGTAAGCGACTCACTTACAGTACTCCGGTGCCCTACAAAGCTCCCGGGAGAGATGAGGAATTGATCTTCACTAACTGGACGCACGGCATCACCGGCGTAGACCCCAAAACCGGTAAGGTGAAATGGGAAAATGTCGTGTTCAACCTGAGTTCAGCAGAGCGCGCCATCGGCTCCCCAATCATTGCCGGCGACCTAGTCATTGGTTCCTGCGGTTTCGTGACCAAGCTCAAACACATCGTCGCCCTTCGCCCGAAAGGCAATCAAATGGAGGAGGTTTGGCGTATTGAGAAAAGCGTGCCTCACATTCCCACACCCCTGTTGCTCGGTGAGAAACTTTTCCTCTGGAACGATCAAGGCATCGTGTCCTGCGTGGAAGCCGCTACCGGCAAGATACACTGGAGCGAGCGCGCTGTACGGAGTGGCCGTTTCTTTGGCAGCCCCGTAGCCGCGGGCGGCAATATTTACTGCATCGATTCCAACGGTAAAACCATCGTGATGCGCGGGGACGGGAAATTCGAAATTCTCGCCATCAACGATCTTGATGAACGCTGCAATTCCACCCCCGCCATCGCGCACAACCGCATGTACATCCGGACCTACGGCCACTTGATCGCCGTTGGCCAATAACCCAACACCATGAACCGTCGCCAATTCATTGCCACCACGGCCACCGGCAGCGCTGGTTACGTGCTAGGCGCCAAGCCGACCTCCAAGACCAACTCCCTAACACTGGGCTTCAGTCTATATGGCATGAAAACCTTAAAAACCGGTGAGGCTCTGCGCCGGCTCTCCTCGATCGGTTACGATTCAGTGGAGTTCTGCCTAAACGACGGCTGGGATGCCGCCCCGAAAAATCTAACGCCAAAACGCCGCAAAGCGCTCCGGACGTTACTGGAGGAAGTCGAACTCAAACTGACCGCCCTGATGATCAACATTAACCTGCACGGCGATCAGAAAGCCAATCAGGCCAAGATTCAGAAAGCCGCCGAGATTGGCCAAGCGCTCTCCCCGAAGACTCCGCCCATCATAGAAACCGTAGGCGGCGGCGGAAATTGGGAAGCGGTGAAGAATCAATTCCGCGATAATCTAGGCCACTGGGCGGAGGCCGCCAAGGCGTCAAAAACTATCGTCTGCCTCAAACCCCATCGTGGCGGGGCTGTCAATCGCCCCGAAGACGCCGTCTGGCTTGCCCAACAAATCAACAGCCCGTGGCTCAAACTGGCCTATGATTACAGTCATTTCGCACATCGCGACATTTCATTGGAAGGCAGCCTCAAACAAATGATTCCTCACACGCGGTTCATCCACGTGAAAGACACGATCATCAAGGATGGCCGACCACGGTTTGTGATTCCAGGCGCCAGTGGCCAAATCGATTACCGTAAACTCATCGGCACGGCCTTCAGACTTGGTTACCGCGGCGATATCAACGCCGAAATTAGCGGTCAGGTTTGGGGCCAAAAAGACTACGATCCTATCGCCACCGCGATCGCCTGCTATCGAAACCTCTCGCCCTCCTTCATTCAGGAACAATAAAAAAGGCTCCAGCATAACTGCTGAAGCCAAATTAATGGTGGAGCCGAACAGAATCGAACTGATGACCCCCACAATGCCATTGTGGTGCTCTACCAACTGAGCTACGACCCCACGAAGGCGCGTAGTATGCAGAGGGAGACGCCAGCCGTCAACCCCCCTTTCAGGGCGCGAAACAGACCTATTCCAAGCCGAGCGCTTGCCGCCCATCCTCGGAGATCATGCTTTGATGCCAGGGCGGATCCCAGACGATTTCCACATCGGCCTGTGAAACGCCGCCCAGCGCGAGAATCTTATTTTGCGCATCCGCCGCAATGCTTGGCCCCATGCCACAGCCTTGAGCCGTGAGAGTCATTTGTACGCGCACCTTTACCTCATCCTCATCGGTCAACACAGAGGTGTCGTACACCAAACCTAGATCCACGATGTTCACGGGAATTTCCGGATCGTACACATTCTTCAGTGCCGCATGCACCCGCTCGGCCGTAACTTCGCCACCTGATTCCGTAACCGTTTCCTCCACCGTTTTCCCCAGTGCATCCGCATCGGACGGATCTACCCGATACAATCCCGCTCCGGCCCGAACCGTATAGGTACCGCCAAGGCTATGGGTAATATCCACCGGCGTACCGGCGGACAAGGTCATGCGATCCCCTCCGGGGATCACGGTCACTTCACAATCTCGAGTGAGTTCTACTGTTTCCATTACGCAATAATATCGTCAACCACGTGACCATGCACATCGGTGAGCCGAAAGTCACGGCCCGCGTGGCGGAAGGTTAATTTTTCATGATCAAACCCCATCAAGTGCAACAAGGTCGCGTGCAAATCATGCACATGCATCGGGTGATCCTCGGCCTTAAAACCAAACTCATCCGTCGCGCCGTACGCCATACCTCCGCGCACGCCGCCGCCGGCCAACCACATTGAGAACCCATGATGGTTATGGTCACGGCCGTTCACTTTGCCAGCATTGGAACCGGCCTTGGGCAACTCCACTACCGGAGTGCGCCCGAATTCCCCGCCCCACATCACGATCGTGTCCTCAAGCAGACCGCGTTCCTTGAGGTCCGTCAACAACGCCCCTATCGCCTGATCGCATTCCTTAGCCAATTGGCGGTGGCGAATCTCCAAATCGTCGTGGTTATCCCAGGGCTGAGAATCCCCGTGCCACACCTGCACATAACGCACCCCGCGTTCAACCAAGCGACGGGCAATCAGAATCTGCCGGGCCTGTGTGGTTTTGCCATAACGCTCGCGCACATGCGCCGGCTCCCGCGAAATATCAAAGGCATCGCTTGCCTCCATTTGCATGCGGTAGGCCAATTCGAAGGAATGGATGCGCGCCTCCAGTTGCGATTCATTTTGGCGCGCCCTAGCATGACGTTCATTGATTCGGCGAAGCAAATCCAATTGGCGCCGCTGTTGCTCCAGCGATAGACGTGGATTGCGAATATGCGCGATCAACTCCTCAACCTTGGTCTTGCGCGTGTCCACATACGTGCCTTGAAAAGAACCCGGCAGAAATCCGCATTGCCAGTTTTGCGATTCTTGAATCGGATAGCCGGGGCACATGGCAATAAAGCCGGGGAGATTTTGATTTTCCGATCCCAAACCGTAGGTCAGCCACGACCCCATACTGGGCCTCACCTGCAGCGATTCACCGCAGTTCATCAACATCAACGATGGCTCGTGGTTCGGCACATCGGCCCGCATTGAACGTAATACACAAATTTCATCCGCATGCTTGGCTGTGTGTGGAAAAATTTCACTAACAGGCAATCCGCTTTGGCCGTGTTGGGCAAACTTGAACGGACTAGGCAACGCGGCACCCGTTTTGCGCTCGGTTGGCAGATTGCGCATGGGCAACATCTTGCCTGCGTACCGTGCCAGCTCAGGTTTAGGATCAAAGGTATCCACATGAGATGGACCACCATTCATGAATAGGTGAATGATGCGTTTGGCGCGTGGGCGGAAATGCGGGGGGCGAGTCGACAGCGGATTACCAGCCGCCTGCGCCAATGTCCCAAGCCCCAGGGCGCCCATCCCCATACCCGAACGCATTAGGAAATCGCGCCGAGTGTACTCCAGATATTCCAATGAAGGCCCGTGATGTGCCACGCGCCCAGTATCGGAAACCGGACGTCAAAGTCTACCCTCAATGACCAACAAAATAACTGAGATTCTCCAACTCTATGGCCAGATTCACGTTGTTGACCGTCACCTCATCGGGCACCTGCAGCACGGATGGGGCAAAATTCATAATCCCCGTCACGCCGGCCTCAACGAGTTCATTGGTCACCTCCTGCGCCTCCTCGGGCGGCACACAGAGAATCGCCATGCGCACATGATTTTCAGCCACAAACTGCCTTAGTTCAGTCATGGGATAAACCGGCTGCGTGACGCGCTTGTCATGAACCTGTTCGGTCCGCACATCAAACGCGGCGACTATGCCAAATCCCTCTTTAGCAAACCCGCGATACGATAGCAACGCCCGGCCAAGATTACCGACTCCCACGAGCACAACAGGTTGCAGATGAGTCGTGCCGAGAAGATCCGAGATCATTTTGATCAACTGCTCCACATCATAACCCAAACCACGCGTGCCGAACTGACCGAAATAAGTGAGGTCTTTGCGCAATTGCGGAGATTTCACGCCCGCCGCTCCAGCCAACGCCTCGCTGGAAACAGTCTTTATCCCGTTCTCCAGCAACCGCTGCAAACAGCGCGAATAGATTGAGAGTCGATACACCGTCTTACGCGGGATATCGGCTTTCTCAATCTTTACGCTTTTTTTTGCAGGCATCAGTATCCTCAACCGGAACACGTTAAGTCTCTGCCCCCCCCGACGATGGGTCAAGATTTAAGGATTGCACCAGCCTTGCCGCCCGCTGAAACTGCGCGAATGCGCTTTTGCGTCGCCATTATCATTTCCGCCCTTGCAACCCAAGCGGCCCACTGGAATCAGTTTCGCGGCCCCGAAGGCACCGGCCACGTTCAGGCGAACCTGCCCCTGTCTTGGAGTGAAACCGAGAACGTCACCTGGAAAACCGCCATCCCGGGCCGCGGCTGGTCCTCGCCTGTGCTCTGGGAAAACCAAATCTGGCTTACCACCGCCACGCCCGACGGCAAGCAACTCACAGTCCTGTGTCTTGACGCCGCAAACGGCAAGATCCTCCATCAGCAAAAACTCTTCGACGTGGCCGAGCCACAGTTCGCCCACAAGTTTAACAGCTACGCGTCACCCACGCCGGTAGTCGAGGCCGGCCGCGTTTATGTCTCTTGGGGATCGCCGGGCACCGCCTGCATTGATACCAAAACGTTTAAAGTACTCTGGACCCGACGCGATCTGGAGTGCGATCATTTCCGAGGAGCCGGCTCCTCTCCGATTCTCTGGAACAATCTGCTGATCAACAATCACGACGGCGCCGACCTGCAATACGTATTCGCCCTCGATAAACTAACCGGTAAGACCGTTTGGAAAACTCCACGCTCCGTTGATTTCCAGGACCTTGATCCCAGCGGTAAACCCAAACGCGATGGCGACATGCGCAAAGGCTACAGCACGCCCCACATCGCAACCCTGAACGGCAAACCCACCCTACTCAGCTCCGGCGCCATGGCGCATTATGCCTACAACCCTGCCTCCGGCCGCGAACTGTGGCGAGTAGTGGAACGCAAGCAACACAGCGCCAGCACGAGACCAGTGTTCGGCCATGGCCTCTGCTACTTTCCTACAGGCTTCGGCAAAGGACAACTGCTGGCCGTCGTTCCTAATGGCAAAAATGACATCACCGAAACACACATCAAATGGCGACTTACCCGCAGTGGTGTCCCGGAGAAACCCTCACTACTGCTGATCGGCGATCACCTGTACATGGTCGATGACCAAGGCGGTCTGGCTACCTGCGTTGACGCGAAGTCTGGAGAAGAAGTTTGGAGCGAACGGTTGGGCGGAAATTATTCTGCATCCCCGATTGTTGCCAATGGCCGCATTTACGCCTTTAGTGAAGAAGGCAAAGCCGTGGTGTATAATGCTTCCCCGATGGGCTTTCAAAAAATTGCCGAAAACAAACTCACCGACGGTTTCATGGCTAGCCCTGCTGTGGCTGGGAATTCGTTGATCCTGCGCACCAAAACGCATCTGTATCGGATCGGGAAATAACTAATCCTGAAACCGGAATTCGTTGCTCAAAAAGAGCACCTGCGCCAGTTCCACAAAGGCTTTTTCGCGTTCTTCGGCTGACACGCCGTTTATGTATTTCAAGGCGTCCACCAATTCATCCGTTTCCGGCGAGCGCTGGAACAGTTTTTGATAGAGCAACTTGACGCGTGCCTGCCCTAGTGGATGCGGCGCGGTGGCTTTGAGCATCTGCTCGGATTGTGCAATCATAAACGGACTGTTCATCAGAAACAACGCCTGTTGCGGCACAATGTTTTCGTAACGCTTCGGGCAATGCGCATCAGGGTTGGCAAAATCAAAGGCCCGAAACAAGGCCGGCAAGTTTTGTCGATCCACATACCCATACACCGTGCGGCGCTTGGAGCCCGGCTGCGTATGAATTTTCTCTGGCCGTCCGCCAATTTCCAAATCTAGATCTCCGCTTGCCTGCAGCACGGTATCGCGCAGCGCCTCAAACGAGATGCGTTGCCGATTCATTTTCCGTAACAACCGGTTCGCGGGATCGATCTTCACGAAAGCCGGTCGATTGTCGCTCGCTTGCTGGTACGTCGCAGAGATCATCACCCAACGATGCAACTCCTTGATCGACCATCCCTCCTGCATGAATCGATGCGCCAACCAATCCAGCAATTCCGGATGCGACGGCGGTTGGGCTCTCAATCCAAAATCGCTAGGGGTCAGCACCAACCCTTTGCCGAAATGATGTGCCCAAACGCGATTCACCAAAACGCGGGCGGTTAGGGGATTATCCGGATGCACAATCGCTTTTGCTAACTCCAGTCGGCCACTTCCCGCAGCAAAGGGTTTACGGTCAGGTGCCAGGTGTTCCAAAAATTGACGTGGCACTGCCGGCCCGCGATTCCCCGCTGTGCCTCGAATGTAAATATAGGGATTCACCGGATTCGGCTTGTCCACCAACACATGTGCCCGCGGGGGAGCACCGGGGTGATCTGCCGCCAGCTTGCTCAATTGCCCATTCATTTGGTTTAACCGATTCCGCACGCTGAATAACAAGCTGTTTGGATTCGAAGGCGAAAGCTGCTCATTCACCTTGGCCGGGCTGTCTGGACCATATAACACCAAGCGCACTGACTCCCACTGGGGGTCCGGCAACCCGGTTGCTTCCGGGTTTTGTTTCAAGGCCGCTTCCCAGCGTTTCGTGGCTTCAGTAAATAATTTGCGATATTGCCCGAGCAAATCACCGGCGTTCAAATCGATCAGGGCATGACTTTTCTTGTTCGACCCGTGCCAAGCCGCAAACAACGGGTGGTTGTTCGTTTTCCAATCGCCTAACTTTCGCCGCCAATTGTTTGCCACAATGTGATTCAACTTGCGCGCAGTGAGGAGTTGTTTGAATGGACCGTCCGACAGTTTTTTCTCTTCGGCTTCCCGAACTGCGATCATGTAATCCACCGCGCGCGTCCGCAGTTCACGACGCTTTTGCGCTAATGTTCGGGACCGAAAATCTTCAATGGCTTGCTCCTGTTTAGCCCGCGCCTCTTGATACGCCCCGTGTTCCTTGGGCAGAGATCGGCTACCCAGCAACGGTAATTTGGCCGGTTCCATGCTGCTATTGAACACGCCGTGGAGTGAATAGTAATCCGCGGTGGGAATCGGATCATATTTATGATCGTGACAACGCGCACAGGAAACGGTGAAACCCATGAGCCCTCGAGTGACTACATCAATCCGGTCATCAATGATTTCATCCTGCCTATCCAAAAAACGCCTCCCCAACGCGAGAAACCCCATGGCAGCCAAAGGCCGTTTGTCTTCGCCGAGCTCAAGATGATCAGCTGCCAGTTGCTGGATCACGAATTGGTCAAACGGCAAATCCTCATTGAACGCGCGCACCACATAATCACGGTAGGTGTAGGCATAGGGATAGATTCGATCACGCCCACCAAAACGGTAGCCGCGGGTATCCGAGTACCGTGCCACATCCAGCCAATGCCGAGCCCAGCGCTCACCGTAATGCGGCGAAGCTAGCAAACGGTCAATTAACTTGGGCCAAGCCTCAGGGGAATCATCCGCGACAAATTGCTGCACCTCGGCATATGTCGGCATCAAGCCGGTTAAATCCATCGTAGCCCGCCGGATCAGCGTGCGGCGATCGGCACGTTTGGCGGGTTCCATGTTCGCCAACGTGAGCCGACGTAATACGAATTGATCCACCGCATTCTGAGCCCAACCCGGACCGACCTCCGGCGGAACCGGATTAGTGACCGGCTGAAATGCCCAATGATCACGCACCTGCTGCGCGGTCGAAAGTGGCGGAACAGTAGCCGCCACGACGGCCTGCATCCCGATCAACAGAACTATAAGGATACATTTCATAGCCCGATACTATTCAGTTATTCAACAATCGACCAACAGATTCAGCCGCCCGTCCGGCAGCCCCGCGCCCCCCCAAGGAATCAGCAATCACATCCAATTCCTCCCGCAGCTCCAAACGTCGTCCGGCATCGTCCAGAAAACGATTGGCTTCATGGGCAAGATTTCCCGCGTTAGCTTCGCGCTGGATAAACTCCGGAAATACCTCACGACCGGCCAGCACATTGGGCATGGCGATGTGCTTCACTTTGACAAAGAACCGGCCTAAGAGATAGGTGATCCAAGAAGTTTTGTAGAGCACTACGGTGGGAACGCGAAACCAGGCGCATTCGAGCGTAACGGTTCCGGAGGAAGCAATGGCCACATCGGCTTCCCCCAAAGCTTGGTGCAATCCACCGATTCGGAGATCCCAGTCAGCCACTTCCGGTACCAGCAGCTTGGCCTGTGCCGCGAGTGATTCATTGGCGAAAACCATCATGGGCTCCGCATCCACCACCGCAGCCGCCCGGGCCATTACCGGCAAGTGACGGCTGATCTCCTTCGCTCGGCTTCCCGGCAGCAACAACAATTTGCGCGGTCGCTGTTGGGATTTAGGGTCCCGAAATTCTAAATCAGGATAACGATCTACCAGAGGATGCCCCACAAAATCTACCGGCAATTCCGGCACCCGCTTAGAATACCACGCTTTTTCAAACGGAAAGATTGCCAGCAACTGATCAACGTCCGCGGCGATTTGATGCACGCGACTCTCGTGCCAAGCCCAGAGTTGCGGGCTGATATAATAAATAATCTTCGGCCGCCAATCACTGCCCGCAGTTGCCTTGCGTAGCGCGCGCACAAAACGCAGGTTGAAGCCGGGATTATCAATACAGATCACGGCGTCTGGTTTACGATCCAGCGCAAGCTGAAGCAGTTGATCAAAGAAGCCCTTGAATTTACCGTAGTTACGAACGGCCTCCCAGATACCAATCACCGCGTGCTCGGTCAGGTCGATTTCCAATTCCACCCCAGACGATTTCATTTTAGGACCGCCCGCGCCAAATGGCTCCACCTCCTGCCCGGCCTCTCGCATGGCTTCCAGCAACTCAACCGCCAGCGTGTCCCCGCTGGTTTCGCCGACCATGAACATCACGCTGCTCATGAAGTTTCCAGCGCCTGAATCTGCCGAGTGATTTCCAACGCCACCTCCAGCGCTTGTCGTCCAGCCTCTCCGCTAACCTTGGGTGTTTGCCGTTCGCGAACGCATTCCACGAAATGTTGTAGCTCCAACTTCAAGGGTTCATCCTTGGCGATAGGCACCGGCTCGCGCACGACCTTTTTGCCGCCGAACTCACTCACAATAGCACTGTCCTTGGCGTGCAGCAGCTTCTGCCACAAACTGGATTCCTCCGAGTCTTCCGCGGCAATCCGATAAATGTAACCCTCCTGTTTCTGGTAATCGAGCGACACATAACTGGTCGTCTCACCACCGCTGAACACGCGAATCTTCCGCATGCGCTCGGGGCTCACACGGCTGACTGTTAGATTGGCCACGCACCCGTTTTCAAATTTCAACCGCGCATTGGCAATATCCTCGCTTGCGCTCAACACCTGTACGCCAACGCCATCTACCTCTTTTACCGGCGAATCCACAAACGCCAGTACGATGTCCAGATCGTGAATCATCAGGTCAAGCACCACGCCAATATCCATACTGCGCGCTGGGTACGGCGACAAACGGTGAGTCTCTATAAAACGCGGCTCTTTAGCCACGGTTTGCAGGTAATCGAAGACCGGATTAAAGCGCTCCACATGGCCCACCTGCAATACGCGATCGTGTTCCTGGGCCAACTGCACCAACTCGGCAGCTTGTGTGGCCTCATCCGTGATCGGCTTTTCCACCAACACATGCCGACCGGCTTTAAGAAACTGGCTGGCCAGTTCGTGATGCGTCACAGTCGGCGTCACGATGCTCACCCCCTCGGCCTGTTCCAGCACTGCCTCCATGGACTCTAGTACTCGAACGCCATTCTTATTGGCAATCTCCTGGGCGCGCTCGACATTGGGATCATACAACCCCACGAACTCCACATCACCCACCTCAGCCATCTCAGCATAAATCCGGACATGATGCTGGCCTAAGCCTCCCACCCCCAGAACAGCCACTTTCACTGTATCCGACACGCCGGTGAGGGTCGCTATTCTGACCGTTCGGATCAAGGTTAACCTTGATCCCCTGCCTGCAACCCGTACGCTGCGCGCGTGAAAATTACCGTGCTTGGACCTGGTGCCTGGGGTACTGCTCTGGCCAAGATCGCCCATGAGCGAGGACATGCGGTGACACTTTGGGGCCGGACTGAGCGGCTTGACGCCATCGCTGCGGCCAACGAAAATTCCCAATACCTACCCGGCATCGCGCTGCCCACAGATTGGACACTCGAACCCAACCTTCCCACAGCAATTTCCAGTGCAGAGGGGGTTATTCTCGCGGTCCCGTCGAGCTCTTTCAGCAAGATTACCGGACAACTCGGGGAGTTCGGCGGCATTGCCGTATCGGTCACCAAAGGAATTGAGCACGAAACCGGCCGGACCATGGCCGGCCTCATTGAGGCGGATGCCCCCAATGCGAAGCCCGTTGCTCTATCCGGCCCCTCTCTGGCCGCTGAAGTGGCTCGGGGCATCCCCACAGCTTTGGTTTGCGCCAGTGAAGACGAAGCCAATGCAAAGACCGTTCAAGATTGGTTCCATTGCCCTACCCTTCGGATGTACACCAGTACCGATGTACTCGGCGTCGAATTGGGAGGCGCCCTTAAAAACGTTATGGCGATTGCCGCTGGCGTGTGTGATGGCTTAAAATTGGGTGACAACGCCAAAGCCGCCCTGATCACGCGCGGTCTCAATGAAATGCGCCGACTCGGCACAGCTGCAGGCGCCCGGCCCGAAACATTCTCCGGCCTCAGCGGCATGGGCGATTTGACCGTGTCCTGTTTCTCCCAGCAAAGCCGCAACCGCACATTGGGAGAACGCATCGCTCGCGGTGAGCCGCTGGAAACTGTATTAGCCTCAGCGACCGCTGAAGGCTATCCAACGGCGCGGTCAGCCAAGGCCTTGGCAGCGCGGCTGGACGTCCCTACCCCGATCATCGATGAAGTGCACGCTATGCTCTATGAAGGGAAGGACGTTCACCAAGCCGTGAACGATCTACTCACCCGCAATCCGCGGGCCGAAGCTTAAAGGCGCTCGTCGATTAAAGCCATCAGGTCGGCATACTCTTCCACCGCCGGAAACTGCGGGAACTCCGCCTTCACATTATCCGGTGAACGAAACAGTATCCCATGATCCGCCGCACCCAGCATGGTCGTATCATTATACGAATCCCCGGCGGCAATTATCTTAAAGTTCAATGAACGGAAAGCCTCCACACTCTTACGTTTCTGGTCCGGCTGCCGCAGGCAATAGTTTTCCACCACATCATTTTCCACCTCGAGATGATGACAAAAAATAGTCGGCCAATCGAGCTGGCGCATCAACGGTGTTGCGAATTGCAGAAAGGTGTCCGACAAGATCACCACCTGCGTTTTGGCTCGCAAGGTATCCAGAAAATCTTTCGCCCCTTCCAACGGCGCCAGTGCGCTAATAACCTCTTGGATATCCGATAGTTTGAAATTGTTCTCTTTGAGAATATCTAAACGATATTGCATCAGAACATCGTAATCAGGCTCTTCACGAGTTGTTCGCCGCAAGGCCTCAATACCTGTTTTCTCAGCGAAGGCGATCCAGATTTCCGGAACCAATACACCCTCTAAATCCAATGTCACAATGCTCTGTTGCACGAGAGCGAACTCCTATACAACAGCCAAAGAAGTGTCGAGTTATAAACACCTCATTCAACCGTAACTATTGAATTCAGACCACCTAGCCCATTATCTATTTGCCATGAGCAACTCGGATCATTAATCCACATACCGTCCACTTTAAACCGATATTGGTGATCCCCGCGAGGAAGCTTAAGAGTGGCCTTCCATAAGCCACTTTTAAGTCTCCTCAAACGTCGAGCCTTAGACTCCCATTCTGTAAAACCCCCACAAACCATTACTTCTTCTGCCGAGGGCGCTTTGAGTTCAAAGCTAGTGTATACTTTTTCTCCTTTAGTTTTCATATTTTCTTTTTACAGCGATTCTATTTCATGTCGGTTTCAAACATATTACAATTACAATACGAATGCTTTATTAAAGAGACTTACTTACACGAAGCTAAAAAAGATTGAGGCCCGGCGTGCTGGCTGGCCGTCCAGCACACCGGAACCTCGCTCCTGTTCTCTGTTCCCTCTACTTGCATTGTCACGCAGTAGAATCTTTACACCCTATACTGCTTCCGCACCCGTTTCGTCGGTACGAATACGAATTGCTTCCTCAACGGGCAGGATGAATACCTTACCGTCGCCAATCTTGCCGGTCTTTGCCGCGCCAATGATCGCCTTTGAAGCTTCCTCCAATTGAGCCTCATCCACGACGATTTCCAGTTTGATCTTCGGCAGGAAGTCCACCGTGTACTCACTACCGCGGTACACCTCGGTATGCCCCTTCTGACGGCCGAACCCTTTGACTTCCGTGACGGTCATCCCTGCCAGGCCCACTTCCGCGAGCGCATCCTTCACCTCATCGAGTTTGAAGGGTTTAATGATCGCTTCGATTTTTTTCATATTAATTCCTTTCTGATTGTTCAAGTGACTTAGTTGAAGTCTGGATACGCCTCGGCTCCATGCTCGGCTTTATCTAACCCTTCCTCTTCTTCTTCGTCACTAACCCGGACACCAATAGTGGCTTTCAATGCTCCAAAGACGACAGCCGAGAAGGCAAAAGCAGCTATGGCGACAAGTAAGATTCCCTTTATTTGTGAACCCAACACCACGCCGGCGCCTTCTATCTGGAAAATATAGGCGGCTAAAATACCCCATACTCCACAAGTTCCGTGCACCGAAATAGCTCCCACTGGATCATCTATGCCGGCTTTATCTAGAGCGATCACTGAGAATACAACGATCACACCAGCAACTAAGCCGATAATCACAGAGCTCCAAGGAGAAACAATGTCAGCATTTGCTGTGATACCAACCAGACCTGCCAATGCTCCATTTAGAGCCATGGATAAATCGGGTTTAGAAAACACAATCCAAGAAACCAATGCAGCCGAAATAACCCCAGCTGCTGCTGCCAATGAGGTAGTTGTAAAGACCAAACCCAAAGGAGTCGGATCTGCGCTCAAGACCGAACCACCGTTAAAGCCGTACCAACCAAACCAGAGCAGGAAAACACCCACTGCAGCTAGCGGCATATTGTGCCCCGGTATCGGCTTCACACTACCATTCTCATCATACTTTCCTTTACGAGGACCGAGTATTAGCACACAGGCTAAGGCAGCAAACCCTCCAAAGGCATGCACGACCGCTGAACCCGCAAAGTCCTTGAAATCCATTCCGGCCAAGACACCTCCACCCCAATGCCAGGAACCAACAATGGGATATGCAATACCCACGAGCAACGTGGCGAAAATGAGAAATGAACTCAGTTTTACACGCTCAGCAACAGCACCAGAGACGATCGTTGCTGCAGTTGCCGCAAACATTGCTTGAAAGATGAAATCACCGTATCCGGTCATCGCTAAACTAAGTCCGCCATAACCCCAAGTATCTCCACCATCGGCATTAAGATCACCTATAGGGCTACCAATGCTTAACCATCCATTGAATTCCCCAGGATAATGAGTGTTAAAGCCAAGAATGGCATAAGTGATTAAACCGATAGCAATGATGAAGGCGTTTTTAAACAGGATGTTAACTGTATTTTTTGATCTTGTTAAACCAACCTCAAGTGCTGAGAAACCTAGGTGCATGATAAACACCATGGCGGCAGCAATCACTGTCCATAACATGGAGGTTGCGAAGAAGTCGAAGGCTGGGGCCCCATCACCCTGATTATCAAGCAGACCTTGATAATCATCAACCGGACCGGCTTCGGCTTCCTCACCCTCTTCCTCATCAGTAGACTCTGCTTCCTCTGTATCAGGAGATGCAGATTCCTCCGTTGTCTCAGCCTCAGGTGGGGCTGCCTCATCGTCAGCCATTAAAGTCGGACTCAATCCGGCTAGTGGCAGAATCACAAAAAGCCAGATTAACAGGCTCTGTTTTAATTTGTGGGTTATTGCTTTCATTGTATTTACGTTATTTTATTTATCCCTATAGAGGGCGCGGTCTCACAGGACTGCCCGCATAAAAAATTAAAGCTTCAGCCATGCCAAATGACGTTTAATGGCATTCCTGTTTTTAATGAAAACAATGAACTTAATTCATGCAGAATGATTAAGTGTATACTGCTGCTGGAATTGAAAATTATTGTTGTAAAAGAAATTTAGAAAACTAACGCAAAATTCCGTTACTAATTATATTTGTTACTGTCAGATGAATTCTTTTGTGGAATGTGGCTAAAAAAAGACACCCACTCTTCACGTGCCAGTATACAAAAAAACCGACAGTTTCCTGTCGGTCTGTTAATATAATTTGGAGGCTAAGTGCTCTAGGCAAGTGCCTTCTTGGTGGTCTTGATGATGACCGCCGCAATCTTATAGGGATCGCCATTGGAAGCCGGGCGCCGGTCCTCAAGACGGCCTTTCCAGCCGTTCTGGATGGTGGCCACCGGGATACGGATCGAAGCTCCACGATCGGACACACCGTAGCTGAACTTGTCAATCGACTGAGTCTCGTGAAGACCAGTTAGGCGCTGATCGTTATCTGCCCCGTAAACCGAGATGTGCTCCTGAATGTGCTTGCCGAACTCTTCGCAGATCTTCGTGTGGACTTCTTCACCGCCAGGATCGCGCATAGCTCCACACGAGAAGTTAGCGTGCATACCGGAGCCATTCCAGTCGCCCTTCACCGGCTTCGGGTGCAAGTCTACCGCCACACCGTATTTTTCGCAGGTGCGCTCCAGAATATAACGAGCTACCCAGATTTGATCACCGCACTCAGCAGCGCCCTTGGTGAAGATCTGGAATTCCCACTGTCCGGCCATCACCTCGGCGTTGATTCCTTCAACGTTCAGCCCCGCCTCGAGGCACAGGTGCAGGTGCTCATCCACAATCTCGCGACCGTGCGTATTACGAGCGCCCACGGAGGTGTAATACGGGCCTTGCGGGCCAGGGAAACCGTTCTTCGGGAAGCCGAGCGGCAGATTGGTGTCTGTATCGATCAGGGTGTATTCCTGCTCCAGACCAAACCAAAAATCGTCATCCTTATCCTCAATCGTGGCGCGGCCGTTGGACTCATGCGGCGTGCCGTCAGCATTGAGCACCTCACACATAACAAGCCAGCCATTGCCGCCGAACCGGTCCGGATCGGGGTACACGGCTACCGGTTCTAGGAGGCAATCCGAGGCGTTACCTTCGGCTTGCTCGGTGGAGGACCCGTCAAAGGACCACTGCTTGGCATCCGATAGGTTGCCTCCGAAATCTTCCACGACCATCGTTTTACTGCGCAGGCTCTGAGTAGGCTTGTAGCCGTCGAGCCAGATGTATTCCAACTTATGTTTGCTCATTTGCTGTTTGTTTGTGTTCTGTTGTTAGTTTTGGCTATCGCCTAAATCTGTCGTTTCAACCCTCAACCGGCTGCGCCAAAGCACGGCGCAGCCGGTGATGGTTCAAAGCCCCTGCGGGTTAGAGCTGGTAACCTTCCTCACCATGGTCGGCCACGTCAAGCCCTTGTATTTCCTCGTCTTCTGTGGAGCGAATTCCGCCGCAAAAGACATCGGCAATTTTCAATGCAATGTATGACACCACACCAGACCAGATGATCGTGACAATCACGCTAACGATCTGACCTTTAAGCTTATTTTCAACAAACTCAACGCCGGTCTCGGCATTGATGAAGAATAGGCCAGTGAGCAACGCGCCCACGATACCGCCCACACCGTGGACTCCGAAGACATCAAAACTGTCATCGTAACCGAGCTTATGCTTAAGGGAGGTCGCGGTCCAGTAGCAAACCAACGCCGCAGCGGCACCAATTGCAATCGCACCCATCGGCCCGACAGAGCCGGAAGCCGGCGTAATCGCCACCAAACCGGCTACCGCGCCAGTGGCAATGCCCACGGCGGTCGGTTTTCCCCTAAGGATCCATTCCGTCATCATCCAAACAAATGCGGCGGTCGCTGTCGCCACCTGGGTGACTAGTTGAGCCATGCCAGCTACACCGTCGGCGGCCAATTCACTGCCGGCATTAAAACCAAACCAACCGACCCACAGCAATGCGGCGCCAATCAGCACAAAGGGTACATTGTGCGGCGGCATCGGGGATTTGGGATAACCTTCGCGTTTGCCCAAGACAATGCAGGCCACCAAACCGGCGATACCGGCATTGATATGCACCACTGTGCCACCCGCGAAGTCAATGGCATGCCATTTTTCCGCGAGATAACCGCCGCCCCAAACCATGTGCCAGACCGGCAGATAGGAGAAGGTGAACCAAAGTGTCAGAAAGATGAGTACCGCGCTAAATTTCATGCGCTCGGCAAAGGCGCCGACAATCAGTGCGGGCGTGATGATCGCAAAGGTCATCTGGAATGTGAAATAAACCGATTCAGGGATCGTGCCACTGACCGTGTCCACACCTACTCCCTGGAGACAAACTTTCGCGAAATCACCGAAGAATTGGCCATCGCCACTAGCGGCCAAGCTGTACCCGTAAATGGTCCAGAGCAAGGTCATCAATGCTGTGCACGCAAAACATTGAACGAGCACAGATAACACATTCTTACGCCGTGCTAACCCAGCGTAAAACAATGACAGGCCCGGGATAGTCATCATCAACACCAACGCGGTGGCAACAATCATCCAAGCAGTATCGCCGGAGTCAATGACAGCGGGTACCTCTTCAGACTCGCCTTCTTCTTCGCCTTCAGTTTTCGTTGCATCCGTCGATTCACTATCGGCGGGAGCTTCTTCATCGTCCGTCTTGGCACTTTCTTCAGTGTTAGGAGCGTCAGTGGGTTGTTCGGCATCTTGGCCGATTAAGGGACCGGCGAACAGCGCCAGCAGGATCGTTAATACAGGGAACAGTTTTTTCATGGGATCTTTTTCGTTCAGGGATTGGATTGGTTAGAGGGCTTCGTTGCCCGTTTCATCAGTCCGGATTCGGATGGCTTCATCAATACTCGAGAGGAACACCTTACCATCACCGATCTTGCCGGTATTGGCAGCGGAGGTTATGGCTTTGACGGCGCCTTCTGCGGCCTCATCAGCCACCACGACCTCGAGTTTGATTTTAGGTAGAAAATCAACCGTGTATTCGCTGCCGCGGTAGATCTCGGTATGGCCTTTTTGCCGGCCAAACCCTTTCACTTCAGTGACAGTCATACCCTCAATGCCGACTTCAGCCAGAGCATCCTTCACTTCTTCCAATTTGAACGGCTTGATCACCGCTTCTATTTTTTTCATTAGTTGGTCTCAAACCCGCAGTTGGCCAGACTGCTTGGTGTGCGGGCAATCCCAAGCAGTGCGTCGAAAAACCGACTCGCCTCATAAAGCAACCGAGATGCCAATTGTTAAATTCAAGTTCAAGCTTTAGCTGAAGTGACTGCTTTTATGGGGTTTTTGAAAAACAGATCGATGATGCCCACTCAAAAATCCTATCGCGATTTGGCCAAGGTGACTATTTTTAGACAGCCTAAACTCGCGCAAAAACACCTGTTTTCTTAATAAAATCCCATCGACAAAGCGTTTTACCTTTCCGATTCTCCCGTTTTCGGAAGCAGCTTAGACCATGGCCAAAGGCAAACGGATCAAACCCAGCGGCAAGAAAAAGCCAACGCCTTCGCCCACCGAATCCGCACCTACTCCCGCTGCCTTGCCCCCTGAATCCTCTCCCAAAGTAGTGCCCGCAAAACCGGAAGGGCCGTTCTTTAGACGGGTCGACTGGGCCGCGGCACTAATGGCCACGCTCATCAGCTTGGGTGTTTACCTTTACACACTGGCACCGGACGTGACGCTTGAGGATTCTGGGGAACTGGCGGTCGGATCCATGTACGCTGGCGTGCCTCATCCACCAGGGTATCCGATGTGGACAATTTATTCCTGGGTATTCACCAAAATCCTTCCCTTCTCAAACATCGCCTGGCGCGTGGCCGCCAGCTCCGCAGTGGCCGCGGCGCTTTCCTGCGGTCTGCTTGCTTTGATGGTTTCCCGCGGCACGCAATTGATCCTGAGTGGACTTGAGAAATTTAAATCGTTACCGGAAAAAACCGAACGCGGCTTGTCGCTTTGCTCGGGATTATCCGCCGGATTGATCTTCGGGTTCAACGGATTCATTTGGAGCCAAGCCGTGATCGTGGAGGTCTACACATTGGGCATTCTCACATTCACGCTGACGTTGGCGTTATTGATGCGGTGGTTTTACCGCCCTCAGCAACGTCTCTATCTCTACCTTGCCTACTTCGTTTTCGGGTTGTGCTTTGTAAACCACCAAACCTTGATCCTCGCCGCCATCGGCATGGAGTTAATGATTCTCCTCGCCGACCCCAAATTGGGCCGAGACTTCCTTACCGGCAACTGCGTGCTGTACATCATCGGACTCGTACTCAGCCTCAAGGGAGCCGAACAAGGGTCTGCCGGAAACCCCGGCCTCTTCGTCCTCTTCAATCTCGTGGGAGCCGGATTCATGGCGTTACTGATCGGGCTGACTGTTCGTTTTCCATCTATTTTACTGCGCGCCTTGGTGGCCACGGCTTTCCTAGCCATTAGCCTGATATTCGGCCTGGTATGGAGCGCCGCTCTGGATAAAAGCCAGTTCACCCAGGCCAACACCGTGGTCAAGCTTTGGACCTTTATCAATCTGGCTACGATCTGTGGATTGATCGCTTATTCTTGGATTAACCGCGACAAGGATTCCGGTGAGGATGGCCTTCTTTCCAATTGGATGCCACTTCTCAATACACGCGCCGCCTGGATCATTGCAGCCTTGCTGTATTTTTACATGCCCATCGCTTCAATGACCAATCCGCCCATGAACTGGGCATATCCGCGCACCACGCAGGGCTTCAAACACGCAATTACCCGCGGCCAGTATGATCGTATTACGCCCTCCAATTTCACACGCATGTTTCTCGATAGCAGCCATACGCCGACCAAGGCCGCCCCTCCCAATGCGCGCACGCAATTTAATGGAGGCCAACTGGGCATTTATCTCGATGAAGCCACTGAGGAATTTAGCCTCTCTTATGTGGCTCTGGGATTCGTGCCGCTGGCGTTTTTGTACCGAATGCGCCTCAAGGAATTCCGTTGGATCCTTGGGCTTACCGGAATTTACGTCACGTTCACCTTGATCTTGATCTATCTCATTAACCCCACAGCCGATGAGCTGAACCGACACCTGAACAAAGTATTCTTCGCCGCCACTCATATCTTTATTGCTGGCGCCATCGGGCTGGGACTTGCGCTAATCGGGGCTACGCTCGCCTCCTACACGCGCACTTGGCTCATTGGAGTCACGGCCTTCCTTGGCGGACTGGCGTTAGTCGAAGGGATCAACACATTCCAGATTGTTAATGCCACCGTGTTCGCCATGGAACACGCAGCGGCTTACATTGGATGGGGACTCCTCGGCGTCCTGCTGGTTATCGGCATTATCCGTTATGTCCGCCCTTCTTCAGCCGGTAAAGGCTTCGTCCTGATCGCGCTTGCCACCTTTTGCCTACTGCCATTGCGGCCGGCCCTGAACAACTGGGCGGAAAACGAACAACGCAACCACCTCTTTGGCTATTGGTACGGTCACGATATGTTCACGCCGCCTTTCGACATCTATCCTGAAATGGATCAGGACGCCATCCTCTTTGGCGGAACGGATCCCGGCCGGTTTTGCCCCACCTATTTCATTTTCTGTGAGAGCTTCACTGCGCCGAAACACAAGCGGGACCCGGATTTTGACCGGCGAGACGTGTACATCATCACCCAAAACGCCCTCGCTGATGGCACTTATCTTCAATACATTCGCGCGCACTACAATCAGAGCACGCAAACCGACCCCCATTTCTTTCAGGAACTGGTTTCCAAAATCAACCTCAGCAGCAAGCGCATGCATCTGAATGGCCTGCTTTTCCTTGGACTACTCGCCGGGATGGCCATGGCAATGTATGCTTTTTCCCAATATCAAACCCATTCCAATCGCCGGCACGTGCTCGGCATTGGTGTTTGGGGAAGCGTCTTGCTCTTTGGCTGTTTCCTAGGCTTCAGTGGGCCATTGGCCAAGGCCGCCTCCACGGCCGATAGGTTCTTTACAAGGCTTGGCGACAACGTGGATGCACAGCGCCGAGCAAAGGGCATCTATCCCGAAAAGGAAATCCACACCCCGTCCGTGGAAGACAATCAGATCGCATTTGCCGGTTATTATGCCTCTGCACGTGAACGCCTCATGAATGGCACCTTGCAACCGGGCGAGGATGTCCGGCTCATTCTGAACTTCCAGTGTACCAACTCCGTCTGCCAAGCCTCCTTCCCGCAGGTGGTGGATCGAAACACCGCGCCGTTGCTCAAACAGATCGAACAAGCCGGCACCTTACCCTGTCAGCGATGCCAAACGCCCATGCCTATTCCGGAGCCGCAGGTCTCCGTCCAAGGCACCGCGGCCGTCATGGACATTAACGCCCGTTTGGCCAAGACGATTTTTGAAGAGAACCCGGATCATGAGTTTTATGTGGAGGAAAGTTTTCCGCTTGCCTGGATGTACCCGCACCTGCGCCCCGCCGGCATCATTATGAAACTCGAACGCGAACCGATTGAAGAATTTGATGAAGCCATTTTCACCAAAGACCGGCAATTCTGGCGGGAATACTCCAAGCGCCTGATCGGAGACTGGATTAGTGAAGACACGCCCGTGGAGGAAATTTGCAACTGGATTGAGCGCACATATCAACGCCGTGATCTGAGCGATTTCGAAGGCTCACATGAATTTGTTCGCGATAATGATGCCCAGAAAGGCTTCTCCAAACTACGCGCGGCCATTGCCGGCCTGTACACTTGGCGGTCCTTAAACACAAAGGATCCTGCCCTACGCCAGCGCTATCAGAGGGAGGCTCATTTCGCCTACCGCCAGGCGATTGCCTTTGGCCCGATCAACCCTGAAACCGTGTTCAAGTTCATCAATTTGCTCTCCACGATGAACCAACACGATGATGCCATCCGATTAGCTCAGACCTACCGTAAACTTGATCCAGCCAATCCAAGCAGTCTGATCTTCGTTAGGCAGGTGCTACAAACCCGGGAACAGCAACTCATCGCCGCCGGCAATTTTGAGGGCGCAATGGCCATTACCGATGAATTAAATAAAATTGATCCAAAAAATGATCACCTTCTTCGACGCGATCACTACCAAAGGCAACTCGACAACGAAAACTACTTTATCAATGCGTTTACCAAGAACCCCACAAACCCGACCAATTTTGTTCAGGCCATTTACATTCACGGCCGGCGCGGCCGCACTAACGAAATCCTGACGGCCATCAACACCTTTAGCCCGCTGGCCGGCCAGGACCCCAAGAACCTTACGCTGATTAAAAATGCCTACGGCCTGATTCAGCGCTGGGAAGACAAAGCGTTGATCGATGAAAAATTAACCACCCTCACACCTGACGACTACGCCCCGTGGTTCGATTTGGCGCAAACCCGCCTGCAATTGCAGCAAACTAATCGCGCCACTCAGGCACTCAAGGAGGCCCTCACTCGTTTTGAGAAAAGGACAGAGAGTTCTTCGACCGTGAACATCATCGACGCCATACGCACGAACGCGATCTTTGTTCCACTGCGGGAACACCCGGAAATCAAACCGTTCCTTGAGGAAGCCGAAGGAAATTAACCGCGGGGCGACTGCATCTCGTAGTTGAGTGCGGAAATCGTATACAACGCGGCCGTTTCACTGCGGAGGATGACCTGCCCCAAGGTGATGGGGTGCACACCGCTGGAGAGAATGTCGTTCACTTCTGCCGGCGTAAAGTCACCTTCCGGCCCCACCCAAATAGCGATGCTTTCCGGCAATCGGCCGTGATCAGCACTGTAGCCATCCACATACTCGCGCGGATGTTTGGTGTGGCTTTGCAGGGACGCAGCCATAGGCAATTCAAATGACTCGTTACGCGCCAGGAATTCCTTGGGCGTCACCGGCTTCTCAATCACCGGCAACCACGGGCTACCACATTGCTTGATGGAATCAATGGCGATGGCGTTCCATTTCTCAAGTTTGGACTCCGCATCATCGACCTGCACCACTGAGCGCCCTGCGGCTAGCGGCACAATCCGGTGCACACACAGCTCTGTCGCCTTTTGGATAATGAAATCCATCGACTTGCCCTTGGTCATCGCCTGCAAAAGGGTGATTCGATACGGCAACGGGGCGATATCGTTTTGTTGCTGCACCTTCAATCTCACGGCCTTTTTATCCACCGCAGCCACTTCACACATCAACTCCGTGCCGGCACCATTCAGTACCGCCACCCGCTCGCCTTCGCGCACGCGCAAGACATTGAAAGCATGATGGCTTTCGCGTTCATCCAGAGTGATTTCACCCTCGTTCACCAGGTTTGGAGGCAGATAAAAACGGTGCATCAGTTAAAAAAGGTTTTGGCTTTTTCGAGGAAACTTTTGCTCTGAGGATTCACGTCGTCGCCACATAAATCGGCAAACTCCTCAAGCTTGGCTTTTTGTTCCTTATCCAATCGGGCCGGCACCTCGACTTGCACCTTCACGTTCAAATCGCCCGTGCCGTAGCCCTGTAAATTTTTAACACCTCGGCCCTTGAGGCGGAATGTTGTTCCAGACTGTGTTCCTGCTGGAATCTTAATGCTGGCCGAACCGGACAACGTTGGCACCTTGAGTTCCCCACCCAGCGCGGCCGTCACAAAACTGATCGGGACTTCACATAGGAGATCATCTTCATCGCGGTCAAAAATCTCATGCGGCTGCACGTGCAGCACAACATACAAATCCCCACTGCCGCCGCCGCGTACACCGGCTTCCCCATTCCCCCCGCTGCGCAACCGCGTACCCGTATCCACACCCTCAGGTACTTTCAGTGTGATTTTCGACTTCTTTTCCACCCGGCCACTCCCTCGGCACTCCCTGCAAGGGTTCTCCAGAACTGTACCCTGTCCTTCGCATTCCGGACAGGTCTGTTGCATTCGGAAAAACCCACGCTGTGCCACCACCTGACCATGCCCGCCGCAGGTGCTACAGGTTTTTTTTCCGGACCCTTTGGTAGCTCCTGACCCATTACATTTGCGACAGCCGTCCAGCTTGGTGATGGAGATTTTCTTTTCACAGCCCAGCACCGCTTCCTCGAATTTGATCTCCATATCATAACGCAGATCAGAACCTCGTTGTGCTCCGCTAGGATCTCGGCTTTGTCCGCCACCAAAGAATTGCTCAAAAATTCCGCCGCCACCGCCGCCAAAGACCTGATTGAATAAATCAAACGGATCTACCGCGCCACCGTGGAAACCACCACCTCCGCCGCCACCGCCTTGAAATGCGGCGTGGCCCATTTGATCATAGGCAGCCCGTTTCTGATCGTCGCTCAGAATTTCAAAAGCTTCCCCGACTTCCTTAAATTTATCCTCGGCGGTCTTATCGTCAGGATTTTTGTCCGGATGAAACTGCACGGCCTTCTTGCGATAAGCCTTCTTGATCTCATCCTGTGACGCCCCCTTGGAAACGCCGAGCACCTCGTAAAAATCACGTTTAGCCATCAGTCTTCCGTCGGGGCTTTTTCCGCTGTTCCAGGCGCCTTGGCCACAACTACACGGGCCGGCCGCACCAGACGATCATTCAATTTATAACCGCACTGCACCTGCTGAACCACTGTGCCTTCTTCGGCGTCCGTGGTTTCCTCCTGCGACAATGCCTCGTGAAGGTTGGGATCAAACGGCTGCCCCAAGGCATCCACCGGCTCCACCCCGGATTCCTTAAGCACGCTCAACAGCTGATCGAGAATCATCTGCACG
>JAYOSV010000020.1:23910-27161 GCA_038139415.1 Verrucomicrobiales bacterium | reverse complement strand
GGTCGGCATCTTTCACAGCCGTTAAGGCCATTTCGAAATTATCTAGAACCGGCAACAGCTTTTCCAACAGGCCCTGATTGGCAAATTGCCGAGTCTCGTCTTTATCGCGCTGAGCGCGTTTACGGAAGTTGTCGAAGTCCGCCGTTAACCGAACGATACGCTCGCTCAATTCCGCAATGGCTTCCTGCGCTTCGGGCAGGGTCTTCGGGCCTACATTTTCTTCGGCACCGTCTTCAGGCTCCTGCGCCGCTTTTTCAGCCAGACGCTTTTCCAGCGCGGTCATCTCCGGCGCGGCCTCTTTTTCAGACTGCTTGTTTGTCATTTTGTCCCAGAACTTCATTCCGCCTTTTTGGCTACTTTCACATCAATATGCAGATCGCGCAGTTGACGCGGCTCCACAGCAGCCGGACTTTCGGTCATCAAGCAGGAACCTTTTGCCGTTTTTGGGAAGGCCACCACGTCGCGAATACTATCTGCTCCGCACAACAGCGCGATCAATCGATCAAACCCAAGCGCGATTCCGCCATGCGGTGGGCACCCGAATTTAAACGCTTCGAGCATGTAACCGAAACGCGCCTTCGTAATTTCCGGCGTCAATTGCAGAAAATCTTCAAAGACTTTCTTTTGCAAGTCTGGTTGATGAATCCGAATCGAACCACCGCCCAACTCCACGCCGTTGACCACGATGTCGTAATGTTGACCGCGAACCGATTTCGGATCGTCCGTCAGATTCGGCACATCCTCCGCCACCGGCGAAGTGAACGGATGGTGGCTGGAGTACCAACGATTCATTTCCTTATCAAACGCAAGCAACGGAAAATCAATAACCCACAAGAAGTTGAATTGATCCGCCGGAATCTCGAGCTTACCAAGCGCCACCAGCTTCTCCGAGGCGTACAGGCGAATTTTGCCGAGGATTTCACAGGCATTGAGCCATTCATCGGCCGCAAAGAGAATGAGATCGCCCTCTTCAATTTCCAATTTCTCCTGCAGCGCCGCCTTCTCCGCATCGCTGAAAAACTTCACGATTGGAGATTTCCATTCACCATTCTCCACCTTGATGTAGGCCAGCCCTTTAGCACCGAAACTCTTGGCCGTTTCGGTCATGGCTTCCATCTGACCCTGCGTCACGCAGGCGTAGCCCTTGGCGTTGAGCGCCTTAATCACGCCGCCGTTTCCGATGACGCTGCTAAACACCTTGAATTCACTACTGCCGAAATCTTCAGTGAGATCCACAATCTCCATCCCAAAACGCGTGTCGGGCTTATCAATGCCCCAACGGTTCATCACTTCCTGATACGGAATGCGAGGGAACGGCGTGGGCACGTCGTAGTCGAGCGCCACTTTCCAAACACGCTTGAGAAAGCCTTCGATCAGCGCGTATATATCTTCCCGATCTATAAACGACATCTCGATATCCACCTGCGTGAATTCGGGCTGACGATCCGCACGCAAATCCTCATCGCGATAGCAACGCGCGAGCTGAAAATATTTATCCACGCCTGAGCACATCAGAATTTGCTTAAACTGCTGCGGCGATTGTGGCAGAGCGTAAAACTCACCGGGCGACACCCGGCTCGGCACGAGGAATTCCCGTGCGCCTTCAGGAGTAGACTTGAAGAGCGTCGGCGTCTCTACCTCCAGAAAACCTTCCTCCTCCATAAACACGCGCGTGGCAGTCGCCACCTTACTCCGCAATTGCATGTTACGCATGATCTCCGGTCGACGCAGATCGAGGTAGCGGTATTGCAGGCGTAATTCCTCATTCACCTTGGCAGCCGTGGCGGGGTCGTCAATCTGGAACGGTAACACTTCAGCGTGATTATTCACGTCCATCCCCATCGCCACGATCTCCACCTGGCCGGTGGGAATCTTGGAATTTTCAGTCTCATCGGGGCGCTGACGCACCTTACCGGAAACTGTAATCACACTTTCGCTGTGCAATTTGCCGGCAGCTTCCACCAGCGCGACCTCGGTTTCCTGCGGATCAAATACCAGCTGCGTACGCCCCTCTCGGTCGCGGACGTCGATAAAAATCACTCCGCCCAAGTCTCGGCGCGAGTGAACCCAGCCCGAAATCGTGACCTCTTGGCCCGCGTGTTCCAGCCGTAATTCGTTGCAATGATGCGTTCTTTTCATGGATTTTTCGCCCTCTTTGGGCGAAATGGAGGCGGATACTGGCCGAAACCGGCCAAAAATTAAAGTTTTTTCCCCGCCTTGCCAATCATTCCTCTAAACGCTAAACCCCCCGCATGCGGACGTTTATTTTTGCCCTATTCGCGCTTCTCACCCCAGCGCTTTCTGGTGACTGGAAACTTGTTTGGTCGGATGAATTCAACGGCACTAAACTCGACTACTCCAAGTGGGGTATTGAGGAAAACGCCTTTGGCGGCGGCAACCATGAACTCCAAATTTATACCGATCGCCCCAAAAACGTTCGCGTGATGAACGGTCGTCTCATATTGGAGGCGCATAAAGACAATGCCCAAATCTCCGGCACCCAGCGCCCCTATTCCTCCGGACGTATCCGCACTAAGCATCGAGGCGATTGGCAATATGGCAAAATTGAGGTGCGCGCCAAGCTGCCAACCGGTCAGGGCCTTTGGCCCGCGATCTGGATGTTACCCACCGATGAAAAATACGGCACTTGGGCTGCCAGCGGCGAAATTGACATCATGGAATTCAAAGGCCAAGAACCCAATCGCATCCATGGCACCCTACATCATGGCGGCAAATGGCCCAACAACCAACACTCCACAAAAACTCTGGATCTCCCACAGGGCAACTTCACCGATTCCTTTCACACTTTTGGCGTGGAATGGGAGCGAGGGAAAATCCACTGGACTCTGGATGGCAAAATCTGGCAGACGCAAACAAAATGGAGTAGTGCCGGTGGCGCCTTTCCGGCACCGTTTGACCAACGCTTTCATCTTTTGCTGAATCTGGCAATAGGCGGCCAATTTCTAGGCAACCCGGATGCCAAGACCCCTTTTCCCGCCCGCATGGAAATAGACTGGGTTCGGGTCTACCAAAAACGCTAATGCGTTACTTGGTCTCGTTCCAGAGAATCCGGAGGTTATGCGTCTGGCGACAGGCGACGATGATATCCGGCCGCTTGTCCCCATTAAGGTCTGCCGCCTTAATGTCCTCCACTGCCGTCTCTTTACCGCTGAGCTGATAGGTCTTCCACTTGGTGTACAAATCATCCTGCGGCACATACAGCCGCACACCCGGCACGCCCGGCGTGGTCA
>JAYOSV010000020.1:0-23900 GCA_038139415.1 Verrucomicrobiales bacterium | reverse complement strand
GGTCATACCTCGCCAACCGGCCACGATTTGATCGCCACCGGTTCCCAGAAAATCACCCACCGCCAAGGCGTGGCCGTCCTTTAGCGTGTCATCCAGCACGCGACGTTGCCAGAATTGAAAACGCGTTTGAAGATACACCGCCACCGTTGTGCCGTGCTTGGGCTCTATGGTGGTGAAGAACCGTTTGCCTAACTTGGTTTTGCCGTCACGCACTTCCCCGCAATAGTTTTGCGAAAACTGCATGTACTTCCACTTGCCGCTTTTGTCCCGTCCGAACCAGTACACGCCCTTCAAGCTCGCCTGGAGAAATTCCTCCCTACCATCCCGATCCCAGTCAATCACATGAAAGTTATGACTGTCCTCGATCATGTGAGAAATCAAAGTGCGCTTCCAAGGCTGCGAAGGATCTTTCGGCATGTGGTACGCATACACTTTGGTGGCCCCCTTCTTGCCATCCCCATCCTTTGGTCCGTAAAGCGGCTTCACCACCAGATCATACTTTCCCTTGCCGGAGGCAATCCAGTGCATGCGATGCGTGCTCGGCTCATGCTCCAAGCGAATCGGCGCCCAATTTCCACTGCGATCGGCTGTGGGGTTCAGGTAAAAAATGGAGCCGGACTTTGCGCCATCATTGGATTCACCAATATTCCATTGGCCACCCACGGCGATCTCAGCTTTGCCGTCACCATTGATATCCCGGGCCGTCACGCATACGTGATCCCGCTGGGTCAATTTCCCGCTGATCTGATGCTTCTTCCATGATGGGTTTTGGTACCAGACAATCTTGTCCTTGTCGCACAGGATAATATCCGAGCGCCCGTCGCCATTCATGTCAGCTGTTTGCAGGCCATACCCCACCCCTACCTCGGCGTCGATTTCCTGAGTTTTGAATTTCGGTTCAGCGGCCGACACCATCAATGTGCCCGCGCAGAGGGTAAGAATGAGTTTTTGCATAAATTAACGAATGGGCTGGAGCCCCTGCTCTTGGCGTATTTGGTTGTAGCGGTACCGATCCATCAAGCCCGCATCATAACGCCGGTGAGCGTCCTTGATCTGCCATTGAGCATGACGTTCATTCCAGCGAGCCTGAGCTTCAGGATCATCACGATGCTCACGCCACGGCAGCACCTTACCATTCTCGTCCACAACTACGTTGCGATAAAACTGACAGCCCGAAAACAGGCATAACATAGCTGAGAGTAGAAAAATTGGTTTCACTTCCGAAGTGTTCGGTTGCCCGCGGTTTTGCACAACAAAAAAACCCCACTCTTTTTACGAGCGGGGCTTTGAATTTTTTATGTTGCCGGCGTCTAGCTCACTTCTCCTCGAGCCATTCCCTTTTCCTCAAGGGCGGCTTGCGCGAGGGCTAGACGGGCGATGGGGATCCGGAATGGTGAACAGGACACGTAGTTGAGTCCAGTACGGTGGAAGAACTTGACGGAATCAGGATCGCCACCGTGCTCGCCGCAAATACCGATCTTGAGTTTCTTTTTGGTCTTACGACCACCTTTAACACCCAATTCAACAAGCTTGCCCACGCCTTCTTGGTCGAGACCTGCGAATGGGTTATTATTGAGAACCTCCTCATCCTGATAGGTTGGCAAGAAACTGGAGGAGTCATCACGGGAAAGGCCAAGTCCGGTCTGTGTGAGATCGTTGGTCCCGAAGGAGAAAAACTCAGCATGCTTGGCTACTTCACCAGCGGTGATGGCAGCACGCGGAATCTCAATCATGGTACCAACTGTGTACTTTAGCTGATTTTTCTTGAGCCCAAGCTTTTTACAAACATCAGCAGCGGTGGTGTCGATGACGTTCTTCTGGAGTTCAAGCTCACGTGCATAGGCAACAAGCGGCACCATGATCTCTGGGAGAACCTTGGTACCCTTCTTTTGCACCTCATGAGCAGCCTCGAGGATAGCTTCAACCTGCATTGCTGTGACCGCAGGGTAACTGATACCGAGGCGGCAACCACGGTGACCCAACATTGGATTCTCCTCGTGAAGAGCGTGGATACGCTTTGTGATCGCAGGTGCGCTCATGCCGATCTTCTTCGAGAGATCCTTCTTCTGTCCGGCATCCATGGTGCCGATGAATTCGTGAAGAGGCGGATCCAGAAGGCGAATGGTGGCCGGGCGACCTTCGAGCGACTTGAAAATCCCAATGAAGTCTTTCTTCATGAAGACCTTGATTTTCTTGAGTGCCTTAGCTCGGCCGGCATCGTCATCAGCTAGGATCATCTCACGAACCGCATCAATGCGGTTACCCTCAAAGAACATGTGCTCCGCGCGGGTCAGACCAATGCCTTCAGCGCCGAACTTGATGGCCTGCTGCACCTGCTCAGGAGTGTCCGAGTTGGTGCGGACACCAAGCGTCCGCAGTTTGTCGGTCCAACTCATGAGCTCCATAAACTTCTTGTAAGTGTCAGAACGCTTGGCAGCAGCCTTGTTTTCGATGAGACCCTGAATGACCTGGGAAGGAGAAGACTTGATGTTGCCCTTGTAAACGTTTCCAACGAATCCGTTCAGAGAAAGTTCATCGCCTTCCTTCAAAGTAACGCCGTTTCCGGAAAGTGTTTTCTTGGAGTAATCAATAGACATGCCATGAGCTCCGCAAACACAGACCTTCCCCATTTGGCGGGCCACAAGAGCAGCATGTGAGGATGCTCCCCCTTCGGTGGTAAGAATTCCGTCGGCGGCGATCATACCACGAAGATCTTCCGGAGAAGTCGCTTGACGGACCAGAATCACGCTTTGACCTTTCGCCGCAGCCTTCACTGCGTCTTCAGCGGAAAAATAGATCTTACCGGAAGCCGCACCAGGACCAGCTGGAAGGCCGTTGCCAACTTTCTTGGCAGCCTTCTCAGCCTTTGCGTCAAAAATTGGGGCGAGAAGGTGCCCGAGGTCATCAGCGGGAATACGGAGAATAGCCTCTTCCTTCTTAATGAGGCGCTCCTTAACCATATCCAGCGCGATGTTGACGGCGGCAAAACCCGTGCGCTTTCCGTTACGAGTCTGCAGCATCCACAGCTTGCCTTCCTCGATAGTAAACTCAACGTCCTGCACATCACGGAAGTGCTTTTCGAGTTTCTTACGAGTTACGAGAAGCTCTTTATGAGATTTAGGAAGATCTTTGGCCATCTTTGCGATGGGCTTCGGGGTGCGGACACCAGCAACGACGTCCTCGCCCTGTGCATCAATGAGATACTCACCGTAAAACACATTTTCTCCAGTGGCAGGGTCACGTGTGAATGCAACGCCGGTCCCGGAACTCTTCCCGGTGTTACCAAAGACCATAGCCTGAACGTTGACGGCTGTTCCCCAAGCGGCCGAAATTCCGTACTTTTGGCGATAAACAATCGCGCGGTCGTTTTGCCAGGAGTTGAAGACGGCCGTCACGGCTCCCTTGAGTTGCTCGCGCGGATCTTCGGGGAAGTTCTTGCCTGAGCGTTTCTTAATCAGCGCTTTGAAAGCAGCGACCACTTCACGGAGATCATTTTCCTTGAGACCCGAATCGTCTTCAACCTTGGCCTTGGCCTTGGCTTTATCAAGGATCACCTCATAGGGATCGTGGTGCTCGCCAGCTTCGGCTTCTACTTCCATCACAACGCTTCCATACATCTGGAGGAAACGCCGGTAGGAGTCCCACGCAAACTTTGCATTGCCGGTCTTCTTGGCTAGGGCTTCAACAACTTCGTCGTTAATTCCCAGATTGAGGATGGTGTCCATCATACCGGGCATCGACTCACGTGCACCGGAGCGAACGGAAAGCAGAAGGGGATTCTCGAGATCACCAAATTTTTTACCCATGGCCTTTTCGACCTTGGTAATATTTGCCTCGATCTCGGCATCGAGAGTCTTGGGATACTTTTTACCGTTGTCGTAATAATATGTGCAAACTTCAGTCGTAATGGTGAAGCCAGCGGGGACGGGAACCCCAATACTGCTCATTTCGGCAAGATTGGCACCTTTGCCGCCTAACAACGCCTTCATTGAACCGTTGCCGTCCGTCTTGGATTTACTGAAGTGGTAAACGTACTTTTTTGCTTTAGCCATAAGATCTCTTTCGAAGTTCGCCGGAAAACCGGGAGCGCGGAAAATAGGCAGGAGCCTTACCGCTGTCAACGCACAATTCGTAAAAAACTGGTGAAAAACACCCCTTAAGCCTTCATCGAATCCAGCGCAATCCCATGATGGTCACACCAGCGCTCGTAAGCAAAAGGCGAAATCTCCGAAGGCTTAATCTCGCTGCGCCCGCCCCAGAAGACATTGGTGTAGCCCACCTCAATGCCCGCTTCGGCCAAGTGCTCATCAATCGCGGCCTTGTGTGCCAGCACCTTCTCCTTATTCGTGCCGTGCGCCACGCCCATGATATTGACGTCGCGAAATTCTGGTCCGCCCTCGCGCCAGTAGCCGTGCGTCATAATGTAATGCCGGCCCACCTCACGACCGGCCTCGATCTCGCGGCCGGTCGGTACGGCCCAGTGAAACAGTGCGTTGTAGCGCGTCACCTGCTCGCCGGTCTTCAAACGCTTCACGTGTTCGAGGAATGTGGAAAAACGCCCCACCACACGCCGCGCATTCAAATCCTCGGCAACTCGTAAAAACTCATCCAGAGACACACCTGCTTCTTTTGCCCGTGCCGCCCACAAGTCCTCGACCAATTCATCCGGCTCAAATTCGCGCTTCACCGCCTCCATGATACGCCATTCGTGGTCGGTTAATTCCACCACCGCCACATCCGTCACGGCTCCCAACTCTTCCGAACGAGCGCCCGGCTCCATGTCTTTGCGCCGTACATGGCCCACTCCTAGGGCAAAAAGTTTCTTGGCCGGCATCAATCGAAACGCCTTAGCCCCCACCTTTTTCTTGAGCACCTCACAATGTTTCTCCAACGAATATCCCTGTGGCACTTTCAATGTGGTCCAGAGTTTGTAGGTCGATCCGGGCGAGGCCACATCCGTGCTGCGCGTCACCACGTGGCCGGAAAACGGGTCCTCTTGAAACATGTAATCAAAGGCCGCATCCAGCTTATCCTGATCCACCTCCCAAGCCACCAGCGCACCCTTGGCCAGATTGGTCGCCAGCAGAGTCTGACGAACTCGCCGAATCACGCCCGCTTCCAACATCGCCCGTACCCGCTCCAGCACTACGGCCTTACCCAACCCCGTGCGTTCGACCACCACGCCAAAAGGATCACGCTGAAAACCCTGCAGTTGATCCTCACTGATCGCGAGTATCTGCGCGTTGATCTTATCTGCAACCTCAACGGGTATGGCGGCGGAATTCATGGGGCGGTGTTGTCGCAGCAAAAACGGACGCTGGCCAACTGTTTTTTGTTCATCGCAGAAACTCCGCGCCGACTGCATCGGCAAACCGAAGCCCCTGTGGCGTCAGGCGAAACCCGCTCTCCTCCAGCACTCCGTGCCCTTGATTGACCTGCATTTCCATTGTTTCTCCCCATTCATCGCGCAGATCAAATCCCGTTGCATGTTCAAATGCCTCAAATGGCCAACCCGCATTCATGCGCAGGCCAAACGCGGCCATCTCCCCTGCCCGCCTGAGAGGCTCCAATTCCTCAACCTGATCGATCGCCCGATCGCCATTTTCCAGCGCCGCACAATACGCCTCGGTATTGCGAATATTGGTTGTACGGACGCCCCTCACGTACCCCGTGGCACTCGGCCCTAATCCGTGGTAATCACCGCCGCGCCAATAATTGACGTTATGCAAACAGGCCTCATCTGGAATATCAAAATCGCCCGCGCCTTGATGTCGGCCAAAATTGGCCACTTCGTATTGATAAAACCCTTGCTCGCCGGCCACCCGCACCAACTCCTCAAACATATCGCAGGCCAGCTCCTCCTGTACATCAAACTCACCGGCCTGGAGTTGCTCGTACAACGGCGTGTCCTGTTCGTAGATCACCTCGTAGCAGGAAAGATGTTCCGGCTCCATGGCGATGGTCTCGCGCAACGTTTCCTGCCACACCGGCATGGTTTGCGATGGGATCGCGAACATCAGATCCAAATTCACCCGTTCAAAGCCCGCATTGCGGAGAATGTCGTATGACTTAAACACCATCGCCCGTGAATGCACGCGGCCCAAGCGATCGAGCAACGCTTCATCCAGTGATTGCACGCCCATGGAAATGCGCGTCACGCCGCCTTCGTGGAGCAGCTTCGCCTTGTCTGCCGACACGGTGGCGGGATTGCATTCCACGGTCCACTCACGGGCTCCACTCAGCCCCAAACGCCGCATCGCTTCCAGAATTGTTTCCCACTGACGTAGATTCAAAATTGACGGCGTTCCGCCCCCAAAGAAGATGGTCTGAGGGGCCAGTTCATCCGCCACCATTGTTAATTCAGTCACCAACGCAGCCACAAACCGATCCACCGTCTCGCGATCAGGGGCATGAGAGAAAAAAGCGCAGTAACCGCACTTGGAAGCGCAGAACGGCACATGACAATAAAGTGACTGAACGGGCACACGGCAGGTTAGTGCGACGCGGGCAGAGCGGCAATTTGAATTCACCTCAGAAGCTCAGAGATTTGGTCACGGCGTTCTCCGTGGTTCAATTGACATCCTCCACTCTCACACCTAACTTGCGGCGTGTTCGAGCTCCATCAGCCTTATGCCCCAGCCGGCGATCAGCCGGGCGCGATTGCACAATTGTCGTCCGGACTGAGAGAGAATCTCCCGCATCAGGTTCTATTGGGCGTCACGGGCAGCGGCAAAACTTATACGATGGCCAACGTCATCGCTCAGACCAACCGCCCGACCCTGATCATTTCCCATAACAAAACACTCGCCGCCCAACTGTATGCGGAGTTCAAGGGATTCTTCCCAAATAACGCGGTCGAATATTTCATCAGCTACTTCGATTACTACCAACCCGAGGCTTACATTCCACGCACGGATACGTTTATCGAAAAGGATTCCTCCGTAAACGAAGATATTGAGCGCATGCGCCTCGCGACTATGAGTTCGCTGTTAAGCCGGCGTGATGTGGTGGTGATCGCCAGCGTGTCGTGCATTTACGGAATTGGTAATCGCGAGGATTACGAGGCGCTCATGGTGCCGCTCGTTCAAGGCATGGAGATCGGCCGCGAACTGCTCCTCACCAAACTCGTGGACATTCAATACACCCGCAATGACATCGCCTTTGAGCGGGGGCAATTCCGCGTGCGCGGCGACACGGTAGACATTCGCCCTGCCCAAACGGAAGATGCCATTCGTGTGGAATTTTTTGGAGACGAGATTGACCGCATTCAGCGTTTTGATCCATTAACCGGCAATACCACCGAGACGCTCGGCTCAGTCACCATTTTCCCCGGCAAACAATTCGTCACGCAGGCGAATAAAATCAAGGCTGCCATGAAAACCATCCGCACCGAACTGTGCGAACAGATCCAGCATTTTGAGAAGGAAGGCAAACTACTGGAGGCACAACGCATCAAAATGCGCACCGAGTACGATCTCGAGATGATGGAGGAGCTTGGCTATTGCAGCGGGATCGAAAACTACAGCCGACATCTAAGCGCCCGGCCAGCAGGCTCGAAGCCCAACACTTTGATGGATTTCTTCCCGGAAGATTTTCTGCTCGTGGTCGACGAATGCCACGCCACGCTTCCGCAAATCCGCGGCATGTACGCCGGGGATCGCTCGCGTAAGACTGTTTTGGTGGATCACGGCTTTCGCCTGCCCAGTGCACTGGATAATCGCCCCCTGAATTTCGAGGAGTTTCAGAAGCATCAAAACCAAACTATCTACGTCAGTGCCACGCCCGCCGAACAGGAGATGAGCTTGTCTCACCCTCATGTGGCCGAACAAATCGTTCGCCCAACCGGTCTAATCGACCCGACCATCACCATCAAGCCGCTCAAGGGTCAGATCGATGACTTGATTGAGGAATGCCGCCAACGCGTGGATCAAAAAGAGCGTATACTGGTAACCACCCTCACCAAGCGCACCGCCGAGGAACTCACAGATTACCTCCGCGAAATCGGCATCAACGTCCGTTACCTACACAGTGAGATCGACGCCCTGGAGCGCGTGGAGATTCTGCGCGCTCTGCGGTTGGGCGAATTCGATGTATTGGTTGGCATCAACCTTCTGCGTGAAGGACTCGATCTCCCTGAGGTGTCGCTCGTTGCCATTTTGGATGCGGACAAGGAAGGCTACCTCCGCAGCACCACCTCACTTATTCAAACCTCCGGTCGCGCCGCCCGACACCTCAATGGTCAGGTGATTCTCTATGCGGATGTCATGACCAAAAGTATCAAAGCATTCCTGGCCGCCTCTCATTACCGCCGCGAGAAGCAGCTCAAGCATAACGAGGAAAACAACATCACGCCACAGAGTGTTTCCCGCGCCGTGGAGGATAGCTTGGGTAACCGACAGGAAGCCACGGACAAAGCAACCATGTTGCTCCGCGATGCCGGCGGCGAATACGACGTTACTGAGACCATCCGCGAGCTCGAGCAGGATATGCTAGCTGCCGCCGAGAATCTAGAATTCGAAAAGGCCGCCCACCTGCGCGATCAGGTGAAGATGCTCAAGAAAGAACTGGAAACCTAATTCCAGGACAGATCATCCGGCGCGTCAGCCATCAACCGGTTCACCCCGCCCATTTCCAGCATCACCTCCCGCCACAATTGTTCCGGCGGAATAGCAAACACATGTTCAATGCTGGCTGAATGCGTAAGCCATGAGTTGCGTTTCATTTCATCCTCCAACTGGCCCGCCCCCCAACCGGAGTACCCGGCAAAGATGCGCACCTGGGATGTGGGCGAAAATGAATTTCCGATTTCCAAAAGTTCATCAATTGAATGCTCGAGATTCAAATTAGGGATAACATTAGCGTTCGGCAGATAATCGTCTGAATGCAAAAAGCTCATCGCCTGCCCCTGAACCGGCCCGCCGATTGAAAGATCCTGATCCTGAATGCGCTCAGGCAAATCTTCCACAATCATTTCCCCCACCGTCTTATCCATCGATCGATTGAGCACCAACCCGAAAGCGCCCTCCTTGCTGTGCTGACACAGCAGCACCACTGTACGGCTGAAGAATGAGCCCGCCAAATTATTGCCATCGATCAGCAACTGACCTTGTAGAGACTTAAATGGAGCGTCTTCCATGGGGTTTTTTTGGGATGTTGCAACAAGCTTGCGCGGGCGGCAATGCCGTTTACACTGAGCCCATGTCCAAGATGATTCTCATCGCCACCGGTGCCGTATTGTTACTTGCGGCCGGCTGTCAAAGCACGGATACCGGCCATCGGGAGTTTATCCCCGGTAAAGGCTGGGTGCCCGTTAAGGCCGGTCTGCTCGGTCGCTAAACGTTTGCAGGCTTACGCTAGCAATTCCTTGGCCGCCGCTTTCACGCCTTCGACGTTCAGGCCGAACTTGTCATAGAGTTCGTCCGCCTTGTAAGCGGATTGACCAAACTCGCCCGCAATACCGAGCGTCTTAACCCGGTGAGCGATGCCGGCATTCGAGAGCGCATGGCTAACTTGCGCACCCATACCGCATTTCACCTGATGATCTTCAATGGTCACCATCCGGCCGCCGGCGGCCTTCACTGCGTCACCGATAGTGTCCAGATCCACCTGATTCACAAACGGGTTGTTAACCACAGTGGCATTCACGCCTTCAGCGGCGAGTTGTTCACCGGCTTCAATGACGCGATTGAGCAGCACGCCGCTGCCTACGAGCACCACATCGCTGCCCTCGCGCAACACCTGCGCCTTGCCCCAGTCGTACACCGGATTGCCCACCCAACTGAGCGGATAATTTTCTCGGCCAACAAAGAAAATGTACGACTGACCATCCTTGCCCGCGGCCCGGTCGGCCTCAAAGCGTTTGATGGCCTGATACATAAACTCCTCCGCCTCATCCGGGCAGGACGGCACAATCACCGTGGTGTGCGGAATGGCGCCAACCGCGGCGAGATAAGTGGTCGCCTGATGACTCGCGCCATCAGCTGCATCCTGAAAACCCACGTGGCTGAACATCGCAATCACGGGCCCTTGACTCAAGGCCGCCATGGTGAGCGGCAGATTGCCCTTGGTGACACCGAATTGGCCAAAGGTATCAACGATCGGCACGAAGCCCACCTTACTCAATCCAGCGCCGGTGCTGATCATATTAGCCTCGGCAATACCCACTTCAATGAAGCGGCCGTCTATCGCTTTCTGAAATGCGGAAATGCCCGTGGAACCCTGCACGTCAGACGATACAGAAAAGACCGGCGCCCCTTCCTGCGCAGCCCGAATGGCGCCCTTAGCCAAGCCGGCCTGCACCTTACTCTTTTTGACCGCCGGCGCATCGCTTGCGGGCGCCGCTGCCTTGGCTTCCTCAGCGGCTTTCCATTCGTCGTTCAGTTCATTGGCCCAATCCAGAAATTCAGCCGGTGCCTCGGCGTTGCCGTATATTTCCTGAATCCAATCCGTAATCTTCTCGGCATTACCGAGAGGGAAACCGTGTCCGCCCGAGGCATTTTCTTCCGTGGCCGCAATGCCCTTACCCTTGATGGTCTTCACCCAGAGACACACGGGCTTGGTGGGATCTTCTTGCGCGGCTGCAATCCCTGATTCCACCGCGTTGTAAACGGCCTGCAGATCGTGGCCATCCTCGACCTTGATCACATTCCAACCCAGCGTGCCAATCGCCTCGAAGCTCGGTTGCATCGAGAAGCTGTCATCCGTAATTCGCCCGGAAAGTTTGGTGTCATTATCAGAAAGAATCAGCACGAAAGGATTCACCTGCCCTTTCACCGCCAAGCCGGGAATGGCTGCGAGCGATTCCTTCGCTTCGCCTTCCATCATCGCGCCATCGGAAATGGTACAGATCGTCACGCGATCGTTGCCGGCCAATTGATCGCCAATCGCCAGTCCCTGCGCCTGTGGCAGTCCGGAGCCCAATGGGCCGTTACTAATCAACACGCCCTCGGGATTCAGATGACTCTCACCGTGGCCGGTGAGTTTGCTGTGGATTCCGCGAAAGCCGCGGAGCGCCCTAAAATCCTGACCATCAAAATTATAATTGGCGCGCAAGGCATACACGCCGTTCTCTGTGTGTCCGGCGTCATTGATGAAGTTAAACGCCTCGTGCCATTGCCTACCATCAGTAGCGAACATGATCGCGTGCGTGGCGGCCATAATCTCGGCAAACGCCGCCGGCCCACCCCAGTGACAGGCTGCCCCACCGGTTACCGCGTGGATATTCATTAGGGCCACCGCCGCGCGCGTGGCGCTCGGATCAGCCGCCGTCACAGCCTCGCCGCTGGCATTGTTGACGCTGACGGAATATTTCGGCCCCTGCTCGGGCGTATCCGCCAAACGAACGGGAATTGCGATTGGCTTCAAAGGCGGCGCTGTCACCGCGTCTACTGGCGAATTATCTGCTCCCATAACAAGTCCCAGCCAAAAAAAGCGGGGAGCGCACTCTAGGCGGAGAAGGCAAAATTGCCAGATAAATATTACCCGTCTAAATCAAGTGTTTATAACGGAAAAATGAAAAAAATGGTACGCACGGAAGGACTTGAACCTTCAACCTTTGGTTCCGGAAACCACTGCTCTATCCAATTGAGCTACGCGCGCGCCGGAGCGTTGGTGTACGCCAAGCGGCGGACCAGCGCAAGCCGCTAGTAACCTGCCTCCTCACCGCCTTCCTCCTCCTCGTATTGCGGAGTGAACACGGCGATCCCACGGAAGAACGAACTGGATCCGCTCCCTTCCTGACATATGGAAACACTAATTGGCTCCATATTCGCCTGACGCCCATAGCGGTTAATGGCCGAAGACACCGCTTCGACTGATTCTCCGGAAAACCCAACTGCCTCATTCAGCATAGCGGCCCTATTCAACGCCATGAGGACGGAGGCTCAACCGAAAATTTTCCCCAGCTTGGTAATAGCCAAATACAAGCCGATGCCCACAAAACTGATAAACGAAATCCACAACATCACATCCCACGCGCGCCCCGATTGCAATCGAGCCTCCCCCTCCCTATAGCGCAACCACAACACTGCAAACCCGAGCGGCACCAACAACAAACTTTGGAACATGCCGGAAATCACCACCAACTTCCCCGGGTTTGGCCAAACCACATACACCAAAACACAGATCAACGGCAGCGCAGCCCCAAAACCCCGCACCCATTTTTCGCGCTGAGCATCATCCAATTTCACCAACCCAGAGATCGTCGCGAAGTCCGTGTACAAGCGACACTTGGTGGCGTTAGAAATGAAGAACGTGGAAAACAAGACCGCCACTGCGCCCATCAGGAAAACACCGACCGCGTATCCACCGAACACCGGCGTGTACATAACGGAGAGCGTGCGGATGAGATCCTGCTTTTCGGGCAACAACCCCAAGCGCCCTAGCACCGCCGCGCCGAGCAAATAAAAAACCACCGTGCAAAAAGTGTAGACCACCATCGACAACCAGGCATCCCACTGCATCACCCGGATCCATCCTTGAGCCCGTGCGAACCAGCTCTCATTCTCCTCCCGTTTCCCCGTCCATCGCCCATACCCCTTTTCCAGACACCAATACGGATAAGCCACGATCTCCGCTGCGCCCACGCCAATAATCCCAAAAGTCGCTAAAGCGAGACCGATTTTTTCTGAACCGGAAGACAAAAAGCCCAAACCCAAACCCGCCTTCAGATCGGCCGCTCGCACGGCCCATTCCGGTTGTGTTTGTAGCACGAACAAATTTACGATCGTCACCAGCGTGAAGGCACCCACCAAAATCGCGGCAAACGCTTCAATAAACCCGAACCCGCCTCGCACCAGCATCACCGCTGTTAACAGCGCAAGGATCAGCGCCCATACCCGGTCATCCACCGGTTTGCTGTCGAAATCAAATCCGTCAACACGCCCCGCCAACACATCGCGTTTCTCGACGGATTCCGGGTTCGCACCAACCGCGATTTGTTGATCGATTACCTGAAGCTTCGCCCGCGCCGAAGCGGCTTCGTTGTAGCGTTGCCCCTTTTCGGTGATCGGCATGGCGATTGCCATAGCTTGCCCAACACCGCCCACAATGCCACCCAACTGTCCAAATCCGAAGATCATGGTAAAAGCCCAAAACAGCACGATCCAATTGCCTTTAAACCGCCCCACTCTTAGGCGAGGTCCCGGAAGACGATTCAACAATCCTAACGTGGTTTCGCCTTTGACTATGGCGTGACGCGCCATTTCGACCTGCGTGAAGCATTTGATCACACAACCGAAAATAATTAGCCCGAGAAAAACAAATCCCGCCTTGGCCCCGGTATGCGTAGCCGCGATCAGCTCCCCGGAACCAACAATACCCCCGGCCATGATCAGGCCCGGGCCCAGCATGCGGAGTATCCCGGCGATCTTCTCCGGCGGCTGACGTACCTCCGGCTCGCTCAACGCCAATCCTCCGACCACTGAGCCGTTCGCACCTGACTGCGTATATGCCATTCGCGGAGCTCGGCCAGCATCCGCGACTTGGCCTCAGCGCCGGCTGGCGAATCCCATAGATTATTCATCTCTTCCGGGTCCTCCCGCAGATCGAATAGTTGCCCGTACGGCTCATCCAAAAAATGTACGAGCTTCCAATCGTGATCGCGAATCATGGTCATGAACGGTCCGTCCGTATAATTCCCATCCGTCATCTGTTCCGCGTACACGTAATCGCGCCCATCCCATTCTTCGCCCCGCAAGGCCGGCAGCACACTCACCGCCTCATTGCCTTCCGGTTGATCAGCCCCAGCTATTTCCAGAATTGCCGCGCCGATGTCCATGCTTTGCATGAGCCCGCTCACATCCCGACCTCCGGTAAATTGGTTCGGCGCCCAAACCAGCATCGGCACGCGGACAATTTGATCGTACATCGTCCATTTCTGGCTGTGCCCGTGATCCGTCAAGCAATCGCCATGATCGCTGGTGAAGATGACAATCGAATTATCGAGAATTCCTTTGGCCTCCAATCCGGCCATCAACTCGCCGAGCTTTTCATCGATCATCGTCACGTTCGCCAGATAATGCCGGCGCTGGCGCAGGCGTTGCTCCTCGGTTGGGTTCAGCGAATGCACCACGGAATCGTGATCCACTTCCACATTGTGCTCGCGCATGGCCTTGAATGGCGGTGGCTGACTTTCCAAATCTGCGTCAGTGACGGGCTGCAAATCAAGCTCGCGACCCGCATACGCCTCCAAATGCCGCGGCACTGGATCATACGGCGGATGGGGCCCCGGAAACCCAATCTGCAGAAATAACGGCTTGTCCACCGGCTTTGTGCGCAGCCACCATTGCGCGAAATCGCCCACGAAGAAATCCGAATGCGTCTCTTCCGGCAGATCCCAAGTGAAAGCCCCCAACGCGTCGTGGTAGTTTTCGTATTCTCGGTAGAGTTCTCGCTGTTGCTTCACCAAACCGCGTGCCGCCAGCGCCTTATCCCATTCATCGAAATAATAACGCCCCTCCAGAAAACGGTCCTTGTTCTCCACCACGTACCGCTCATGAAACCCGCACGGGGTCTGAAATGGCCACGTATGCATTTTCCCCACGTTCACACAATGATACCCGGCATCGGCCAGTTGATTCACCCAACTACGGCGCCACGCATCGGCATTTTTCAGAATACCCGTTGTGTGTGGAAAGTAACCGGTGAACAGGCTCGCACGTGAACTGGCGCACGACGGCGCCGCCACATGGCAATTGGAAAACGAAACGCCTTCACGCACCAACCGGTCCATGTGCGGCGTGTCCACAAACGGAAACCCCAACGCGTTGATGGTATCGTACCGTTGCTGATCGGTGATGATGAAAATAATGTTGGGCTGATCGGCCATGCGTTGGCAGTCTAGAGTTAACGGAAAGGGATTGCAAACGCCCGTCACCACGCCAAACTCTCTGCATGAAATCCACTTCGCTGTCCCGCCGCAATTTCCTGGCCACCTCCGCACTCGCATTCCCGTATGTGGCCACGCGCTCTTGGGCTCTCTCCCCGAACTCGACCATCCGCCACGTCACCTTCGGAGCCAATGGCATGGCCTTTTCCGATGTGAACTCCATTTCCGGCGTTAAAAACGTCGAAGTGGTGGCCTGCGCCGAGATCGACCCAACACGCCAGGACCGCTTTGCTCGGAAATTTCCCAAGGGCAAACGCTACACCGACTGGCGCGAGCTCCTCGACAAAGAGGCAAAGAATTTCGACACCGCCAATGTCTCCACGCCCGACCATATGCACGCGCCCATTGCCATGGCCGCAATGCAACTGGGCAAACACGTGTACGTGCAGAAACCGCTGACTCACGACGTGTTCGAGAGCCGGAAACTTCGCGAGTTTGCCGCCGCCAATAAACTCACCACTCAAATGGGGATCCAGGTACATTCCAGCCAAGCGTACCGCGAGGCCGTGGAGCTCGTACATCAGGGCGCGATCGGCAAGATCACCGAGGTGCACACCTGGAGCAGCAAGAAATGGGGCGACACAGCCCAGCGCCCCGACCGTAAAGACAAGTTGCCCGCCGGGCTCGATTGGGATGCCTGGTGCGGCGTAGCCCCCAAGAACGATTACATTGCCGGCTACTACCATCCCGGTAACTGGCGCAAACGCCTCGACTACGGCACCGGCACGTTTGGCGACATGGGCTGTCATATTTACGACCCCATGTACGGTGCCGTTGGCCTCACAGCCCCGCTCAGTGTACGCAGCGAAGGCCCTGCACCGGTCGAGGGCTCGCACAGCTGGAACGTCAATGCCAAGATCCATTACGTCTACCCCGGCACTAAATACACTGCTGGCGAAACGGTCGATGTGACTTGGTACGACGGCGACCAACGGCCGCCTGCAAGTGTGCAGGAACGCATCGGCCGTCCCCTACCCTCCCAAGGTTCCGTTCTCTTTGGCACCAAGGGCCACATGATCATTCCTCACGTTGGCAAAGCCATCCTGTTGCCCGAGGATCAATACAAGGAATACAAGCGGCCTGAAATTGCCGGCGTGAACCACTGGGAATCCTTCATCAACGCTGCACGCGGTGAAGGCAAAACTTCGGCGAACTTCGATTACTCCGGTCCGCTGACCGAAGCCATCCTGCTCGGCGGCATCGCCACGCGCTTCCCGAAACAGCAGTTGAACTGGGACGAGAAGAAGCTCGCCTTCAGCAACAGCGAAGCTGCCACCGCCTTTGTGAAGCGCGAGTACCGCAAGGGCTGGGAAGTCAAAGGCCTTTAAGGCCGGCGGCACTCCAGTACTTTGAAGGAATGCCCAAGGTGTTCCGGATGCACCAGCGTCTGGAACTGCCGCGTCCGTTCAGGTGTCCATTCCGGAAATAACTCCGACCGCTGAAGCGTCCGTTCAAAGAGCCCCACCAGATACTGCGATTGCCGCGTTAACGGTGAAATCTCCAATCCGTGCGCATCTGCCATGCGTTCGACCTTGGTGAAATTCACCGAAGCCGTGATGTCCACCTCCCCGGGATTGGCCAGCACATCATCGATCATTCGATGTTGTTGATACCCACGCAATGTCCCGTTCTCTCTGGGCGGATCAAAAAACTCCTGTTCTGACATCCCATAATCCACGACCAACGCTCGGCCACGTTTCAAGGATTTGCAAACCGTCTGCCACACTCCGTAATCGCCCACCGTAAAGATCGTCCCTTCCTCCGGCGATTGACCTTCACCCAAACCCACATCCGCGCCCCTACGTTTCCCCCATGCAAACGATTGCCCATCCGATTCCACCACACTCAGCCACCATGCGTCACCCTCCCAGATCAGCCGCTCCACCGGGCAGGCGTCCAGCAATTCGTTGCAATAGAAAACGCCGTTGAACGATTCCAATTCAGTAACCCACTGGACCTTCCCGGAATAATCGGCCAACGTCACCTCCTGCCATTGGCGGTGTTTCGAGGATGCCTCCCAAAGAATTAGCTCACAGCGCTCAAAAACATCTGGCTGCCAATCCCGCAGATAAGCCAACACGTCCCTGGCCAATCGGCCATCATGCGCTCCGACTTCAACCAACTGCACTGGTCCGTTTATTTCCGACAACCAATCGGCAAACTGGAATGCCAGCAGTTCCCCGTACAAACTCCCAACACTCACACTAGTGTAAAAATCGCCGCTACGCCCCACTTCCCGTTGTATTTCGTAATAGCCCAAATCTGGCTCATACAAGGCCCTCTCCATGAAACGACTAAAGGGAATGGCCCCGTTCTCGGTGATTTCTGCATGGATTCGTTGTTCCAGTTCGTTCATGGCTTGAGGCGCGCGCAGGTTTTCTCTACAAACACCGGCACATCCTGCGCTCATGTCACCCGCCGCATCAACCCGCAAACGTCTGGACCAGGCGATGTTCGACAATCAACTCACCGAAAGCCGTGAAAAAGCCAAGCGCCTCATCATGGCCGGCAAGGTGCGCGTGAACGATCAAGTGGCCCGTAAACCCAGCGATCAGGTAAAGCCCGAGGACCGCATCGAAGTCGAGGAACCGGAAAAATACGTCAGCCGCGGCGGCTTCAAACTGGAGAAGGCCCTGGAATCGTTCCCCATTGAAATCAAAGGCACTGTCGCCATCGACCTAGGCGCCTCCACCGGGGGCTTCACGGATTGCCTCCTGCAGAACGGCGCGGAAAAGATTTTCTCTGTGGATGTCGGCCGAGGCCAGCTTGCGTGGCATCTGCGCAAGAATCATCGCGTGCATGTAATGGATAAAACCAATGCCCGCCATCTCACTCGTGCCGATTTCCCAAAGAGTTTTGAGGGGGCCGATGTGGTGACCATTGATTGCTCGTTTATTTCCCTGCGCAAAATTCTCCCCGCCGCCTTGGCGCTCGCCCGCCGAGGTGGTAGCATTATCGCGCTGATCAAACCGCAGTTTGAAGCCGGCAAAGCCGAAGTCAATAAAGGCGCCGGGGTGATCAAGGATCCTGAGATCCATGCTCGGGTCATTCACGAACTGCAGGCGTTTGTCAGCGAAACCGACGGACTGAGGTGGTGTGGTGAAACCGATTCGCCAATCACCGGCCCGAAAGGAAACAAAGAATTTCTAGCTTGGATTGAAAAAGAATAAAGCAATTCGGTCCGTGGGTCTGATCGGCAATACCGGTCAGGCCGTGAAGTCGGGCGTTGTGCGCAATACGGCCAAGCTCATTGAGCAATCCGGCCGGAAAGTATTTCTCGACCCCTCCGTCTCCAAGGCCGCTAAAGGGCACGGCATTGTCCTGGCGGATTCCGTGGAACTCGCGCGGATGTGCGATCTGCTTATGGTCATCGGCGGCGACGGTACCGTCCTAAAGGTCGCGCGCGATACAGCCGGCAGCAACACGCCCCTGCTCGGCGTCAATGCTGGCCGTCTGGGCTTCCTCACCACCGCTTCCACCGATGCTCTCAAGCTGGCTACGGATAATCTGTGGGCAGGCAAATTTACCATCGACCCCATGCCGTTAGTCGAAGCCAGCGGCACATTTGGCGGAAAGAAAATCAAGGCGCAGGCCTTAAACGACATTTTGATTAGCCGCGGCGCCAACCCGCGCTTGATCGAGATGAACGTAAACATCGACGGCGAACCCCTCACCACATACCGGAGTGATGGATTGATTGTCGCCACGCCCGCCGGATCCACCGCCTATTCGCTGGCCGCCGGCGGCGCAGTAGTGACGCCCCGTGCCGAAGTGCTCACGCTCAATCCCGTTTGCCCACAGGCTCTCTCCAACCGCCCCTTGATCGTCAGCTTTTCCGCCACCATCGAGGTCACCATTCTGAAGCACCGCGCCGAAAGCTATCTGTCTGCGGACGGCCAAATGCTCACGGAATTGGTGACCGGCGATCAGGTCACCATCCGGCGCAGCCGCCAAAAGGCCCGGCTCGTGCGACTGGAGGGCCATTCTTTTTTTGAGACACTGCGGCACAAGCTGCACTGGACCGGCTCGCACGCATGATCCGACTCAAAGACATCGCTGAGAGCGCAGGGGTTTCCGTGATGACCGTCTCCAAGGCCTTACGCAATGAACCGGATATTTCCGATGCCACTAAGGCGCGCATTCGTGCGATCGCAGACCGCACCGGATACGTGCCAAACAATTCCGCACGGGGCCTTCGCACGCGCCGAACGCAGCAGTTTGGCCTGATCATTTCTGCGCTCAGCAACCCCATGTACACACGCACGTTCATGGCGATTGAAGAGCAAGCGCACGAAATGGGATACGAAATCATCGTCGCGCAAACGCTCAACAACGCTGAACGCGAAGCGGACTGCATCCGCCGGTTACTAGCCCGTCAGGTGGATGGCCTATTCATTCGACCAGTCTATCGGCCGAATCCTTCCGCCGGCATTTACGAGGAACTCAAACGCCGGAAGACGCCCACCGTGATCCTCGGCCATCGCGCTTTGTTTTGCACCGATTTTCCAAATGTGGAAACCGATGATCTCGCAGCTGCCAAGGCCATCACCCAACATCTTCTGGATTTGGGCCATTCACGGATTGCCTGTCTTACGGGCCCCATCTTCGCGCCTTGGGCGCAGGAGCGATACGAAGGTTACCGCCGGGCCCTGATGGATCACGGCCTGGAGGTGGATGAGAAACTGGTGTTTCAAGCCGGCGCCACCATCGAGGAAGGCGCCGCCGCCGCGTTACAGTTCATCAACGAAAAGCCCGACGCTACAGCCATGGTGGCCGCCAACGATCTGGTGGCATTCGGCGCGGCCAACACGCTTCTCAATCAAGGTATCTCCATCCCGCAGAATCTCTCTGTAGCCGGCTTTGGCAATGTGTTGTCCGCTGAATATTTCCGAGTCCCCCTCACCACCGTACGCCAACCCAAATACCGCCGGGGCCTCGCGGCGATGGAATCCATGAAGAGCCTTTTGGCCGGCGAATCCGTCAGCCCCAAGCGTTTGCCGGCCGAATTGGCCATCCGCAAAAGTACAGCCGCACCCGGCGCTTAACGCGCCGCAAATCGCTCCACATATTTCCCGAGAATATCGGACTCCAAATTGACAGCATCCCCGACCGCGCGCTCTTTGAGCGCAGTCTCTTCAAACGTGTGCGGGATGATCCAAATGGTGAAGGATTCCTTCTCCACCGACGCCACCGTCAGGCTTATGCCATCGACTGCCACCGAGCCTTTGTGGACGATGTAACGCATCACATCATCGGACGCCGCGATTTGCAATTGATGATCCTCGCCCTTTTGTTCCCAAGAAACAATTTTCCCCATGCCATCAATGTGGCCCGTGACAAAGTGTCCGCCCAGTCGACCGCCCGCCTCTAGGCTGCGCTCCAGATTAACGGAAGATCCCGCGCGGCAATCCTGAAGATTCGTCAACTTCCAGGTTTCCTGTAGAAGATCGAACTGCGCTGTTTTGGTTCGCCCCTTGGCCGCCAGTTCTGCCACCGTGAGGCAGCATCCGTTTACTGATAAGCTGTCGCCCACCTTGAGGCCTGCTCCAGTCTTCCGGAGAGACAACGTCAGACGAATTGACTGATCGCCCGGATGCACCGACTCCACCAAACCTGTTTCCTCGACAATCCCCGTAAACATCGCGCGCACTCAAGCGTTCACCACGCGGGCCGTCAACATCAAATCCGGCCCCAAGCGCTCCCAAGCCACTTCACGCAGCTGCAATGAATCCTCCAAACGCTGGGCCCCTTCCCCGCCAACGGCCGCTCGAGAGCGGTTTCCTCCAAGGATTTTCGGGGCATAAAAAAACGCCACCCGATGCGCCAAGCCGCTCCGCAGAAAGCTTCCGTTTACCTCGCCGCCGCCTTCCACCAAGAGGCTGGTGACCGATTCTTTACCCATACGCTTGAGCAACCATCGTAAATCAACCCGACCTTTGCGCGCCGGGGCCTCAATCACATTCACCCGCCGGCGAAGTGCTGCCACGCGCCTGGCTGAAGCGCCCCGCACCACCACCACCGTGGTGTGTTCCTCACGCCCATCGGAAACCACCTGCGCATCCAGTGGCGTCCTCGCTTGAGAATCCAATATCACCCGGCGCAATTGCACCCCGCCGCGCTTCCCGCGTGCCAGTAGACAGGGATCATCCGCCAGCACCGTTTCCACCCCGACCAAAATCGCATCGCTTCCCCTACGCAGGTAAATCCCTTTGCGCCGTGCCGGTTCGCCGGTAATCCACTTGGACTCCCCACTCTCCGTGGCAATTTTACCGTCCAACGTCATCGCCGCCTTCACCGTCACCCATGGCAACCCGGTCGTAATCCAGTGATTAAACGCCTCGTTCAGTGCCTGCGCCTTCGGTAGAAGCACCTTGTGTCGCACTTCAATGCCCGCCTTGCGCAGGATTCGAAACGCCCGACCTGCGTGATTGGGATTCGGGTCCGTAGCCCCCACCACCACCCGCTTGATCCCTGCCTTTTGAATGGCCTCTGAACAAGGTGGCGTGCGACCAGTGGTGGAGCAGGGTTCCAGCGTCACATACAATGTCGCGCCTTTGACGTTGTAATCATTCCGTTCCGCGTTGCGAATCGCCTCAACCTCAGCATGAGCACCCCCTGCGTGCCGATGCCATCCTTTTCCGATTACGGCGTGCCCCTTCACGAGCACAGCCCCCACCATTGGGTTCGGTGAAGTGCGACCATACCCTTTGCGCGCCAGATCCAGCGCAGCCTGCATGTGTTTTTCGTCGTCCGCTTTCATGCGGGAAGTTATTCCGCAAACAGAGCCTCAGCGAATTGCCTCGGATCAAAAGGCTGCAAATCATCCGCCTGCTCGCCCAGCCCGATAAACTTGATCGGCAGCTTCAGTTCGTCATGAATCGCCACCACCATACCGCCTTTACTAGTGCCGTCGAGCTTGGTGATAACCAACCCGGTCAACGGCACGGCTTTGTGAAATTCACGGGCCTGATTCAAGGCGTTCATGCCAGTGGTGGCGTCAACTACCAACAACACCTCATGCGGGGCTCCTGCTTCCTGACGCCCGATGATCCGGTGCAGCTTTTCCAATTCTTGCATTAGGTTGCTCTTGGTATGCAAACGGCCGGCCGTATCAACAAATAGATAATCCACCTGCCGGGCATGGGCTGCGCTCACGGCGTCATGAGCCACTGCCGCGGGATCCGCACCATAGCTACCGGCAATAACCGGTACATCCAAGCGACCACCCCATTCCTTAAGTTGCTCCACGGCCGCCGCCCGAAAAGTATCACAGGCCGCCAATACGGAGGATTTCCCGGCGGCGTGCGCCCTATTGGCGAGCTTGGCGGTAGTGGTGGTCTTTCCCGTGCCATTCACGCCGACCATGGAAACCACGGTCAATCCGTCTTGTTCCTGCAACCCCTGAACGCCACTGGTAAATGAAGCCGCAATCTCGCGACGCGCCACGCCCATCACATCCAGACCGTCTTTACCTTGCGATTCGTACGATTCACGCACAGCGCCGAGAATTCGCTGGGTCATCGGCATGCCGAGATCGGCGCCAATAAGGGTAAATTCAATCCTCTCCAGCGTGTCTTCATCCAACCTGGGTGAACCCGTGACGATACGGGTGATCTCATGCGACAGCTTCTCCTTAGTTCGCTGCAGGCCCGTCTTGAATTTATCAAACAACCCCATCTTACGCCGCCAACGCCGTTTTCATCGCCATCACATACGAATACGGCAGCTTAACGCCCCCGATCAGCGGACGCCCCTTGTTTTCCCCATGACAATCCGAGCCACCAGTCACCAGTAACCCATGTTGCTCAGCCAACATCAGATAATGTTCGGTCATGGGCGTGGAATGCCGCGTGTAAAAACATTCGATTCCATCCAAGCCCGCATCCACTAAAGGGCCGATCACCTTGTCGCGATGATACAAACCGGGGTGCGCAATCACAGACAGACCGCCAGCCTCGTGAATGAGCCCGATCGCATGTGCCGCCGTCATCTTCGCCTTGGACACCCAGGCCGGCTTGCCTTTTTTGAGATATTTTTGAAATGATTCATCAAGAGACCGGCAATACCCCTTCGCCACCATGGCGCGGCCGATGTGCGGACGGCCCGGTGAATTGCAATTGGCCAGCTCGAGCACATCCTCGCTGGTGAGTTCGAAGCCAAGTTCATTCAATTTAGCCACCATCTCATGGATACGATTTTGGCGAACGGCCTGATACTTCGTGAGCTCTTCCCGCAACCGACTGCAATCTAGATCAAGAAAGTACCCCAGCAGATGCAGCTCAAAACCATCCAGCTCCACCGTGAACTCGCAACCCGTGATGAATTCAATCCGCCGCTCATCGCAAGCCGCCCCCATACGTTCGCATCCGTCAACGGTATCGTGATCGGTGAGCGACATAACCTTCAGGCCGCATCGATGGCCATGTTCAGCCAACTCCTCCGGCGTGTAGGTGCCATCCGAATAATTGGTGTGCAAATGCAGGTCGGCGTACATTAACCGGCCTCCGTTGCTGTGCGGACTGAGCGATCGAGTTGTGCCGCGAGTTTATCTAAAATTCCGTTAACGAATTTGCCACTCTCGTCGGTTGAAAAGCGTTTAGCGATGTCCACCGCTTCGTTGATAGCCACCACCGGCGGGATATCTTCTCGATGCACCATCTCAAAAGTGGCCAATCGCAAGATGTTACGATCAACCCCAGCCATGCGATGCAGATCCCAATTGGTGGCCATTTTCTGAAGGCGCTCGTCGATCCCCTCGCGATACTTCAACACCCCCCGCACAAGCGGCTCGGCAAATTCACGGATAGCCACGTCATCAACCGTGGGGGGCGGCAGCTCCTTCTCCTCGCCCCAATTGGTCTTTCCCTCAATCACTTCAATGACCGCCGGCCGTTGGTGCACCCAGAAGTGTTCCAGCGCTCCGGTCAAATCCTCTGGCGGATTATGATCGTGCTGAAACAGAAATTGAACCGCGCGTTCGCGCGCCTGACGGCGAGTGCCCATGGGTTGAGAA
>JAYOSV010000019.1:0-66860 GCA_038139415.1 Verrucomicrobiales bacterium | reverse complement strand
TTTGGGCTAATTTAGAGTTTCGGCAAAAGCTCAGCCGCAAAGATAACACTGTCCTACCAGATCGGATAGAAAATGGCTCCAGAGGTAGGACTCGAACGTCTGGACGTTCCGAAGACAGCCAAAAACTACTGTTTTTTCGGGCTTTCGTCAATCACACAGATTCCCGTGAGTGTCCCAGAGATGCCCAGCGGGACCAAAGCGGGACCAAACCTTATCCAAACATATCATTTAATTGTGCGGATCTTTTTTCCATTTTCGTACAGTTGTTCAAGAATGATAGTTCCGTCTTCTCGGTCTTCCATAATACGCAAGCCGTGCTGTATGCCGTGCTTATAGGTGAAATGCTCAATCACTTTTTCACGCGTGACAACCTGAACGCCATGCTTTAAGCCGTTCTTGTAGGGGGTTTCCCACTTCGAATTGTCCTCGTATAACCCAATCGTTGCACCCGTAAATGGTAAATTCTCTCCTTTCACATATAGCAATTCATCATCACGCACTTCCACTTTCGCGGCTGAAACCTCGCGGATTACAGGTACAGGCGTTCCCGAGCGAAGTACGCCCCAAGCCTGAACTTGGAAGGTGATTGTTGCTAGTACTGCAAGTACAAGAATGAACACATAACGGTACATGAGTCACATAAACACTATTCCAAATTTTTCGTCAATAATTCTATGTATCATGTGTGAATTATTCTTTTGGGATTCTGGAGTTTAATAAACTGAAATTGGCTCCAGAGGTAGGGCTCGCTGTCCATTCCCTAATTATTTGAACCGGTTCTATGGAAATTTTGCATATACTCAAACCCCATCTCTACACGCTAGCTCGTCCTAGCACTGGAGATTTCATTGAAGGTCGGTGTTTGAAACCCAATTTAGACCGGTTTAAGCAGAAGCCCATGGGAGCTGATTGATCATCGCCTGGTCTGGATGGGCTTACCATCAAATTCGATGCTTTGGAAAATGCTATCCACAAACGATACCTCACCGAAGAAGGGGCTCTTGAGGGATATTTTCCCATCTTTCCATTTCACCAATTCGCCACTGATACTACCACCGTTACGAATGACTGCTCTGACGGTACGAGCTGGCAATGGCTCAGGTGTATTTTTTGCGAAGTATACGCGCTCTATGTTCTTGAGCGGGATCGGCAATTTGGCCAAGGGTGTTTCAAAAGTCATAATACCCGCAGAGATATCAATTAACTTACAGCTCAATCTATCTCCATTGTCCAAAAGAACGAAATCCTGATCGCCTTGTTGTTCTGTACCATTATTTCCGCCGAGTGTATTACCAGGCCATTCTTTTAGGTTAATCCGACTCAGGGTAAAGTACTTCGTCCATGCAGTAAACGACAGCCCATTGGATTTGACTGGGAGCGGATCACTTTGCGCGTCGTCCCAGTGTTTGATGAATTTATCGTTTATAAAAAGCGCGATGGATTTTTTTTCTCGGTCCACGCGGATCGATAAACGGGCACGATTGCCAAGTGTGTTGCGGTTAATGCTAACGTCTGAGCCTACAAGATCTGTGCTGATAACGCGGTTTCCATTTATGTGGCGGTAAAGGGAGACGGTGTCGGGTTTGAAACGCAAGGAGTAACCATTACCAAAGTGGTTGAAAGGGTTTAATTTATCGGTCAGGAAATTTACCTGTAAAATCGGGTTGCCCTCCCATTGGATTTCAAAATCATAACAAATTCTGTTCGGGAGTTTCTCAAAAAACCTTCCTATGTGGGAGTGGGCAGTTGTGGTCTCGAAGGTTTGTTTTTTTGTGAGTTTCCAGGCTCCGTCGCCGAGATTTATTTTATCTATTTTCTCCTCGATTTCAATGGCGGTTGCATTGGCTGGAAGCGGATGGACGGTTTGACTTATGGAGGGATCATAAAATTGCCAGTCCCGAACGCCTTGGGGGCCTTGAAAAATATATTTAGCAGGTTTGATCCTAGGCTCTAACATCTTGAGGGACGATTGTTTCAGTTGCAATTCACCCCCGAACCACGTGTCGAGTTTGAGTTTGCCGTCACTAATTTTTTTTATATCTCCCGAGAGTACATCACCATTTACAAGTGTGACTTGCCAACTGTTCTCAGTCGTTTTTTTGGAGGCAGGGAGATTGCCGAGTTGGATATATTTGACCTGATTCTGGTCAACGCGCAGGTCAGGAACTATATTTGGGTGCTTCCAAAAGATGCCTTGGACCGGATCAAAACCCGTTAATTTTCCGAAATACATAGAGCCATCTTTCAGAGTTAGATGTTCTTCTATAGGTCGCGGCCCATTGAATGCTGCATCATCCACCCAAGCCTGAACTTGGAAGGTGCTTGTTGTTAGTACTGCAAGTACAAGGATGAACACATAACTGTGCATACGTAAAAGAATCACTATGCCAGATTTTTCGTCAATAATCCCATGTGTCATGTGTGAATTATCCTTTTGGGATTCTGGAATTTAATAAACTGAAATTGGCTCCAGAGGTAGGACTCGAACCTAACGCACCGGACCCCAGATCTTTTGCATCACTCTGTACATTCGAGGGTCATGCTTTTCCAGTTCCGCACGTACAAACGGATAAAAATCGTTCACACCCAAATATGCCTCCGTACTTTCCGCAAAATATTCCTTATGATTGTTTAAACCGTAATGACGAACCGTACGACCGGTATAAAGCATCACTTTTTCATAAATTCCCTCTCTCCGCATCGCCTCGTATGCGCCGATGATATCCTTATTGTCAAAGCTCAATACCTGATCATGGTAAGCGTGAGCCAGCTCGTGCAATATCACATAGGGATGCTTCGCCCACATACCACGATCAATCAACGCCCGCGCGCGTGGGATATGCACATGCTTGGCTAGTGCCGGATCATGCCGGTTGGCGCGCAACCAACTCACACTGGGATGATACTGCATTGAGCTCAACCGCTCGTTGTGGAGCTCCAAGCGGATCGGAAGCTTCTGTAGCGGCTTCCATTTTTCTTCCGGCAAAATATACTTTATCCGCTGCAAATGATTAGCCAAGGCTACCAGGCATTTATCGGCCAATGCCTTATTGTCATCCGCCAGCAACCGCGGCTCCACCGCAATTGTCCACCCCTCCACATCTTTAACGATGGGTTTATAGAATTCAGTTTTGTTTTCTGCACCCGCGAAGCAGGCACTTAAGATGATTGCATAAACAATTTTCATAAAAATTCTCCTAATGATTCTGCACCTGTCCCGGTTTGGGAGCGGGTAACTTTTTTCGGTTGGCCATAAGCTCAGTTAGATCAGCTAAAAGATCATCGACGTCTTCTGGAGTCGTATCCCACGAACACATCAAACGTGCACCGCCTTCCCCGATAAATGTGTAAAAGTGCCACCCAATCCGATGCAAAGCAGCGATTACCGCTACGGGCAGTTCCACAAATACGCCATTGGCTTGCCGTGGAAACATTAGTTTCAGTCCGCGGATGCGGTTGATGCCGCGAGCCAAACGAGCCGCCATTTTGTTCGCGTGTGCCGCATGCCGCAGCCATGCATCCTCGCGCAAGAGATGAACCCATGGGGCCGCAATAAAGCGCATCTTGGAGGCCAATTGACCGGCCTGTTTGCAGCGCCATTCAAATTCGTGAGCCAGATCATGATTAAAAAATACTACTGCATCCCCCACAGGCGCTCCGTTTTTTGTGCAGCCAAAGCTTAGGATATCCACTCCTGCCTTCCAGGTGATTTCCTTGGGGGCGACTTTAAGTTGCGCCACCGCATTGGCAAACCGAGCTCCGTCCATGTGAATTTTGAGCTCATGCTTCTTTGCCACACGATGAATGGCCTGCAATTGGGCAGGCTGATAAAGAGTGCCCAGTTCGGTTGCTTGCGTAAGCGTCACCGCTCGGGTTTTTGGAAAGTGTAAATCTGTCCGTTTAAGAACAGCCGATTCAATCCCCTGAGGCGTCATCCGACCATTGGCACCGGGGACTAACTGTACTTTAGTTCCATTGGAAAAAAATTCAGGGGCACCACATTCATCCTGTTCCACATGGGCATTTTCGTGACACAGAATACTGTGATAACTCCGGCAGGTGGAAGCCAATGAGAGGGAATTGGCTGCTGTCCCGTTAAAGACGAAGAAGACTTCGCAATCAGTCTCAAATACTTCACGAATTAGGTCGGACGCTTGTTTGGTCCAACGGTCATCACCGTAGCCCGGGGCGTGGTTTTGATTGGCCTCTTCCAGTGCCGTCCAAGCCTCGGGGCAAATCCCAGAGTTGTTGTCACTGGCAAAATTGCGTGGCCGCTTCATGGGTGCGTTGTACGTCAGTACCCCGCCCTTGCCAACCCACTAATCAGCCCCCAACAAATGCCGCCGCAAAAATTGGACGGTCGTGAGAAATTGAAAGGTGCGATTAGCCTGTTTGCGAAATCCGTGACCTTCATCCTTGGCTAGCAAATACCACGTTTCGATGTCTTTCTTCCGCAGAGCAGCCTCGATTTGGGCACTTTCACTTGCTGGCACACGCGGATCATTGGCGCCTTGCACGATGAGTAGGGGACGCGTGATTTTTTCAACATGCGTGAGCGGCGATAGTTCCTGTAAAAACTTTCGCATCTCAGGTAGGCGCTCGTTGCCATACTCCACCCGACGCAGGTCGCGGCGGTAGTCGCTAGTGTTTTCCAGGAAGGTCACAAAATTGGAAATGCCCACCACATCGATGCCGCAACGCACAAAGTTGTTTAGGTTTACCATACTGTGCAGCGCCATGAAGCCGCCGTAGCTGCCACCCATCACCGCAATCCGGTTTTGATCCCATAACGGGTTGGCGGCCACGGCATTGTAAATCCGCTCAATATCCAGCAGCACCTTGGCGCGACCCTCACCGTTGTCGGCTTTCAAAAACTTTTTACCATACCCACGCGAACCCCTCACATTCGGGCATATGAGAACAATCTGTTCCTCGGTGGTTAGAAAATTGTAACGCCCCATGAAGCGTGGGCGGAATTGGCTTTCCGGTCCGCCATGAAACCAGACAACCACCGGCGACGGTCGCGTTGGTTGGGCAGGCAAAAACTGATTGCCCGTAATGCGACCAGGTAAATACACCCAAGCATCAAACCGACTACCATCGGCACTGCGCCACTCCAACCGGCGCGGCAGGCTCAATTGATCCACTTTTATGTCTGTCAAATCACTATCCAGCCACGTCAACTGCTCCTTTGTACTGGCATCCAAGTGCACCACTTTGCCCGGCGACAGTGCCCAATCAAAGCCGTACATCAGCTCCGTTTCCGAAGCCCAACGAAGTTGATGAATCACGCCCGCCGGCATCTCCGGATTCCATAACAGCTCGCCGGTCATTGAATCGAGCAACCGCAATTTACTGGCGCCACCCTCATTGGTCACCACAGCTAACTGCCGGCCGTTAGGCGCCACCTCAATCGCCTCTACATCCCAGCGCACCTGTGGCAGAAAATATTTATACTCGCCACTGCTCAAATCCAATCGAGTGAGTCGTTGAAATTCAAACCCGTCATCCGAGCTAAAATAAACCGCCCGCATCCTAGGATCAAAACGCGCGTTCTGATGACTGACCGGCACACTCAACTTTGGCGTGAGTGGCGACAAGTTTCCGCCCTTAGTATCGACAATATGTAGGCGCGATTCGTTGATAGAGATGTACTCCATTAGGATCATCAAGGTCCCGTCGCGCGACCAGTCTTCAATCCACCAACCGCCGCCATCTAGGCGGGCTAGCAATTTTTCGCTGCCCGCCTTCAAGGGATCGGCCACATAGAGGTCGTTGTCCCGCCCGTTGCGCTTGGGCGAGAAGTACGCGATCCGATCGCCCTTGGGCGACCAGTGCGCGCCCGTGTGGCGGTTTTTCCCATCGGTGATCCGTACAGATTTCCCCGTCGCCAAATTGTTGTGAAACACCTGGTAACGCTCGCTGCCACCTTCGTCTTTAAAATAAATCAGCGCCCGATCATTCACCGGATTCAAGGCCGCTCCCCGCACCGGCTCCCGACCAAAAGTAACCTGTCGCGGCTGGCCCTTGGGTTTATTCAACACATGCAGCTGGCTCACCTCGCCCTTGGGCGGGCGTTGAGAAATTAAAACCGTCGCGTTCGTTCCTTTAAGCTGCCAATCCTGAAAACGTAGAGGCCGCACCTGCAAATATGGAGCGGCTTGCTTAGCCAACACATCCGGAATCTCCGGAACACCGCGGGTTTCCATTTGCGGGGGGGGCGCAACAGCCGCCCACGAGGAACCCAACAACCCCATGAGAATGAAGCTAAATCGTAACATGCTCGAAAACGGATTCAGCCTGCCTCAACTCCGACAATCAAGCGTAAACGCGTGACGACCAAGTCACAAACCTTGCGCCGCCCACGCCCCTCGGGCATCCTTCGCCCATGGCCATTGTCAAAAAACTGCTACACACCCGCTATCGCGTGAACGATCTGGAATCCTCGGTGAAATTCTACACGGAGATTCTTGGGCTGACCGAGACACGCCGACACAAATCGCCGCGCGGCTCTGAGTTAGTGTTTCTCGCCACGCCCAATAGCGATGAGGAGATCGAGCTATGTAGCTACCCGAGCAGCGGCGGCGTGCAGGTCCAAGAGGATCTCACGCACCTAGCCTTTGAGGTGGAGAGCTTGGTGGAATTTGAAAAACACATCCAATCACTGGGCGTGGAATACTCCGATGGCCCGCACATGAAAGACAGTGGCGGCGGCTTTGCCTTCATCGACGCGCCTGAAGGCTACGAGATTGAACTGATCGAGAAGGTTCCCGACAGCAGCGGGTATTAGGATGATTTGGCGCGCCGGCGATCACGCGTGGGAGTTTCCGCGCAGTCCGCTCATCATGGGCATCGTCAATGTCACGCCCGATTCCTTTTCCGACGGCGGCCAGCACGCCACCCCAGCGGCGGCCGTAGCCCACGCGCTGGCGCTCGCCGCGGAAGGGGCGGATCTCCTCGATATCGGCGGCGAATCCACCCGCCCCGGAGCACCCGCCGTATCCGAGTCGGAAGAATTGGCACGCGTAATTCCGGTCATCGAACAACTCGCCGGGCAAACCGACGCCGCCCTATCCATAGACACCCAGAAACCCGCCGTGGCCAAGGCAGCCTTGGCCGCCGGTGCTGTAATCATCAACGACATCGCCGCAAACCGCGCAGACCCAAAAATGTGGCAAATTGCCGGTGCTGCCCGCGCCGGTTACGTGGCGATGCACATGCAGGGCACGCCGCAAAACATGCAGAACGCGCCAACGTACACCGATGTGACCGCCGAAGTGCGCGCGTTTTTTGACGAACGCCTAGAGCGGTTCACCGAGGCCGGCTTGGATGCGGAACAGGTGCTGTTCGATCCAGGCATTGGGTTTGGCAAAACGGTTGAGCATAATTTGGCGTTGCTCGCCGGGCTGGAGCGTTTTAAAAAGATGAAGCGGCCTTTGTTGGTGGGTGCCTCGCGCAAGTCGTTTATCGGCCGTATCACCGAAGCCGCAGTGGAGGATCGTTTGGCCGGAAGTCTAGCGTGCGCCTGTCGCGCCGCTGAAGCCGGAACCGCCGTTCTCCGCGTGCATGATGTCAGAGAAACCATCCAGGCACTGCAAATCTGGACCGCCATCCGCTAATTCATGGACGGAGAAAGCCTCAATATAGCCGCCGAAATTCCGCCTTTTCTGATCAGCATCTGGGAATGGCTGAAACTGGATTGGCTGTGGATTCTCCGCGCGCTGGTGGAGATCTCCGCGCTGGCCGTCGGTATCTATTATATTTTCACCTTTCTACAACGCTCACGTGGCTGGCCCGTGGTGCTAGGCTTCCTTATCCTAATCGGCATCACCACGCTCATTGCCCTATTGGAATTGCAGGTGCTCCGGTGGTTGCTCCAGCAATTGTTCCTGTTCACCACCGTGGCCATCCTAATTATCTTCCAGCCCGAGCTACGCCGGCTCCTGGCGGAATTAGGTAACCTTCCAATCTTTTCTTCAGACGAAGACAGTCCGCTGGATGTCGATGCGGTCGTACAGGCCACCGACCAATTGGCCCAACAACGCACCGGCGGCATCATCGCGATCGAGCGCGCCGTAGATATCCATCAGGAAACCGGCAGCGGCGTGCTGGTAGATAGCGCACTGACTTCGGAGATGTTGAATTCCATTTTCTTCCCCAACTCCCCCATGCACGATGGCGGCGTCGTGGTGCGGGGCAACCGCATCATGTATGCCGCCTGTATTTTCCCGCTCACCCGGCGCATTGATATTAACAACTCCCTGGGGACACGCCACCGCGCCGCCATTGGGTTGAGTGAGGAAACCGACGCCATTGTCGTACTCGTTTCCGAAGAAACTGGCGACATCGCCTATTGCCACAACGGTGCTCTGCATCGGCAAGTCTCCCTCAAACAACTCAAGGATTTTCTGGTAGACCAATTGAAATCCGATGCCCCCTCGAAAAAACTCGCCAGCACCCCGTTGCAACGCCTGCGCGATTCCCTGCGGGCGGTGTTCGATCTCATCGAAAAGAAACTCCGGCCGGACCCCCGTTAACCCATGGCAGAAGACTCACAATCCAAGGGTATGAGCGATTTCTTAATGAAAGTCATGTCGCTGATTCTGGCGATCATGGTGTGGTTTATCATTAAGACCGCCGCCGGCCTGTCCTATTCGAACGCCGAACCCATCCGCCGCCCTAGTGACTCAGAAACTTCTGCCCCGCCCCTCTCCAATCCCGACGCCCTCAAGGAAAACAATGGCACCGACAGCGAATAAAATCTTCGGCACCGATGGGGTGCGGGGACGTGCGAATGTGGAACCGGTCACGGCCGAGACCGCCCTCAAGCTCGGGCGTGCCGCCGCCCATGTATTCCGGGATCTCAACCCCGAATCCCGAAGCCGCCAGCGACATCAGATTGTCATCGGCAAAGACACACGTCTCTCGGGGTACATGCTAGAGAATGCCCTTTCTAGCGGCATCCTGTCGATGGGCGTGGATGTGCTGTTCATCGGCCCGCTGCCCACGCCCGGCGTGGCGCGGATTACTAATAGCCTGCGCGCGGATGCCGGCATTGTCATCACCGCTTCACACAATCCGTACGACGACAACGGCATCAAGTTTTTCAATCACGACGGCTACAAGCTTGCCGACCCCATCGAGGAACAAATCGAAAACCTCGTGTTCAGCGGCGAGATCGATGACGTCCGCCCCACGGCCGAAGCCATCGGCAAGGCCGTACGCATCGACGACGCTCTCGGCCGGTATGTCGAATACGCTAAACGCTCTTTTCCGCGCGGCCAAACGCTCGAGGGTGTAACCATCGTCGTCGATTGTGGGCACGGTGCCGCCTACAAGGCCACGCCCTGCACCCTGCGCGAGCTCGGCGCCAATGTCATTGTTTACGGCAACCGACCCGATGGCACGAATATTAACGCCGGCCGCGGCTCCATGCATCCCGAGCAAATGTGTCACTGGGTGCAGGAACACAATGCCGACATCGGCATTGCGCATGACGGCGATGCGGACCGCGTGTTGTTGTGCGACGAAACCGGTACGTTGATTGACGGCGACGACATTATGGCCATCGCCGCGCTGGAAATGCTGGCCGAAGGGTCATTAGCCAATAACACCCTCGTGACTACCGTAATGAGCAATGCCGGCCTCGACGCCGCCATTGAGGCGTCCGGCGGTCGTACCGTGCGCACGCCCGTGGGTGACAAGCATGTGATCGAAGCCATGTTGCAGCACGGCTATAATTTCGGCGGCGAACAAAGCGGCCACCTGATTTTCGGTGACCACGCCTCCTCCGGTGACGGCCTCGTGGCGGCTCTGCAGATACTCCGCATCATGGCCGCCAAGCAACAACCCCTCTCCAAGCTGGCCCAGTGCTGGACGCGTTTTCCGCAAAAGCTTACCAACCTGCGCGTGACGGAGAAGAAACCCATTGAGGAACTCGAAGGCGTCCCCGCGCTCGTGGCCGAGGCGGAATCCGCCCTGCAAGCAGAAGGTGGCCGCGTGTTGCTCCGTTATTCCGGCACCGAACCCAAAATCCGACTCCTTCTCGAAGGTAAGGATGCCGCCGCGCTGGATGCGTGGAGTGAGAAAATCGTCAGCGCAATCGCCTACCAAATCGGTGAAGATCAAAAGGGCGGGGCAAGTTCCACCTCGTCCCAGACCTAACTCCCTCTTAGTAATTTTGGGGCAAGGTGGAACTTGCCCCTCCCCGTTCCGCTTCAATAGAACGGACATACCGCACGGCAAACACGATCACCGTGGTAAACAACGCTCCGGACACCGCTGAGTTGCGGAAAAACATAATCGCCGGCGGAAAGCCCGCCTTGCCCACGGTAAACGATTGCACCCAGCCAGCTACTGTTTTCGCGTATATCGGATCGGCCAGCCAGACCAGTGTGTTGCTTCCAAAGAAAAACGCGCACGCACCCAATATTCCGCCGCCGATTAACACGGCCGGCGATTGTTTTTCCCCCAACCGCCAACCCATGGCAATCAGCAGCAAGTACAGCGCATACAAACCGATCATGCTGACTGAAAACACCGAGTACCCCATCGGCCGATACACGAAAAAATTCATCACTACATCGCTGACTAACAGCAGCCCCAACGGCACCGCCCACGCCCGCCAACCGCTGAGGTACAGCCCCGCACAAAAACAAATCGCGTACACCGGGCTGAAGTTCGACGGCAACAATCCCGGCCAACGCATGGCGGTGAAGAGCACCATCAAGCCAAGCAGCCAGGGGATGTGATCGGGTCCTTTCATGCTATTCCTGTACGCCCAGCAGTTTTAGGCCGGCACCACCGTCCTGTTCCAGCGTAAACCAATGCGACTCTTCGGCGGCTTTTATTTGAACTTTGAAATAATCCCCAGTCCAATAGGCATTAATGAGTTCTACCGTCCCGGCGGTTTGGAGCCGGGCGGCACTGCGCTGCAAGTGCTGCTGAATCACGGGGTTTGCTTTGGGGCTTATGGCGTCGGCCAAGGCATTGGTGGATTGCGACAACTGCTTAAAGATGGCCAGCGCGGTCTTGGCTTCAGTCGAATCCAGCGCCACTACCTGCTCGGCGTACTCGTTCTCATCGGAACGCATAAACCCAAACACAGTGATTCCCACCACGGCGACCCCAATGAGGATGGTTTGCGCGCTACTCATCTTATTTCACCGGCTTGAAAAAGCGATCGTTAGTATCACAGATGTAGCCGAGCTGATCGTCGTTCACGGGATACGTTTGATCCGGGGCCACCATCTCTACATGACCATCTCCCCACAGCACGGTGGCCTTGCCGTTATGGCGGAAGTGTGTGTAGGCCGTTTCCCAACCGGGCCAAGCTCGGGCTTGGGATGGCGGTGTCCAAAACCAATTTTCCTCCACCGGCCCCATCCAGTTGCGGGCGGAATCCCCAAAGAGCACAGTCTCCACTGGACTCTCCATGATCTGGGTGTCCAGCCCTCGGTAAACGTAACTGTAACCAGGATCCCACCAGTTTCCGTTTTCCTCCATCTCATTAAGATAGTGACTGTTATAGGCGTAGCTACAGGTGCGTTTCTTGGCGCGCTTGCTAAACGCATTGAATACCGGATCCTGCCAGACCTTCTCGCTGTGGCTCACATACTCGCTCAGGTAACCACCCGAATAATCCACCTCCGCGCTGGCTCCGTTGTATTGGCCGAAAAAATACCGGCCACTGGATTCTCCAATGCCGACGGCCAAGCCACCGTGATCATCCGAATACATCGAAAACGCCCCGGCAATTTGTTTGAGGTTGTTTTTGTTTTGGACCGATTTAGCCACCATCTTGGCCCTCGCCAGAGTGGGCAAAAGCAAGCCTGCCAATATCCCAATGATTGCGATCACCACCAATAATTCGATCAGAGTAAACGCTTTATTTGTTTTCATGTTCATTCCTCGTTTTGTTTTCATGTTCATTCCTCGTCATACCCCAAGTGTGGGCGAAGCCATTTTTCGGCTTCGGGTTGGGAAATATTTTTGCGCGCGGCATAGTCGGCCACTTGATCCTCACCAATCAGACCAAGATTAAAATATTTGGCATCCGAATGATTTAGATAGTACCCGCTAACCGAGCTGGGCGGATTCATGGCGTAGCTGGTGGTTAAGGTGGCCCCCGTGCGTTCCTCGGCCTCCAACAGTTTCCATAGCGTAGCCTTCTCGCTGTGATCCGGACAGGAGGGGTATCCCGCCGCCGGTCGGATGCCGCGATACTTTTCCTTGATCAAAAAACGGGCCTGTTCTTCGTCCAATTTGGTTTCAGCCGCAAATCCTTCCTCACTCCCGATACCGCTTTGATCGCGCAAGATTTTGTGCATGTACTCGGCACTAGCCTCCGCCAGTCGATCGCCGATGGCCTGCACGATGATCGCGTTATAGTCATCACCGGCATCGCGGAAGGTGGCGGCAAAATCCTCAATTTCCTGCCCAACCGTGACGACAAAGCCACCAAAGTAATCCACGCGCCCACTCGCCTGCGGTGCAATATTATCAGCCAAGCTGCGACACAGTTGCCCTTCCTTTTTTTGTCGTTGCTGGCGCAGAAAATGAAATGTGGCCAAGAGGTCCGCCCGCGATTCATCCGCGTACACTTCAACATCCTCGCCCGTACTATTAGCCGGCCAGAAACCCGCTACGCCACGAGCGGTACAACGTCGGTTCACGATAATGTCCTCAAGCATCTTCTGACCATCGGCAAATAGTTTCTTGGCCTCTTTACCTTCCTCCGGTTTGTTAAAAATCGTCGGATAAACACCATGCAACTGCCAGGTCCAAAAGAAGGGCGACCAGTCGATGTATGTTGCCAACACATCTAGGGGGATGGATTCAAAATGTTGTAGGCCAAGGATGTCCGGCGTGCGAATTTCTTCCTCTGCCCAGTCGTATTGTGGCGCCGCGGTGCGGGCGGAGGCGATCGGGACGATGGCTTTGCGACCGTCATTGCCCGAGGCGTATTTCTCACGCAACCGCTCGTGTTCGGCTTCCAGTTCCTTACGGAAATCATCGCGGCGATTTTCGCTAAGCAGATCGTTGCATACGCCAACTACCAGCGAAGCATCCAGCACATGACTAATCGACCCCTCATATGTCGGCGCAATCTTGATGGCGGTGTGGGCCTTACTGGTGGTCGCGCCGCCAATCAGAAGCGGGATTTTAAGGCCGCGCCGCTGCATTTCCTTTGCATTGAAAATCATCTCGTCCAAGGACGGCGTAATCAATCCACTGAGGCCGATGATGTCTGCCTGATTCTCTTCAGCGGCTTTCAGGATGGTATCGCAGTCCACCATCACACCGAGATCAATCACCTTGTAGCCGTTGCAACCGAGCACCACGCCGACGATGTTCTTGCCGATGTCGTGTACGTCGCCCTTCACAGTGGCGATCACAAAGGTGCCGGCACTGGCATCTTCACCATCAGCTTTCTCCGCCTCCATGAAAGGCGTGAGATAGGCCACGGCCTTTTTCATGACGCGCGCGCTTTTCACCACCTGCGGCAGGAACATCTTGCCGGCGCCGAACAGTTTACCGACGACTTTCATGCCGTCCATCAACGGCCCTTCAATCACCTCCAATGGTCGCGAGGCTGCGGCACGCGCTTCCTCGGTGTCTTCCTCAATAAATTCAGTGATGCCGTTTACAAGCGCGTGGCTAAGACGCGCGGCCACATCTTCCTCCCGCCATTTCTGGTCTGCGGCAGCCTTTTCCTTTTTAACACCCTTGAACTGTTCCGCGTAATCGATCAGCCGATCCGTCGCGTCCGGCCGGCGATTGAGCAGCACGTCCTCCACGTACTCGAGCAGTTCCTTGTCGATCTGCTCGTACACCTCAAGCATGCCGGCATTCACGATGCCCATGTCCAGACCGGCGTCTACCGCGTGGTAAAGAAAAGCCGAATGCATCGCTTCTCGCACGACGTTGTTGCCTCGAAAGGAAAATGAGATGTTGCTTACGCCCCCGCTAGTGCGGACGCCGGGGCACCGTGTTTTCACCTGCCGCACGGCCTCGATGAAGTTTACTGCATAATCATTATGCTCCTCCATGCCGGTGGCAACAGTCAGGATGTTGAGATCAAAAATGATGTCTTCGGGCGGGAAATCCAATTGCTCAGTGAGCAGCCGATAAACGCGTTCGGCAATGGCCACTTTATCGTCGATGGTTGCCGCCTGCCCTTTTTCGTCGAAAGCCATCACCACCGCCGCGGCGCCGTACCGGCGGCACAAGGACGCTTGGCGCAGGAATTCCTCCTCGCCGCCCTTGAGGCTGATGGAGTTTACGATACCTTTGCCTTGCAGGCATTTAAGGCCCTCCTCCAGCACCGTCCATTTGGAGCTGTCCACCATGATGGGGACGCGAGAGATGTCCGGATCCGAAGCGAGCAGATTGAGGAATTTGCGCATGCATTGCTCGGCATCGAGCAGGCCTTCGTCAAAACAAATATCGATGACATTGGCGCCGTTCTCCACCTGTTGCCGCGCCAATGCGAGCGCCGTCTCAAAATCGCCTTCCTTGATGAGTTTCTTGAATTTCGGCGAACCCATCACGTTGGTGCGCTCACCGACCATCGCAAGTTGCCCGGTGCGATCGCCTATATCCTGCGGTTCCAAGCCGCTCAAACGCAGCGAGGCTGGGCGCCCTTCCGGCAAGCGCGGCTTCACCTCAGCCAGCGTTTCAATGATCGCCTGTAAATGTGCCGGCGTAGTGCCGCAGCAACCGCCGGCTACATTGAGTAGCCCTTGATCGGCCAGATCGCGCAACGCCGCGGCAGTATCCACCGGCCGTTCATCGTAGCCTGTCTCCGCCAGAGGATTGGGCAGACCGGCGTTCGGGTAGCAATGAACAAACGTATCGGCAATGCGCGACAGCTCGCGGATGTAAGGCGCCATTTCCTTGGCGCCCAGTGCGCAATTAATGCCCACGGTAAACGGCTTCGCGTGCGCGATGGAATTCCAGAAGGCCTCGGTGGTTTGCCCGGAGAGCGTGCGACCAGAGGCGTCGGTGATCGTCACACTCACCATCACCGGTAAGCGCTCGCCGCGTTCAAGAAACACCTCCTCAATCGCGAACAACGCCGCCTTGAGGTTCAGCGTGTCGAAGGTTGTTTCCGGCAATAGAATATCCACGCCGCCTTCGATCAGCGCCTCCGTCTGTTCGCGGTACACGCCCACCAATTCATCAAAGGTTACCGCGCGATATCCGGGATCATTGACATCCGGTGAAATGGACGCTGTGCGGTTGGTCGGCCCAATCGCTCCTGCCACATAACAACGGCGCGAGGCATCCTGTGTCATGACCGACTCCACCGCCTCGCGAGCCAGCTTGGCCGAGGCGACATTCAGCTCACGCGTGACAGATTCCATCGCGTAATCCGCCATGCCAATGCGCGTGGCGCTAAAGGTATTGGTCTCGATAATGTCGCATCCCGCTTCTAGGAACTGCGTGTGAATCCCGCGAATGATGTCTGGCCGCGTGAGAGAGAGCAGATCGTTGTTGCCCTTCAAATCCCCCGCATGATCGGCAAACCGTTCGCCTCGAAAATCGTCCTCCTCCAACTCATGCCGCTGCACCATCGTACCCATCGCGCCATCCAAAAACAGGATGCGCTTCGCTAGCCGCTCTCGCAGCTCCGCAAAAATGGGCGTCTCATTCATAGACGCCAATGCTACGCCACCAGCCCGGCCGGTCAATAATTAAATCAATATATCCGGATATGTTGATATGTTTATTTATTGATGAGATCAATAGTGCTGGTCATATTTTCAATTTAGGAAAAAGGCCTAACTCCTTTAGTATCTGAGGCATGGAAGGCTATATCTGCTTGATGGTGCTGATGGCTCTGGTGTTCGGCGTGCCCCTCATCATCCTCTCCAACCGGGTTTCGGCACTGGATTTTCGAATCCGATCGCTGGAAGGCCGCATGACCGGTCCGTCCCCTGCTCCGCAAACCGCCGAGGCCCCGGAACCCACCAAGACCGATGATATGCCTCCGGTGATCAATGAGCTCAATCCGCCTTTGGCCGAACCGGAACTGAAACCGCCCTTGGCCACTGAATCCGCTCCGGCACAAGTGGATTCCATGGCACCCTTGGAAACATCGGAACCGATTGCCGATCCTGTCCCTGTCCTGTCTGACATGGCAGATCAACCGAATGACTCCGAGTTACCCAATGTGCCCGAACCGATGGCAGCCCTAACCGCGGAGACTCCGGAAGCTAAGGAACCGGACGCCGCCAATAATTCCTTGGAGCTAGAGGTGGGCAAGGTGTGGTTTGTGCGAATCGGTGTGGTGCTCGTGCTGACGGGCTTGGTATTCTTGGCCAAGATGGGCTACCAGGATATTCCGGACCACATCCGACCGTACCTCAATGCGACCCTGTTGTACCTGATTAGTTTTAGCCTGATGGGCGCGGGCCTGTTTTTGCGTGAGCGATTTGCGGTGCTGAAAAACTATAGCGAAGTTCTCACCGGTGGCGGTATGGCGGCGGTGTATTTTTCCACATACGCCCTGTACTTTGTCAAAGCTCCAATACTGGGGCTGATCGGGTCGCCGACGCTTGCAGGTGTGCTTTTAGCGGCTTGGGCGATCTTTATCATCTGGTTTGCCACGCGCAAAGAATCAGAGGTGATGGCCATGTTCGCCGTGGCCGGAGCGTACTATGCCTCGTATGTGCCCCTGATTCATGCGCCATCGGAAACCAATATCTGGTTTACTTTTGCCTCCAACATGGCGTTGGCGATAACGGCCACTGTGTTTATGGTCCGCAATCGCTGGGCGAATCTGTCTTTCCTTGCGCTCATCACCACTTACGCGGGGTTCATTTTCTGGCGCTTTCAAACGGCCGTGCAGGGCGAAGGGGAGTTCGCGCAGGATGCCCTGTTCCTTGGACTGTATTGGTTGGTATTTACCGCGGCCGGATTTCTGTCGCGCCATGATCAAATGACGCCGACCAAACGTTCAACTTTCGTGAACTTAAACAATGGTGCTTGTTTCGCCCTGTTGTCCATCGTGCTACTTCAGGTGGATCAACTGCGGGATAGTTATTGGGTTCTGCCTACCGTATTCGGCGCCCTCTTACTGATTCTCTTCCAATTGGCCAAGAAATGGCTCCCAGAGGAAAAACTATTCGCCGATCTATTACTGACCAAATCCACAGTGCTAATAACGCTCGGCGTGATGACATTAAATTTAGTCGAAGATTTTCGAGGTCTTCTGCTGGCGGCCGAAGCACTCATCTTAACCTACTTCGGTTTGCGCACACAAAACCGACTGCTGCAATACGGAGCAATGGGCGTGACTCTGATTGGCGGTATTTTTGTCGGCTTTAAAGTCTTGGCTAGTTCGGGGAACTTCGCGACCACACCGTTAATGATTGGCCTGTTCTTTGCCTTGTTGATTTTGATAGCCGCTGTGGTGGCGTATCGGTTACGCGAACACTGCAAAGTCGAAGGGCCACAGGAAAATATGGCTAATTTTTTTGCCACCTGCGGCTTGCTTGCCGTGGGGTTTACTTTGATGGCTGTCATCCATGAGAAATACACGGAACTCACCGTGGGAATCCTATTTGTGTTCGCCTTAGCCCAAATCTTTACCGCGAAACGCTGGCCGCTCGAATCAGTTAAAGTGTTGGGTGAAGCCTATCTGGCGGGATCCATTCTTTTAGGACTTATATTGGCCTTGAAGAATATCAATCCCATCGACCAACTTTGGGCACTGCCGCTGATTGGCGTGGTGCTCAGTGTGTTGTTCCTGAAAATGCGCCTGATCACCGGCGAGATCGCCGCCCAGTTGTTTATCCTCACCGCCGCCCTGCTGGCGCCCATACGTATGTTCGACGCTGAGCACGACCTAGCCTTACTGACCCTCGTGCCATTTCTTACCATGCTCGGCATGAGCCATTTTTTCCTGCACACACACCAGATGCTCAAGAAGGAAAACGGTAATACCAACAAGCAACTTCTGGCGAGCATCGGCACACAGATTTATTTTTATGCCGGCTGGGCGCTGAGCCTGATCTGGGCTTTCAAATATGTGCCGGGCGAATACCTGTTCCTCACCTACACCATCGTGGCGCTGGGTCATTCACTGGCGCACCGCCGCCGGGAACGGCTCGAGCGCCTGATCGTATCAGGAATCTCCATGGCCTGCGGCCTGATCTATTTTTGGGGCCTGATGCTTAATCCCGAAACCGGCCCAAACCTCATGGATCTCGTGCCTCTGCTGCTGTTGCTGGGTGCGCAATTAACCGTGCGCAAGCAGCAAGGCGATCAGATGGGTGAGACCACCGCCTTTGCCAACAACGCTGCGGTCATCCTCATCAACACCAGTCTCTGGGTCTGGGCTTCGCTGATGGTGTCCGGTGATTGGGATGTGATCACGTGGAGCCTTCTGGCCTTCGTCCTGATCGGGCTGGGCATCTGGCTCAAGGAACGCGCCCATCGTCTCTACGGACTGGTAATTCTGGCCGTATCCAGCGGCTATCTGGTGCTCATTGCCTTCAACCACCTGGAAGGAGCCGCGCGCATCCTCACCCTGATCGGCATGGGCGTAATCCTGATCCTGCTGGGTCTGGCCTACACCAAGAATCAGGAAAAACTGAGAGAAATCCTCTAGGAGACAAAGCGTAGCACCGTCACTGCCGCGCCTTCGGCCAGCGTGGTTTCCGGCGGCACATCCACCAGCGCATTGGCCTGCCCCAGCGGACCCACCGCGTGCGAAGCCTGCAACCCGGCCGCGTGCACCTGCCCGGTAGCGTCCACCCGCACACGCATGAAATGCCGACGATCACCGCGATTGGCCAGCGGATCGACCAGCACGCCGGGATGCGCGGGCATCTCCAAGTCCGTGGTGCCGGTCAGTTTCAAGATGCCCGGACGCACCAGCACAAGAAAGGTCACCATCGCGCTCACCGGATTCCCGGGTACGCCAAAGAGCGGTTTACCCCGCAGCCGGCCGTACACAAAGGGTTTACCCGGTTTGATGCGGACCTTCCAGAAATCCAGTTCGCCGCCCAGCGACTCTAACGCTGGTTTGACATAATCATGATCCCCCACGCTGACGCCGCCGGAGGTCACTATCGCATCGCATTCATCAAACGCCTGCCGCAACGCCGCCTTGGTGGCATCCAGCATATCGTTCACCAGCGGATACACCCGGGCTTCCGCGCCTGTCTCTCGAATCAGTTCGGCCAACGCCAACCGGTTGCTCTCATGAATGCCGCCCTCGCCCAAGGCCTCGCCCGGTTCGCGCAATTCATCTCCCGTGGCCAGTACCCCGACAATCGGCCGACGATACACCTCCACCCGGGCCACACCGGCGGCCCCAAGTAATTGCAAACGCCCGGCATGCATCACCTCGCCCTCGCGCCCAATCGGTTCGCCCTCCTTCACATCCTCACCTCGCAACCGAATGTGCTCAAAGGGTTTCACGCCCTCGGTGATTTCCACGCGATCCGCTTCCACGCGCGTGTCCTCCTGCATCACCACGGCATTGGCTCCCGCGGGCATGGGGGATCCGGTAAAAATCCGCAGGCACTGTCCCGATTGCAGGGTGCCCTCGAACGCACTGCCCGCTGGCACCTCGCCAACGCATTGTAACTGCGCGCCCGTGCCGGCTTCAGCGGCGATCACCGCGTAGCCGTCCATGGCGGAGTTATCAAAGCGTGGCAAATCCACCGCCGCCGCAACGTCCGCCGCCAACACGCGCCCGGCCGATTGCGCCAGTAATACCGATTCCGCCGCCATCGGTTCCAACCTCGCCAATATCGCCGCCCGCGCCTGCTCCAACGAATGCATGCCAATCTCTGACGAATTGCCCATCAAAGGTCACGTCAATTGAATTGAAAATATATCAGGAACTCCTTCGCCTCCGACGAGCAACGCCAAATTCATTAACCCGCAAAGGAGAATAGTTTGGACCATACCTCGAAGCGAAGGCCAATCAGTTTCTAGACGAGGAACACTTACTGGCCTCAGATTTTGAATGGAACGCGGTGCGGAGGGCTGGAAACCGTTGGTGGAACTATTCGGCAACGTGCCGGATGAAACTTCGCCGCTCACGGCGCCTCATTTCCCAATACAAAACTCGCTAAACACGCGGTCGAGCAAGTCTTCAGTGGCGGTTTGGCCAACGACTTCGCCGATGGCGTTTGTGGCGATGCGTAGGTCCATGGCGATCAGCTCCAATGTGGCCTCGGTGCGCAGGCCGGCGAGACTGTCGGCCAGACCGGCGCGAGCGCGGCGAAGGGCGTCCTGATGGCGGGCGTTGATCATGGCCGGCAACATGTCCGCGCGGATTTCACCACTCCACACTGCGGTGCGAATAGCGTCTTTCAACGCCTCAATGCCCGTGCCTTCGGTGGCGCTGGTTTGCAGACAATCGACCCCGATTGCATTCGCGTTGGGTTGATCAATTTTATTAGCAATGATGAGGCGTTGACGATTGGCGAACTGGTCGAGGTACGCCTGATCTTCATCGGTTAACGGCTCGGTGGCATCGAGCACGTGCAAAATGAGCTCGGCGCTGGCCATGCTGTCGTGGCTGCGCCGGATACCCTCGGCCTCAATGGCATCGGCCGCCTCGCGCAGGCCGGCGGTGTCAATGAACACCACGGGGATACCGCGGATGTTGGCGGTTTCCTCAATGGTATCGCGCGTGGTGCCGGCGGTGGGCGTGACGATGGCGCGGTCGTGCCCAAGCAGTTGATTGAGCAAACTGGATTTACCGGCGTTGGGCCGACCAATGATCGCGGCGCGGATACCACGGCGCAGGATGCGACCTTCGTTGGCGGTGGCGAGGAGTTGGTCGATGAAGTCCAGCGTGGCTTCCAATCGGCCGATGAGTTGGGTCTGTGTGTCCGGCGCGATGTCTTCATCGGGAAAATCAATGTGCGCCTCGAGATGGGCGAGTACATTCATCAGATCGTCGCGCAATTGACCGATGCGTTGGCTGAGTTTACCGGCGAGCTGTTCGTTGGCGGCGGCAAGGGCGAGATCGGTGCGGGCATGAATCACATCGCTCACGGCCTCAGCCTGCGTCAGATCGATGCGGCCATTCACAAATGCCCGGCGCGTAAACTCCCCCGGCAAGGCACTGCGCGCCCCGGCGGCCAGCACGGTTTGCAACACGGCTTGGCTGGCCACCATGCCGCCGTGGCAGGTGATCTCCACAGTGTCCTCCCGCGTGAACGTGCGCGGCGTACGCATCACGGCCAACAGCACTTCGTCAACAACACGATCCTCCGCATCGATGATGTTGCCATAATGCAAAGTGTGCGTCGTCGCGTCACTGGGTGATTGGGAACTGGCCCCGATCGGGCGGAAACAACGGCCAGCAATAGCAAACGCGTCAGCACCTGAGAGGCGGATAACCGCCAGCGCACCTTCGCCGAGCGGCGTGGCAATGGCGGCAATGGTATCGTCAATCATGACCCGTTAATGCGGACAATCGCCTTGTTCGGGATCCCGCCCCTGCAGAAAGAGCCGCGCTTTCTGGTAACTTTTTTTGTGCAAATAATGCAGCAGATCCGGCGAGGTCCCGCGCGGCAGACTGGTGGTCAACGCATCCAACCGGCCGAAGATCGCCAGGAGATCGGGCTTGGGGTCAGCCTGCACGTGCCCTACAGCCTCCTCCAGCTCAATCAAAGTATCGAGAATCGTCTGCTCGGTCTCGGTCATGCGGTTGAGATAACGTACAAGCAGCGGAAAAGACAAGCATGAGCTTGCGCTTGCTAACCGACCATGAAAACACTCGGCCGTGGCGGAGACGCAGACATTTCAGCGGCCATACATTCTCGGCATTGAAGGTGGAGGCACGCGAACGACCGCGCTATTGGCCGATGCACGCGGGCGCGAGATCCAACGCGCCACTTTCGGCCCGGGCAATGTGCGGCTGCTGGATGACCGCGCGTTGGGGCGGTTGCTGCGGCAGGTGGCGAAGCAATTTGAATCCCCCGACGCCATTGGTCTCGGCTTGGCCGGTGCACGGCACGCCAAAGACCGCGCGCGCGTGCAGGCGGAGGTCGCGAAAGTTTGGAAAGCCACTCCATGCCGGGTGACGCATGATCTGGAGATCGCTCTAGCCGGATTCAATGCCAAGGAAACCGCCGTGCTCGTGTTATCCGGTACTGGCTCGTGTTGTTTCGGCAAAGCAGCGGAGGGGCGCACGGTCAAAATGGGCGGGTGGGGTCATATTCTGGGGGATAAAGGCAGCGGGTTTGAGATTGGCCTACGCGCTTTGAAAGCGGTGGTGTTTTACTTTGACCGCGACGGCACTTGGAGCCGACTGGGCGAAAGCCTGCTCACGGCAACCGGCACCAATGAACCCGATGACCTGATCGACTGGGTGGCCGCTTCGGATAAAAACGCTGTGGCCGCCCTCGCTCCCGAAGTCTTTGCCGCCGCCAAGAAACGGGATCGGATCGCTCGCGATATTCTCGAAGGCGCCGCCGGCATGCTGGCCAAAGACGCGGTGAATTGCGCCGTTAAATTGGCACAAAAAAATAAGCCCGTTCACTTTGTGTTGGCCGGCGGCGTGCTGCGCAGTCAACCGGCCTTTGCCCGCAAGGTCCGCCAAGCCATTTGCGAGCGTTGGCCTCAAGCCACCGTGCAAGTCCAGAAACACGAAGGCGTTTGGGGCGCGATTGAGCTCGCCAAAAATCTCCTGAAGGACACCGCCCAATCAATCACTCCTTCAACCCGTACCCTTCGACCGCCAACCCACATCCCGGCCACCGAACAACGTAATCCGCGCTCGATGGAACTCGATCAGCTTTCCCTGCCCGAGGCGGTGAACCTGATGCTCAAGGAGGAACAACGCGCGGCCAAGGCTGTCCGCACGGAAGGGAAAACCATCGCGCGTCTGGCCGGTTGGGTGGCCAAGGCACTGGCGGATGGCGGCCGGTTATTTTACGTGGGCGCCGGCACCAGCGGTCGGTTGGGTGTGCTGGATGCCAGCGAATGTCCGCCAACCTTTCGGGCGCGCCCGGAACAGGTGCAGGGCATCATTGCCGGCGGTCCGCGGGCTTTAACGGAGGCTATTGAAGGCGCCGAGGACGATGCCGATGCGGGCGGGCGGGCGATTCAATTTCGCGGTGTGACTCAAAAGGACGTGGTGATCGGCATCGCTGCCAGCGGCAACACGCCGTTTGTGTGGGGCGCCCTTAAGACCGCCGCTCAACGTGGCGCACGCACGGCGTTGATTTGTTTTAATCCCACCCTCAAACGCCGTGCCAAGGTGCCGCACCTCATCCTAGCGCCGGACATTGGCCCGGAAGTGCTCACCGGCTCCACCCGCCTGAAAGCTGGCACAGCAACCAAGCTGATCCTGAATTGCATCACCACCCTCGCCATGGTGCGCCTCGGCAAAGTGGCCGGCAACCTGATGGTGGATGTGGATCCCAAAAACGAAAAACTGCGCGACCGGGCCATCCGAATCGTGATGACCCTGAGCGAGGTGGATGCTACCACCGCTCAAGCGGCGCTGGCCAAGCATGGCTGGATGGTGCAACGCGCGTTGACGCACTTAAAGTGAAAACGTCTCTTTTCGATTGGTGAGATGCAAGTCCCACCTTGCACCTAAATCATGATTCACCACAGAGGTACAGAGAACATTCCTGATAAGTTTTCTCTTTATTCTCTGTGGTTAAAAACCGGACGAGGCGGGACTCATCCGTCCCGGGTTAGTTGGCGGTGATGGCGCTTCTTAGGGTATTGAGAGATTGGGGGCCGATAAGGATTTTTTTGATGACGCCATCTGGGTCGAGGATGAAATAAGTGGGGAACGATTGCACGTCACCATAGGGTTCGGAAGGCAGCACGGCGGCTTTGCCGACTGGAAATTTAGCGCCGGTGCGGCGCACAAAAGCGTCCAGACTGGCGGGGGTTTCCTGACTGACTGCTAGGATGCGCAGATCGCCGCGGGAGGTTTCATCGTAAAGTTGATTCAGGATGGCAACGGATTGCTGGCACCCGGGGCTGGAGGCGCGCATGAGCATGACGATGACGCGGGTGTTCCGGGATTTCTCAATGCTATAGCTGCGGCCGTCGGTGGCGTAAAACTCGATGTTGGGCGCGTGCCGGTTCAGGTAATCCTCGGTCCAAATTTGAGTGATGGGATTCAGCGTGCCGGCAAACAGGCTCTCGGCCATGCCTCGGGTTTGCTCGTCCAACCCCGCCGGAGCCGGGGCTTTGCCTTCGGCAATATCCTGCGCCTGTTGCATGACATTGGCCACTTGACCGACGCGATCGAACGCTTCGTTGGCATTTTCCACATGTAACCCCACATTAGCGGCGTACCCATGCTTAAGCCCGGCCACGATACTCAGACAAGCGATGAAGGAAAAGAGCGTGCCGAAACCAGCCAGCCACCGCCGCGGAATCACCAGCCGGATGCCGGCCTGATAGAGATGCGTGATGCCTTGCAGAATCCCAATGAGCCCCAACCCCGCGCCGATGAATCCAAACCATTGGCCGAATGAGGCGAAAAACATCTTCAAGCCGCGCTCCTTGGTATCGGCCACAATCACATCCTGCATTTGGTTGAGATTGCCGGTGAGTTGCACATTGTCTCCTGCACCGGGGCTCCAGACCAAGCCGGCCACCGCCACGCCTCCCAAAAGGCAGCCAAACAGCCCCAGCAACAGGCTGGCGAATGCCTTGCCACAGGGCTTGGGCTGTGGAGCCTCAGGCGCGGGCAACACCTCTGTGAGTGGAGCTGGAGGAAGAGGTTCGGTCATGCTTACGCTGTCAATGTAACCTCGATTTTTCGGATTTGTCGAGGGCTCCTCACATGGATGGGTAAAATTCCTTGCGTGATCGACAAGTAGGCGGGAGGTTGTGCGGGATGCGCACGGTCATCTATCCTGGGAGTTTTGATCCTCTCACCAACGGCCACCTGGATGTGGTGGAGCGGGCGTCCAAGCTGTTTGACCGGGTCATCGTGGCCGTGGCAGCCAACGCCGACAAGCAGCCGATGTTTACGCAGTCCGAACGCAAACGGCAGATCACCGCGGCGGTTAAGTCGCAGACCAATGTGGAGGTGGCGTCCTTCAAGGGGTTGCTGGTGGATTTTGCCGATCAACACCGGGCGCAGGCCATCATCCGCGGTTTGCGGGCGGTCTCGGATTTTGAATTTGAATTTCAACTGGCTCTGATGAACCGGAAGTTGAATGAGGAGATTGAGACCATTTTTATGATGCCCCGCGAATCCTACACATTTTTAAGCTCGCGCCTGGTCAAGGAAATCGCCGGGCTGGGCGGCGACATCAGCTCCTTTGTCCCGCCCAATGTGGAACGCGCCTTGCGGCGCAAACTGAAGCCATAAACCCTCCCGCCAAACGGGAGCAACCCAAAGAGATCATGACGATCCAAATTCATATCGACCAATTGAAGGAACAGGATGTCCACTTGGATGGCGAGATCCCCGCCGAGGGGCTAGGGCTGGATCTCGGCGCCAAACACGACCTCGTTCGCTCGGCCGAAACCCTTCTGTACCAGTTGGATGCCTTGCGAACCGATGACACGGTATTCGTTCATGGCAGCCTTAAAATGACCTTCCAATGCGAATGTGCCCGGTGCGTAAAACCCTTTGTTTTCAACATGGATATCCCGGAATGGAGTTGCATTTTACCTCTCGAAGGCGACGAAGCCATTGAGGTAATTGGCGAATATGTAGACTTGACCCCATGGATCCGTGAAGATATTTTGCTCGGCCTTCCGCACCATCCCCTGTGCGCCGAAACGTGCCGCGGGCTGGAGTTCCAGCAGGAAGAACCGACGAAAATAGAGGCGGATACGTCCCCCACATGGGACGCGCTGGAAGAGTGGAAACAACAATAACCTTTAGGTCCTAGAACAATGGCTGTACCAAAACGACGAACCTCCCGGAGCCGTCGACGCAAGCGGATTGCGTCCAATAGCGTGCTGACCCTGCCCAAACTTCAGACTTGCGAACAGTGCGGCGAACCGGCTCAAGCTCACCGCGTCTGCCCCAGCTGCGGCTTTTACAAGGGCCGACAGATCATCACCATAAAAGGCGGATTTTAAAGCCAATCGCCTTGCGGCCAAAGCTATGTCAAGGAGCCCTTCGCGGGCTCCTTTGTCTTTCTCCCCCCCCCGACCTTTGGGCGTCCGGTCTTGCCTGCCGACCGGCCTGCCCCTATGATCCCTCCCATAGGCCGCCCAGCGCGACCCTGAATTCATGAGTGAATCCAACCAGCTGCAAGGCTGCGCCATTACTGGCATCGGCTCCTACGTCCCCGAGCGTGTTCTCACCAATGCCGATCTCGCCGAGATGGTGGATACCAACGACGAATGGATCACCACCCGCACCGGCATCAAGCAACGCCGCATGGCCGCCGAGGGCGAATTCACTTCCACCATGGCCGTTGCCGCCGCCCGCAAAGCACTGGCCCAGGCCGAGCTTGAACCGGCCGATCTCGATCTCATTGTCGTGGCAACCATCACGCCCGACATGCCCTTTCCCGCCACCGCCTGTCTGGTGCAACAGGAACTCGGTGCGGCCAAGGCCGCCGCGTTCGATCTCGAAGCGGCTTGTTCCGGATTTATCTACGCCCTCGAAGTGGGCCGCGCCTTCATTGCCAGTGGCGTGTACCAAAACGTGTTGATCATCGGCGCTGAAAAACTGTCTTCCATTATCGACTGGACCGACCGCAACACCTGCGTGCTCTTCGGCGACGGAGCCGGAGCTGCAGTACTCCAACGCCGCGAAGGCGCCCGAGGCGTGCTCGCCACCCGCTTGGGCAGCGATGGCACCAAGGCCGATATCCTCGCCATGCCTGGCGGCGGCTGCCGTCAACCCGCCACCGTCGATTCAGTCAACGAGCGTATTCACTTCCTCAAAATGGAAGGCAAGGAAGTTTACAAGAACGCCGTCACCGCCATGACCGCAGCCGCCAAGGATGTGCTGGACCGCAGCGGTGTGAGTATTGAGGATATCAAATGCATCATCCCGCACCAGGCCAACCAGCGCATCATTAGCGCCATCGGCGATCGGCTGGGGGCACGTGAGGATCAGGTGTTTGTGAATCTCCAGAAATATGGCAACACCTCCGCCGCCAGCGTGGCCGTAGCCCTCGATGAAGCGCTCTCCTCCGGCAAAATCGAGCGCGGCGATAAAATACTGATCATCGCCTTCGGCGCCGGTCTCACTTGGGGTGCCACAGTGTTGGAGTGGTAAATAACTCCCCCTCCAAACCGGCCGTCGCGGTTGCTTTTTCATAATTCCGGCAGTAAAGTGGGTCAAATGGACACCGCGCCGCCACCTCCGCCACCCGCCCCGGCTCCCGCTGACGCCGCCCCTCCAGCTCCACCCGCAGCGCCCACTCCAATCGATTTAGGGGCCCCACCACCACCTCCCGGAGCCGAGCTCGCACCGCCTGCCCCACCCGCCCCCGCGCCAGAAGCCGCCCCGCCCGCGCCGCCAGCAACTGAGCCCGATCCCGCTCCACCCGCGCCGCCAATGGCTCCGGAAGCCCCCGTGGCCGAGGAAACACCTGAAATCATTCCCGCCGCCCCTACCTTGGAACAAGCGGCAGTGGCCGAAGCCGCCCCGGAAACTTTACCCGCAGGCGAAGTCGCCCCTACCGCAGAAGCAGTTCCCGAGATTGCCATTGCCGAACCCGAGCAAGCGCCGGCCGAGGACACGGGAGGTGGCGGCAACGAAGCCGAAGGCAAAGATGGCATCATCCTGAGTGCTGAAGATATCGCCCTCAAAAAAATCCCACTCAAAGACCGACCCAAGGACGAAACAGCTGGCGGCGTGCAATTGGCCGAGGACGAGGACATCAGTTTGCGTTTCCCCGCCGGCTATCTCAGTATCTCCGATGAAAGCTCCGAGTGCTGGAACGGTCTGGAGTCGGACATGTCCATTGAGGACGAAGACTTGCGCCTTTTTGATCTCATTCTGCAGGATGCCGTCAATGAAGATGTGGCCGACCTCCACATTAAGGAGGATGAATACGTCCACTTCCGTATGAGCCGTGGCTTGCGCGACCGGGATTTTCCAAAACCAACCAAAAAATGGATTGAACGGATCATCTTCAACATGTGCCCCGAGCACTTTGTGGATGATTTCAAGAAGGATCGGGAGGTCGACTTCTCGTACTTCAACCCCAAGTTCGGCCGATTCCGGGTAAACGTATTTTCCCAGACCGGCAAATGGGCGATCGCCATGCGGTACATCAAAAACGATCTACCGCCCATCGAGAAACTGGGCATCAACCCCATTTGCCTCAAGCTCGCCGAAGCCAAGCGTGGCCTCACCCTGCTGGCGGGCATTACCGGCTCCGGTAAATCTACCACCATGGCCGCCATGGTGATGCACTTGAACAAGAATTTCCGCCGCCACATTGTCACTATCGAGGATCCGGTGGAAATGATGTTTGAGGACGAACAATGCGTCATTGAGCAGCGCGAAGTGGGCCTCGATACCATGAGCTTTAACCGCGCTCTCAAGAGCGCCCTCCGTGAGGATCCCGACCTCGTGCTGGTGGGTGAGATGCGGGATGCCATCTCCATCGGCGCGGCCATGCGCGCAGCCGATACTGGCGCCATGGTACTGTCCACTGTTCACACCCGAACGGCAGCCTCTGTCCCCGGGCGTCTGCTTGATTTCTTCCCGGAGGAGGAACGCGAGATGCAACGCAAGAAATACAGCGAGGTCATCGTGGGCGCCATAGCCCAGCGCATGTGCCCCACAATTGATGGCGGCATGGTGCCGGCGCAGGAAATCATGATCGGCACGCCGCTCGTGAAGCAGAAAATCTTCGACGGCGAACTCAACAAGCTGCCCGCCTGTATTGAGGTATCCGGTGACGACGGCATGATTAGCTTCAACCGCTACATGTACAACCTCGTACAAGAAGGCCGCATCTCTAAGAAGGTGGCCTATGAAAACTGCACTAGCGCCCAGCAACTGGAGATGTGGTTCCAAGGCATCGAGATCAGCGCCGGCATCGTTTAGGTTTCAATTTCAATTCAATAACGTAATGCCGGTGAACAACTCACCGGCATTTTACTTGACCACTCCATGCCGCAGGCGTTTGATCCCTCCAAGGAGGACGCTTCTTTTCTGGAAGCATTGGGAGGTGGAATATGACGACATACCTCAAGAAACAAGAGGTGGAGTTCAAGGATCCCAGCACTGGCGAGGTTTTATCCGTACTCGAGGAACTCGAGACGCCAGGAACTGAGTATCTGAACATAACCCTGAAAGACGACGAAGGATGGAAATTGGACGTCTATGAGAATGGCTTCGTGGAGTTTTATGAACTCAACTACGACACGCGCGTGGTTGGCCGGAACATAACCCACGAGCGAGTCATTCAAATGTGGCGGATGATGCAGGAGGGCAAACGCGATCAGGTGAAAAAGCTCCTGAAGAAAAAGCCCGATCCTGACCAAGCCCACTAGGGCGCCATTCAGTTAATTCAACGCCCGTAGCGATTGCCCGAGCATATCGGCCGTCCGCTGCGTGGCGCCTTTGTTTGCCTCCACCACACTCTTAGCCGCCTTCCCTAACGCCTCTCGTTCGGTGGGGTTTTCCAGTAAAAACCCCACTGTTTCGGCCAATTCCGCTTCATCCTGAACCTGCCGAGCTGCCTCGGCTTGGAGCAGTTCGCGCACCACCGCCCGAAAGTTCTGCATAAACGGCCCGAACACCATCGACCGTCCCAAGGCCGCCGGCTCGATCGGATTCTGTCCGCCTTGCGCCGTCAGGCTTTTACCCACAAACACCAACGTCGCCATTTCATAAAAGGCCGTCAATTCGCCGGTGCTATCCACCAGCAAAACATCAGGCTGGGACGGAGCCTTGTCCAGCTCTGTTCGGCGGGCCACTTTCCATCCGGCTGATCGCAACTGCTCTTGCACTGCAGCGCCCCGTTCAAAATGGCGCGGGACAATCACCAAAAATAAATCCGGCGCCACCGCGCGCCAGCGCGGCAACAATTCCGCCATCAACAATTCCTCTCCTTCAAAAGTACTACCGGCCACCAACACCGGTGCCGCAGCCGGCACATTCAGCTGATGCAGAATCCCGCGCGCATCACAGCCCGATAAGATTCCGCCCGGAGCGCCATCAAACTTCAGGTTTCCCGTCACGCTAATGACTTCCGGCCGTGTGCCCAATGATTCCAATCGGCGCGCATCCGCCTCGTGATGCACGCCCGCCGCGCACAGGGACTGAAACAATGGGCGGAAGAGCAACCCAAACCGTTGATACCCACGGAACGACCGCTCCGAAAGCCGCGCGTTGACCAGAGTCATCGGCACCGAACGCGTCTCGGCTTCCCAAAATAAATTCGGCCAAATCTCTGCCTCCACCAGCACGACTGCCGCCGGGTTCAATGCCTTGAAGGCCCGTTTCACAAATGGCAGCCAATCGATCGGGTAATAAACTGCGTTCACTCCCGCCTGCAAACGCCGCTGCAATACGCCCATGCCGGTGGTCGTTGTGGTGGAAACCACATAAACTGACTCCGAATCGGCAGCCTGCAAACGCTCCACCAGTTGCACGGCCAGATTGGCTTCGCCGACAGACACCGCATGCAGCCAAATCACGCGCTGATTTTTCAATTGCTCCGTCAGCTCACCATACGCCCCAAACCGTTGCGCGAAGCCCACGCGCCAATTCCCTCGCCGCACGAGTTTCCAGCAATAAAACGGCGCTGCCAGCAGAAATAGAACGGGAAATAAAATGTTGTAAAGCAGCCGCATGCGCCGGACTTTTCTGCCACAAACCCTGAAGCCGGTCGAGATTTGCTACTGTGTTAGCTCCGGAAATAGATCAGGGTCACGATGATAAAGGTCGGGATCAGGATCGCCACGCTCCAAGCCATGTAGCCAAAGAAACTCGGCATTTTAACCCCATTCTCCTCTGCAATGGCTTTCACCATGAAGTTAGGCGCGTTGCCAATGTAGGTGACAGCTCCCATGAACACCGCGCCACAGCTAATCGCCAACAGCGTCTGCCCCAACGGCCCCATCAACGAAGTGGGATCGCCGCCGGCAGTGTTGAAGAACACCACGTACGTCGGGGCGTTATCCAGGAAACTGGACAGGATGCCGGTGAGCCAGAAATACATCATGTTTACAGGATCATTCGTACTGCTTTGCACCGCCAACACCACACTGGACAAGCCGCCATTCACACCGGCCTGGAGAATTTTTAACGCCGGAATCATGCAGATGAATATCGCGATGAAGAGCTTGGCCACCTCGAGGATCGGCTCCCATGTGAAGCCATTAGCCGCGCGCACATTCGATTTCTCCTCGCCTTCAGCCGCTACCTCATGTCCGTGTTCATCCTTCACTGTCCTGTACATCGGCGTCAGCTTTAGGCTGAGCAACGCGATCAAAATCAACAACCCATCACGAACCAGATTGGAAAACGACACCGTCACACCAAACACATGCAGCCCCATCGTTTCATCGTGGGTCTTCTTTGCCCGCAATTGGTTCACTGCGGAAACGGCATCGAGATGAGTCACGCGTTTCTGGTGATATTCCTGATTGGATTCATCAAAAGTCGCATCTGCATTCGTTTCCACATAATTACTCAGATCCGCTTTCGCCTCCTTCATCTCAAACACTGCCGCTTCAATAGCCGGCTTCATCTTTTCGCCCACAGACGAATCAGTAAACTTGTTTTTCCCCAGCCAAGTGGACAGTAGAATTGCCCCAATGATACAGCCGATCAGGGCGAAGTTGATTGTGCCTTCCAGTTTCAGCGGCACTTTCTCACCATCATCTGGGGCCGGACCTTCCTTCTTGAACATGATGGTATCGAAGATGAAAAATACCGCTAACAGAAAGAGTGCAACCGGTGTCATTACCGGCAGGAGTTTCATAGTCCAAAAAAAGTCTACACCCTTAAGAAAACCGAGGAACAAGGGAGGATCCCCCAGCGGAGTCAATGAACCGCCAATATTGGCCACCAGAAAAATAAAGAACACGACCACGTGCACCTTATTTTTACGCCAGGCGTTTGCCCGTAGAATCGGCCGAATGAGCAGCATCGCCGCGCCCGTCGTCCCCATCCAGCTGGCCAGCACCGTGCCGATAAAAAGAATCGCCGTGTTCACCGTTGGCGAACCGCGCAGGCTGCCTTTCAGGCAAATCCCGCCGGCCGCCGTGAAGAGCGCCCCCAATAGAATGATAAACGGCACATAATCCAGCAGCACGATATGCAGGATTTCGTAAAACGCATCGCCCTTGTAAGTGGCCAAAAACGGAATCGAAAATAGGACGATCCAGCCGGCCGCAACTTTGCCGTAGTTCGCATGCCAAAAATGTGGTGCCAAAATGGGCCCCAAGGCGATGGATAACAGCATGCCGGCAAAAGGAATCACCCACAATACGCTCAGACCTTGGCCTTCCACGCCGTGATGGTGGGCGTGGTCTTCGCCATGCGTCTCACTGTGAGGCTCGGCATGCCCCGGGAGTAAGGCGGATTCGGTTGTGTTCCCAGCGGCTTCGGAAACGTCTGCTCCGCTCAATCCGGTCGTCCCCGCCAGCAGGAACATCAGCCCAAGCCAGCCCAGCCAGTTTAATGGGTTTTTCATGCGCGCAGTGGCCCGCGACTAAAGCGCGTTCCAGAGCTTGTTTACTATCAAAAAGCAACCGTTGATTCAAACCAAATCGCGAGCGAACCGCATGAATTCAGGATTGATTCGAGCCCACTCTTCGGGCAAAACGATCCACCGTATTTAAGGATGAGCACTCCGCCCCCCAATCGAGCTGTGAAACGCGTACCATGCGAACGCTGTGGCACGAGTACGTTTATTCCGGCTAATCTGGGCATGTTTCAGCATTCCAACTGCAGTAATTGCGGCCACGCGGTGATGACCCCCGTGAAGCTGGATCAGTTTGAACTGCGCGCGGTGTGTGGTTCAGGCGGCATGGCCACAGTCTATCGCGCCCACGACGAGATTCTAGATCGCGACGTAGCCGTCAAGCTGATGCAACCGGAATTCACCGGCGACACCAACGCCATGGCCGGTTTTTTCCGCGAAGCCCAATATCAGGCTTCGCTGAACCACACCAACATCGTGCAGGTCTACAACTACGGCCAATTCAAAGGTTACAAATACCTAGTCATGGAAGTAGCCGACCGCGGGGACCTCGATGGGTTGATCCAGAAAAACGGGCGGGTGGATGAACTCTATGTGCTTGATGCCGGCATCAAAATCGCCGGCGCCCTAGAGCTAGTCCGCAAAAAAGATCTCATCCATCTCGACCTCAAGCCCGACAACATTCTCTACAACGTCGATGGCGAACCCAAGCTAACCGACTTCGGCATCGCCCGCAAAATCAATGAACCCCGTTCCGCCGAAGGTCTAGTCGGCACCCCTTTTTATATCGCCCCCGAACGCGTGGCCCGCGGCGTGCAGGATTTCCGGTCAGACATGTATTCCCTGGGCGCCACCCTCTACCACGCCCTCACGGGTCAGGTCCCCTTCAACGGCAACACCGTTGAGGAAACCGTTTGGGCGCACGTGAAAACACGTATCACCCCACCGCGCAAAATCGTCCGCGACATCAGTGCCAATACGGAAGGCGCCATCCTCCGCGCTATGAATAAAGATCCGGAAAAGCGCTTCCGCGACTACGACGAAATGATTCTCACTCTCGAAGCCTCCCGCAGCGAACTGCTCCAAAAACGCAGCGGCGCAAAATCCGGCTGGTTTGGTTGACTTCACCCGGCTCAGGTCTCGACAAATATTTGAATCTGCATTAGTCTCCCGGCCTTCGGGCCAGATTAGCTCAGTTGGTAGAGCAGCAGTTTTGTAACCTGCAGGTCACCCGTTCAAGTCGGGTATCTGGCTCCATTTTTTCTTAAAGCCTCATACGAGAGACATGAGAGCCAACCTCATGTCTACAAATTCAAGTCTACCTCATGATATTCCAACGCCCATTCGCGCATGAAACGGACTTGCTCGGGGATGACCTTGTAGATGATCAGCATGGGGTTGTCCGGGGTGCCGAGGTATTGGCGGAGGAGCGGGTTACTGTCCCAGATGGATTGAACCGCGTCAGCGTCGTCCAACACTTCAGCGCGGCCGGTGATGCGCACCTGATCGTGTCGGCTGTCCATGTAGCATAATTCCACTTTCGGGTTGGCGGCAATCTCCTGCGTTTTGTGGTAGGCCTTGAGGTTGGCGACGTACACGGTGAAGCCGTCGGTCTTCACAGGAGAAACAGGACGGAGCCGCGGCTGATCGCCGTCGAGGCTCGCCAGCATGGGAAATTTCGCATCCGCCATGGTTGCCTGCGCTAAGGTCGGCAGTTCATTCGGATCAATCGGGTCAGGTTCGGGCTTTGCCATAGTTTACTAAATCCTAATCTCGGTTGCTTGACCCGAGGTCGGTGGTGGATGTATTTGCCAGCATCCACTTCCTCCTCCACCTGCACGGCCAAACCCAAGCGCCGCTCCTTACCCGGTAACGGCACCATCCCTGCCACTATGCCCTCGGAATCGAGAAAATTCAACAGGTCAAGTCGCGGCAATCGTTCGGCGGCAGATGAGATAAACGAGACAAGGAGCAATGCAAACAAATACAAACGCTACCGCGCTGTCCATTCGAGCATGCGCTCGATGGGGAGTTTGGCGCGCTCGAGGATCTCGGGCGAGAGCTCCACTTGCGGCGTCAAATCGCGCATGCAGTCGCGGACTTTTTCGAGCGTGTTCATTTTCATGAAGTGACACTCGTTGCAGGCGCATTTTTCAGTCGGGGCAGGAATGAATTTTTTATCAGGGCACTCTTTTTGCAACCGGTGCAACATGCCGGCCTCGGTGGCAATGATCACCGAATCACTTTCCACGGTGCGGCAGTAGTGCACCATCTTTTCAGTGGAGCAGACTTCGTCCGCAAGGATCTGAACAGCCTTCGTGCATTCGGGATGGGCGACCAGCGGGGCGTCGGGATATTCGTCTCGGATCTTGGTGATCGCGGCGTGTGTCCACTCCACGTGCACATAACAGTTGCCTTGCCAGAGGGTCATCGGCCGGCCGGTTTGTTCCATCACCCATTGCCCGAGATTTTCGTCCGGCACAAAGAGGAGATCCTTGTCCGGCGGACATTGCTCCACAATTTTCTTCGCATTGCCGCTAGTGCAAATGACATCGGAGAGCGCCTTTACTTCGGCACTGCAGTTAATATAGGTGACCGTAAAAAAATTCGGGTTGGTCGCCTGCAATTCGCGTAGTTTGTCGGGCGGACAGCTTTCCTCCAGTGAACAGCCGGCATCGCGATCGGGCAGAATCACCGTCTTGTTGGGCGACAGAATCTTGGCGGTCTCGGCCATGAAATGCACGCCGCAGAACACGATCACATCCGCATCGGTTTCAGCCGCCTGCTGCGAGAGCCCCAGCGAATCTCCCACGTAATCGCCAATATCCTGAATCTCCGGCACCTGATAGTTATGCACAAGAATCACCGCGTTCAGCCGCTCTTTCAGCTCGGCAATCTCGCGGGACAAGGCATCAATGGGCATAGTTTCTGGCACGGGCCAATGATACGGGGCCGATGAGGGATCGTCAATTTCTGGTGAACAACTCAGGATTTCCCTTTGCCCGCCAACGGGTAATCTGCTTACACCCTGCGCGCCCGTGAAACGGGATGAATCTGTCTTGTGCATTACCGGCCACACACCCAAAGGCCACGTTTGACCGAATTTATTCGGAGCTAGCCCTGCATCAGGCAGTGATCCGCGCCTACTCCAAGCCGCTCTTTACCTGGCGCAAGGCGCTGGGCCGCTCGCACGACGGACGCACGCTATACGATTTCGCGGCCGATTCCCTACAAAACACCGCCCAACTGCATCGGCAACTGGCACGGGGAGAATTTGTTTACCGGCCCGGCATTGAGCTGCACTTCAACACCAACGGCAAGGACCGCACCATTTATCTCTATCCGTGGGAGGAGCGGATTGTGGATCTCATGCTCTACCGGGAGCTCACCAAATATTTTCACAGTGTGTATGAGCAAAGCTGTTTTGCTTATCGCATGGGTAGCCACGGGGTAGATAGCTGCCAGCACCGGGTCGAGCAGCACATCCGCCAATTACCACGGCCGTTATATTTCGTGAAACGCGATGTGGCCGATTATTTCCCGAGTATCAATCACGAACGTCTACTCACTCTGCTGGCCGATTGGGTCGAGCCGAATGATTACCTATTTAAATTGCTCCGCCAACGCATCCAGTTCGAAGTACTGCAGGAAGACGGCCTCACCGTAAACACCGCTAACCGAGGGATCGCGTTCGGAACAGCAATCGCCTGTTTCTTTGCCAACCTCTACCTAACCCCGCTTGACCGGCAACTGACCAAAATCAAGGGCCTGAAATATTTCCGGTACGCCGATGATCTCCTCGCCTTCTCGACGGACCGATCCAACACACTGCAAGCAGCCGAACTAATGGGAGACGCCTTTGATTGCCTGCGCGTACAAAGCAAGCCCAAAGCTCACCGCAATTTTTTCTTCCCACAAACCGCCGGCCACACGGATGGCGCGTTTGAAGCGGTCGACCGATTCCAGCATCTCGGCCTGGAATTTCGGGCTGACCAGTCAGTGGGAATGGCTCGAGAAAAAGGACGGAAGATTCGCAATCTCTTTCGGAACGCTTTCCGCAGGAAACGCCATCGATTTAGTAAACAAAGGCATGCAAATGGCCGGGCGCAATTGGCAGTCGATATTGCTCGGGATGTGGTCAACGAGACGTTTCGATCCGTGGCGGTTATTGATTACTACCTAAAGCATGTGAATGACGAAAAACAGCTCCGAGAATTAGATCGCTGGTTAGCCGAAGAAATTCTTTCTGTCACTTTTAGGAATGGTCATAAAAAAGGCAATTTCCGAAAACTGCCATTTGGCCGTCTCCGGGCTATGGGCTTGCCTAGCCTGCAACATCGACGCCGACTCTTAAAGCATGGCCATTTGGAATCGTCCTTTTTCCAAATGCGAAACAAAAATTTGATCGCGCAGCAGCAGAGGCGGCTGCCATCGGCCCGGAAACATACCGGGCTCGATTCCCTCTGTACCGGGAAGCACAGGCAAACAACACTCGTGAGGGAGAGTGCCTAAGTGTTAACCGGCATTAGTGACATCGTCCATGATCCATCATGGGACGGTGGAACTCCAATGATGTATCATGGACGCTGAAGCGAATTAACGCTCCAGCCTACGGTAAATCAGGGCAATCCACCGACTCCGATCTGGAGACGATGGAACGACTCCAGATCGGAGTCGGTCCAAGACCTAAGTCGCCTTTGCTGTTGCGTGATCAAAATAAAAAGGCACCATTATGGGATTATTTGATGAATTAAAAAAATCGATCTTTGGCGAGGCAACCAATCCACCATCACCTCGCCAACAACGAAAGGCTCCTCGCATCCAAAAACAAAGTGGCCCATACGAAGTTATTTTGATTGGAGATGGAGGGAATAAAGTTCAATCCATCAAGGCAGTAAGAGCTGTAATACCCTCATTTGGACTAAAGGAGGCCAAAGAGTTTGTGGAATCAACTCCCAGCACACTATTAAGTGGTGTCAGCAAAGAAGAAGCTTTTGAGGCTAGACAAATACTGGCACAGGCCGGTGCTAAAGTAGATATAACCCAAAACGACCAAACCGCAGCATCCAGTAATACTCCTGATTCCCCAGATAACTCACCCCAAAAAAAGAAAACGTATCAACCGCCTTCTTCGGACAAAACAATTGTCATCGAATACCTCAACTACGCCGGCGACCTGAAACAATTCATTGGTGATCCCAAATCCATCAGGAGAAAAGGCAATCACTTCTCCGTACGGGTGGCACCTACCTTTAAGCGCATTTCACTGAACCGTTCAAAGACGCGCATCCTCAAGGGCGTGGCGGCTCCGGCGCAGTTACCTAAGGAACCGCTGCCGGTTCAAACCACTACTTCGGATACCTCCATCATCCACTACACCAACTGGCAGGGGGTGCAGAAGGAATTCAAAATCATTTCCGGCGTGGTGGATGACAAGGGCGATTTTGTCCGCGTCCGCGTCTCGCCGACCTTTCAGTACATCACGCTCAAACGCACCCGGATTGGCAATCCCGAAGCGCTCTTTGAAAAAACTCCGGGGCAGGAACCAGCCACCCCGCACGAGCCCCAACCCGTCGCCGAGGAACCGGCACCGAATACTTCCGGCCAGGTCTCTCTCATCATCACCAGCTGCGGCCTCGGCACCTATGACGCCACTAAAATCATCCAAGAAATCCGGCCGGAATTGGGGACATTCGATACCTATCAATTGATGCGTGATTTCCCGAACACCATCGCAGATAATCTCGAGCCGGATGCAGCTGCTCAATTCAAGAAACGACTAGAGGATGCTGGGTGCACCGTGGAGATTAAATAGAGAGACCAATCCATAGAATGGATGATTCTAAAAAAAAGCCTATTATCGAGAGAGTTTTTACCTTTATTGGGTCCATCGTGGGCTTCATCTGCGGACTAATCGTAGCGGTAGCCTTAGTCGAAAACGGGAATAAAGAACAAGAACCCACGATCATTGTAATGGGCTTTGTTGCCCCGATCCTCTTCTTTCGATGGGCCGGCCAAAGCATTGGCGAAAAAATTCAATCGATGATGGATGGAGGCAAAACCAAAGTAATCAACCAATTATCGGAAGCTGCAGTCCCGCCAACATTAGAATCTTTCCTGAATGAAAATGAAGCAAGTTGCCCTTCATGCGATGGCTTCCTGCGCGAATGGAATGGCGAAATGCGCTGCTGGGAGTGCGGATACACTGAAGCGGATTCGATCCCTGAGCCCCTCCCTTTTCCCGAGGCTGATGAAATCGAGGGAGAGAGTTCACCCAAACCGGCTCGTAGCCTCAAAAATGAAGGCTATACAATCACGCTGAACAATCCCGGCCCAAACTATTATCGGATCAAGAAAATCATCGCGGAGATCAGGCCCGATCTGAGTACATTCGATATTTACGATATGTTGAAACATGCTCCACAGACCATCGCGGAGAATCTCCCAGAAGCCACCGCCCAATCGTTCCAGCAGAAACTGGAAGCGGCCGAATGCCAAATCAGCCGGCATTAACAGCCCAAAACAACTTTGTTTTTAGTTAACATACTGAAATTGATCAGGCATTATCCCAGAGTATCCAGATGATCATTGGACTGGCATTTATCGGTTTTATTTATGGCCTATTGTTCGGCGGCCGTTATGCAGATGTAATGGGAGGAAGTTCAACTGATTGGGCATTCGGGTCAGTAGTTGGATGGGCGTTTGCAGGAGGAATTGCGGGCTGGGTTTTCCAGAATATTCCTAGAGCCTTTTCAAAAAGAGACAACCTAAAAAGTATGTGTACCGCCCTGGGATTCCTCTGCGGTGTATGGTTGCACCGTGAGGCTATGATCGAAGATAAAAGTCTCACAATTTTCCCTATAATTGGGTGGTCCATTATCGGAAACATTGCGGGGTATATCGTCCATAAGGTGTTTGGCAAAGATACGGATGAGGAAATCACTGCACAAACAAATGCCAAGGAGATCAATTCAGTTCTCGCAAGCTATCAATGGAAAAACCCTGACACGAACATTACACAATGGATTCAACCTCGTTCCAACGAGCCTGTAACCGTTCGTTATTCTAATTCTAAAGGAGAAAATAAAGAGACACGCGTTAGACCTGACTCGATTAGTCTTTCATTTAGAAACAACGTTCTGCTGTTAAAAGTTAAAGCAGGTAAAAATCTTAATTTTGATCGGATTAGCAATCCCGAAGTATTGGGTTTTCAAACCACGTCGACCGTAAACCCTGAAGCTCAGGACCCGGAACCACAACAGCCGACGTTACAAGCCCCAGACAAAGATTCCTGCCCTAGTTGCAACGACAGCAACGTCCGCCTCTGGGAAGGCGAATATCGCTGCTGGAATTGTGGTTACGTATTAAGGAGTCAGGAGCCTGAAATAGAGCCATCACCTCCAACACTTGAGGAACAACATTCCCCTGCAGAATCCAATCCGCCCGTTTTGGAACCTGAGGCCTTTATCGTGGGGAACTCCACAGGGACTGAATTGCTGTACACCCGAAATAATGGCAATCGTGGCGTCATTTATTTTGATCCGGGTTCGATAGAACTCACCGATTCACATGTAGCGCTCCAAGCCACAGGCACAACAGCCCGATTTTCCATTCTACGGGAGAGAATACTCAATCCGGATGTCCTCTCGGCCCCCTTAATAACCGAGGAAGAAGAGCTTCCTCCTGTCATCGAGCCGACTCGAAAGATTATCGGCGATCCCTCAGGTCAGAAACTGATCTACACGAGGAACAATGGTGAAGAAGGTCTCATTTTCTTTGAACCGAACTCGTTAGAAATCACGGCGGAACGAATCATTGTGAGCCCCTATCACACTGAAGAAGAATACGCCATTGAACGTGTTCGCATAAAAAACCTGCAGGAACTTATCAACCCCACACAAACAGAACTTCCATTACTGCCACCTACATTACCGGATGTAGCTTCCACAACACTCACCCCCGTTACCCCTGCCGTTCAATGGAAATCCGGTACACGTGTTATTATTGAGGAACTACCCATAGACACTTATGAGGCTACCCAAATCATGCGACGGCTTAAGCCAAACCTGAACACCTTCGAGGTGCTCGAAGCAGTAAAATTCAAGCCGGATCGGGACCAACTTTTGCAAGGCTATAATCCGGCGATTGCCGAGGATATTAAGACCGATCTTGAAGCTGCGGGCTGTACCGTCAGTTTAAAAGTAGTTAAGGATCGCGAAGTCGAAGCAGATCAGGTCGCTCGGATTGCCCCCACGCAAACGGAAACTCTGGAACCCGAGCCTATATCAGGCCTTACCCCCACCGAGGAAGAGTTCCATGAAATCCGTATGGGCACAGACCGTCACCGCATTTTTGATTTAATAAATAGCGGCGAACTAAACCTAAAAGCCAAAGACAAGCACGGGTACCCGATCCTACACGGCTGCCAAAGGGCGTCGATCGCCAGTCTTCTTATCGAACGAGGAGCAGACGTGATGGCCTGTGATGATTCAGGGAACTCAGCTCTACACAATTGTGATGATTCTTCAGTAATGGAAGTCCTTATTGAAGCCGAACTACCGGTGGATACCATGAATAAAAACTGGGAAACAGCCCTTCACAAATGGGTTTTTCGAGGCAGGTTAACCCCAGTAAAAACCCTAATTCATTTTGGCGCCAATCCCATCCACCCTAACTCTGATGGAGAAACTCCGTTGGAATTGGCTTGGCAAGGATTGGCAAAATACGATGATGGCGAACATGAGCAAATTATTGAATTGCTTAAAAAAAAGACGCTTTAAGTCAAAAAGAAGTGTAGACATAGTAAGTATTATTACGCGTTCACATAGCTGTTACCAATCTTTCCTTTTCGTCACTCGCCCTAAACCTACACTGCGCCCGTGAGTATTTTTACTGCGGAATTAATCGGCACTTTTCTGTTGATCCTATTAGGAGGAAGTGTGAATGCCAATGTGTCCCTAAAAAAAACCACCGGCCATGATTCGGGCTGGATTCTCACCACCGCCGGCTGGGGCATGGCCGTGGCGATGGGCGCGTATGCGGTTTTCAATTTTTCCGGAGCCCACCTCAACCCCGCCGTGACGCTCGGGCTTGTGAGCATCGGCGAATTGGAATCAGCCAAGGCGCCCGCCTACATTGCCGGACAGTTTACTGGAGCCATCCTCGGTGCAATAGCCGTTTGGCTGGCCTTTCTTCCGCACTGGGAAGCCACCGACGATCCCAAAACCAAGCTCGGCGTCTTTTCCACCGGCCCGGCCATTGACCGGCCCGGTGCCAATTTTCTCACGGAAACCATGGGCACGTTCGTCCTCGTGCTTGGCCTGCTCGCCATTTATTCCGCGGACTCGCTAACCCCGGAGGTGCGCGAATCCATCGGTGTAGTCCACCAAAAGAAAGCCGAGGTCATCCAAAACCAATGGGCGTACAGCCTCAAACCGCTACTGGCAGGCCTGCTGGTGTTTGTCATCGGCATGGGCCTCGGCGGCCCCACCGGCTATGCCATCAATCCCGCGCGCGACCTTGGCCCGCGCATTGTCCATGCGCTCCTGCCTATCGCCGGCAAGGGGGATTCCAACTGGCGCTACGCATGGATCCCCGTCGCCGGCCCCATCACCGGCGGTATCCTGGGCGCGCTGACATATAAAGAGCTTTGGTTATGAAATATATTCTCGCACTCGACCAAGGCACGACTAGTTCGCGAGCGATAGTTTTTGACCGCGCCGGGCGCGTGAAAGCCGTGGCGCAAAAAGAGTTTCCACAAATCTTTCCGAAGCCCGGCTGGGTGGAGCATGATGCCGAGGCGATTTGGAAAACCCAACTAGCCACCGCCAAAGCCGCCTTACGCAAAGCCAAACTGACCGCCAAACAGATCGCCGCCATCGGCATTACTAACCAGCGCGAGACCACATTGCTGTGGGATCGCCAAACGGGCAAACCCATCCACCATGCCATCGTCTGGCAAGACCGCCGCACGGCCAAGGACTGCGACCGCCTCAAGGCGGCCGGCCACGCCCCGGCCATCCGCCGCAAAACGGGTCTCGTGATCGACGCTTATTTTTCCGCCACCAAAATTGCGTGGCTGCTCAAGCATGTTAAAGGCGCGCGCGCCTTGGCGCGGCAGGGCCGGCTGGCGTTTGGCACCATCGACACCTGGCTCATCTGGAAACTCACCGGCGGCACCGTGCACGTCACTGATGCCAGCAACGCCTCGCGCACGATGCTGTACAATCTGCGCACCGGCGATTGGGATGCCGAATTACTGAAGCTATTCAAGGTTCCTCGCAGCGTGCTACCCGAGGTGCGCGGCTCGAGTGAAGTCTTGGGCGAAACCAATCTGCTTGGCAGCAGAATACCCATTGCCGGCATTGCGGGCGACCAACAGGCCGCCCTCTTCGGCCAATGCTGCACACGCCCCGGCATGGTGAAGAACACCTATGGCACGGGTTGTTTCATGCTCATGCAAACAGGCCCGAAGCCGATTGTATCGAAAAACAATTTGCTCAGCACCGTCGCTTGGCGCATCGGTGGCCGTACGGAGTTCGCACTCGAAGGCAGCATCTTCATCGCCGGTGCGGTAACACAGTGGTTGCGGGATGGCCTCGGCTTTTTCAAGAACGCCAAAGAAATCGAAAAGCTCGCCGCCAGTGTGAAAGACAACGGCGACGTCTATCTCGTCCCCGCCTTTGCCGGGCTCGGCGCGCCGCATTGGGATCAACACGCGCGCGGCGTCCTCTGCGGACTCACGCGCGGCGCCACCAAGGCGCACATTGCCCGCGCAGCGCTGGAAGGCATCGCCTATCAGGTGCGTGATGTGCTCGCGGCCATGGAGGCCGACGCAGGTCTTCGCCTCAAGGAACTACGCGTGGACGGAGGTGCCAGCGCAAACAATCTGTTGATGCAGTTCCAAAGCGATTTGCTCAACGTACCGGTCGTGCGACCGCGCGTTACCGAAACCACCGCCCTCGGCGCCGCCTACCTCGCCGGCCTAGCTGTCGGCTACTGGCAATCCAAGACCGACATCGCCCAACAATGGCAACAGGACCGCCGGTTTGCTCCCCAGATGAAACCCGCCACGCGTCGCACGCTTGTTGCTGGCTGGGACAAGGCACTGAGCCGTGCGAAAGATTGGGAGGATTGAACGGCCGAAGGTTGACATTAGCCCTCACTTCAGGCATCCCATCGCCACCGATTTAACCTCAACACAAAGAAAATATGTCAGACGAAACAATCTACGACGAAATGCTGCCAGTAGGCGTGGGCGAGACCGTGCCGGAATTCAAAATGGAAACGTTCGAGCCCAGCACGGGTCAGTTCGGGGAGGTTAGCCTGGCCGATCTGAAGGCTGACGGCAAATGGACGATTCTGGTTTTTTACCCGGCGGATTTCACCTTCGTGTGCCCCACGGAGCTGGCCGATCTCGCCGCGCAGGATGCCAAGCTCACCGAGCTCGGCGCCAAGGTGATCGGGGTTTCCACCGACACCAAGTTCAGCCATCTCGCCTGGTGCAATGAAGAGAAGCTGATGACCGACGTGAAATATACGCTCGCCGCCGACACCACCGGCGTGGTGTCCAGCCTGTTCGGCGTATACGATGATGCCACCGGCCTCGCCTTGCGCGGCACGTTTGTCATCAGCCCCGAAGGCAAACTCGTAAGTGCCACCGTGAACTTCTACAACGTGGGCCGCAACATGGAGGAACTCGTGCGCGTGATGGAAGCAAACGTCCACTGCGCCGCCAACCCCGACGAAGCCTGCCCTGCCAAATGGACCCCGGGCGAAAAGACGCTGACCCCCAACGAAGGCATGGTCGGCAACGTCTACGAGGCCCTGAACGGCTAACACTTCAGCGAAAACAGAATCACCACGGCGCGGTTTTTCCGCGCCGTTTTTTTATGCCAATACAGCCACAATGCTATCGACGCATTCATTGACGCTCATTTGCTCAGTGGGCAGACGTACTTCCGGGGATTCGGGCGCTTCGTAGGGCGAGGAGATGCCGGTGAAATCAGAGAGTTCTCCTGCACGAGCCTTAGCGTAGAGGCCTTTGGTGTCGCGTTGTTCGCAGATCTCCAGCGGCGTGCTCACGTGCACTTCGGTAAACCGACCGACCGGCATGCCCGCGCGCACCCGGTCGCGATCGGCGCGGAACGGGGAAATAAACGCGACAATCACCAGTAACCCGGCATCTGCCATGATACGGGCAACTTCGCCAATGCGGCGGATGTTTTCAGCCCGTTCATCCGGCGAGAAGCCGAGATCCGAACACAAGCCGCCCCGCACAATATCACCATCGAGTACGTAGACATTCCGGCCGGCATCAAAGAGTCGTTGCTCCAGCGCCATGGCGAGGGTGCTTTTCCCGGCACCACTCAGGCCGGTGAGCCAAACTATGCGCCCGGGATGGCCATGGCGTTGTTCCCGATCGGCAGACGTCACATGGCTGGTGATGGACACCGGATCGGACATTAAATCGAAAAGTCCGTGTATTCCGGCTTATACGATTGGGCGGGCGAATGCAGCATGCCGGCGGCGACGGTGGCGTTGGTGCCCGGTTCTACCAGCACAAACGATCCAGTCAACCGGTTGGCCGTGTAGCCGTCGTAGGTCAATGGCTTGGCCGTGCGGATGCGTACTTCGCCGATGTCGTTCATAGCCAGTTCGGAGGCTTCCTGCGGTTCGAATGTTTCGAAATCAATCCGGCTTTCGAGGCTGGTCACCATAGCCTGCACGGTTTGTGTACCGTGCTTGAGGAAATATTTTTTCCCGGCCGTCAAAGGACGCGGATTCATCCAACACACGCGCCCGGCCAACTCGGCACTGTGCCCGGGCAAGGGGTCGAGACCGACGATGGTATCGCCGCGGCTGATGTCGAGATCGTCCTCCAAACGCAGTGTCACGGACTGCGGACAAAAGGCTTCCTCAAGCGGACCGTCGTAGGTCCAGATTTCCTGGATGCGACTTTTCTGGCCGCTCGGCAGTACGAGCACTTCCTGACCCACTTTCACAATGCCACCAGCAATCTGGCCGGACAGGCCACGGAAATCGTGTAACGCCGGATCGGTCGGATTGTTCGGGCGATTCACCCATTGCACGGGGAAACGCAGGCCATTCAGATTCCAATCGCTGGCAATGTGTACAGACTCGATGTGGCCGAGCAACGTAGGGCCCTCGTACCACGGTGTCCTGTCCGAAAAGGTCACCACATTGTCGCCTTCCAGCGCGCTGATGGGAATAAACTTCACGTCCTTAAACAGATTCAGCTTCGGCAAAAACGCCTCGATGCCTTCGCGGATTTCTCGAAAACGTTCCTCGCTCCAATCGACCAAATCCATTTTGTTTACCGCAAACACAATGTGTGGAATGCCCAGTAAAGCGGAGATGTAACTGTGCCGCCGCGTCTGCTCGATCACGCCATTGCGTGCGTCGACCAATACGATGGACAGGTTTGCCGTGCTTGCGCCAGTAACCATGTTGCGCGTGTACTCCACATGGCCCGGCGTGTCGGCCACGATAAATTTTCGCTTCGGCGTGGCCACATAACGATAGGCGACATCAATGGTGATGCCCTGCTCGCGCTCGGCACGCAGACCGTCGGTGAGATTTGCGAGATTCACCTGACCGCCACCAGTGATATCCGCCGACCGCTCCAACGCCTCCATCTGATCTTCCATGATGGACTTGGAATCGTACAGCAACCGCCCGATCAACGTGCTCTTGCCGTCATCAACCGAACCACAGGTGTTAAACCGCAGCAGCTCGATGGTTTGTTGCGCGTCGCTCATCCTAAAAATACCCCGCTTTCTTTCGGTCCTCCATAGCCGCCTCGCTGGCTTTGTCGTCGGTGCGGGTGCCGCGCTCGGTGACGCGTGCAGCGGCAACCTCGCTGATGATGTCATCGATGTTCTCAGCCGGGCTTTCAATCATGCCCGTGGAAATCATGTCCGCAATCGTCCGCACGCGGCAAATCATTCGGCGATGCTCCTCCTGATCACTCGGTCGGGCGCCTTCGTAGGGATCCGCCTTACCGTTGGCCTCGTGCGCGGGCGGCACCGGCAACCATTGGCCGGCACGGTGAAAGCATTCGCGCTCGTGGCTGAAGTAAATGTTCGGCACCTCCAGCTCCTCTTTCTTGATGTACTCCCACACATCCGTCTCGGTCCAGTTGGAGAGCGGAAACACGCGCATGTTTTCGCCCGGATTCAGTCGGGCATTATAGAGATTCCAAATTTCCGGCCGCTGATTCTTCGGATCCCATTGGCCGAACGCATCGCGGAAACTAAAAAACCGCTCCTTCGCCCGCGCCTTTTCCTCATCGCGCCGCGCGCCGCCGATGCAGCAGTCGAATTGAAATTCCTCAATCGCCCCGAGCAATACGGGAATCTGCAATTGGTTCCGGCTCACCTGCCCCGGCGTCGGTGTCGCGAGCCCTTTCTCAAACGCCTCATCGACCGTGCGCACGATCAGCTTCGCGCCCAGCTCCTCCGCACGCCGATCTCGAAATTCAATCAGCTCCGGAAATTCATGCCCCGTTTCCACGTTAAGAAACGGCATCGGAATCTCGGAAGGCCGGAACGCTTTCTCGGCCAAACGCAGGATGCAGATGGAATCTTTGCCGCCGGAAAACAAAACCGCCGGCCGCTCAAATTCCGCCGCCACCTCGCGCAGCACATGGATGGCTTCCGTCTCGAGATACGCCAAATGATCCAAGTGATAACTGCTCATTTCGTCTCCACCGCCTTTCCTCCCCAAGCGGCGTGTAGCCCGCACTCGCGCTTCTCATCCGCCTTGGCCGGATCAAAATAATCCCACTCGTTCGGCAAATCGTGTTCCTTCAAATACGCCTCCATCTGCTCGTCGCTCCAGTGAAACACCGGGCTGACCTTGAGCGAATTGAAATTATTATCCGGACTCACAATATCCAGCTCCGCACGATTCGGATTCTGAACCTTACGCAGTGCCGTAAGCCACACCGTCGGGGCCAAATCGCGCATGCCACGCTGAAACGGCTCCAGCTTCATCGCCGTGCTAAACGCCTTGATTGCCTCCTCGTTTTCCTCCGTCAATTCCGGCACGCCGCCGTACACTGCGTCGTAATGCGCCGTGGTATACTTTGGCACAAACGCCTGAATGTTCAGGTTCAGCTTCGCCTTCAATTCCTCCGCGTGCTGATAAGTCGCCTCGCGGTTGTAGCCGTGATCCACCCACAGTACGCGGATATCCGGCTGCACCTGCGTGGCAAGATGCAAAATCACCGCCTCATACGGCCGAAAATTCGTCGACACAATCGCGCCACTGCCGCCCTGTCCGGCTTGCCCAATCGCCCACTCCATCACCTCCAGCGGCGACTTCTCACGCAACGTCTCGTTGGCCTGTCCAATCTCGTCTGCAGTCATTGAAAACCTCCGTTAAAGTTAGGCTGCATCCTGCTCGGGCCACACAACGCGCGCACAAAAATCCCCGAAGCGCTCGCTGTTGTCGCGCTCGGCCTTGAAGCGGGCAAAGAGACCGCCGAGTTTCTCGGGCAATTCGTCGACCTTTACGTTTTGATCGTACAAACGCGACAGGCGCGTGCCCTCCTCGTTACCGCCGAGATACAAGGCGTACACGCTCGGCCGCTTACCGACAAAGCCCAGCTCGGCCATGTACGGCCGCGCACAACCATTCGGACAACCGGTCATCCGCAGAATAACTCGCTCGTCCCCAAGACCATTGTCCTCAAGCAAATTTTCCACCGTTCCCAGCAGGTCGGGCAGATAACGCTCGCTCTCCGCCAGCGATAAGCCGCACGTGGGCAATGCCGGACAAGCCATGGAACCCAACTGCACCTCGCTCACGCCCTGTTTCTCAGTGGTGTCCACTCCGTGCTCTTTAAGGATGGCGTCAATGGCGTCCTTTTTGTCTGGCGCCACATTGGCGAGTACGATGTTTTGCGCAGCCGTCAGGCGCACTTCCGTGCGGTGCTCGGTCACAATCTGGCGTAACGCGCTCTTTAGTTTCACCTGTTCGGTGTCTTTCACCCGGCCAGCCAGTACATGCAGGCCTAGGAAAAGATTGCCATCGTATTGTTCATGCCAGCCGTGCACATCACCCTGTTGGGTAAACTCAAACGGCCGCGGATCTTCCAGTGCCACTCCGGCGCGTTCGCTGACTTCCTTGCGGAACCAGTCCACGCCCTGCTCGGCGATCACATACTTCAGGCGCGCATGCTTGCGATCAGTGCGGTCGCCGAAATCGCGGTGCACCGTCAGCACCGCCTTGGACACTTCAATGAGATGTTCCGGTTTGAAGAATCCCACCACATCCGCCACGCGCGGGTAGGTCTTCTCATTGTTATGGCTCATGCCCATACCGCCGCCGGCGGTGAGGTTGTAACCAATCAACTCGCCGTTCTCCTCGATCGCCACAAAGCCCAGGCAGTTGGCTAACACATCCGTGTCGTTCAAGGGTGGGATCACAAACGCCACCTTGAATTTCCGCGGCAGATACGTTTTGCCGTACAACGGATCCTCATGATCATCGTCCTCCAGCTTGAGCGGTTGGCCTTCCACCCAGATTTGATGATAGGCCTTGGTCGTCGGCAGGAGCGCATCACTCACGCGCTTGGCATCCTCGTAAACCTGCTCGGTCAAACGCGTGGTGGAGGGTGTGGGCGGCGCCAGTACGTTGCGGTTCACATCCCCGCACGCCGCCAGCGTGTCGGACAACGACTCGTTGATGCCCTTCATCAATTGCCCCAAGCCGCTCTTCACCACGCCGTGAAATTGAAAACTTTGCCGCGTGGTCACCCGCAAGGTCTGGTTGCCGTACTCCTCGCTCAAGCGATCGTAGGTCAGGTACACCTCCGGCGACACCACTCCGCCCGGAATGCGGCCGCGGATCATGAACATGTACTTCTTGCCCTGCTTCCGCACATCACGGTCATCTTGCTGATAAATCCCGTGAAACTTCAGGAACTGCTGATCATCAGCATCGAACATCTCCGCCTCCGGATCATTCAGCGTCACCCCAATATTCCCCGCCAAAGACGGGTTTTCCGCCTTGATGATCTCATTTTTCGTCAATTTCGGCTCTGATTCAGACATGGTGCTTAATGTTTAGTAAATTGATTATGTTTGTAATGATAAAAACGTTTGCGCGTGGAGTCAAGCGGTTATCCACAATAAAAGCAGTGGAATTGACCTCTTGCACTATGAAGTTGAAAAAATGCCAACACCGCCTACCCTCCGCCGATGATTCGTACCGCACTGATTTTATTGACGGTTTCCTTGTCGCTGATGGCTAAGGAAAAATGGACCCCGCTGTTTGACGGCAAGAGCACCCAAGGCTGGGAGCCCCGCGCCAAGGTGGAGACCTTCAAGGCGGTGGACGGCGAGCTGCATTTGTCTTCCCAAGTCAATGTGTGGGTGGTGAGCGAACTGCAAATGGGCGATTTCGAGGTGGAGACCGAAGTGATGATCCCGCAGGAAAACAAGGGCTTCAATTCCGGCCTCGGCTTTCGCCTGATCGGCGACGAGGGCAAGCCCAAGGGCTACCAATGCGAGATCGACCGTGGCAAACCCGCCGGCGTGTACGGCATCGGTATGGGCGGCTGGCTGTTCCCCAACGGCCCGGAGCAAACCGCCGCGTACAAAAAGGCCACCAAGAACCTGTTCAAGCCCGAAGCCTGGAACCATTTCCGCGTGGAAGCCACGGGCCCGCGCATCCGCACCTTTCTCAACGGCAAACTCATTGCCGAAGTTGAGCACAAGCAATCGCTCAAGGGCCGATTCGGCATCCAACATCACGGCAAAGGCGGCACGGTCAAGTTCCGCAACCTGCGCGCGCGGGAGCTGAAATAAAGCGATCCTGCAGTTCCCGATCCACCTAATTTCTGCCAAAAACCGCCTCGCATTTTTTGGCGGGGTTGCCATACTTTTTTGAACATGCAGCGTTTTGTGGCATTTATTTTTCTGACGGCAACCGCCACTTGGGCGGCCGATCCGGCGGGGCTGGAGTTTTTTGAGAAAAAAATCCGACCCGTGTTGGTGAGCGAATGTTACCAGTGCCACAGCAAGGATGAGAAGGTGAAGGGTGGGCTGCGGCTGGATTGGAAAGGCGGCTGGCAGGAAGGTGGCGACAGCGGCGCGGCGATCATCCCCGGGCAAGTGGGCAAGAGCCTTTTGATCCAGGCGATCCGTTATTCCGATGCCGAGCTGGAGATGCCACCCAAGAAACGCCTGACCGCCGATCAGGTGGCTGATTTCGAAAAATGGGTGGCCATGGGCGCGCCTGATCCGCGGATGAGTGCCGAGGCCACGGCGAAGGATCAGCAACTCAATCTCGAGGCCGCTCGCCGATTCTGGGCCTTTCAGTCGGTGACCAAACCGGCCGAGCCGCAACTCAAGGACAAGACCTGGCCGCGCAACGGCATCGACCGCCATGTGCTCGCCGCGCAGGAGGCCAAGGGCATCGGCCCGGGACCGGACGCGGATGATCTCACACTGCTGCGACGTTTGTATTTTGACCTCACCGGTCTGCCGCCCACGCCGGAGCAGATGGCGGTCTTTCAGAAGGCGGCTGCCACCGGTCGTCAGTCTGCCCTTGAGCAAACGGTCGATGCGCTGCTAGCCAGCCCGCATTTCGGCGAGCGTTGGGGACGGCATTGGCTGGATGTGGTGCGCTTTTCCGAGAGCACCGGCGGCGGTCGGACGTTGTTGATGAAGGAGGCTTGGCGTTATCGCGACTATGTGGTGAATGCCTTCAACGCCGACAAGTCGTACACGGATTTTATTCGCGAACAAATCGCCGGCGATCTCCTACCCGAGGGAACGATCGCCGAACGGCGCGAACGCCTCACGGCCACGGCGTTTCTGCTGCTCGGCCCCACGAACTACGAGCTGCAGGACAAGACCGTCCTCGAGATGGACATTATCGACGAGCAGATGGACACGATGGGCAAGGCGTTCATGGCGCTGACCATCGGCTGCGCGCGTTGTCATGATCACAAGTTCGATCCAATCCGCACGGAGGATTACTATGGCATGGCCGGCATCTTCAAGGGCACCAAGGTGGTGGTGCACAGTAATGTTTCAAAATGGAACGAACGCCCGCTGCCGATGGACGGCGCCCAGGAAGCCAAGGCCAAGAATAGTGCAGCGTTGATTGCCGAGAAGAAAAAGGCCATTGCGGCCCTGAAAAAGAAACTGGGCAAATCCGTCTCCGATGCCTCCCCGGTTCCCGTGGCCAGCCTGCCGGGCATTGTGGTGGATGACCTGCAGGCGAAGTTGAAGGGCGCCTGGACTAAGTCGACCTCGAACAAAGATTACGTGGGCAAAAATTACATCCACGATGGTGCCGTCGGCAAAGGTGAAAAAAGCGTCACCTACAGGGTATCGTTCCCAAGCGACGCCAAATACGAAGTCCGCGTCTCATACGCACACGGCAACAATCGCGCCCGCAAAGTGCCTGTACTCATCCGCCACGCCGATGGTGAAGTGACCAAGTACATCGATCAAACCAAACGCGCGCCGATCGACGGCCAATTCATCTCATTGGGTACCTTCGATTTTCTCGCCGGCGATTGGGATGCCGTGGTGATTTCCACCAAAGGTACTCAAAACCATGTCATTGCCGACGCGGTTCAGTTTTTGCCAGAGAACAACCCCGCAACCCCCAAGCCAATCGCCAAGCCTGACAAACCGGTGCCAACCGATAACGCGGACAAGGCGCGGCTCGTGGAACTGGAGAAGGAGTTGAAATCGCTCGAGGCCAATGCCGTGAAGCAACCGCGAATCATCGCCGCCGACGAAGGCGACAACCCCGGCGACATCCAGATCGCCATCCGCGGTAACGTCCACAACGCCGGCCCGAGGACGCCGCGGCGCTTTATCCAAGTGCTGAACCGCGGCGATCTACCGGAGATCGCCCCCAAAGCCAGCGGCCGACTGGAGTTGGCTAACTGGATGGCCAGCCCCGAGCATCCGCTCACCGCGCGCGTATTTGCCAATCGCGTGTGGCATCATCTCTTCGGTAAAGGACTCGTGGCCAGCGTGGACAACTTCGGCCACATGGGCCGACTGCCCACCAACCAACCACTTCTCGATCACCTTGCCGTGCGATTCGTGGAAGAAGGTTGGTCGATGAAAAAACTCATCCGCGAAATCGTCCTCTCGCGCACCTATCAACTTAGTACCGCCACCGGCGCGCAGGCCAAAGTGGATTTGGAAAACGAACTGCACTGGCGGCAGAATCGGCGAAGACTGCAGGCCGAGTCCATCCGAGATGCGATCCTCTCAGTAAGCGGTCAGCTCGACAAAACTGTGGGCGGACCAACCATCAAGGCCGGCACCAGTATCGAGTATGGCTACAAGTTTGATGACACACGCCGCAGCCTGTACACACCCGTCTTCCGCAACACGCCCCTGGAGATTTTGGCCGTGTTCGACTTTGCCGACCCCAACCTCGTTGTTGGCGAACGCACCACCAGCAGCGTGCCCACGCAGGCATTGTTCTTGATGAACAACCCCTTCGTTCGCCAACAAGCCGCTGCTGCCGCCGCGCGCTTGTTGCAGGACGACCTGTCCGATGACTCTGCCCTCATCGCCCAAGCTTACCAACGCACTCTCGGCCGCCGCCCGACTTCAACCGAACACGACGTCATCTTGAATTTCGTGCAGTCGGAAAAAGACCCCACCACCGCCTGGACCCAAGTCCTCCACAGTCTAGTCGCCAGCTTGGACTTTCGGTTCTTGAATTAGTTTAACGGGCGGCCGTTTTTGAATTCCGCTCAACCGTGATTTCCTTAGCCTCTTTTTCCACTGACTCTTGGGTGATCTGGCCATCGGGCCAGCGGACCTCAAGGTGTTGAACAGGCTTCTTGTAGCCGAGGACTTGAGTAGCCGAATCTTGCGACCAATAGCCGGAGCCGGCGGTGATGGGTCGTACGGCACCCTTGGTGCCATCAGTAAACACCAACCGCAACTGCGCCCCCACGCCAGTCGGATTGGCCGGGCCGGCATTGACCTTCACCCGCAAACCGGGCTTGGCTTTTTGGTTGCGATACAAATGGGTGAGAGAGCCATTTTGTGTTACCACCAAATCTATTTTCCCGTCCTGATTGTAATCAGCAATCGCGGAACCTCTTTGTTCTCCGTAAATAAAAATCCCTGATTGAGCTCCGGCCATGGGATTAAATTCGCCGGTTCCTTCTCCCTTTAACAGCAGACCACGACCCCCGTCGCTCCGTGGAGTCTCTCGTTGTTGCGCAAAAAAGTTTTGTGCTAAAAACAAATCCTCGATTCCGTCTCCATCAAAATCCGCAACATTGATTCCAAAAACGGGCGCCAACTGTGCCTGAATGGGCAGCGGGCGCCATATCATCCCCTTGGATTTGTTCAGGAAAACGCCGTGTGAAAGGATGTTGGCTTCCACAATAGAACCGTCCTTCAAGCACTCTCCATATATCTGGCTCAGGCTTCTTTCTCCAAAAATGTTGAATGTTTTATTACGTAATCCAATAAACGGCATGGCTCGCGTGGTACAGGAACGGCCCCGTTCGGGAACTAATTCTCCGGTGAGTGCATCCCGGTGATATTCCACAATGTCCAACACACCGTTTTCATCAAAGTCACCATACGAAATTCTCAGGGCTTCCTGAAATGTGTATGCACCTTCGTACTTACTATTGTTACCCCAGTTCCCGGCAACGATATCCAAACGGCCATCCCCATCGAGATCCCCCAAACCCACGCTGTTCCACCATCCCTGATATGGGGCCAAGCCATATGCCTCCGTGGCGTCCACCAGCTTTCCGGAGTCATTCTGAAGCACCATAATGGAACCCCATTCCCGAGCCAGCACAAGGTCCGGGTCTCCATCCAAATCTAAGTCACCAAAGACGGCGCCACTTACCAACCCCAATTTTTTCAAGGACTTTGATTGTTCTTCATTCAGAACGAGCCGTCCATCCTGATTGATATACAACAATGAATCGGCCGGCTCTGGATAGCGTTGGGGGACGGTTCTTCCTCCCACAAACAAATCCAAATCGCCATCCCCATCCACATCCGCCATAGCCATAGGGCCGATTGTGGATTGCTGGCCAGAGAGGGTGGAAACCACACTCATTTGCTGAGCAGGATTATATATCCTCGCCAAAGGCGGTTGCATAAATTGCTCGTCTGGTTGTTCGTAATTAGAGTAACCGGTCAAAATCTGAGGCTTCTTTCCGGCCTTCGGAACCCAAGCGAGAACCCCGGTTTGATCCAAATCTGCACGGGGCCCTTTCTGAAACAAAAATTCCCCGTTAGGCCGCCCATAGTATACCAATTGAGACATTTCCCTGCCTGCCCCAATGATTAAATCTTCATATCCATCCTCATCCAAGTCGGCCCATGCCACACCCGGACCAAGTTGGCTCAGGCGGTTGGGAAGCAAGGATTGGTATTTAAAATCATCAAACGGTGAATCGCCATGCCCCACCATCACCCGTACATTGGAATCATCCGGATGTTCGATCGCCAGTTTTTCCTGATCATCCACAAAGAGTGATTCCACTGGCTCCTCAAGCTCGGGCACATATGGAGCTGCCGTTGAGTTTTGTTGAACAACTTTATACAGATGGTTGGGTTTCACGTCGTCAATCACCTGCCGAGTTAACCGACTTCGGTGCCGCCAGATTATTTCTAGCTTTAGCCCTTCGGTGATTTTACCCGTGCCAAACACTGCCAATGGATCACTGCCCGAAGCGTAGCCGCCAGCACTATGAATTTCCTGCTCCAGCGGAATGTCCCCTCCGGGCCCTCCAATCAATCGTACCTTGCACCCGATCGCCTGAGTATTTTTTCCGGCACCGATAAGTCTTACCGCGATTCGCGGTGCGACGGTTTCGTTTCGGTATATTTCAAGCGGACCAATGTTATTAAAAATGAGATCCAAATCTCCGTCTCCATCAAAATCCGCATGAGCCAGGCCGCCGGAAATCTCCTCGGTATCTATCCCCCAATCTTCGCTCACATACTCAAACGTCAAATCCCCTTTATTTCGGTAAACCACGTTTCGGGTGGGCAAATCCGGATAAAGGCTATTGGCAATCATCAGCCCTTCCCGTGTATTACCCTGTCCGGATTCCTCAATTTGAATGGAGGTATCCGAATCCATAAAATCCCGAATCATACCGGTTGCCACAATAAGATCCTCGTATCCATCCAAATCCACATCGGTAAATGAAACACCCCAAGACCATTCAGATGCTTTAACTCCCGCAAACTGCGCGATCTCCGCCCAAGTTCCATCACCCCGATTCAACTGCAACGTGTTCTGCATGATTTGAGGGCGATCCCGATACAAGCCGATTACCGTTTCCGTAACCTGCATCATTCCCATCTGGGTTTTTCGCCGCTTATGAGACCGGCTCAGCATATCAACCGTAAGAAAATCCAAATGACCATCCCGATTGATGTCAGAAAAATCCAACCCCATGGAAAATTGGCTCGTTCGACGCAGAGACAATGGCGGGACTTCCGTAAACCGCCCCTGCCCATCGTTCAAATAAAACCGGTCCTCCCAATTGAAATCCGAACACACATATAAATCTGGGTCCCCATCTCCATCCACATCCCTGAATGCCGCCTCATGACTCGGGTCTCGCGGCATTGGAATGGGACGCCCCATGAAATCCCGAAATCGATTTTCCTGATCAGTCACCGGACGGAATTCCCCATTCCCATCGTTCAAATACAGTACATCCGGCAAATGGTGCTGTTCCATTTGCAATCCTTCCCGCTCGGCTGTGATAAATTTTTTACGCCACGAATAATATTTCAGCCAATCTTTTGGCATCGGCTTCCCTTCACGACGAGCCTGAGCTCCAGCCGCCTCAATTCGCCTCAATGCCTCTGGCCCAACTTCGGCCTTGGGAAACATTTTAAGAAAGCGTGACATGTAAATATCGATATCCCCATCCCCATCCACATCCGCCGTTGCCGCCCCCACACTTCCCCCACGAGGGCTAAACACCCATTGGGTCTCCAAATTTTCGGAGAATTTTCCATGGCCATCATTGATGAAGAGAAAATCCCGGCCGTCACGCAACGAAGTAAGGATCAAATCCAGATCCCCATCTGCATCCGTATCACTAAAAAGTGCCCCGCTCAACCGCCATCCACGACAAGCCACACCAGCGTTTTCTGTAATATCTTCAAACTTCCAATTTCCTCGATTTAAGTACAACGCGTTTGCTTTTTCCATGCCGCAGACAAACAGATCCACCAAACCGTCCCCATTGATATCCCCCGCCGCCAAACCCGAGTTACCGGTATCACGAACAAACTCATTTTTGATCCCCACATATTTCCCTTTGGGATAGAGTCCAGTCTCTTTTACGCTTAATAGTTGGTAACCGGTTTTACCCTGCTTAGGAACTACAAGCGGCGATACCTTCACCTCCGCCACTGCGCTGGCATGCCACCACACCATGCAGCCGATCACGCCCAATAAGCGTAAATGCAAAATCACAAAACCATCAATCCTCATGCACAAAACCTAACGCACCCATCCAAAAAGACAATTCGCTTTATCCGTAGCCCCAATTCTGCTACCTCAAACCGTCATGGATTCATCATCAAGCACACGTAATGGCAGGGCTTCCTTCTTCGCTGTCATCGCTGTTCTTTTTGTTTTAATTTCTATTTTGATTTGGCCGATCTTCACCGGAAGCGCTTTTCTACAGACACATAACCGAACTCTCACCGATTGGGACTATCATTTTGAAAATAATGGATGGAACGCCCACTTGGGTCTAGGCCAACCCGAAGCCCAACTTCCTCCAGGAATCACCGGTGCCTTTGCTGAGTTAGCCAAAGTAACAGGAGATCCAGCTGCTAATTTCGCAAACTATCTCCCTCTGGTTTCCCTGTTGTTCCTAGGGGCATCTGCCTGGTATTGCATCCGCCAACTAAACGGAAATACATGGCAATGCGGCATCGCAACAATTGCCGCCACATTCAGCGGAGTTTTTTTTACAACTGTCATGGAGCATTCCATCGGCATTGCCGTTTTGGGGGGCGTTGCATTCATCACTTTTGGATTGTTCCTTGGTGCGAAAATGGGGTGGCCCAAAATCGTTTTGACCGGCCTAGTGTTAGGCATCGGCATCATTGAAACCGGGGTAACTGTTGGTATTCCAATCGTAGTCACAACCCTCATCCTGGGTATTCTGATTGCACACACACACCATGAAAAACAAGGCCTCGACAAACAGTTACTATTCAAGACTGCGGCCATTGCGTGCCTTGCCGGAATAATCACGTTTGCTTCCGAAATAGATAATTCACAATATAACCCTCCTAAGGCCTTCGCATTACAGCCAACCGATTGGGCTACCATCCCCATCGGGGGGTTTAATGGATACCGACAGGATTCTTTGGGAGGGACAGCTCACCACGGCACGCTTAGCAGCGGTAGTGCTCACATAGGTATGATGACACTGCTGCTATCATTATGGGCATTGGTTCATGCGTTCAGAAATAATAATACGATAAGCTCACGGGAAAAATATTTGGTCAAATTTCTGTCAACCACCACAATCCTCAGCCTCGCCGGAACTTTATGGATATCTCAATTTATCGTCATCACTTCGGTTTCTTTTGTCCTGCTATGTGCGCTCGGAATCAAATCATTCTCCAATTGGATAGACAGCGATGAACATGCACAGTCCCGAAGTTTTGGTGGCGGGGGATTTAACTCCACTTGGCGAATGGGTTTTCTCGGGTTACTTGGGCTCGCCGCACTTGGGTTCGTTGGATACGGTTCGATGGAACAGGCCCATGAGGTTCATCAGGAACTCGAAGCAGACCGCTTTGCCGAAAAACACTGGCGACTGGGCGTTGCTGTCGTTTCCCTATTTCTTTCAGTTACAACTCTCGTTGCCTTGAGCTTCCGGCAATGGTCTCCACCAACAAGAAAATGGGCACTTAGCCTGATTGGAATCATTCTTTGCGGCGATTTACTTTTTGCCGGAGCCCCGTTTGTAAGCTTCAGCTCCATTGACGAATCCACTTCAGAAAAACACATCGCCACTCAACTGAATGGCCAAGTTCACTTGGGCAGGCTGGGGATACTCAATGATTTCCACCTACCTTCTCCGGGCACAGAACAAAAACCCATCGAGCATCCTGTGGATGAATTATTGCTCAGTTTGTCGTTCAAAAGGAATCGAGAGAATGCAATTGATACAAGTTGGGACGCCGCTGCCATTCAAATAGCCAACGATTTCATCAAGGCGCTAGATTTCTATAATGAGCCCACATTCATTAAGGCCTTCAAGGACAGGGCTGCAATTATTCTGAGTACACAAGATGATCAATCTCGAGAAAATGCGCTGTTGGAAATCCAGAAATTGCCCGGCGGCCAAGCATTCATCAAATCTGCGGGCAACGGTCCTTTAATAGATTTCATCATCCAATCCACAAAAGCTCGCGAACAAATACTGCTTAGATCGACCCTCTCCAAACAAGTCGCCAATAGATTTTCAGCATTAAATTTTGCCGCGTTTGCCGACCAAGAAATTCACCGCGGCGTCTCTTCCGACCTACTTGAACCTAAAGACCGCAACCGTTCTTATCAGGAATCATTGCGCCAGCTTCTCAGGTATTGGGAATTAACCAGCACTCGCTATCTGCTAAGCCATTCGGGCTCTTCATTTTTTTCAAACGAAGTGCAATCTTATTTCCGATTCAATGGACTCCCCGTGTACCAAAATTTACTGAACAAGGAATTGGACCCAATCGAACGTCGTTTCCATTCCCATTCCCACTACAATTTGGCAGCTTCCAATTCTCTCGAAGACTCCAAATTGGAAATCCAGCCTAGCTTAGAAACACAACAATCCGATATTTGTTTGATGGAATTCTCGGGAGCATTACCCCGAGCAAAACTTTTTGCTGACTGGCAATCAGAAACCTCTCCGGACAGCCTCTCATCCATCCTTTTCAGCCCTGGTTTCAATCCACATCAGCGTGTTGTCCTGGCAACCGAAGATATCCCTTCGCCGGAACAACCCTCACAAACCTTGAACTTACCTGAGCCGGTGTTCACGAAAGATTCGCCATCCCATATTTCACTTAAAATCGCTCCTACCGATTACGCCGCCATCCTTTTACTCAACGACCAATTTCATCCAGACTGGCGTGCGACCGTGAACGGCAAACCAACCCTTATCCATCAGGCTAACGGTATGGGAAGGGGTGTGTTTTTAGCCGCCAGTGATCAACCCCGAAAAATCGATTTTCTTTATCGGAACCGTAGTTTTATTTCAAAACCTTCCACAATTTTGATCATTGGCTGTTTAATCGTCGGGTTGTGCGGATTGTGGATTACACGCAAACCGGCCATATCATCGGATTTAATGGACGCCGAGGCTTGATCCCACCTCTCAAAAAGGTCAGAATATTTGCGTCGAAATGACGTCCAATTCATCCATGAACGATCTGTTTCACAATCCCGTCAATCGCCGCAGCGCCCTGCAATCCATGGCGTGTGGCTTTGGGGCGATGGCCGCGCGTGCGATGGCGCATCGGGTGGCGGCGGCGGATAATCCGCTGGCCCCCAAGCTGGTGCATCATGCGCCCAAGGCAAAGCGCGTGATTTTTCTCTTCATGGCCGGCGGCGTGAGCCATGTGGATTCGTTCGACTACAAGCAGAAGCTGTTTGATGACGACGGCAAGATGGTACGCTTCGATGATGCCCGGACGCTGGCCAAGACGCGCAAGATCGTAGAGCACCGCGTTAAGAAGCCACTGTGGGATTTCCAGAATTACGGCCAATGTGGCCAGCCTGTGAGCGAGCTGTTCCCGCACATGGCCCAGCATGTGGATGATCTCTGCCTGCTCAAGGGCATGCACACTGAGGGCGTGGCGCACGGCCCGAGCACGCTATTCATGCACTCGGGCACGATCAATCTCATTCGCCCGAGCATGGGGGCGTGGGTCAATTACGGACTCGGCACCGAGAATGAAAATCTGCCGGGCTTCGTGAGCATCGGCCCCTCGATGGGCAATGGCGGTCCGCGCAATTACAGCAACGCCTTTTTACCCGCAGCCTATCAGGGCACCCCACTGGGCCGCGCCGGCATTCCGGCCAAGGATGCCACGATCAAAAATATCACGGCGTCCAGCACGGATCCCAAGGCGCAGGCCCGACAGTTTGACCTGTTGCGCGCCATCAACGCCGAACAAGCCAAACGCCGCCCCGGCGATGACGAACTTGATGCGGTGATCGGCTCCTTCGAGCTGGCGTGGCGCATGCAAAACAACGCGCCGGAGATTCTCGATCTGGCTGATGAAGATTCCAAGACGCTGGAGATGTACGGGATCAACAAGCAGCCGACCGATAACTTTGGCCGTTACTGCCTGATGGCCCGGCGCCTGAGCGAAGCCGGGGTGCGCTACATTCAGGTAAATTACACCGACAACGGCAACAATCCCTCGTGGGATCAGCACTCCAACATGCCTAAGCACATGGAGCATGCTAAGGCCACCGACCAGCCGGTCGGCGCGTTGCTGACCGACCTCAAGCAGCGCGGGTTGCTGGATGATACCATCGTCTGGTGGGGAAGCGAATTCGGCCGAACGCCGTACGCCCAGAACAAGGGTACCGGCCGCGACCATAACCCCGATGGCTTCACCGTGTGCCTTGCCGGCGGCGGTTTCAAGAAGGGGCTTGCTTACGGTGGCACCGACGAATACGGCCACCACGCCGTGGACGGCAAGGTGCACATGCACGACCTGCACGCCACCATCCTACACCAACTCGGCCTCGACCACGAAAAACTCACCTACCGTTACGACGGGCGCGATTTCCGGCTGACCGATGTACACGGACGCGTGGTGAAGGAAATCCTCGCGTAGTTTTCCGCGCATTCGGATGCGTTTCACCGACCAAACCGCTTTGGTAACCGGCGGCACACGTGACATTGGTTTGGTCATTGGCCGGGCGTTGAACGCTGAAGCGTTGATACGGTAACGCGGCTTGTCAAACGCCCCAAGGCCGCTAAACTTTTCTCCACGCAAATGATGAAAAAGACACTGCTTCTCTTTGGCCTCACCCTGGGCCTGAACACCGTTGCCGCCCCAGGTCTGTGGACGAACGCGAAAGACAAAACGTTGCCCACGGATTTTAAAATCCAGGGTGAATATATTGGCGACCTTTCATGCGGCTGCGACATTGGCGCGCAGGTGATCGCGCTGGGCGGCGGCGAGTTTCAACTCGTAGTGTACCCGGGTGGCCTGCCGGGAGACGGCTGGGATCGCGGGGATGACCGGTCGTTGATGACCGGCAAGCTCCAGGGCAACAAAGCCGTATTCGCCGCCGCGATCGGCAAGCGGCGTTACCTGGGTGGCCGTGCGAATGAATTCAGTGCCACCAGCCAATACCCACCTAAGGGCCAGAAGGAAGGCAAGGCCGTGATTGAAAACGGCAAGCTCACCGGTTCCTACGGCAAGAAAACCTTTGAACTGGAACGTCTGGAACGTAAGAGCCCCTCCCTTGGGGCCAAGGCACCCAAGGGCGCTATCGTGCTGTTCGACGGCACGGGAAAAGGCGAATGGCAGGGCGGCCGTTTGGACGAGCAGACCAAGCTGCTGAACACCGACGGGCGCGACATCCGCACCGCGCGCAAATTTCAAAACTACACCATGCACGTTGAATTCCTGCTGCCCTTCAAGCCCGCCGCGCGCGGACAGGGCCGGGGCAACAGCGGCTTTTATCAGGTGGACCATTACGAGGTACAGATCCTCGATTCGTTTGGGTTGGAAGGGAAAAACAACGAGTGCGGTGGCGTCTACACCAAGGCCGATCCGATCGTGAACATGTGCCTGCCGCCGCTCCAATGGCAAACCTACGACGTGGAGTTCACCAATGCCGTGATGAAGGACGGCAAGAAAATCAAAAACGCCCGCATGACACTGAAGCATAACGGCGTGGTGATCCATAAAGACCTGGAGATCAACGGCAAGACCGGCGGATCACGCGGTGAAGCCGAGGGCACGCCCGGCCCGATCAAGCTGCAAGGCCACGGCAACCCGCTCCAATTCCGCAACGTGTGGATCGTGGAAAACAAATAATCAAATTCCCCAACTAACGGAAGGGGCGAGCCTCAACTCGCCCCTTTCCTTTTTCCACCGCCTGCCTCATGAACCCCCGACTGCTCATCACTCTCGGTCTTCTCAGTATCCTGCTGCATTCTGTAGGGTGCGCCGGGCTGAATGGATTCGCGCGGCGCACCGGGCCGGCCTGTGAGGCGGAAGTGCAGTCGTGGCAACAGGTCATCCAAGATAAGGGCGGAAACGGAATGTGGCTGGTGAATCGTGGCTACCGTCTGGGCGATGATATCGTGGCCACCGCCACCGGCTCCGCCTTCCCGCACTCCGCCATTCTTGATCATGAAAACGGGGTGGTGATCGAGGCGCTTTGGCCCGGCAACGTCGTGACTCCACTGGACGAATTTCTCGCCCTGTCCCATCGCGTGGCCTTGGTGCAGCCGAAAGGCTGGACGCCAGAAGCCGGCGATGCCGCACTGGCCAAAGCAAGATCGCAGTTGGGCAAAAAATACGATTTCGGAGGCATCCTTGGCCTGCCTGGTTCCAATCGCTGGTACTGCAGTGAACTGGCCGCGTGGTGCTGGGATCGCCCGGCCGATAGACTGGGTCCTTGGCATGTGATTCACCCGCGCCGACTGCTAAAGATGGGCACGGTAGTGTTTGATTCCGGCTCCCGCGATGGCGTGCCGGATGCGCCTAGCGCGGCGGCTCCGGCACTGCCGGCTGAATCTGCTCCAGCTCCTGCACCGCCTTATTATATTCCGCCTGCAACCGATTGCGGACGGTAAGCTGTTCGAAATATTTCTTATTGGCAACGCGCCACGCATCCAGACCCTTGCGTTGTTTATCCTGGGCCGCTTCCTTGGCGCGATAGGCCTGATCCACCATCTCTTTGGCGGCCAGTTCCTGATCCTTAGCCGGTTGAATTGTTTTTTGAAATGCCTCCACCTTCTTCTGCTCTTCCGCCAGCCGTTGTTCGGAGCACTGCAACTGCCGCTTAGATTGATCCACCTTCCGGCGAGCGGCATCGTGCCGACCCTTGGCGGCGTTACGTTGGTTATCGGCGGCAGCGGCCAGAGCTTTCGCCGCGTCCTCCAGTCGTGTGGTCTCCTGTTTCACCTGCCGTCTCCAACGATCAATCTCCGCCCGCACACGACGAACGGCGGCCTGTTTTTGGCGCAGTTGATTGGCTTTCGTGCCGGCGACTGATTTAACGCGCTGATAATCGCCATTGCGCTGGGACCACACCCTTGCCAACTGATCGGACTCGCGCCGGGCAGCGTCGTTGGCGGCCCGAATGTCCCCGCGTTTTTTATCCACCAACTCCATCTTGGTCTGGGCCAGTTTCAGGGCGGGTTCTTGACGGGCCACTTGTGCCCGCAGCTCGAGCATGCGGCCGACATTGGCCACGCTGGCCAGCAGCACGGTTTTCTCCTCCGGTTTGGCCTGATCAATCCGGTTCCACGCCAGCGTCACAACATCGGCCGCATTGCCGCGCCGGAGCTGAACCAGATCCGCCAACGGAGTGCGATGCCGGCGCAGCGGCGGTTGATTGATCTCTACGCCGTCGGGTGTCAGCGCAACAGATTCCGCCAGGATCACCGAGCCGTTTCGCGTGTGCACGGTGTAGGCGGCCGGGTCCACCTTGGGCGGGCGAATCCAAAGCGCTTCGGCTTCGGTCCCCACGGCGAATGATTTGCGACCGAACAAAATCGATTCGAGTTCCACCCGGCCATCCTTCAGGCCCAACAGGCGGCCTTCAAAAAAATCGCCCCCCTTCAACAACACGCCCGCGTTACGGGATCGCAGGGCATCGAGTTGGTGGTAGGACATGGCGGTGAAAAACACCGCAGCGGTGTTGCCGGTGCTGAGGAATAATTGGGGCGGCTGGTTTTCCAGACTCACCTTGGTGTCATCGATGGTGGTCACGCGACCGGCAACAAGCGTGCCGTTCCAGCTCAGAGCACCCGGCTGGCTCACCGCCATCAGGTCGGCGGTGAGTCGGGTGAGTTCATCCTGTGGCGCGGCTATTTCCTTGAGTTCACGTGTGGCTTCGCGCAGGTCCTTGAGCGGCACGAGGGTCATGCCGATTTGGATCCCATCCGCCTGCAGAGTCAGGGCGCCTTCATGGCGCTGCCCGTCCTGGGTGACCACGGTATCGGCCAGAACCGATAGAACGGTCACCAGCCAAATGACGGCAATGGCAGTGAATTGTTTCACGGACGGGGACGCTACCAGAATCAAGCGGAAAAGAAAATCTGTTTACTGGTAATGCGGGGGCTTGGTGTTGTTGCTTTTGATGGAGTCCGCATTATCTTTGGCCATGCGCTCGGTTAGTTGCTCGAGCTGCTGGTTTAGCCGGCGCAGAGTTTTATCCTGCTCAATCACGGTCTCATTTAGCGTCTCGGTGAGCTGCTCCAAGTGCGCCACAGCGGACTCGATTTTCACTATGCGATCCTCATCGGCCATGCCCGAGGGTAAAACCGGCTCCGGCACTTTCCAAACCAATTACACGACAATTCGCCTTGCGGCGGGGGTAGGTTCGTGGACAATTGCCCGCGCATGAAAGCCCTCTCATGGATTGCCCTCTCGTGGGCCATTGCCCTGCCGGCCGTGGCTCAAAAATCCTCTTCCAAACCGCCCGCATACACCCCGGAACAGGCTACCGCGCGCATGACGCTGCCCGACGGATTCAAGGTCACGCAGTTCGCAGCCGAGCCACACGTGGTGCAGCCTTTCGCATTTTGCTTTGATTCCCGCGGTCGCGTGTGGGTGTGCGAAAACCTAAATTATGAAACCCGCCGCAGCGACACCTTCAAAGAAGGCCCCAAAGGCCGCATCATTATCTTGGAGGACACCGATGGCGACGGTCATTTCGACAAGAAGAAAGTCTTTGCCGAAAACCTGTTTTTCCCCACCGGCCTACAAGTGGGCTTCGGTGGCGTTTGGGTCGGCTCGCCGCCTAACCTGTTATTCATTCCGGACCGAGACGGCGACGATGTGCCAGACGGCAAACCGGAGGTGGTGCTCGATGGCTGGGGTCGGCAGGATCGCCACGAGACCTTAAACAGCTTCACCTGGGGCCCGGACGGCTGGCTCTACGGCTGCCACGGCGTGTTCACCCACAGCAATGTCGGCAAACCCGGAGCACCTGATAGCGAACGTCAACGCATCAACGCTGGCGTGTGGCGCTACCATCCCACCAAGGAAAATTTCGAAGTGTTTGGCTGGGGTACTAGTAACCCATGGGGGATAGACTTTGATGATCGAGGACAAGCTTTCATTACCGCCTGCGTAATTCCACACCTTTGGCACATTGTGCAGGGCGGGCGCTTTCATAGACAGGCTGGAAAGCATTTTAATTCCCATGTTTATAATGACATCAAGACCATTGCCGAGCACGTACACCAAAATTATGCGGGGCGACCGCACGAAGGTGGAAAAGCTTATTTCTGGATGGATGGTACGGTGAACGTGAAGAACACAGGCCAAAGAAAAGGTGGGTTTGCCCACGGAGGTTGCCAGATTTATACCGGCGGCGCATTTCCTGAGAAATATCATGGTCAGGCGTACATGGGAAATATTCACCACCATCTGCTCTATATGGATAAACTTGAACGAAAAGGCTCCGGCTTCCGGGGCACACATGGTGGAGACTTTATAGTAGCTAATGATAAGCATTTCCTTGGTTTCAATATGGATACCGGCCCCGAGGGTGGAGTATGGGTCATTGACTGGAATGACGCTGATATTTGTGGGCGCATCGTGCATCAGGAAGGCACCGGCCGCATTTACCGTATCACTCACGACAACTGCAAACCGGTGAAGAATCTGAACCTCTACAAGCACAACGACTCCAAACTGGTGGAACTACTGAGCCATGAAAACGACTGGTACGTAGACCATGCCCGCCGCATCCTGCAAGAGCGTGCTCAGGCCGCGAGGAATCAGGACCCGAATGAAGGCGTATCCGCTACCGAAGCAGAAACGCCTGGCTTGCTCGCCAAAGTGTTCAAGGATTCCAAAATCGATCCGGTCCATCGCCTACGCGCCATGCTCACCTTGCACGCAATGTTCGGACTGGATTCGGATACGAAAATACAGATGCTGAATGACAAGGACGAAACCCTGCGCGGCTGGGCTATCCAATGCGCACTGGAGGACAAAAAACCCTCCGCAGCAATACTCG